>CAYGJL010000001.1:0-100402 GCA_964350145.1 uncultured Gemmatimonadaceae bacterium
GACGCCCAGACGAAGGCCGCGGTCGTCCCGAACACGGCCCCGGCCGCCGGCGAGCGTCGATGAGCACGCCCGCCACGAACTACGTGCTGTTCCGTCCGTGAGCCCCGGCCGACGACCTTACGGCCGACCGCGGACGGATGCCGACGCCCCTCCGCGCCCGCAAAGCTCGCCACACGAGTACGCGCTGCGCCTGCTTACTGCGCGGAGCTACACGGTGCGCGACCTGCGCCGGAAGCTCGTGCAGCGGGAGTATTCGCCCGAGGACGTAGCCGCGACTATCGAGCGGCTCGAGCGCTCCGGCCTTCTCGACGACGCGTCGTACGCCGAGCGATTTGCGAGGGGGAAGCTCGTGAACGAGAGCGCGTCGCGCCGGCGCGTGGGGCAGCTTTTGGTGCGCAAGGGCATAGCCGCCGGCGTCGCGCAGGACGCGATCGCCCGCGTGGTCGAGACGGAGGATGTAGACGCCGCGGCCGCGATCGAGAAGGTGGCGCGCAAGAAGTTGCAAACCCTCACCGGCCTCGACCCCCGCGTCGCCCGGCAGCGCCTTTTCGCCTTCCTTGCGCGTCGTGGCTACGACCTGGATGACATAAAGCGAGTCGTGGCGCGGGTTAGGCCGTAAAATAAGACTATGGCTTGATTTAATTCAGAATGTATATAGCTTATAGAGAGTATTATTATCTTATTAATTCAATCTATAAGCTATGTCTCCTCGCCAGAGAGAAGCCGCGCCTGAGTTCCTGGCGCTCCAACGAAAGCAATTGGATTCCCGGGTTCAGCGGGATGCTCCCGTCGGCTCGCTGGAGACTCCGCCCCGGGGCTGGGTTTATACGATCCGAACGGCTTTGGGAATGACCCAGGCTCAGCTAGCCCGCCGGCTAGGAATGAGGGCTGCCTCGGTGTCTGCCCTCGAGAAAAGGGACGCTGCCAGCACTGCCACGGTCGGGAGCCTGCGCAAAGCGGCCGAGGCGCTCGACTGCGATTTGCGGATCGCGTTCGTTCCGCGGACCGGACTACAGCGCGCAGTCGAAGAACAGGCCAGGCGGAAGGCGAGCGAGGAGCGGAACCGGATCGTTCACAGCATGCGGTTGGAGGCGCAGGACACCGGGGTCGCGCAATCGCTGGCGGATGCCGAGTTCGGGTTCATAGGTCGCACTCGTAAGATCTGGGATTGAGTAGAACGGCAGCGGACGAAACCACGCTGCGATTTCATCACGAGTTGGTTCACATTCACCCGTGGCCGAACGGCAACGGCCGCCACGCTCGTCTCGCGACCGATCTGCTGCTCCAGTCCTGGGGTCGCCCGCCGCTCTCCAGCACGCAGATGCAGGCGACTACTCCTTACTGACGCAGTTCGTGCGTGGGTAAGCCGATCTCCACCGTCGCGGGCCGCCGCGCACCGTACCCAGCAACCTCACGACCGACAACCCAAAACTCACTTACATTTGGCGCATGAAGTCGGCTGAGATTCGGAACGCTTTTCTCGAGTACTTTGAGCGCAACGGGCACATTGTGCAGCCGAGTGCCTCGCTCGTGCCCGTGGACGACTCGACGCTGCTGTTCGTCAACGCCGGCATGGTGCCGTTCAAGAAAGTCTTCCTTGGCGCCACCGAGCCGCCGGGCGGGTCGCGCCGCGCCGCGTCGTCGCAGAAATGCGTGCGCGCTGGCGGCAAGCACAACGACCTCGAGCAGGTCGGCCACACCGCGCGGCACCACACGTTCTTCGAGATGCTCGGCAACTTCTCCTTCGGCGATTACTTCAAGCGCGACGCCATCCGCTTCGCCTGGGAGTTCCTCACCGTCGAGCTGAAGCTCGACCCGAAGCATCTCCGCGTCACGGTGCACCACACCGACGACGACGCGCGCGTGCTGTGGACCGAGATCACCGGGCTCGCGCCGTCGCGCATCTACGGGCTCGGCGACAGGGACAACTTCTGGCAGATGGCCGACACCGGCCCGTGCGGACCGTGCTCCGAGATCTACGTTGATCTCGCGCACATCGCCGACGACTGGGAATTTCCGGAGGGTGCGACCGGCGAGTGGACCGAGCTGGATCGCGCGGAGTTCTCACAGGACGCGTTCGTCGAGGGCGCGGAGGCGGGGCGCTTCCTGGAGATCTGGAACCTCGTCTTCATGCAGTACGACAAGCAGGCGGACGGAACGCTCGTGCCGCTGCCGAAGCCGTCGGTTGACACCGGCATGGGCCTCGAGCGAGTCGCCGCCGCGTTGCAGCGCAAGACCAACAACTTCCACACCGATCTATTCGCGCCGATCATCGCCGCCGTGTCGAAGGAGACCGGCGTGCAATACGATCCGCGCGGCGGCGAGTTCGAGCTGGCGACGACGGCGAGCAGCGGGATTGATTCGAGGTCGAAGGGCAACTACGCGTCGCACCGCGTCATCGCCGACCACGCGCGCGCGGTGGCGTTCCTGCTCGCCGACGGTGTCTTCCCGTCCAACGAAGGCCGCGGCTACGTGCTGCGGCGCATCCTTCGCCGCGCGGTCCGCAACGCCTGGCTGCTCGGCGTGAACCGTCCGGTGCTGCACGCCGCGGTCGAAGCCGTGATTGCGTCCATGGGCGACGCGTACCCGGAGCTGCGCCAGCGCCGCAAGCACATCGTGGACACGACGCGCGCGGAAGAGGAGCGCTTCCTCGCGACCATCGAAGGCGGCATGCGCCGCTTCGAGGAACTCGCGCCGCGCTCGACCACGCAGGGCTCGACCGGGATCAAGGGAACGATCTCGGGCGAGGACGCCTTCAAGCTGTACGACACGTTCGGCTTTCCGATCGACCTGACGCAGCTCATGTCCGCGGAGCGCGGCTACACCGTGGACATTGCCGGCTTCGACCGCGCGCTCGGCGCGCAGCGCGCGCAGTCGCAGCAGGAAAGAAAGTCGAAAAAGATTGCCGTCTCCGGCGGCGACGACCTCTCCGAGGGTTGGGAGATCCGCCCGGCGCAGGAGATCGATGTCGGTGCGCGCACGGCCGAGTACGGGCTCCCCGACATTCCCGCTTCCCCGGGTTCCGCACAGCCCGAAGCTGGCAGCGAACCGCTGGAAGCTCCCCGCGCAGGTTCCCGGCTCCCTCCGTCCACCTTCGCCGGCTACACCGCGACCGAGGTGGCGACCGAAGTAGTGGCCAGAAAAATTCTCAGCGGCGATAGAGCCGCGCTTGTCCTCCGCGAGACGCCGTTCTACGCCGAATCAGGCGGCCAGATCTCCGATGCTGGTGAAGTGATTGGTGACGGCTGGCGCCTCGATGTGGATGAAGTTCGTCGGGTTGAGGGGCGGATCGCCGTGGCGGGGAAGATCGAGGGTGATTTCCGCTTCGGTCCCGTGACCGCGCGCGTTCCGCGGGAGCGGCGGCTCGACACCGAGCGCAACCACACGGCCACCCACCTGCTGCACGCCGCGCTGCGCGCGGTGCTCGGCGAGCACGTGCATCAGGCCGGCTCGCTCGTCGCGCCCGACCGGCTGCGGTTCGACTTCACGCACAACGGCCCGATGCAGCCGGAGCAGATCGCCGCGGTCGAGCAGCAGGTGAATCGCGCGATCTTCGCCGCGACGCCGCTCAAGTTCGAGGAGAGGCGGTACGCCGACGCGATCGCCGAAGGCGCGATGGCGCTGTTCGGCGAGAAGTACGGCGACGTCGTGCGCGTGGTGAAGGTTCCCGGCGTATCCACGGAGCTGTGCGGCGGCACGCACGTGCGCAACACGGCGGAGATCGGACTGTTCCGGATCGCCGGCGAGACGGGAGTCGCGGCTGGCGTGCGCAGGGTCGAGGCGGTGACGGGGCCGCTCGCATTCGAGATGATGCTGACAAAGGAGCGCGAGCTGGCGGAAGTCGAGCGGCTCGTCCGCGCGCAGCCGGGCGCGGTGGTAAAGCGCGTGCAGGCGCTGGTCGAGAAATCAAAGGAATCGGACCGCCTGCTCGCCGAAGCGCGTCGCTCCGGTGGTACCGGCGCCGACACGAAGTCGGACGGTGCGGGCGCGTTGATCGAGAGTGCGCAGACTATTGACGGCGTGCGCGTGATCGCGTCGTCCGTCGAAGCGTCCGATCTGAAAACGCTGCAGGCGATCGGCGATTCGCTCCGCGAGAGCATGGGCACCGGCGCTGCCGTGCTCATCGCCACGCTCGGCGACGGCAAGCGCACACTGCTGACCGTCGTGAGCGACGACCTCCGCGGTCGCGGTGTCCGCGCCGACAACGTGCTCAAGGAGATCGCCGCTGCCGCCGGTGGGCGTGGCGGCGGCAAGCCGCACATGGCTCAGGCCGGCCTTCCCGAATCGGTGGACGTCCCCGCGCTGCTCGCCACCGTCCCCGACGTGATTCGGCGCCACCTCGCGGCCGCCAAGTGACCCTCGGCGAGTGGCTCGACGCGCGCGACCCCGCGCCTCCAGCCGCCCTCGCTGACGCGGTGCGCTCGGAGCTTGCCGCGGAATTGACATTGCCTGTCTCCAACGCACCGGGCGCGCTGCTCAAGGCGGGTGAGCGCGTGCTCGAGCGCGTTCTCAAGGCCGAGCCCCAGACGCCCGCCGTGGCCCCCGACCTTCTCCTGGCCGACGCCCTGGTCACGTACGCGTTCGAAGCCGTTGCGGAGTCCGCTGCGGACGCCGACCGGCTCGCTCGCGAAGCGATGGTCAGGCTTGGGTCTTTGGGCGGGGCGTGAGCGTGAATGTTCGCGCGCGGGGGACGCGAGTCCGAACCCCCTTCGCCCCCTACGCTCGCAAACTGCGCTCGCTATCACGGGGGCGTCGGGGGTCCGGCACTCGCGTCCCCTCCCGGGCATGCGCTCAGCCGCCGGCGGGTCGTGCGTCAGCGGTCGCCCCTATGCCGGAGCCGACGATCGGCGGGCGGGCCCCCGAAGCCTCCGTGATAGCGAGCGCAGTTTGCGAGCGTAGGAGGCGGAGGGGGTCCACCCATCGGTCGCGGGCCACCGCACCGACCCAGCCATGACGACTCTCAACCCCCCACCCGCCGTCCTGAAGATTGCGAAGACGCTCGAGGACAATGGCCACGAGACCTGGTGCGTTGGTGGCGCGGTCAGAGACGCGATGCTGGGCGAGCAGCATCTGGACTGGGACTTTGCCACGGCGGCAACGCCCGACCAGGTCCGCAAGATCTTTCGGCGAACGGTGCCGGTCGGAATCGAGTTCGGCACGGTGGGCGTGCTCGACGAGCACAACGTCATGCACGAGGTCACCACGTTCCGGCGCGACGTGCAGACCGACGGCCGGCACGCCGTCGTGGAGTTCGGTGCGTCGCTCGACGAGGACCTCGCGCGGCGCGACTTCACCATCAATGCCGTCGCTTATTCACCGACGCGCAAGGTCGTGCACGACCCGTTTCACGGCGAAAAAGATTTGCGCGCCGGGATCGTCCGGGCCGTGGGCGATCCGCAGGACCGGATGCGGGAGGATCGCCTCCGCGCCTTGCGCGCGATCCGCTTCGCCGCGCGCTACGGGTTCGAGATCGAAAAGAAAACGTGGGCCGCCATCGTGGACAGCGCGCCGCACATGCCGCGGCTCTCGCCCGAGCGCGTGCGGCAGGAGATCGAGAAGACGATGGATCAGGTGCCGTGTCCGGGCGGCGCGTTCGCGAAATGGCGGGACAGCGGCGCATTCGGCACGCTGGTTCCTGATCTCGCCGGTGTGACCGATCTGCAGCTCAGCGCCATTGACCATCTCCGCCGTCCCATTCTCGCAACGCGCCCCCAGCGCCGGCTCCTGCGCGTGGCCATGCTGCTCGCGGCGGCGCCTGCTGGCCGCTCCGGGAATACGTTGAAGGCGCTCCGCTTCTCGAACGCGGCCGCGTCGTGGATTTCGTCGCTGCTCGACGCGCTGGCGAAGCTGGAGCCGCCAATGCGCTCGTCGCTCCTGTCGGCCGCGGGTGCAACGGACGCCGAAATTCGCCGCTGGGTCTCCGTCGCCGGTCGCACGCGCTTTGCCTCCGTTGTCCGCCTGGCCGACGCGCACTGGTGGGCCGAGCGTGAAGCGGGGCAGGGTGCTCCTACGGCATCATCAGTGAGCTCGCTACACCGCCGCGCGCTACGAATCGCGTATCGCGATCCCGTGGAGCTGAGCGACCTGGCGGTGGACGGAACGGACTTACAGAAGCTCGGTCTGAGCGGCCCCGCGCTCGGGAAGGCACTCCACGACCTGCTGGAAGCTGTTGTGCGCGACCCGTCTCTGAACACGCCGGATCGCCTGCTATCACTGGCAAAGCGTGGATCCCCGACCGAGCCCGGCGCCTGACGGTTGCCGTAGCCGTTGCCGTCTGAAGTATGTTTCACCTGGATGCTGACGCGGGCCGGGGAATGGGGTCCCCGTCGGCACCGTGTTAGCGTAGCGTAGGTGTCCGACGGGGATCCCATTCCCCGCCCGCACGCCAAGACCCGAGACGGAACATGATCTTCAGAACGCGACAGCCTGAAGCAACTGTCTGGAAACGGTTCCGGTCGGGGACCGACGGGTTCACGTTTGTGCAGCGCGACGGCGTGTGGGAGGCGCACGTGGCGGCGAACGCCGAACGCGTCGTGGACCTGTTCTACACGCTGAGCGAGCACCTCCCGCCCGCCATTGACGTGTCCATCGAGGACCGCCGCACCGACCACGTCTGGACGGGCGAGGGCATAGCGCTCCCCGACTTCCGCGACGCCATCGCCCGGCTCAAGGTCCCGCTCGCCACGTATGGCGGAGTCGAGATCTCCGCGTACACGCTGGAAGACCAGCTCACGCTCACCCCGCAGATCGAGCTGTTCGCCTACTCGAGGACCGACCGCTGGGCGTACTTCCTCAAGGCCCGCGGCCTCGAGGAGTTCGGTGCGCTCGCCGAGAAGCCATGGCGCGCGCCGTCGTGGGACCGGGCCCCCGCGCCGCTGCTGTCCGAGTCCACCGTCGCGATGGCATCGCGTCTCTCGCTGACACCAGCCTGAAAAACGAGCTGTTGGCTATTGGCTATTGGCTGTTGGTAACCTGCCCAGCTTGAACGTAGATCTCGTCGCGCTCGGCTATGCCGTACTCGCCGGCGCCGCCAACATTCTGGGCGCCGCAGCCGTCACCGCGCGGACGCGGTGGAGCGAGAGCGGGCTCGACGCGCTGCTCGCGTTCTCCGCCGGCTTCATGGTGTCGGTCGGACTGCTCGATCTCATTCCGCACGCCATCGAGGAAGGCGGCTCGCGCGCCGCGTTCTACGTGTTGGTCGGTTATCTCCTCGTGCACCTCACGCAGCACACGCTCGCGCCGCACTTCCACTTCGGCGAAGAGAAGCACTCCGTCACGCCGGCGGTTGGATGGTCCGCGCTGGCGGGGCTGCTGCTGCACACTTTCATAGACGGCGTCGCCATCGCGAGCGGCTTCGCAGTCAGCAGCGCGCTCGGCATTCTCGTGTTCTTCGCCATCCTGCTGCACAAGATTCCGGAAGGCGTGGCGATCTCGAGCCTGTTCCTCGCCGCGGGTGCGGGCCGCGCGCGCGCGGTGACAGCCGCGACCGCTCTCGCCGCGGCGACAGTGCTCGGCGTGCTGTTCACCGGACTCGTCGAGCCGTTGGCTCGGCACGGGCTCGCGCTCGCCGGCGGCGTGACGCTGTACGTCGGCGCGTCCAATCTCGTGCCGGAGTTTCAGGCCAAGCCCGGTTGGAGATTGCCGGTCGCGTTCTTTGCCGGGTGCGGGATCTACCTGCTGGCGCGGCAGATGTTGCCCGGATGATGCAGGGCTAGTCGAGCCCGAGAATTTCGCGAAGCCGTACTTCGATTTCCGTTCGACGCTGGGAATTCGATAGTGTGGCCAGGTGCCGATGCGTCCTGCGCCGTACGTCCAGCGTGACGACCTGATCGGTTTGGACCCAGCTCGGCTTGGGGGTCCACTGAGCGGCAATGGATGTGAGGTCGGGCGGGTCGATTCGCGGACGCCAGACGAATTTTTCCCGCTCGATGGTGGTCATCGGGCAGACGACCACCGTTTCAAGCCCGGAAAGATTGAACGCGTCCCGCGATATCACGATGCACGGACGCGTGCCGGCCTGCTCCCGGCCTTCAGATCCTGCGTCGAGGCGGACCTCCCAGATCTCCCACCGGCGCGGCATGGGGATCCCGCGTGTCCTCGGCGGCGAAGTTGACATCGTTCGCCTTTTAGGGACGGTTGGAATAAGCGCGCAGCCAGAGCTCCCGGTCGGATCGATCCGCATCGGTCAGATCTTTGGCACCGGCGCTGTACATCTCGTGCAGCTTCTGCTCCCGTAGGCGAGCGACGTACTCATTGATAACTTGGCGGATCAGGTCCTGAACCGACCGGTCGCGTCCAGCCTTTTTCGCGAGCAGGTCTCTCACCTCGCGCGGTAGGCGGACGTTCACCTGAACATCAGACCCAAGCGTGGCGGCGGCCGATCGGCCGACCTCTTTGACCTTGCGCCCTCGGGGATCAACGCTCTTCGCGTGCGGCTTGCGCGGCAAACGCCCTCCGTTATTCGATATCGCTCATAGTAGCAAATCTGATAGCAAGCACGCAATCACGGGAATGATAGTGCGACTGCGCTTGCCCGGGTGGGTATCGTGCGAGCCGTGGTTGACATGTTGATGCAGATGCCTGACATTTAGATGCATGCGGACCACCATTCGTCTCGACGATACGCTCCTTCGCAGAGCCAAGGCCACGGCGGCGATGAGCGGCCGCACCTTGAACGATCTGATCGCGGCTGCCTTGCGCGCGAGCCTCACGGATGCAGCGACGACTTTGCCTGTACTGCCGACAGACGGCAGCGGCGGACTATTGCCGGGAGTCAATCTCGCTGACAACAGCGCCCTGCTGGACCTGATGGATGGTCTGGAACTGCCGGAGCCGCGGTAGCGTCACGAGTGATCGTCATCCCCGACGTGAACGTTCTGGTAGCTGCGTTTCGCGTTGACGCGGCCGCTCACGTCGCCTGCCGCGAGTGGCTGGAGGAGCGGCTCGTATCCCGGGACGCGGTTGGCTTGCCCTCGATTATCCTGAGCGGCTTCCTACGCGTCGTCACTCACCCGCGCATATTCGCGCGGCCGAGCCGGATCGAAAAAGCACTGGAGTTCACGGCCGGGTTGCTGGCCTCTGCTGGTGTCGTGGCGCTGTCGCCGGGCCAGCGCCACTGGGAGATATTCACCGGTCTCTGCCGATCTACGCAGGCGCGGGGCAACCATGTTGCCGACGCTTATTTGGCAGCGATCGCCATAGACGGTGGCGCGGAGTTCGTGACCGGTGACCGGGACTTCGCGCGCTTTCCTGGTCTGCGCTGGCGGCAAATCACCTAGCGTCTTCGCCTTAGCAGCTCGGCAAGCCAAAACGTGTTGACGGCGTCGCCATCGCGAGCGGCTTCGCGGTCAGCAGCACGCTCGGCATTCTCATGTTCTTCGCCATCCTGCTGCACAAGATTCCGGAAGGCGTGGCGATCTCGAGCCTGTTCCTCGCGGCGGGTGCGGGATCTACCTGCTGGCGCGGCAGATGCTGCCGGGGTGAAGCCGCCCTGGTTTTGGCCCTCGTTCCGCGTGTTTCGCGTCGTGTTTCTCTCCGCACTCCTCGATTAATCGCCGATCCGCGATTGTAGTTGGTCCTGAGGCCGCAAAGGTCCTCGTCCCGCAATCGCAGGCGAACATCGCCGGAATTGACAAACTGGTGGCAGTTGGGACTATGGTATGACAGATTGTCATACCGGAGATCGCCCATGCCCAAGACGAAGGTCGCCGTGACCCTGGACTCCCGCCTGCTGCGCGAGGTGGATGAGCTGGTCGACCAGGACCGATTCCCGAACAGGAGTCAGCTGGTGGAGGCCGCGGTGGTGGAGAAGCTTGCCCGAATTCGCGGAACCCGGCTGGCGATCGAATGCGCAAAGCTCGATCGCGAGGAAGAGGTAATGCTCGCGGAAGAGGGCCTTTCCAACGACAGTGACGCATGGCCCGAGTACTAAGGGGGGATATCCGCTGGGCCGAGCTCGGCTCCACGCGTGGGGCTGAGCAGACCGGACGAAGACCGGTGCTAGTGCTCAGTAACGATGTCTTTAATGCCCGATCCGGAACCGTGATCGCGGTAGCTCTGACGAGTCAGGAGCCGCGCGCGGGATTTCCACTCACTCTCGAGAGCGCGGCGCCGGGGCTCCCCAAGCGATCCTGGATCAAGATCAGTCAGATTAGAACGCTGGCGGCCGAGCGGATCGGCGCACGACTTGGCCGTTCCGCGGAGGAGGAGTTGGCGCGAGTAATCGAAGGGCTGAACGAAATAATCAGCTGAGCGAGCTCGCCTTCAACCGCATGCATCGAGCGCAGCCCGCTGCTGCTCCGCGATGTCGCGCATGGTTTTCAGCTCGAGCACTTCGGTCAGGTCCCGCGGCCGTCCCGCGGCCTGCTTGGACTTTATCAGCGCGTCCAGCGACAGCACGTTGACGGCGAAGTCGGCGATCGGAACCGGTTCCATCAGCGCCATACCGTCCGAGTAAGCGCCAATCCCCGCCACACGCTGGAACACGTCGAGCTTGCCATGCTCGGTTTGCAGCGTGAGAACCTCGATCGACTTGATGGTCCGGGCATCGAGCGTGAACGGCAGCCCTGGTTCCGCACCGCGGAGGTACGACCGCCACCGCGTCAGCAATCCGGCGAGCAGTTCGAGGTTGTCGGGCGCGGTATCGTATAGCACGTCCAGGTCTTTCGTGAGCCGGGAAGACCCGTGCAGTTGGGCCGCGACTCCGCCTATCACCATGAATCGCACGCGATGGCTGGCGAGCTGGCCCAGCATCGTAACGGCTTCCGGTGCGATTCTTCGGTCAGCACTATCGCGCGCCTCGCGAACGTAACCGGCTCCCGGATGAAGTTCGCGTGGCTGCGGCGGACGCCGACGATAGGTTAGGGCCTCCGCGACACAGGTCTTCAGCAGTCCGATGTCATAGCCGTATTCCCGCGCCGCCACGATCGCAGGGGTATCCACGAGGCGATAGCTTGTGACTATTGCTTTGATCCGCTCGAACTCGTCGAGAGGCGGTGTGGCTGTGGACCGGTCGTCGCCCATGATTGCCTCGCCCGTATGACCGAAGTATACCCGTCTAGAGCTCGTCCCCGCTGATCGGATCTTCGTCGCGGGCGCGGACCTTCCGGAGTACGCGATCATACTTGCGCCGATTCCCACGGGCGGCTCGCTGGGCGAGATACTCGCCTGCCAGCAGCGCCGACATCTTCTCTGCGAGTGCCGTGGCGACGAGCTGATTGATCGAGATATCCTCCCGTACCGCGAGATCTCGCGCCTTTTTATGCAGCGACTCCGGAAGGCGAAGGCTGATCGTGCTCATTTGCGTACTCCAAGGAGATTGTGGCGAACGAGGAACCGCTTTGGATCGATCGCTTCGACGCCGAACTCTTGTACCCCGGCGAAGTCGCGGAGGTTGTGTGTGATGATAAAATCCGCCTCTGCCTCGACGGCAAGTTCCAGAACCAGGTCGTTCTTGGGATCTCTGAGGAACGGCCGCCACAGGAAGTAAATCTCGCGGTGCTTCGAAGCGCTGCAGATGTAATCCAATACGTGGTCTATCTCGGCATGCGTCAGGCCAATTTCGCGTGCCTGCTTCCTGGCTGAGGCTTCATACTCCAACACCAGCGGCACTGAGACGTTTACCGTAAACGCACCCGTGCCGATTCGGTCGAGGAGCAGAAACGAGGCCCCGCGCGCCGACCGAAGCCCGGCAATTATGACATTTGTGTCGATGACGACCGACGCGGCCATCTGGTATCATATGTGATACCGTGCAGCTCCGCAAGACGAGTCTGGAGCAGATGCCGTTAGCTTGCCTACTCACGAAGCTCTGAGAATTCTTGCCCAAGATGCCCAAGAAACACCGGCGCGGATCGGCGAATACAGCTGACAAGGAACAGTCGCTCTTCAAGCCGCCCGCCTCGGCCCAGCCGCTCGCCGCGCGCATGCGCCCGCGCACGCTCGACGAATTCGTTGGGCAGCAGCACCTGCTCGCGCCCGGCAAGCCGCTGCGCCAGGCGATCGAGACGGGGACTGTCGGCTCGCTGGTCTTTTGGGGTCCTCCCGGCACCGGCAAGACCACCCTCGGCCGATTGATAGCGGAATACACCGACCGCGAGTTCGTCCCATTCTCCGCCGTGACCGAAGGCGTCGGACGCGTGCGTGAGGTCGTGGCGGAGGCGGCGGAACGTCTCGAGCTGGGACGCGGAACGATTCTGTTCGTGGACGAGATCCACCGCTTTAACCGCGCGCAACAGGACGCCTTCCTCCCGCATGTCGAAGCCGGCACCATCACCCTCGTCGGCGCCACCACCGAGAATCCTTCATTCGAAATCAACAGCGCGCTGCTCTCGCGCATGCGCGTGTTCGTCCTCGAGCCTTTGAGTCAGGATGCGTTGCGGCAAATTGTGCAGTTTGCACTGGATGACAATGAGCGCGGCCTTGGATCGCTCCAGCTCGCCATAGACGACCCCGCGCTCGACCTGCTGGTGTCCGAAGCCGACGGCGACGCTCGCCGCGCGCTAACCGCTTTGGAAGCAGCAGCCCTGCACTTAGGCGATGCTGACGCGGCGGACGGTGCGGGGGTCCCCGGCGGGTCGCGTGTTAGCGGGCGAAGCCCGCGTAGCGACCCAAGGGGATCCCCGACCGTCCGCCGCCACGCAATCGACGTGAGCGTCGTTCGAGATGCCCTTCAAAAACGCTTCGCACATCACGACAAATCAGGCGAATGGCATTTCAACATGCTGTCGGCGCTGCACAAGTCGCTGCGGGGGAGCGATCCACAAGGAGCGCTGTATTGGATGGCGCGGCTGATCGAGGGCGGGGAAGATCCGATGGTGATCTTTCGGCGATCGCTCGCGATGGCCGCCGAGGACATCGGCGTCGCCGACCCGAACGCGCTGCAAGTGGCCGTCGCCGCGCGGCAAGCGTATCACGTGCTCGGCCCGCCCGAAGGATACCTGCCGCTGGCCGAGATGATCGTCTATCTCGCGACCGCGCCGAAATCGAACTCGGCCTACGTCGCTCTCGGCGCGGCAATGGACGCTGCCCGGGAAACGCCCGCGGAGCCCGTGCCACTGCACATCCGCAACGCCCCCACCAAGCTCATGAAAGACCTCGGCTACCACGAGGGGTATCAGTACGCGCACTCCGATCCGGCGGCGTACACCCCGCAGGAGTATCTGCCCGAGAAGCTTCGCGGGGCGGAGTTCTACAAGCCTGGGCCGTTCGGGTTCGAGAAGGAGATCGCCAAGCGACTCGCGTGGTGGGCCGGGTTGCGGGACAGGGCGGAGCCGGAAAAAACCGATTGATGCCGGCGGCGCGGTACCGCATAGTTACATCGTGGGCTTCCTCAGGAGGCTCGCATGCCGGTCACCGCCAAACTTTCCCGCAAGTTCTACGACCGCCTTGGCGACGACATCGCCAACGAGCTCGTGGATTGGTTCAACGCCGTGGATGACACTTACCGAACGCAGCTCCACGAACTGAACGAGCTCAACTGGAACCGTTTCCAGGCGGCCATGGACGCGCGGTTCGCAGTGTTCGAGCTGAAGATGGAACAAGGCTTCGCGGCGCTTGCAGAGGCTTTCGACGCGAAGCTTGACCAGCGGTTTGGTGCAGTGGACGCGCGCTTCACGGCGATGGACGCGCGTTTCACGGCGATGGATGACCGTTTCGCCGCGTCCGATCTCAAGCTGGAGCAACGCTTGGCCGCGATGCAGGCGCAATCGGCGCAATTCGAGGTAAGAGTGGAGCGGCGCCTCGGAGACCAGACCAAGTGGCTGGTCGGTATCTGGCTGGGGACAGTCGTTCCCATTGCAGGGATGATCCTCGGCCTGTTCAATTCGCTCCAGTAGACGGAGATTCGCCGCAGCGGCGCCTCGTAGCCGGCAGAGCCGCTAACCGGCACGCACCAACTGATAGCCCGGTGACTGGGCGCGTGCTCCAGTGCCTGGCATGCGCGGCGGACTGCGTTTGTCGGACGATTTCGGTGCAGTGAAAAACGTATTGATGCTGGCGGCGCGGCACCGCATAGTTACATCGCGGGCTTCCTCAGGAGGCTCGCATGCCGGTCACCGCCAAACTTTCCCGCAAGTTCTACGACCGCCTTGGCGACGACATCGCCAACGAGCTCGTGGATTGGTTCAACGCCGTGGATGACACTTACCGAACGCAGCTCAGGGAACTGAACGAGCTCAACTGGAACCGCTTCCAAGCGGCGATGGACGCGCGCTTCGCCGAGTCTGATTTGAAGATGGAACGGAGGTTTGCTGCGGCCGATCTGAAGATGGAGCAGCGGGTCGCGGCATTGGAGGTGAAGATGGACCAGCGCTTCGCGGCCGTAGATCTGCGGCTCGCATCGGTGGAGGCGCGCTTTACGGACCAGGCTAAGTGGTTCATTGGGGTCTGGCTGGGGACAGTCATTCCAATTGCAGGGATGATCCTGGGCCTGTTCAACTCAATCCGGTAAGTCGAGGCCTAGGAGGTGCCCGCCATTTGCCGCTGGGCGGGCTGATATCAGGTTCTTCACGGATTACCGGGAGGACACTGCTCACTGCGACTGAGGACAGCTGAGCGCTACCAGCGGGTAGCCGCCAGCTTCCGGATAGAGACCACCTAGAACTGCCAAGCGGGGAGCTGCCAGCAGATAGCTACCAACTTCGGGCGGCAGCTGATGTTGACAGGGCGCTTTCAGGCTCCCAGCTGGTAGACGCTTCTCGCTGGCGGCTCCCCGCTTGGCGGTTCTATGTGGTCGTCAGCGCGAGGCTGTCAGCTTGTCGCTGGCAGCTCTCGGCTTGGCAGTTGTCTGTTGAAGTGTTTGACGTGGCCAATAGTCACTCCCCTAGGCCACCCCTGCCTGGACCCCTTCACTATTGCGTCGCTGGCGATCGGGTCGTAATGTTCAACTGTTGAACGCTTCCTGAACCATCGTCGCCCATGCCCGTACCCGACTCCTCGCTGCTGAAAACGCTCCGCGCGCTCGACGGAAGCCCTGAGCTGACGCAGCGGGAGCTGGCGCGCGAGCTGGGCGTGAGCCTGGGGAAGGCGAATTACTGCCTGCGTGCGCTGTTGGCCAAGGGCCTGCTGAAGGCGCACAACTTTCGCAACAGCACCAACAAGCGCGGGTACGCATACCTGCTGACGCCTGAGGGAGTGGCTGAGAAGGCGAGCCTGACGCGGCGGTTTCTGGCGCTCAAGCGCAAGGAATACGACGCGCTCCGGCTCGAGATCGAGCAACTGCAGTCGGAAAGCGACACCGCGGCAAGAGCAGGGTAGGGAGAGATTTCAGTGGTCTTCTTGCAATTTCTCCGGTCTTTCGCGCATGTGACTGACCGTGCACTCGGACGCTCATGACGCAGCTCGACGACAGCTCTGAAGGCAAGCCGCCCGGCTCCTGGCTCGTGATCTGGACCGAGTCGCGCGCCGAGAAGAAGGTCGAAGCGCGAATCGCCGCGCTGGGCTTTTCGACGTGGCTTCCCACCATCACCGAGCGGCGCCGGTGGAGCGACCGCTGGCGGGACGTGGTGTGCCCGTTGTTTCCCGGGTACCTGTTCGCGCGGGCGGGGTCGGTCGAGTGGTACGATGTCCTGCGCACCCCGGGCGTGCTGACGGTGGTCAAGCACGACGGCCGTCCCGCTCTGCTCCAGGACGGATTCGTCCGCGACCTTCGCAACGCGATAGAGCGAAAGGACACTGCCCCCGAGGCGGTAGCGGAACCGGTGGAATACAAGCCGGGGGAAGAAGTGATCGTGCAGGAAGGTCCGCTTGCCGGCCTGCGCGGCGTCGTGCGCGAGTCTCGTAACCGCCGGCGACTGGTGATCTGGATCGCCGAGGTCGGGCGGGGAGTCGCGTTCACCATCGGGTCGGCGCTGGTCAAAGCCGCGCCCTAGACACCCCCCGCGGCACGCATCCCGCAAGAGCACTCCCCAGGAACCTCGGGAACAAGCGTAGCGCCCCTGAATACGAGAAGACGACCGCCACGCGGTCCGATTCAGGGACGGGGTGTCCACGCAGCCGTCGCCTCGAGGTGACAGAAGCGGAAAAAACGACAAGAGTCCGCGTGGAAGCACAGCGGACGGGGAGGAGTGATGCGCAGGTCAAAGTTTGCGGTTGCCATGTTCGCGCTGGTCGCGGTGAGCGCGTGCGCGAGTCTCGGGCGCGGGATCTTTCAGGAGCCGATCGTCAACTTCAAGGACCTGCGCGTGCGCGGGCTCGGGTTGAGCGGCGGGTCGCTGGACGTGTACCTCAACGTCTACAACCCGAATCAGTTCAGACTCGATGCGACGCGGCTGACGTACAGGCTGCTCGTCGGCGAGAGCGAACTCGGCACGGGCGCGCTGGATTCGCGGTTCACGGTGCAGAAGGGCGACTCGACGACCGTTCGGATTCCGGTGGACTTCACGTATTCCGGGATCGGCTCGGCGGCGCGGCAGATGATTCAGAGCGGGTCGGTGCCGTACACGGTCACCGGTGACGTGACGGTGGCCACGCCGCTCGGCAACTTCACGCGGCCGTACACCGGGCACGGCCGGTTCTCGGCGTTCGGCGGGGCGAGCCGGCAGTAGTCACTAAGCGCCGGGAAAAGGCGAGGGGTTAACCCACCGCTACTTCCAGGCGCGGCTCGTCGTGTTTCCTGGGAGTGTAAACGGTGATACGCACACTCTTCCCGAGCACCAAATACCACTCCGTCAGCTTGTCGTACGTAATGCTTGAGAGCTTTCCCGCCCACAGACATGAAAGAGTTGGTTGACTTGTTGAAAGCTTCTTTGCGGCTTCGCGCTGACTCCAGCCATTTTTCTCGACGAGTTTCTTGATTCCCAGCGCTAGATCCGCTTTTGCCTTGCGCTCCTCCGCATCGGCGAAGCCTAGATCGGCGAATACGTTTCCAGTGCCGATGAGAATGGTGTTGTGATCGGCTTCCGCAGCTCGTTCGATTGGGAGGCTTCTCGTTTTTGTTTTCGCGCTTCCGGCGCGAGTCTTCGATTCGACTGTCATGGCCCTATCCAGCGTTCAGTGGCGGAATATCGTGATTATGCTGATGAAAAATTCGACTGCGATCCGGACTCAATTGTCCGGGCCTTGCTGCCTGTAGTGTTCTCTCGCTGCCTTTAATCGGCCGAGAATCCTATCTAGGTCCGCTTTCGGTGTGGCGACTCCCGACTTCGATTTTTTCTGAAAAGAGCCGAGCACATAAACCACCCCTTTCAATTTTACCGTGTACATCGTCCGGTACGTTCCACTCGCGTCATTCACGCGAATCTCCATTACGTCACTGAGCGGCCCGTGCAGCGTCTTTGCGTTTGCTGGCGTTTCGCCCTGCTGTACTTCGTTCAGCGCGTTTCCGAACGCATCCTGCAATTCCGCTGAAAGTGACGTTAGCTCTCTGTATGCCTGGGGAATCCATCTGAGCGGTTTTTCGTCGTTCACTTCCATTCCCTTGGACTGCCAGTAAGCCGTACGTCGGTATGATATAAAATTATGTATCGCCACGCAAGGGACCGGGGGACCCTAGAATGGCCGGCAATAGTCACGGCTGCTTTGCGGCTTCGCGCTGATGCTATACCGCTGTGAGCACCTGCACCGACACGCCAGCACGCTGTTTACCCGCCGGGCGCGGATAGACCTGAATGCGAATCTCCATGCCGAGCACGTTGAGGTAGCGCTCGAGGCGCTCGCGGCTGAACCGCCGCAGCTTGCCATTCATGATGTCCGACATTTCGGATTCGGCGATGCCAAGCACGGAGGCTGCCTTCTTCTGCGTCCACCCGTGATCTTCGACGATGTTGACGATCACGTGGGTGAGGTTGGCCTTGGCCTGGCGCTCCTCGGCATCTGCGCGGCCTAAATCAGCGAAGACGTTTCCGCTCCCCTCTTCGAACACCACGTCGTCGGGCGTCTCGCTTGGCGCCGCTGCCGTGGCGGTGGACGCGCGTCGCTTGTTGTTCATTGCTTCTCTCTCTTCCGGCGGGACTTGGCCGGCTCCCTCGACATCCGAGGCAGCCTCAGTTATCTTAACAGTATTGTGAAGAAATCGCAAGCGACGGCCCGCCAGAGGGCGACAAAATTCTGCGCCACTGGAAAAAAGTCGTCGACAATATTCGACCCAGCGCACAGGGATGAAAGAGTTGGTCGGCGACCAGCGACTGGCTATTGGCCATGTCAAACACTGCAACAGAGCACTGCCAAGCCGAGAGCTGCCAGCGACAAGCTGACCGCCTCGCGCTGACGACCACATAGAACCGCCAAAGCGGGGAGCCACCAGCGAGAAGCGTCTGCCAGCTGGGAGCCTGAAAGCGCCCTGTCAACATCGCCTGCCGCCCGAAGTTGGTAGCTATCTGCTGGCAGCTCCCCGCTTGGCAGTTCTATGTGGTCTCTATCCGGAAGCTGGCAGCTACGCAGCTGGTGGCGATCAGCTGTCCTCAGTCGCAGATTCGTCCTGGCCACGCGGAATATCAGTGATTTCGAAGGGATTGATGGATTGTCGGTTATCAAGCCGCATTAGTTTGCTTGCATGATTCACCCATGTCGGCGGGCAGCGACCGCGGCCATCGTCATGGCCGCCCTCGCGTGCGGCCCGGAGCTCACGACTCCCTCGTCCACAAATATTTCAGGCACGTGGACATCGTCCGATACCGCTGCCGGCGTGACCGACTTCGTGCTCGTCCTTTCGCAGGCCTCCGATGGCGCGCTCACCGGATCGTGGTCAGGGCGCGCGCTGGAGGTCAATGGCGCGTGTCCGGCGGAGCTCGGCTGCGCACCGACTAACGCGATTATCGGGTCGAATACGGTGTTTCAGGTGTTCATCGATCTGATTGGTCTGGGTAAATTCACGGGCCAGGTAGAAAGCGACGCCCATTTCAGGGGCCATCTAGTTGGAGCCGCGTTGACGTTTCACAGTGCCGCCACGAGCCAGGGCGCGCGCCTGACCAGGATCGCTCGATAGCGCGCGATCTCATCCAACTGACCTCTCCCGTCGAGCGCGTGCTGCTCGTCGGGGCTCCGCTCAAACGAGCGGGCAAAGCGCGCGTTCCGGCGGGTGCGCGCAACCGGGCCATGGATGAGCATCTCGAGGAACTCGAGCAGCTCGTAGATACCGCCGGCGGCCAGGTCGTGGGTAGCGTCACCCAGCAGCTCGATCGCCCCAACCCGGGCACATACCTGGGCAAGGGGAAGATCGAAGAGCTCGGCCAGCGGGTCACGGACACGGGCGCGACTCTCATTGTGTTCGACGACGAGCTTACACCCGCGCAGGGCAAGAACGTCGAGGACGCGACCGGCCGGCGCGTGATGGACCGCGCCGAGTTGATTCTCGACATCTTTGCGACGCGCGCCCGGTCGAACGAGGCCAAGCTGCAGGTAGAGCTCGCGCAGCTCCAGTACATGCTGCCGCGGCTCACGCGGATGTGGGCCCACTTGGAGCGATTCAAGGGCGGCATCGGCATGCGGGGCCCGGGTGAGACGCAGCTCGAGACCGACCGGCGTCTGATCAACCAGCGGATCAAGACTCTGCGGCATCGCCTGGAAGAGGTGGAGCGCTCGCGCGACGTGCAGCGGTCCGGACGACGCGACGTGTTTCGCGCCAGTCTCGTCGGCTACACCAATGCGGGGAAGTCGTCCATTCTGCGCGGCCTGTCAGGAGCGACGGAGGTATTCGTCGAGGACCGGCTGTTCGCAACGCTGGATCCGCTGACGCGCGATGTGGACATTGGCGAGAATCATCCTGTCGTGCTCACCGATACCGTCGGGTTCATCCGGAAGCTGCCACACGATCTCGTCGCGTCGTTCCGCGCGACGTTGTCGGAGGTTCGTGAGGCCGATCTGCTGCTCCACGTGATTGACGCGAGCCACCCGCAGTGGGAGGAGCAACTGGCGGTCGTAAACGACGTGCTCACCGAAATAGGCGCCGAGGAAAAGCCCGTGGTGCACGTGTTCAACAAGGTGGACCAGCTCGACACTGACGCGCTCACGGCACTACAGGATCGCGTGCGAGGGGAGATGCCAGACGCCGTCTTCGTATCGGCGGTGGCGGAGGACGGGCTGGAGCCGTTGAGGAGGGCGCTGCTAGGAGCCCTGCGGAATCAGCGGCCGATTTTAGAGATTCGTATGCCCGCGGCTGACGGCCGGTTGCTGGCCGAGATTCATCGCGAAGGCGAAGTCATCGAGCAAAAGCACGACGGCGAAGAACTTGTTCTAATTGCCCGTGTGGGGCCGTCGCTGGCGAGCAGGCTCAGGCAGGAAGGTTTGACGGGAGCGGGCGCAGCTAGCGATCCCTAACCGCTCCGACGAAGAGCTACGCGATCGCTACGGTGAACTCCCGCGGTGGCGTCGCCGTGTCCCGCGGAGTCGGCGGGCCGTGCGGCTGGAAGTCCGGCACCAGCTCCCGGAGCAGCTTGCGAATCTCCTCCTCCGCGTTGCCTTCCAGAGCGCTTTTCGCCAGGGCGTCGATCTTCCGCATGGTGCCTTCCGCGAGCAATCCGTTGCGGGCTCGCAACACCTTCGGGTGATCGGTCGGAAGGACGTGTTCCGCGCTGAAGAACATCTCTTCGTACAGCTTTTCGCCGGGTCTGATACCGCAAAATTGAATCTTGATGTCCTGGCCGGGTTCCAGGCCCGAGAGCCGGATGAGGTCCGTCGCGAGATCAACCACCTTTACCGGCTCGCCCATGTCGAGGACGAAAACCTCTCCGCCGCGGCCCAGCGCTCCGGCCTGGAGAATCAGCTGCACTGCCTCGGGGATGGTCATGAAGAACCGCTGCATTTCCGGGTGCGTGACCGTTACCGGTCCGCCCGCGCGGATCTGCCGCATGAACATCGGAACGACGCTTCCGCGGCTGCCGAGCACGTTACCGAACCGAACCGACACAAAATTCCTGTCGTGCTTCGTCGCCGCGTGCTGGACGATCTGCTCGGCGACACGCTTGGACGCGCCCATGACGCTGGTCGGCCGGACGGCCTTGTCCGTCGAGACAAGGACGAAGCGCTGGATGCCGGCGGCGATCGCGGCATCCACGGTGTTGCGCGTGCCTGTGACGTTGTTGGTGACGGCTTCGACGACGTTGTCCTCCATCAGCGGAACGTGCTTGTGGGCGGCCGCATGGAAGACCGCGTGGGGGCGATAAGCGGCCATCACCTTCATCATCCGGTCTCGATCGCGGACGTCGGCGATCACGGGGACGATTTTGACGTCGGGAAAGGCTTCGTGCAGCTCGTGGTAGATATCGAAGATCGAGTTCTCGCCGTGGCCAAGCAGCACGAGTTTCGTGGGCGCGAGACGACCGAGCTGCCGGCACAGCTCGCTTCCAATCGAGCCGCCCGCACCGGTGATCAGCACCGTCTCACCCGTGGCAAGGGCCGCGACTGACGCAAGATCGGTTTCGACGATGTCCCGCCGAAGCAGATCCTGAATCTCCACCTCGCGGAGAGTGGCGCTACCGCCTTTCTGGGATATGATCTCCGGGAGGCTCGGAACCGTGAGCGTCGAGATGCCGGAGTCCAGGGCGGCGCGGACGACTTGACGAATGACCGTTCCGGTCGCCGATGGCATCGCGATGACGAGCTCAGCGACGTCGTGCTTGCTGATCAGTTCCCGAAGATCGGATAGTGAGCCGAGTACGGGGAGGTCGCACAGCATGTGGCCGTGCTTGGCTCTGTTGTCGTCAACGAAGCCGATGGGCAGCATTCCCAATCGCGCGCTCGCGAACAGCTCTTTCGTTACTTGCTTGCCGGTCGTTCCCGCACCTACGATGATCGTCCGCTTAGCCTTGTCGTCTCGCCTGCGCTGCGCGTGTCCCCACGTGCCTGCGCGCGCGAGTAGCCTCGGTAGCGCCACGAACGCGCCCGCGAGCATCGAGTCTATTACGACCACTGAGAAGGGCACGCGAGTCGGCGTAATTCCGAGCAGCGGCAACAGAAGCAATCCGACGACTGCGCAAATCGCGCCCGCTGCTGCGCCTGCCGCGAGCAGCGATCGTAGCTCTCCTATGCTCGCGTGGCGCCAGAGTCGTCGGTACAGTCCGAGCGGATAGAAGGCCGCGAGTCGCAGCGGGACGCAGATTGCGATGTAGGGAAGGACGAGCGCCGTGTTCCGGGCGACCCATTCGACTTCCTCGAAACGAATCGCGAAAGCCAGGAGCGATGCCAGGATCAAGCTGACGGCATCGCTGACGAAAAGATGTCTGTTCCGAAAGTGGAAACCGCGGTCGGAATTCTTGGAAGAACCCATTACGAAAAGTACGGACCTCGAACGTCGGGTTGGATGGACCAGCTTCGCGTCGCCCGTAAATGTATACGCGAGGGATGCATGGCTGCACGGGGAAAAGGGTTGACAGGACTTAGCTTAGCCCTATGTTCAAGCGTTGAACGAATCCTTTCCGTCCTCGATCCCGCGTGCCGTGCCCGTGCCTGACTCAGCCATATTGCGCGTCCTTCGACTGATCGAAGCGAGTCCGGCGCTGACCCAGCGTGAGATGGCGCGCGAGATGGGAGTCAGCCTTGGCAAGGCGAATTATTGCCTGCGGGCGCTGCTCACCACGGGATTTGTCAAAGCGCAGAATTTCCGGCGAAGCTCGCACAAGCGCGGTTATGTGTACCTGCTGACCCACGAAGGGGTGGCCGCCAAGGCCGCACTTACACGGGATTTCCTCGCGCGCAAGCGGGAGGAATACGACGCTCTTCGGGTCGAGATCGAGCGGCTCGAGCAGGAGACTGCAAAGCTGTAAGAGAGAAGAGCCGCCGGAGTAGTTGGCAGGCGGCTGCGTCAGAAAAACTCGTCCATCGGTTATTCACGAAATGTGACTGACCGTGCATCCGGGTGCCCACGATCCATTCTGCCGGATCGCATGGGTGGCCGGCCAGCTTCCCGGTTCGTTATCCCGGCCGGGTCCCGCGCCGAATAAGGGTCGGGTCACCCACTGCGGCTCTCAGGGCGACGCGGCACCAGCTTTTGGCGCTACCCGGATCATGGTTCCGAGGTATTCGCGCAGGAATGGCCAAGTAGCGTTTGCCGTAATGGCGTGGCCAGCGACGTTGGGATGTCCATCTATGGCGTACATGTACGGTCGGGGATCCTCCGCTATGACGTCAATGACTCCCGGGGCAGCGTCGAACGAGATTATGCCTTCTGATTTTAGCAGATCCATTAACCAATCGTATCTGCGCCACCCGTTATTGATCACGATCAGCGGCACACCCCGAGCGTCCGTCCACGCCTTCATTCGCCGGAAAGAACGCGAGCGAGAAGCCGTTGGTGAGGCGATGTCGGGACGACAGCGTCGAGATCGGGCTTACTCGGTGCGGTCGGTTGACGCGTATTCGGTCTGACAAGGTGAGGCCTGAAGACAACGGAATGCGCGCGCCAAAAAAGGTGTCCGAGATGAGAATGCTCGAACACGAATTGCGAAGGTCGCGAGCGGGCGACATACTCTCGAAAATTCCTCGGCGACTTCCGTTTTGAGAGGACCCCCGCACTGGAATCGACAATATGGTAAAGGTCGGCAATCTCAGCGCGGCGAAAATCGTCATTGCTGACGAAGAGGATTACCGCGGCCGGCGAAACCATTTCGCCGAAATCCTCCAGAAAAGCGAGCTGATCAGCAGTGCCCATCCCGCCGGCGGCAGCATTTAAAAGAACGACCTCGCCGGTGCCGAATGTCGCGTCAATGCTGTCCTGTAGCCTGCCGACGTAGCTCGCTTCATAATTGACCAGCCAGCCGAATGTATAAGAGTCGCCGAGAACCAAGATTCGACGCTTCCCTCGGGGCGGGCTCGTTCCGCGAAGATGCGGTGGAAACCATTTATAAATTACCGACACACCGTCTGACACATGGCGGCTCTCGCCTTTGGATCGGTTTACCCTATAGCCGCTCGCTGTGTGTTCGAAAATGGCGCTCCGCAAATCCTTTGGCGCGACGATTCGTGCGGCGGCTTCACCGAGCGCGAGCGCCACTCCGACGGATATGAACAAAAGGGACAGGTTGGCGGCTTTGCGCTTTAACGACAAGGCGTTGTCCAGATGAGAGCGGGAGTTTTCACGGCGAGCGGGCGAAATGTAGAGCCTCCGACGTCGCGCGCTCGCGGGTCGGCCAATATATGCGTCGAGACGGCGCCTACGCAGCGCGTTCTCATTACCGGCGGACGTGGCCAGTTGGCGTCGGAGGTCGTGGCAACCGCTCCGTCGCATTGGGAAATACTCGCGCTGGGCAGGGCCGAGCTCGACATCACCTCCGCCGCGACGGTCATGGCGGCGGCGGCCAGATTCCGTCCGTCATTGGTGATCAACACGGCAGCCTACACCGCAGTCGATCGCGCGGAGAGCGAATCGGCGGAGGCATTTGCGTTAAACGAGGCGGGACCTGCTAATCTCGTTGCGGCTGCTGAAGCGAATGGGTTTCGCCTCATGCACATCTCCACCGACTTTGTCTTCGACGGCAATCGACCTAGCCGCACCCCGTACCGCGCCGACGACATTACGGCCCCGTTGGGGATTTACGGCGTCAGCAAACTGGCAGGAGAGCGCCGGGTAATTGAGTCCGAGCTCCCTGGTGCTCTGGTAGTAAGGACAGCCTGGTTGTATGCCGCCAGAGGCAGGAACTTTGTCCTCACGATCCTTCGCGCGTTGCGGGAGCGGGACAGATTGAGTGTAGTGGCGGATCAGGTGGGCTCTCCGACGTGGGCGAGGTCATTGGCCGAAACGCTATGGAAGTTGGCCGGGGACCACGAGGCAAGTGGTGTATTTCATTGGGTCGATGGTGGGGAGACCACATGGTACGACTTCGCCGTTGCGATCCAGGAGGAAGCGTTGGAACTGGGGCTGCTCGACGCGCCTATTTCAATCGAGCCCGTGACTACCGGTGACTACCCGCAGGCTGCGACGCGGCCGGCATATAGTGCGCTTGATTGCTCTGAGACAGTCGGGAGGCTCGGCCACCACCAACTACCCTGGCGGGAGAATTTGCGGACGATGCTGCGTGAGATTGATGACCTGAGGTCGGGCGGACCCGCCGTGGGTCCCGGTCGCCAAATCCGAGGAAGGAATGACTGAACTCGAGCGGGAGGATAAGGAAGTCTCGTTGTTCGCGCTGGGAACGAGGCTGCTGACGAACCGATGGCGTCTCGTCGCCTGGATGCTTGCTGGCGCGGTGATAGGAATCCTGTCGGTCGCCAACAAGCCGGTATTGTACACGGCCTCGGCGTCGTTCGTACCGCAGGGACAGGCGGACGCCTCTGGCGGGGGTTTGGCGCGGTTTGCCGGCGAGTTCGGCGTGACCTTGCCTGGCTCCGGGCAGACGCAGTCTTCCGAGTTTTACACGATGCTTCTGCACTCGCGTGCGGTGCTCAACGAAATTGCGAACGACACGATCACCGTTCCCGAGTTGGCGGGACAGAAACGAACCGTCTTTCAGCTGTTCGGCGTCGAAGGGGGCTCAGCCGCGAGCCGGGAAGAGCAGGCCGTGGCGGCGCTGAGGGGCGTCATCAAGCCGTCGGTGACAAGGACTACAGGCGTGGTTCACGTCACGGTCGGAACCCGTTGGCCGAGCGTCTCTCTGGCTATTGCGACGCGCCTCGTTCAGGGCGTCAACGACTACAACCAGCGGACGCGTCAGGGGCAGGCGGTATCCGAGCGCAAATTTGTCGAGGGGAGACTGGCTGTCGCTGGCTTCAACCTTCGCGTGGCGGAGGATCGCCTGCAGCGATTCCTGAGCACCAATCGGGAATTTGCACGGTCACCGGAGCTGACATTTCAACACGAGCGCCTTCAGCGGGACCTGGTGTTCCAACAGCAGCTTTTCACCTCGTTGACGCAGGGGCTCGAAGAGGCTCGCATTCGCGAGGTGCGTGACATGCCGGTCGTAAGTGTAGTAGAGGCGCCGTTTGTCTCGACGAATCCTGAAGGGAAGGGGCGCCGTACCCGCGCGCTTCTTGGATTTGCGATAGGGGGCTTTGTCGGAATTCTCGTGACGTTGATCGGCGCGGTCATGGCACACTACAAGAAAGAATCGGATCCCGAGGCGACTGAATTTCTCGGCGTTCTCGGTGACGCGAAGCGCGACATTCTTTGGCCGGTGCGGTGGTTGCGCCGCAGATCTTGAAAGTTCTCGTTACGGGCGCGGCCGGCTTCATCGGCTCCGCCTTGTGCATCAGGCTCCTGGCGCGCGGCGACCATGTCGTCGGCTTCGACAACCATAACGACTATTACGACCCGTCGATCAAGGAGGCGAGGCTGGCGCGGCACGCCGACCACGCGAACTACACGCACATTCGCGGCGACCTCGCTGACCGCGCCGCCGTCGATGATGCCTTTGCGCGGCATGCCCCCGCCCGCGTGGTTCATCTCGCCGCCCAGGCCGGTGTCCGGTATTCGATGGAAAATCCGCTCGCCTATATCCACAGCAATCTCGTCGGATTCGGCCATATCCTCGAGGCCTGTCGTCACGGGGCCGTCGAGCACCTCGTTTACGCCAGCAGCTCCAGCGTTTACGGCGCGAACACCGCGATGCCGTTTTCGGTTCACCACAACATCGACCATCCCCTCAGCCTGTACGCTGCAACCAAGAAGGCCAACGAGTTGATGGCGCACACCTACAGCCACTTGTACCGCCTGCCGACTACGGGCTTGCGGTTCTTCACGGTCTACGGGCCGTGGGGCAGGCCGGACATGGCACTTTTTAAGTTCACCAAGGCCATTCTCGCTGGCGAAGCGATTCCCGTTTTTAACCAGGGGAAACACAGGCGCGACTTCACGTACATCGACGACATCGTCGAAGGCGTGGTGCGCGTTCTCGACAAGCCGGCCGCGCCGAACCCCGATTGGAGCAGCGACCTGCCCGATCCCGGATCGAGTTTGGCCCCATGGCGGGTTTACAACATCGGCAACAACAGTCCTGTCGAGCTGATGGATTTCATCTCGGCGCTCGAGGCGGCGTTGGGCCGGACGGCGACGAAAGAGTTCCTTCCACTTCAACCCGGCGACGTTCCCGAAACCTATGCCGACGTCGGTGATCTTGTCCGCGACATGGGTTACCAGCCGGCAACGCGAGTGGAAGACGGAGTAGCACGCTTCGTCGCCTGGTACCGCGATTACTTCCGCGCATAACAAACAACATTCCATGAACAGATTTTCGAATTCGGTCTCCTCGGGCCGGTGCTACGTCATCGCCGAAGCGGGCCTCAACCACAACGGCTCGCTGGATATGGCCATGCGTCTGATCGACGTGGCGTCGGTCGCGGGCGTGGACGCGGTGAAATTCCAGAAGCGGACAGTGGACAAGCTCGCCATCGGGTCGGTGCTCGATGCCCCCGACGACCGGTTTCCGGAGTTCGGCAAGACCTACAGGGAGATACGCGAGCATCTCGAGTTCACTCTCGACGAGTACCGTGCTCTCAAGGCCTACTCCGAGGCGAAGGGGCTGGATTTCCTCGTCACCGCATTCGACACGGAGGCGGTTGATTTCCTCGAGGAGCTCGGCATCGATGTGTACAAACTGGCGAGCCATAGCCTCACAAACCCCGAGCTTCTCGATTACATCGCGCGGCTTCCCAAGACCGTGATCCTGTCTACGGGTATGGCGGAACTCGGCGAAATCGACGCGGCCGTGGCCGCGTTCAGCCAGCGCGAGGCAACTCTGGCGTTGATGCACTGCGTCTCGGCGTACCCGACACCGCCCGCTGAGTGCAACCTCTCGATGATGGGCGTTCTCGCGGATCGTTACGGGCTCACGGTCGGATATTCGGGTCACGAGCTCGGGTACGTGCCGACGCTTGTCGCCGTGGTCATGGGCGCGGCGTTGATCGAAAGGCATTTCACGCTCGACAAGACGCTGCCCGGCTTCGACCACAAGATGTCACTCTCTCCGGACGAGCTGATCGCGATGGTCCGCGACATCCGCCAGATCCCGGCCATCAAGGGCGCGGGTCGCAAGGCGGTAAGCGACACCGAGTGGATCACGCGCCGGAAGTACCACGTGTCGATGGCCTCGGCCGCGGCAATTCCCGCGGGTGCGGTGCTCACCGCGGAAATGGTCACGTGGCGCAATCCTGGAACCGGGATACCGGCCAAGGATGCGCATACGGTCCTTGGCAGGCGCGCCAAGTCCAGCATCGGAGCCGACCAACTGCTCTCCGCGGACATGTTCGAATGACGGCCGCCGCCCCGGAAATCTCCATCATCATCCGGACAAAGAACGAGGAGCGCTGGATCGGGCACTGTCTCGCGATGGTGCAGAAGCAGGATCGATCGGATTTCGAGGTAATCCTCGTTGACAACGCCAGCACCGACGACACGGTCAAGGTCGCGCGCCGGTACCCGCTCGCCGCTGCGTTGAACATCGACAAGTTCCTGCCGGGGCAAGCGCTGAATGAAGGGATTCGCGCGTCCCGCGGCCGGTTCATCGTCTGCCTGTCCGCGCACTGCATTCCCAAAGCCACGGATTGGCTTTCCTGCCTGCGGCGAAACTTCGAGGGCGACGAGATGCTGGCCGGGGTTTACGGGCGCCAGCTTCCGCTCAGCTTTACGGAAGCCCTCGACAAGCGCGACCTGCTGATCGTCTTCGGGCAGGATCGGCGCGTCCAGATCAAAGACTACTTCTTCCATAACGCCAACAGCATGGTGCGCCGCGAGGTCTGGGATCGTTTCCCCTTTGATGAAGAGGTCACCAACATCGAAGACCGGGTGTGGGGCAAGGCCGTCACCCACGCGGGGTATCATTTGGTGTACGACCCCGACGCCGCGGTTTATCACCATCACGGACTGCATCAGGGAAACGCTCCCCAGCGAGCCAAGGGTGTAGTGTCGATCATCGAGCGGATCGACGAAGATGTGGTGAACGACCTGCCGCTCTCCCTTCGCCCTGAGCACGCCCACATCGTCGCCGTGATTCCGGTACAGGGCGGCGTGGAGCCCGGATCGCATTCACACCGGCTCCTCATGGATGCGATCGCTGCCGTCAAGAGAGCCCGTTACGTCAACGATGCCTATTTGGTCGCGCCCGCGTCGCTCGACCTCGGGGACGTGGAGGTCCGGCACATCGATCGCAACTCGATTCCCGGTGTCGATTCGCTCGGCGTGGACGGAGTGTTGCAGCGCAGTCTCCAGTTGATCGAACAGGCCGGCGATTTCCCGGAAGCGGTTCTGTATGTCAACTACGATTATCTCCACCGGCCAGCGGGTCTGTTCGACGAGTTGATTCGCGATGCCCAGTACAAGGGTTACGACACTGTATTCCCGGGATATTCCGACTACGGGCATTACTGGGTCCGCGCGGGGGACGCCGAATACCACCAGACGGACGCATCGCTGAAGGCGCGGTCGGAGCGCGAGCCGGTATTTCGAGCGCTATACGGTCTCGGCTGCGTTACTTCCGCTTCGATGGTTCGCGCCGGAAAGCTCGTCGGCGGTAGGGTAGGCATCCTTCCCATCAACGATTTCAAGTACACGATGCGGTTGAAGGACTCCGGCGCCGCCGAGTTGCCCGCGCTGGAGGGGAGAGCGGATCGTCCCGGCAGTCATGCCCGCTGAGGCCGTCGCGCCCCGCGTCCTCGGCGTGGTGCTGGCGCGCGGCGGATCGAAGGGCGTTCCACGGAAGAACATTCGCATCGTCGATGGTCATCCACTTATCGCCTACACGATCGTGGAAGCGCTTCGCTGCCCGCTGATCGACAGATTGATCGTCTCCTCGGAGGACGCGGAGATCAGGCGGGTCGCGATTGAGTACGGCGCCGAGGCGCCCTTTCGCCGGCCGCCGGAGCTGGCGGTCGATACTGCGCGGTCCGTTGACTGCGACAGGCACGCCGTCGAGTGGGCGGAGAGGGACGAGAGCCGCGCGTATGACTACGTGGTCGATCTACCGTGCACCAACCCAATGCGCACTTCGACGGACATCGAGGCGGCGCTGCGAAAGATCATCGAGACCGGAGCAGACTCGGTGATCGGCGTCGCCAGAATCGACGATCATCACCCGATCCGAATCAAGAAGATTGTTGACGATCGAATCCAGGATTTTTGCCTGAAAGAAATTCCCGAGACCAGACGACAGGACCTGAAGCCGGACGCATACATCAGAAACGGCTCGATCTACGCGGCACGCCGGGACCTGATCGTGAATGGGATTCGGTACGGCACGACGGAGTCGAGGCCGTACATAATGCCCCCTGAACGGAGCGTAAACGTCGATTCGGAGCTGGATCTCCTCCTAGCGGAGCTCATGCTGCAGCGCGCGGCGCGCGACTATGTCAGGCCGGTGCGCTCGCGAGCGGAAGCCCAGGCGATTCTGGATGCGTCCGGCGAATGAGCACGACCCCAGGCGTTGGGATAGCGGGAAGCGGGTTCGGCGTGCGGGTGGTGCTTCCTTGCCTCCGCGCGGCCGGCTTTGACGTTCGCACGGTGTGCAGCAGGACTCCTGCCCGTATTGAGGCGGAATCGCGCGCGCACGGCGTAACCCTGGTCACGTCCGATTATGGCGCGATGCTCGCGGACCCGGCGATCGATTTGGTTTGCGTCGCGACGTATCCGGCGCTGCACGCTGAGATGGCCATCGCGGCGCTCGAGGCGGGCAAGCATCTCCTGTGCGAGAAGCCGCTGGCGCCGACTGCGCCTGAAGCGATGCGGATTGCCGAAGCGGCGCGCGGCCGCCGGGTGGTGGCCGCCGTCGATCATGAGCTGAGATTTCATCCCAACTTCGTCCGCACGAGGCACTCGATCGCGAACGGAGAGATCGGCGCGGTGCGGCACGTCGAACTGAGATATGCAAGCGCGGTGCGGGTCGATCCGACTCTCCCCTGGACCTGGTGGGCTGATGCTTCGGCCGGCGGCGGACAGCTGAACGCGTTGGGCTCGCACATGGTTGATGCGCTGACTTGGTGGCTCGATGACGCGGTGGTCGGATCGCAGGGAACGCTCGCCACGTTCGCGGGGACGCGGCCCGTTTCAGGCGGCGGCTCCGCCGCGGTTACCGCCGACGAGTTTGCATCGTTTCAGCTTCGCTTTTCGCGGGGCGCCGTCGCTTCCGTTGTTGTCAGCGCGGTTGATCCGACCGACAGCGGGTTGCGCGTCGAAGTCGTGGGCGAGCGGGGCCGGCTGTCGCTGGACGGTTTCGATTCGCTATCGCTGGCGACCGATCATGCGCCGCCGCGCGACATATCCGTCGAGGACGACCTTTTGGGAATTGATGCGATCGGCTTGAACGGATGGCGCACGTCACTCGTCCGCTACGGCCAACACCTTATAGGCTGTATTCGCGACGACCTCCCTTTTCTTGGGGCCACACTCGAGGACGGCGTTGAAACACAGCGCGTCCTCGACGCGGTCAGGTCCCGGGACGGGTTGAAGTGAGGATTTCGGCGGGGGCACTGCAAGCGTTCGTCGCGGAACTGTTCGCGCGTCAGGGCGCCATGCCTGACGAGGCGCTGGAAGTTGCCCAGCACCTCGTGGGCTCCAACCTCGCGGGGCACGATTCGCATGGCGTCATGCGCGCACCGTGGTACATGGAGAAGATCGACAAGGGCGAGATCGTGCCGGGCGCTCCGATAACTGTGGAGCGGGAGTCGGCGACGACGGCCGTAGTGAGTGGTCACTGGGGGTTCGGCCAGCCGATAGCGCGACGCGGAATGGAGTTGGCGATCGAGAAGGCTTCCGCCCATGACCTCGGATGCGTGACTGTGCGCGAGTGCAACCACATGGGCCGGCTCGGCGCGTACACCACTCTGGCATCGTCGCGCGGCTTCGTCGGAATCGGAATGGCCAATCTCCATGGAACCAGCCATTGCGTGGCGCCCTTCGGGGGAATCGACCGCAAGCTGCCGACGAATCCGATCTCGATAGCGTTTCGTCGCGGCGAGACGCCGGACTTTCTGCTCGACATGACGTCGAGCATCGTCGCTGAAGGAAAGCTTAAGCTGCGCCTCAATCGCGGTGAGCCATTACCGGATGGATGGGCGATAGACAGCGAGGGACTGCCTGCATCCAAGCCGGCTCAATTCTACGACGAGCCGCGGGGCGCCATCCTCCCGCTCGGCGGGCCGATGGGCCATAAAGGGTTCGGACTGTCGCTGGCGATCGATGCGTTGAGCGGGGCGCTGTCGGGCGCTGACTGCTCCAACCCGCGAAGTGGCCGCCACGGCAACGCGTGTCTTTTCCTGGCGATCAGGATCGAGGCGTTCTGCCCCCTCGCCGAGTTCGAGGCGAAAGTCCGGGAGCTGATGGCGCACGTGCAGAGCGCTCGGCCCATGCCGGGAGTCGACGGCATCATGGTGCCGGGCGAGCCCGAACATCGATCGGCGCAGGCGGGCGAGCGCGACGGCGTGCTCGTCGATGACATGACCTGGACGGCACTGCGAGAGCGAGCCGGACGCGCCGGTGTTCACGCGCCGGAGCCGCTCCAGCCATGACCGCACCCCGCGCCGCGAGCACGTTGCGCCTGCTCGTGCGCCTCTGGCGGCATCTGAGCCGGCGGCGGCGACGCCAGCTGATGCTTCTTTTCGGCGTCATGCTCCTCTCCGGCGTGGCCGAGGTCGTCAGCCTCGGCGCGGTGCTGCCGTTTCTTCTCGTGCTCACCGCGCCCGAAAAGGCGTTGCAGCACCCGGTCATAGGGGACATGGCCCGGTCCTGGGGCATCACGACGCCCGATCAGCTCGTGGTGCCGCTGACCGTAGCCTTCATCGGGCTGGCGCTGGTCGCGGCGGGGATTCGAATGCTCCTGCTGTGGAGCAACACGCGCCTGGCGTTCGCCAGTGGAGCCGAGCTCAGCAGCGAGGTATACCGACGGACACTGTACCAGCCCTACCGCGTGCATACGGCGCGAAACAGCAGTGAGGTCATCAGCGGACTTTCGATAAAAGTCGCCGGTGCCGTGAGCGTCCTGTTGTCGCTGCTGATTCTGGCGAACTCGATCGTGCTGTTGGTGGCGATCATGTTCGCGCTGATCGCCATTGATCCCGTGGTGGCGCTCGAGGCGACGGCGGGGTTCGGTCTGGGGTACGTTCTCATCACGTGGATGACCCGGCGGCGCCTCAGACGGAACAGTGTGCTGATCGCGCATGAGCAGACCCAGGTGATCAAGGCGCTGCAGGAGGGACTCGGCGGCATTCGCGACGTCCTGCTCGACGGTACCCAGGGAGTGTACTGCGATGTTTACCGGAAGGCCGACCATCCACTGCGGCGCGCGCAGGGAAACAACATTTTCATCAGTTCCAGTCCGCGCTACGCAATGGAGGCGCTGGGCATGGTGTTCATCGCTGTGCTGGCGTTCATCCTGAGCCGTGGAGCAGGCGGTCTCGCAACGGCCTTGCCGGTTCTGGGTGCGCTGGCCCTCGGTGCGCAGCGTCTGTTGCCGGCACTGCAGCAGGGGTACAGCGCGTGGGCTGCGATCGCGGGGAGCCACGCTTCGCTGTCGGATACGGTTGACCTGCTCGACCAGCCGCTCCCGGCGGAGATTCACCTGCCGGAGCCCGACCCGCTTCCATTCGGCCAGTCGATCCAGTTCAGCGGGGTGTGGTTTCGCTACGTGAGTGACGGCCCCTGGGTCGTCGAGGACATGAACCTGGAAATTCCCAAGGGAGCCCGGGTCGGCTTCGTCGGAACCACGGGGAGCGGGAAGAGCACGACACTCGATCTGCTGATGGGCCTACTGCCTCCCACGCGAGGCGAAGTTCTCGTTGACGGGCAGCCACTGCGAGGAAGCCGGACAAGAGCGTGGCAGAGGACAATTGCGCACGTGCCGCAGAGCATCTTCCTCGCGGACGTGAGCGTGGCGGAGAACATCGCGTTCGGTGTGCCGCGCGGGGCGATCGACATGGAGCGGGTCCACCGCGCCGCGCGTCAGGCGCAAATCGCCGACTTCATCGAGCACGGCCCCCTCGGGTACGACGCCATGGTGGGGGAGCGCGGCATTCGACTGTCCGGGGGGCAGCGCCAGCGAATCGGTATCGCCCGCGCTCTCTACAAGGATGCCAGTGTACTAGTTTTCGACGAGGCAACCAGCGCGCTCGACAGCGCCACCGAGCTCTCGGTGATGGAAGCCATAGACGAGCTCAACCGCGATCTGACGATCCTGCTCATCGCCCACAGGCTGACGACCGTGCGGCGATGCGATACGATCGTGGAGCTGGAACATGGCAGCGTGGTGGCGCAGGGCACCTACGAGCGCTTGCTAGAGACCAGCGCGAGCTTCCGCAGCATTGCGTCCACCATTCGCTGATCAGTCGCATTCGCGTCAAATCATTAATACCGAGGAGTTGATGAACACGCTGGTTACAGGGGGGTGCGGTTACAAGGGAAGTGTGCTGGTGCCAAAGTTGCTCGCGCGCGGCCACAAAGTTCGCGTGCTGGATACTGCCTGGTTCGGCAACTACCTCGCGCCGCATGAGAATCTGATTGTTACGGTGGGCGACGTTCGCGACACAGACGCGATTCCGCTCGACGACGTCGATACCATCATCCACTTGTCTTCGGTCGCGAACGATCCGTGCGGGGATCTCGATCCGAAGCTGACGTGGGAGATAAGCGCGCTGGCAACGATGCAGCTCGCGGACAAGGCCGCGCGGGCCGGCGTCAGGCAGTTCATTTACGCGTCTTCGGGAAGCGTGTACGGCGTCAAGGACGAGGATCAGGTCACCGAAGACCTCGATCTCAAGCCGATATCCGAGTACAACAAGACGAAGATGGTTTCGGAGCGCGTGCTGCTGAGTTATTCGGACGACATGGTCGTGCAGATCGTCCGGCCGGCGACCGTATGCGGCTATTCGCCGCGGATGCGGCTCGACGTTTCAGTGAACCTCCTGACCATGCAGGCCCTGTCGAAGGGGAGGATGACCGTTTTCGGCGGCAAGCAGGTGCGCCCGAACATCCACATCGATGACATCACGGACGTGTACCTCCACATGATGGATCACCCGGAGGTTACCGGCACGTACAACGCCGGTTTCGAGAATATCTCCATTCTCGACATCGCCAGCCTCGTCGCCAAGCATCTGCCCGTCGAGATCGTGGTCACGGAGTCGAACGACCCCCGCTCCTACCGTGTCAACTCCGACAAGCTGCTGGCCACGGGATTCAGGCCGAAGAAGGACGTGGAGACCGCGATCACCGAGATGATAGACAAGTTCCGGGGCGGCGCACTGCGCGACGAAGACCGCTACTACAATCTTAAGTGGATGCAGCAGACACTCTTTCAGCCCAAATGAGCCCGCGAGCCGGCGCGACACAGGCGCCCTTCTTTGCGGACTACGCCTCGAGACTCCAGGCGGTCCTCAGCTCCACCGACTGGTCCGACGTCGAGCGGCTCGCGCGCGACATGCGAGATTGCTGGGCGGGTGAACGTCAGGTTTTCCTGTGCGGGAACGGTGGCAGCTCCGGTAACGCGAGCCACCTCGCCAACGATCTCCTGTACGGGATCGCCAGGCAGACTGGGGCGGGGATGAAGGTCAACGCGCTGACGACCAACATCTCGGTCATCACCTGCCTCGCCAACGACGTCGGCTACGAACACATCTTCTCGGAGCAGCTGGCGGTGCAGGCGAATCGGGGCGACCTGCTGATCGTTCTGTCCGGCAGCGGTCAGTCCCCCAACATCGTCAAGGTGCTGGAGCAGGCGAAGGAGATGGGAGTCCGAAGCTACGCGATCCTCGGCTACTCCGGCGGGCGGAGCAAGTCACTCGCGGACGTCGCGATCCATTTTCCGATTGACGACATGCAGATCTCCGAGGACCTGCAGCTGATCGTGGGTCACATGGTCATCCAATGGCTCTCGGCCAACCGCCCGGTGGCGTGATCCGTGGCGGCGCAGCGGTATGCCGTCATCGGCAGCAACTCGTTCGGCGGGGCCGCATTCGTCGCTCGCGCGATCAATGATGGAGCGGAGGTCGTTGGCTTCAATCGCTCGCCCGAAGGGTCGGACATCTTCCTGCCGTACCGCCAATCCGCCCGGCGCGCGGCATACGCTTTCCACCAGGCCGATCTCAACCGGGACCTGACGCGCATTCTCGAGGAGATCGAGCGGTTCCGCCCTGACGCGGTGATCGATTTCGCCGGCCAGGGCATGGTGGCGGAGAGCTGGCAGAACCCGGCGCAATGGTACACGACGAACATCGTCGCGAAAGTCCGGCTGCACGACGAACTGCGCAAGCGGGAATGGCTCTCGCGATACGTGCGCGTCTCGACTCCCGAGGTGTACGGCAGTCAGAGCGGGCCCTCGCGGGAATCCTGGACCTACAGTCCGAGCACCCCGTACGCGGTGTCGCACGCGGCGACGGACATGAGCTTGCGCGCGTTCCACGCCAACTACGGATTCCCCGTCGTGCTGCCGCGCTTCGCCAATTTTTACGGTCCGGGGCAGCAGCTGTATCGCATCATTCCGCGCACGATCATCTCCGCGCTGACCGGCAAGAAGCTGCAGCTCCACGGCGGTGGGACGGCTGTGCGGGCGTTCATTTTTGGGGACGACGTCGCGGACGGAGTGATGCGGTGCATCCACACCGGCCGAACCGGCGAGGCGTATCATTTCTCGCCGGAGCGCTTCCTCACGATCCGGGAGGTGGTCGAGACGATTTGTCGGCGCCTCGATGTTCCGTTCGAGTCCGTAGCGGAAGTCGCTCCGGAGCGGCCGGGGAAGGATCACGCCTACCTCATGGATGCGAGCAAGGCGCGGTCCGAGCTGGGCTGGCAGGAATCGGTCACGTTCGAGGAGGGCGTGGATCGCACGATCGCCTGGATCCGGGCGAACCTCGACGAAATCAAGGGAATGCCGTGGGATTACATCCACAAAGCATGAGACGGCTACACTAATGACGCAAACGGTAAACTTTCTTCCCGATCAATACCGGGAAACCGGCAAGCTCGAGATCAATCACAGCTATCTTCGCGAGCAGTTCGCCGACCACGACGCGATCTGGGCCAGGATGCGGGAAGTGGTGGTTCGCGGCGACTTTACCCTGGGCTCCGACGTAGATCTTCTGGAGCGGGAATTCGCGGAGCTGTGCGGCACGAGCCACGCGATCGCTGTTGGCAGCGGGACCGACGCTCTGTTCCTGAGCCTCAAGGCGCTCGGCGTGGACAAGGGTGACGAAGTCATCACCACGCCGTACACGTTCTATGCGACCATCGGCGCGATAGTGACGGCAGGGGCGACGCCGGTGTTCGTGGATGCGGGCGACGACTACAACATTGATCCGGCAGGCATCGAACGGGCGATCACCGGCGCGACCAAGGCGATCATGCCGGTACACTGGTCGGGTAAGCCGTGTGACATGGATTCCATCGAGGCCACCGCGGCGGGACACGGGCTGGCGGTGGTGGCCGACGCCTGCCATGCGATCAAGGCGACGTACAAGGGGCGCCCCGCGGGCTCACTGGGCACGACGGCCTGCTTCAGCTTCCATCCGCTCAAGAACCTGAACGTGTGGGGAGACGGAGGAATCATCACCACCGGGTCTGACGACCTCGCCGACAAGCTGCGCCTGCTGCGCAACCACGGCCTGGCCGGCAGGGACGAGTGCCGCGTGTTCGCGTACAACTCGCGCCTCGACACGATCCAGGCAGTCGTTGCGCGGCATCTCCTGGGAAAGATCGACCACATCACGGGCTCGCGGGTCGCGAACGCCGAGTACTTCGACGCGGAGCTGCGCGGGATTCCGGAGGTCATCGTCCCCAAGCGGGAGCGTGACATTTATCAGGTCTACCATCTGTACATGATTCGCTGCGAGCGGCGGGACGAACTCCAGGCGCACCTCGTGGCTCGCGGCGTGGACGCCAAGGTCCACTATCCGGTGCCCATGCACCTGCAGCCGGCGGCGGCGATGTTCGGTCACAAGGCCGGCGATTTTCCCGTGGCCGAAGCCATCGCCGGCAGCGCCTTGTCCCTGCCCGTGCACGAATTCATCACGCGCGAGCAGCAGGCACGCGTGGTCGGCGCCATCCGGGAGTTCTATGGCCGCTGAAATGCAGGTTCCATTCGTGGATCTCGCCCGGCAGTTTCGCAGCATCGAGCCCGAGCTCACGCGGGCATTCCTCGAGGTTGGACGCAGCGGCGTGTACATCATGGGCGAGCGACTCGAGTCGTTCGAGGCGCGCGCGGCGAGCTATTGCGGCGTTCCACACGCGCTCGGCGTGGCGGACGGGTCCAACGCGCTGTTTCTCCTGCTGAAGGCGCTCGGTGTCGGACCGGGTGACGAGGTGATAACCGCCACGAACTCGTTCATCGCGACCGCGTGGGTGATCGTGGCGGCCGGCGCGAAGCCGGTGCTGGTGGACGTGGCCGACGACATGAACATCGACCCGGATCGCGTCGAAGCCGCGGTGACCGCGCGCACCCGGGCGGTGATCCCGGTGCACCTGACAGGACGTCCCGCGCGGATGGACGAGATCAACGCGATCGCCGGGAAGCACGACTTGTTCGTGATCGAGGACGCGGCCCAGGCGATCGGCGCGCGCTACCGCGGCCGGCGCGTCGGCTCCCTCGGAACGGGCGCCGGATTCAGCCTGCATCCGCTGAAGAATCTCGGCATCTACGGCGACGGCGGGATCATTACGACGGCGGACGCCGCGCTGGACGCGAAGCTGCGAAAGCTGCGCAATCACGGGCTCAGGAACCGGGACGAGTGCGAGATGTGGGGCTACAACTCGCGGCTCGATTCCATGCAGGCCGCATTCGCCGAGATCAAGCTCGACCTGCTCGACGGGTGGAACCAGCGATGCAGGGAGATCGCGGCCATCTACCGTGACGGTCTCGGTGAGATCGTACAGGTGCCGTCGGACGAGAGCTGGGAGGAGGCGGTATATCACAACTTCGTCATCCGGACCGATGCGCGGGACGCGCTCATTCTCCATCTCAGGGCGCACGGCGTGGACACGCGAATTCATTATCCGATCCCCATACACATGCAGGAAGCGGCCAAGGACCTCGGGTACGGGCCCGGCGACCTGCCCAACGCTGAGAAATACGCGAAGACCATGATCAGCCTACCAATCTTCCCGGAGATGACGGACGAGGAAGTCGCGCACGTCGTAGACGGTGTGCGGAGCTTTTCCCGCCCGGCCATGGCGCTCGCATGACGGTCGAGATCTCGCAAGGCGATCTCGACGGGCTGCGCGAGATCGCGCGCGACGCGCGGCTGCGCATCATCACGAATTCGCACGAAACGCAGACCCCGCACCTGGGGTCGTGCCTGTCGTGCGTGGACATCCTGATAGCCGCGTACTTTCATTGCCTCAGGCTCGACCCCGCGAACGCGAGAGATCCGAATCGCGACCGGTTCATTCTGAGCAAGGGCCACGGCGCGGCGTCGTTGTTCCAGGTTCTGGCGATGAAGGGTTTCTATCCCGAGCAGATGCTGGAGACCTACGGGCAGGACGGAAGCTTGTTCGCGGAGCATCCGCCCAGCCCGGACTACCTGCCGGGGATCGAGGCGGCGACGGGATCGCTGGGTCACGGCCTGCCCATAGGACTGGGCATGGCCCTCGCCGCCCGAATCCAGGGGCGCAGCTACAACGTGATCGCTCTGCTCGGTGACGGCGAGTGTAATGAAGGATCCATCTGGGAGTGCGCGATGATGGCCGCCGCTCAGAACGTGGGGAACCTCGTGGCGATCGTCGATGCGAACAAATGGCAGGCCACCGGCCGCAGCGCCGAAGTCAGCGGCGCCGCCCCGCTGGTGAACAAGTGGCGCGCTTTCGGGTGGGACGCGCGCGAGATAGACGGACACGACATGCGGCAGCTCGTCGAGGTGATCGCGGAGAGAAGGCCGAACGAGGGACAGCCGGTCGCGGTCGTCGCGCACACCGTCAAGGGCAAGGGAGTGTCGTTTATGGAAGACGACAACAACTGGCACTACAAGATTCCGTCCGCGGAGGACATGGTGGCCGTCCGCCGCGAGCTGGGAGCGGCTCGATGAGAAACGCGTTCGCCGACGAGGTGACGAAGATCGGGGCCGCGGATCCGCGCGTCGTGCTGCTCACAGGCGACATCGGAAATAAGCTTTTCGACAAGTTCAAGGACAACGCCGGCCCGCGCTTCTTCAACTGCGGCATCGCCGAGGCGAACATGATGAGCGTCGCGGCCGGGATGGCTATGTCCGGCCTCCGGCCCGTCGTGTACACGATTACTCCGTTCACCACGACCCGCTGTTACGAGCAGATCCGGGTGGACGCGTGCTACCACAATGTTCCCGTGGTCATCGTGGGAACGGGCTCCGGCCTGTCCTACGCCGACCTGGGGCCCACGCACCACTCGTGCGAGGACCTCGCGATCATGCGCGTGCTGCCGAACATGACCGTGCTCGCGCCCGCTGACGAGGTCGAGCTGCGGCAGTGCCTGCGCGCCGCGCTCGAGCTGCCGGGTCCGGTGTACATGCGGATCGGCAAGAAGGGCGAGCGCGTCACGCCAAAGAAGGACGACAGCTTCGAGCTCGGACGCGCGATCACGGTCCGCGAAGGGGCAGACGTCGCCCTTATCAGCACCGGCACCGTCCTGCCGATGGTGATGGACGCGTGCGAAATGCTCGCCGCGCGCGGTGTTGACGCGCGCGTCGAGAGCTTTCATACGGTCAAGCCGCTCGACGAGCCCCGGCTGGGAGAGCTGTTCACGGGCTACCGAGTGGTGGCGACCGTGGAGGAGCACAGCGTGATCGGCGGCCTTGGCGGAGGCGTCGCCGAGTGGCTCGCGCGGCAGGGGCACGTCAAGGGGCGCCTGATTCAGTTTGGCACCGCTGACGAGTTTCTCCATGAGATCGGCACGCAAACCTATGCCCGGGCCCGGTTCGGACTGACGGCCGAAAGCATCGCGCACCGTGTGATCGAATCGCTGGGCTGACGGACGTGCGGATCGGCTTCGATTTCGACAACACGATCGTCAACTACGACTCTCTCTTTCACAAGGTGGCGGTCGAGCAGGCGCTCGTTCCTCCCGGAACTTCACGGTCGAAGCTGGCCGTTCGCGATTACTTGCGATCGATCGGGGGCGAGGAGGACTGGATCGTGCTCCAGGGCTATGTGTACGGCGCGAGGATGGACGAGGCCGATGCTTACCCGGGCGCCATCGAATTCATGCGGCGCGCGCGTGAGCGCGGCGTGACGATGTTCATCGTCAGCCACAAGACACGGCACCCCTTCAGGGGACCGCAATACGATCTACACGCCGCCGCCCGCCAGTGGGTGGACCACTACCTCACGGAGTCGGGCGCGCCGCTCATAGTGCCGGACCAGGTTTTTTTCGAGCTGACGAAGGAGGAGAAGATCGCCCGAATATGCGACACTGCGTGCGATTACTTCGTTGACGATCTGCCGGAAATACTGGTCATGCCCGGATTTCCGGCGAGCACGCGGGCGATCCTGTTCGATCCCGACGCCACGCATCCGGCGCAGGAAGGATCGGTGCGCGTCGGATCATGGCTGGACATAGACGCGTTCTTCGAGCACGAGTGGAAGTCCGGCCGCTGAGTGAGACGATCCAGCGGCTGCTCGCCGGCGCGGGGATCCACGCGCCGGTGCTCGAGGTGAGTCCGGTGGCCGGCGGGGGCAACAACAAGGTCTTCGCCGTGCGGACCGCGAGCGAGAAGCTCCTGGCCAAGCACTATTTCAGTGACCCGGCGGACACCCGCGACCGGTTGCGCGCGGAGTTCGCTTTCCTGTCCTATGCGCATGGGATCGGCGTACGCTGCGTGCCCCGTCCCGTGGCATGCGACGCCGCGGCGCACGTGGGGCTGTACGAGTATGTGGAGGGTGGCAAGCTGGGCGCGGGCGACGTGACCCGGGAGCACGTCGCGCAGGCCGCCCGGTTCGTGCTGGCGCTCAACCTGTCCGATCGTCGCGCCGGCGCGCGGGATCTTCCGCCGGCATCGGCGAGCGGCTTCAGCGTCGAGCAGCATCTGGCCCGCGTCGAGGGAAGGATCGGGCGGCTGCTGGCGCTGCGCGGCGACTCGCCGGCCGATGGCGGGGCGGCCGCGCTCGCCGGACGGCTGGCCGGCGTGCTGCGGGAGCTGCGCGCAAGCCTGACGCTTGCCGGCGCCGCGGTGGGCGGGGAACTCCAGCACGCAGATCGTTGCGTCTCCCCGTCAGACTTCGGCTTTCACAACGCGCTGCTGAGGGCGGGCGGCGAAGTCGTTTTCATAGACTTCGAGTATGCGGGGTGGGACGATCCGGCCAAGCTCGTGTGCGATTTCTTCGCGCAGCCCGCCGTGTCTGTTTCGCTCGACCACTTCGAGGAGTTTCTGCGGGTGGCGCTGGGCTACTCGGGCAACGCGGACCTGCTCGCGGAGCGCGCGCGACTGTTGCTCCCCCTGGTCCAGCTCGAGTGGTGCTGCATTCTGCTGAACGAATTCCTGCCCGACGCCGCCAGCCGGCGCCGATTCGCCGACCCTGAGCTCGTGCACGGCGTCAGCCGGCGCCGACAGCTCGAGAAGGCACAAGTGCTATTCAATTCAACACTGGGATAACCATGGCTTACATAGATTTTCTCTCCTCCACGCACAAGAGCACCAAGCGCGATTACCTGGCCCGGGTGAACGATCCGGAGTATCCCAAGGCCAAGGCGGCGGTTCTAGCCAAGCAGTGGGCGTACGACTACTGGGACGGCGACCGCCGTATCTGTTACGGCGGGTACAAGTACATGCCCGGCCGGTGGGCGCCGGTCGCCATGGCGATGATAGATCATTACGGGCTCAAGGTCGGCGACAAGGTCCTCGACATCGGATGTGGGAAAGGGTTTCTGCTGTACGAGATGAGTCTGATCGAGCCGGGCCTCGAACTGCACGGAATCGACGTCTCCGAGTACGCCATCGAGAACGCCAAGGAGGAGATCAAGGACCGGCTGCAGGTCGGGAACGCCACCAGCCTCCCGTTTCCCGACAATCACTTCGACTTCGTGTTCTCTATCACCACGCTCCACAACCTGCACAACTACGATCTCGACCAGGCCCTTCGCGAGATGGAGCGTGTAGGGAAGAAGAAGTACCTGTGCGTCGAGTCCTACCGGAACGAGAGCGAGAAAGCCAACCTGATGTACTGGCAAGTCACCTGTGAGGCGTTCTGCACCCCCGAGGAATGGGAGTGGTGGTTCAAGCAGACCGGCTTTACCGGCGACTATTCGCTGATCTTCTTCGAGTGACGGACATGGAAATTCCCCGGACGATGAAAGCCGCGATCCTGGTTGAGCTGCAGCGCCCTCTGGTCGTGGACGAAGTGGAGCTGCCGACGCGGCTCGAAGCTGGCCAGGTACTGGTCAGGATACTGTACAGCGGCATTTGCGGCTCGCAGCTCGGCGAGATAGACGGCTCGAAGGGGGAGGACAAGTATTTGCCCCACCTGCTGGGGCACGAGGCATCCGGAACCGTGCAGGCAGTCGGGCCCGGCGTACGATACGTCGCGCCGGGCGACGCCGTAGTCCTCCACTGGCGGAAGGGTCGCGGCATTGACTCCGTTCCCCCCAGCTACAAGTGGAAGGGCGGGACCCTGAACGCAGGCCATATCGCGACGTTCAACGAGTACGCGATCGTATCGGAGAATCGCGCCACGAAGATCGATTCATCGTACGACATGGAGACGGCCGCGCTGTTCGGGTGCGCGGTGACGACTGGTTTTGGCGTGGTGGAGAACAACGCGAAGGTGAAGTGCGGCGAGTCGGTGGTCGTGTTCGGAGCCGGCGGAGTCGGGCTAAACATCGTGCAGGCCGCCGCCATCCGCGGCGCGTATCCCATCATCGCGCTGGACCTCCACGACGGACGACTCGACCTGGCGCGGCAGTTCGGCGCGACGCACACGATCAACTCCGGGCGAACCGAAGCACGGGCAGCCATTCTCGAAGCTCTTGGCGGCATACAAGTGGATGTGTTCGTTGACAACACCGGCCAGCCGGCCATCATCGAGTTGGGTTACGGGCTGACGGGACCGCAGGGCCGCGTCATTCTCGTCGGGGTTCCGCGGAAGGGAAGGAACGTGACCCTCTACTCCCTCCCGCTGCACTTCGGCAAAGTGATGACGGGCTCCCACGGCGGAGAGGCGAGTCCGGATGAGGACATTCCACGGTATCACAGGCTCGTGACTGCCGGACGGATACAACTCAAGCCGCTCATCACGGACCGGTTCCGCCTCGACGACATCAACATCGCGATCGGGAAGATGCGCAGCGGGGAAGTCAGCGGCCGGTGTTCGATCGCGATGTCCCCGTCCCCGTAGGATCCCCATTGCAGGCGGTTAGCGACCGACTCGCCGAACGAAGGAGAAAGCGCGCCCTGAAGCGCTTGCCGTTTCGCGAAGTCAGCGACGCGGCAGCGGGGGTCGACAATCTCAGCGGTCCGGTCAAGGCTGCGCGGCTGCTCACCCGGTACCTGGTGAGGGCAGCCGGTTATCGGTCTGCCGGGACGATCCTTCGCGTCGTGCTGCGGGGGTTCGGCCCCACGCGCGCCGGGGACCGAACCGGGACACGGGAATACGTCCGATACCTGCTGGAGGTAAACCGGCTCCGGGTCGAGTACCTCGAGCGGCTGTGCGCGGGCGATCTTCACGGCGCCGTGCAAAGCAAGATCCGGTGGGCGGAGCATGTAATCGCCCGCTCGCGCAGCACGCTATCCCGCTGGGATGCGCGCAACTATCTGGCCCTGCTCGCGCGACATGGCCACTACGCGGGCGTGGAAGGTCGTTGCGCTGTCCGGATCGAGCGGAGGACGGACAGGAAGTTTTACATCTACGGGCCGAACGCCGGGCACCCGCCCGACGAGAAGTACCGCGACTACACCCTTGTCATAACCAAGCCCGTGGAGCTCGATCTGCGCGCCTTCACCGACAAGATGCTGTTCATCAACAGCATGTACTACGCGAAGCTCGCGCGCGAGCCGGGTCTACGGGAGAGCATCGTGCGCGAGTACGGCACCATCTTCGTCAGCTGCCGTGAGGCGGAGCTGTCGGAGCCTTTTGTCCGCTCGAAGTTTCCGCTCGGCGGCGACATCGCGTCGGCGCAGGGCCTCGGGAGGGTGATATACAATCTCCTGCGGACGTACGGCCGGTTCACGTGTGTGATCGAGGGGTTTGACATGTACGTGGGGAAGAGAACCTACGCACCTTACTACCCGCATCTGGGGCGCGACAGCAAGGCGATGGTCAGCGAGCGATCTGCCTGCAACGGGCTCAAGGATCATGACGCGCTGTTCAATTTCTTGTACGTGAAGGAACTGGCCGGGATGCTGGAGGTAGTGGATTCGCTTGCGTTCAAGCGCCTCGTGGGGCTGAGTGGCACACAGTACTTGGACGAACTGGCCCTGGCCCGGGATTTCACGTCGCTGTGCTGACTATCCTTACTTTCATGACTATCCACGAATTTGGCGCGCAACGCCCGGTCTCCCCTGGACGGACCGCGCGCGCGCCCATTCCGATCAATACGGTTAGTGCATAATAAGATTCTCGATCTGGACGAGCTCGCCCGCCAGTTGGATCAGCTCAGGGCGGAAGGAAAGAAGGTGGTCTTGTCGCACGGTGTGTTCGACTTGCTGCACGTCGGCCACATCCGGCACTTCGAACAGGCAAAGCGTATGGGCGACGTGCTGGTCGTCACGCTGACGCAGGACCAGTTCGTGAACAAGGGGCCGCACCGGCCCGCGTTCCCGGAGAACGTGCGCGCCGAATCGCTGGCCGCTCTACGATCCATAGACTTCGTCGCCGTCAATCGCTGGCCACGGTCGGTGGAGACCATCCGCCTGCTCAAGCCCGATGTGTACGCCAAGGGGCCGGACTACAAGATCGCCGAGAAGGACATCACCGGTGGAATCACGGCCGAAGCCGAGGCAATTCGCGAGATCGGCGGCGAGATTCGCTTCACGGAAGATGTGAGCTTCAGCTCGTCGCAGTTGCTGAACAAGTACTTCTCGCCGTTCACGAAGGAGGTCGCGGATTATCTGGAAGGATTCCGCAAGCGGTATTCGAGCGACGAGATTCTGGACTGGCTCGACAAGGCGTCCCGCGTGCGCGCTCTTATCGTCGGCGAGGCGATCATCGACGAGTATCTCTTCTGCACTGGTATCGGCAAGTCTACCAAGGACCCGGTGCTCGCGGTGCTGCAGGAGTGCATCGAGCCCGTCGCCGGCGGCACGCTCGCGATCGCGAATCACCTCGCCGGGCTGTGTGCCGAGGCCGGACTGCTGACGCAGCTTGGCGAGATCGATCGGAGAGAGGAGTTCGTGCGCGGCTCGCTCCGCTCGAACATCCGACCTGTGTTCCTCACCAAGTCGGGCAGCCCGACCGTGCGCAAGCGGCGGATCGTTGACCAGTACTCGGGCAACAAGCTGCTCGAGGTGTACGTGATGGACGACAAGACCACGCAGGGAGAAGACGCGGTGGCCCTCCGGGGGGCGCTGGAGTCCGAGCTCGACGCGTGGGATATCGCGATCGTCGCCGACTACGGTCACGGCATGATGACCCCGGCGGCCATTCACACCATGTGCGAGCGCGCCCCGTTCCTCGCCGTGAACGCCCAGTCCAATGCGGGCAATCGCGGCTTCAACCCGCTGTCGCGCTATAAGCGCGCAAGTTACATGTGCGTCGCCGCGCACGAGGCCCGAATGGAGTTGCGCGACCGGAACTGCAACCTGAAGGACGCCGTGCTGGAGATCGCCCGTCGTGTGGACTGCCCGCGCTTCACCGTTACATGCGGCAAGGAGGGGAGCATTCACTTCGACCGGAGCAGCGGTTTCGTCGAAGCGCCCGCGCTCGCCACCAAGATCGAGGACCGCGTCGGAGCGGGCGACGCCGTCCTCGCGATCACCTCGCTGCTGTCGTACCTCGACGCGCCGTGGGAGATCATTGCGTTCCTGGGCAACGTCGCCGGGGCGGAGCTGGTCGGCGAGGTCGGCAGCCGGGTCCCGCTCAACCGCGTGGACCTCGGCAAACACGTCGTTTCGCTGCTCAAGTAACCGGGAGTGAAGGCGGGAGAACACGCGTGCACCCTCTGCGCAGGGCGCGTCACTGATCTGCTGGATTTCGGGCCGCAGCCGGTATGCAATCGGTTTCTCCCGGCGCCCGACGCAAATGAATACTCGCATGATCTCGCGCTTGGACAATGCGAATCGTGCGCTCTCGTCCAGATAGTGGACCCGGTGCCGATAGCGGAGCTCGCGTCGCGGTACGAGTGGGTGGTGTATCGCGAGCCCGAGGATCACCTCGACGCTCTAGCGCGCGTCATCGCGGAGCTGCCCGGTATCACGCCCGAGTCGGTGGTGGCCGGGCTCAGCACCGTGGATGACTCGCTGCTCCGCCGGCTGCGCCAGCTCGGTCTGTCGAGGCAGTGGCGGCTGGACACGGCGATAGACCTGGGAGAGGATGTCTATCCGCCGGGAGTGCAGCTCGTGCAGGCGCGGCTCGACGCCGGCCTGGCGAGCCGGCTCGCGGCCACGCACGGCCGTCCGGACGTATTGATCGGGCGCTTCCTGCTGGAGCACGCGCAGGACGCGAGCCGGTTCCTCGCCGGCATCAAGGCGCTGATCGGCGACGGCGGGTACGTGGTCGTGGAAGTGCCGGACTGCCGAAAGGCGCAGGAAACGGGTGACTACAGCGCCGTGTGGGAGGAGCACGCGCTTTATTTCACCGAAGTGACGCTTCAGGAGGCGTTTCGTCGCTCCGGCTTCGAGGTCGTGCGCTTCGTCGCGTACCCGTACGCCATCCAGGATTCGCTCGTCCTCATCGCCAGGCCCACGGCGGCGCCGGCAGCCGCCGCGGACGCCCTAGGCGAGGAGCGGGCCCGCTGGCGGGCCTGGGTGCGGGAGCTACCGGGCACGCGCGCGCGGGTCCGGAGATTCCTCGGGGACCGGGCTCGCGGCGGCCGTCTGGCGATGTTCGGAGCGGCGCAGCGCGGGTGCAGCTTCATCAACCTGCTGGAGCTGCAGAGCGAGCTCCACGCCGTGCTGGACGACGACCCGAGGAAGCAGGGCTACTACATGCCCGGCTCGCGCGCGCCGATCCTGCCGTCCAGCGCTCTGCAAGACGGCGGTTACACTCTATGCTTGCTGGCGGCGCGCCCGGAGAGCCAGGAGCAGCTGCGCCGGGCGCACGCGTCGTTTTCGAAGGCGGGCGGATCCTTCATCTCCATCTATCCGGACGCGACGTCCGGCCTGCCACTGCTGACCCACATCGAGACAGGGAAAAATGAAGACCACAAAATTCAATCCTGAAGTCTATTTCGCCGCGGGCGACGTCGTGCACGCGACCCGAAGCGACTTCGAATTCCTGCAGCAAGCGGCCGCGGACAGCCCGCGCCGGCGAGCGCGGGTGTGCGCCCATAAGGACGCGGAAGAGATATTGCACGAAATGATCGTCGTGCTCAAGCGCGATTCGTACCTCATCCCGGAGAAGCACTTCGTCAAGCGGGAGTCTTATCACGTCATCGAAGGGCTCGCCGACGTCGTGATCTTCGACGAGGAGGGAGAGATCAAGGACGTGGTGCGCCTGGGCGACTACGGCTCGGGCCGGAGCTTCTACTTCCGCGTGCGCGCGTCGGACTTCTACCACAGCGTGCTCATTCGCTCGGATCACCTGCTGTACCACGAATCGGCGACCGGCCCCTTCCGGAAAGAAGACACGTTCGTGGCGCCGTGGGCTCCGCCGGAGAGCGACACGGAAGGAAAGAACGCCTATATGAAGGAGCTCGAGCGGCGGGTTGACGAGTTTCTCGCGAAGCGCGGGGACGGCGATGCCGCAAGCTGACGCCGGCCCGAAGGCGACCGTCCATCACCGGGACAATTGCCGCCTGTGTACGTCATCGGCGGTCGAGCTGGTGCTCCCGCTCGCGGCCACGCCGCCCGCGGACGCGTACGTTCCGAGGAGCCGTCTCGCCGAGCCTCAGGACCGGTTCCCGCTGGACCTGTACATGTGCCGCGACTGCGGGCATGCCCAGCTGCTCGATGTCGTGGACCCAGAGGTCCTGTTCGGCGATTACATCTACGTCACCACCAGCTCCCCGGGCCTCGTGGAGCATTTCCGGCAATACGCCGAGTGGCTCGAGACCGAGGCGGGCCCGCTGGATGGGAAGCTCGCAGTGGATATCGGCAGCAATGACGGCACGCTGCTGCGTTTCCTTCAGGGCAGGGGAATGCGCGCTCTCGGTGTGGATGCCGCGGAGCAGATCGCGCGGGACGCCACCGCGTCGGGAGTCGAGACGATCGGCGGCTTCTTCACGTCCGGGCTCGGCGCCCGGCTCAAGGTCGAGCGCGGCGCCGCGAGCGTCGTGACAGCGAACAACGTCTTCGCTCATGCCGACGACCTCGGCGACATCGCCGATGGGATCCGGGCGCTGCTCGCGCCTGGCGGCATCTTCGTGTTCGAGGTCTCGTACCTGGTGGATCTGGTCACCGGAAAGGTGTTCGACTACATCTACCACGAGCATCTCGCCCATCACTCGGTCCGCCCGCTGCAGGGGTTCCTCAAGCGGCACGGCATGGAGCTCGTGGGAGCGGAGCGCGTCGGAACCAAGGGCGGCTCGCTCCGCTGCACGGCTCAGTTGGCCGCCGGCCCGCGCAGTCAAACCGCTGGCGTTCGCGAGCTGGTTCGCATCGAGGACGAGCTGCGCGTGCACGAGCCCGAAACGTTCAAGGCTCTGGCGCGGGAGTTGGACGGCATCAAGTCCCGGCTCGCCGGAATGATCCGCGCTTGGCAAGCGGAGGGAAAGACGATCGCCGGCTACGGCGCCTCGGCTACCGTCACGACGCTGGTATATCACTTCGACCTTGGCGATTCGCTGAGCTTCATAGTGGACGACAATCCGCGGAGGCAGGGACTGTACAGCCCCGGTCTGCACATCCCGGTCGTCGCGCCCGGCGCGCTGTACGAGCGGAAGCCGGATGTGGTGATAATTCTCGCCTGGCGTTTCGCCGAGCCGATCCTCAAGGCCCACCAGCGTTATCTGAAGCAGGGAGGACGGTTCATCATGCCGCTCCCGGAGATCCGCGTCATTTGAGGTTCCTGGCAAAATGAAGGTTCTGCTGATTGGGGGAAGGGGACAGCTCGCAACCAGCTTGCGGGGGGCGCTGGCGGACGACGAAGTCGTGGCTGCCACCCATGGCGAACTGGAGATCTGCGACCGGGCGCAAGTGGACGAGTTTGTGGACAGGCTGCGACCCGACATCGTCGTCAACCCAGCGGCGATTCGGAAGCCGGACGAGTGCGAAGCGAACCCGGAGAAAGCCTGGGCGGTGAACGCGCTCGGGCCGCGCAATCTTGCGTTAGCCTGTGAGCGCGTCGGGGCGAAGCTGGTCCACATCAGCACGGACAACGTTTTCGACGGCACCGCGTCCGCGCCCTATCTCGAGGGGGACCGGACGAATCCGGTCAACGTATACGGGATCACCAAGCTCGCCGCCGAGCAGTTCGTGAAGGAGATAGCCGGCCGACACCTCATCGTTCGAACGTCGGCGCTCTTCGGGGGTGCACGCGACCCGGGGCGACCGACTAACTTCGTTATGACTTTGTTACAGCGAGACGCATCCGGCCTCGACACGCATGTCGTGACGGACCAACAGGTGTCGCCGAGCTACACGGAGGACGTCGCGCGGAAGATCGCCTGGCTCGTCCGGAAGGAGGTCGAGGGAATCTGTCACGTAGCCAACGCGGGCGATTGCAGCTGGCACGAGTTCGCGGAAGCGGTGTTCGAGCTGGCGGGACTCCGCTCGCGGCTGATATCGATGACGACCGACAAGCTGGGTAGCCCCGCGAGGCGCCTCAAGTATGCCGTGCTGGGCAACGGCGTGCTCGCCCGGCTCGGCGCTGACGACATGCCGTTGTGGCGGGACGCGCTGGAGCGATATCTGCGGGAGCTCGGTGCGCGCTCACCGGCCGCTGTGTCGTGAACTGGAACGTGCCCGCGCGGCGCGATCATCTAAAGAAGAGGAGCTGTAGTGAGTAACGAAGATTTCATCGCCATGTACCGGACGATGCGGCTGATCCGGCGGTTCGAGGAGCGAATCGTCGAGTTGGTCAATCGCAACGAGGTGCCTGGCGTTACGCATGAGTACATCGGGCAGGAAGCTGTGGCGACCGGGGTGTGTCACGCGCTGCAGGTGGACGACGTGATCACCAGCACGCACCGCGGGCACGGCCACATCCTGGCCAAGGGCGGCGAGCCGCGGCGAATGATGGCGGAGCTGATGGGCAAGTCCACGGGATACAACAGGGGACGTGGCGGGTCCATGCACATCGCCGACCTCGGGCTCGGCATTTACGGCGCCAACGGCATGGTCGGCGGCGGCGTTCCGATCGCGTGCGGCGCCGCGTTTGCGGCCAAGTCGAACGGCACGGGGCGCGTCGCGGTGGCGTTCTTCGGGGACGGCGGCATCAATCAGGGGGTCGTGCTCGAAGCGATGAACCTAGCCGCCGTGTGGAAGCTCCCGGTGATCTTTGTGTGCGAGAACAACCGCTACGCCGCGACTACGCCGCTGACCGAAGTGGTCGCCATCGAGCGGCTGGCCGATCGGGCGGCGGGCTACGGCATGCCCGGCTACACGGTGGACGGCATGGACGTTCTCGCGGTGTACGAGGCTACCGCGAAGGCCGTGGCGCGCGCGCGGGCCGGCGGGGGACCCACTCTGCTCGAGTGCCTGACGTACCGGTACGTCGGACATTTCACCGCGGAGAAGGCGCGCGGATTCAAGTACCGCACCGAAGAAGAGATCACGGGCATGAGGCGCCGCGATCCGCTCGTCACTTTTCCCGCGTGGCTCGAGCGGGAGAAGATCTGCGATGTCCCGGCCGTTGACGCCGAAGTGGAGCAGCAACTCGAGGAAGCGGTACAGTTCGCCCGGGAGAGCAAGGAGTCGGCTCCTGAGGAAGCACTCGAAGGAATGTACGCGGTCACGTATCCTGGTCTTCCTGCGCGGGGATGGATATGAGAGAGATTCGATACATGGAGGCGTTCCAGGAGGCGATGCACGCCGAAATGGCCAGAGATCCCAGCATCGTCGCCATGGGTGAGGATGTCCGGCTCGCCATGCGCGGCTTCATGAAGGGGATCCTCGACAGGTTCGGGCCCGAGCGCATCTACGACACGCCGATCTCCGAATCGGCGTTCACGGGACTCGCGACCGGCGCGGCGATGGCGGGCATGCGGCCGGTGATAGAGTACCAGATCAACACGTTGTTGTACGTCGCGTTCGACCAGTTGGTGAATCAGGCGCAGAAGCTCCGATACATGATGGGCGGGCAGGGCACCATCCCTGTCACGTACATCATTCCGTCGGGCGCCCGACGCGGTCTCGCCGGACAGCATTCCGATCATCCGTATCCGCTACTGATGCACATGGGGATGAAGGTCGTGATGCCGTCCACGCCATACGACGTGAAGGGACTGTTGAGCGCTGCGATCCGCGAGGATGACCCCGTCGCCTTCTTTGTGCCGGTCTCGCTGTTCGGAGTGAAGGGCCCTGTCCCCGAAGAGGAGTATCTCATCCCGCTTGGCCAGGCCGACGTGAAGCGTGAGGGGACCGACATTACGGTGATCGCCGTTGGCCCGCTGGTGTCCGATGCGCTCGCGTGCGCGGAGACTCTCGCCGCTGAGGGCGTTTCGCTGGAGGTCGTCGATCCGAGATCGCTCCTCCCGCTCGACCGTGACACGATTCTCGGATCTGTCCGAAAGACCGGGCGTGTGGTGATATTCGACGACTCCAACAGAACGTGCGGCTTCGGAGCCGAGCTCGCCGCGATCATCGCGGAGGAGGCTTTCGACTCGCTAAAGGGCCCTGTCCGGCGCATTACGCGGGCGGACGTTCCCGTGCCGTTCAGCACGCCGATCGAGACCTACGTATTGCCCTCACGCGCACTGCTTCTCGACAGCTGCCGCGCACTGCTCGCCACAGTCTGATGCTGCACGAAGTCCGCATTCCGAAGCTCGGGCTCGATACGCTCGAGTGCGACATACGGCAGTGGTTCGTCGCTGTAGGCGAGCGCGTGGAGAAGGGCGCGCCGCTTCTGGAGGTCGAGACCGAGAAAGCGGTGATGCCGATCGAGGCCGAGGTGGCAGGCATCCTGCGCGAAGCGCGGGTCAAGCCGGGCGAGACCATTGACGTTGGCGCCGTGATCGGCCTGATCGAGGACTAGCTGACGCTGCTGTCCCGCGCGTGCGACTGGATCGAGCAGTCGTTCGCGACAATCGTCATGACGCCGCACCCTGTCGCGGTGGGCAACTGCGCCGAAGAGATTTACTTCGGGCTGCTGAAAGCGCGGCGGGAGCGAAAAAAGCTCGCGATACTGCTCCCGTTCGAGCTGTTTCGGCGGGGCGGCCCACGGACGGCCAACGGAGTGGTGGCGGCGGTCGGCTCCGAATTCCGCGCCGTCTCCCCTCGCTCGCCTGCCGGGCTGCTCGGCAGGGCGGCTATCACGGCCTATTTCGGCTTCTTTCGCGTTCTCGGCTTTCTGCTCAGAAAGCTGTTCCGGCGCGAGCTTCCCGCGGTCTATCTCCACCCTGCCCTGGGGACGTACACGCTCTGGCAGCCGCGCGACGACATGTCCTTCTCCTGGGCGGTCGTTGACGAGTACCGGTGGCGGGAGCAGCTCGCGACGCCATTGCCGGTGTGGCTGGACGACGCCGACGGGCAGGTGGCGCTCGGCCAGCTGGGTGCGCTCGGCCTTCCCGGGGACGCGTGGTGGGTGTGCCTGCACGTTCGCGAGGGCGGCTTCTGGGGAGACCAGTGCGTTGAGCGCAACGCCGACATCGCCAATTACATCGGGGCGATCGAGGAGATAACCAGCCGTGGCGGATGGGTCGTGCGAATGGGCGATTCGACCATGAAACGGCTGCCGCCGATGGAGCGGGTGATAGACTATCCCTTCACGGGGGCCAAAAGCCCGCTGATGGACGTGTTTCTGATCAGCGGGTGCCGCATGTACATCGGCATGTCTTCCGGCATCTACGAGATAGCGATTCTCTTTCAGCGACCCATAATTCTCACGAATATGTGGAGCTGGATATTTCCCTATCCCCAGAAGCCCGGCGATCTGAGTCTGCTCAAGCACGTGTATTCCAGGTCGCGCGGCAGATTCCTGTCGCTGAGCGAGTGGCTCGCCGAGCCCTTCGACTCCCACTTCTTCTACACGGTCGGCGAGGACTACGAGTATCACGAGAACGACAGCGACGAGCTCCGCGCGGTGGTAAGGGAATTTTTCGAGCGGCCCGATAACTGGCAGCCGACCGAGCTGCAGCGGGCGTTCAGCGAGGGGCGGCTCGTGCACGGACGCCGGCTGCTGGGGCAGGCCGAGCCGATCATCCCGAACAACGACTTCGCCGACTCGCACCAGCGCTACCGGCTGGCCTCGCGCTTGGAATCCTCAACCGGGTTCCTGGGCTCGGAGTTCGCTCGGCGCAACTGGGAGCGGGACGCGAGAAATCCATCATGACATCACCAGCAAAGTGAAGAAAGTCCTGATCACCGGTGCCGATGGCTTCATCGGCTCGCATCTCACCGAGGCGGCGGTGCGCGCCGGGTTCGACGTGCGGGCCTTCGTCTTCTACAACTCCTTCAACTCGTGGGGCTGGCTGGATCGGTGCGCGCCCGACGTGAAGGGGAAGTTCGAGGTGTTCGCCGGCGACGTGCGCGATCCGAACGGGGTGCGGACCGCGATGAAGGACCGCGACGCGGTTCTGCATCTGGCGGCCATGATTGCTATTCCGTATTCGTACGACTCCCCTGACACGTACGTGGACACCAACGTCAAGGGCACGCTGAACATCGTACAGGCCGCGCGCGATCTCGGCATCGCGAAGGTCGTGCACACTTCGACCAGCGAGGTCTATGGCACGGCCCGCTTCGTCCCCATCACGGAGGAGCATCCGCTGCAGGGACAGTCGCCCTATTCGGCGACCAAGATCGGGGCCGACCAGCTGGCGATGTCCTTTCATTCATCGTTCGGGACGCCGGTCAGCATCGTGCGCCCGTTCAACACATACGGCCCGCGGCAGTCGGCCAGGGCGGTGATCCCGACGGTGATCACGCAGATCGCCAGCGGGGAGCGCGCCATCCGGCTGGGCGACACGAGACCCACGCGGGATTTCAGCTTCGTGTCGGACACCGTGGCTGGTTTTCTTGCCGCGATGACATCCGAGCGGAGCGTGGGCGAGGTCATCAACCTCGGGAGCAACTTCGAGATATCCATCAGGGACGCCGCCGCAGCGATCGCCGACGTGATGGGGGTGGAGATAGAGATTGTCACGGACCAGCAGCGCGTGCGTCCGGAGGCTAGCGAGGTGGAACGGCTGTACGCCTCGAACGAGAAGGCGCGCGATCTTCTGGGATGGTCTCCGCGCTACGGCGGCCTCGAGGGGTTCCTCCGGGGGATCGGGGAGACGGTGAACTGGTTCCGAGAGCCCGCCAACCTCGCGGCGTACAAGTCGGACATCTACAACCTGTAACGCACTTGCCCACCCGGACACCGCTCGCTGATCAGGTCGTCGCCGCCGTCGCGGCAGTCGTCGGAAAAGGTCCGGTCGCGCTGCACGAACCGCTCTTCGTCGGCAACGAGTGGAGCTATCTGAAAGAATGTTTGGACTCGACGTTCGTTTCCTCCGTCGGAAAGTTCGTAGACCGTTTCGAAGGTGATTTGGCCGCATTCACCGGCGCCGGGTACGCGGTCGCGGTTGTGAACGGCACCGCGGCGCTGCATATCGCGTTGAGCCTCGCCGGCGTACAGCGGGACGACGAAGTGCTCATCCCCTCGCTCACCTTCATCGCGACCGCGAACGCCGTGAAGTACTGCGGCGCTGTGCCGCACTTCGCCGAGAGCGAGGCGGCGACGCTTGGACTCGACCCGCGCGCCCTGCGCGAATACCTGACGGCCGCGGCCGAGCTGCGCGGCGGGGTGCTCGTGAACCGCGCTACGGGGCGCGTGATCCGCGCACTGGTCCCGATGCACACCTTCGGACACCCGGTGGACATGGAGGGCACGCTGGCCGTTGCCCGGGATTTCAATCTCGCGCTCGTCGAGGACGCCGCCGAGTCGCTGGGCAGCACCATAGGCGGACGGCATGCCGGGACGTTCGGTCTCCTGAGCTCGCTCAGCTTCAACGGGAACAAGACCATCACTACCGGCGGCGGGGGAGCGATCCTCACCAACGACCCGACTCTCGCGAAACGCGCCAAGCACCTCACGACCACCGCGAAGGTGCCGCATCGCTGGGAGTACCGGCACGACGAAGTCGGATACAATTACCGGCTGCCGAACCTCAACGCCGCGCTCGGGTGCGCGCAGCTGGAGCAGCTACCGCGCTTCGTCGAGGCGAAGCGAAAGCTGTTCGAGCTGTATCGCGATGCTTTCAGCGGCGTACGCGGCGCCCGCGTGTTCGCGGAGCCGGCTGGCTGCCGGAGCAACTATTGGCTGCAGACGCTGCTGCTGGACGAGTCCGCCGCGGGGGAACGCGACGCGGTGCTGGCTGCCACGAACGATGCGGGACTGATGACGCGTCCTCCGTGGACTCTGATGCACAGGCTCGAGCCTTACAAAGACTGCCCCCGGATGCCGTTGGCGGTTGCCGAATCGCTCGAGCGGCGTCTGCTCAACCTGCCAAGCAGCTCGCAGCTGGTGCTGAAGGACGGACCGTGAGCAAGGCCGGCCTGCTGCTGCTCGGGGCGGGCGGCCACGCCCGCGCGTGTATCGACGTCATCGAGCAGGAAGACCGGTTTACCGTAGCGGGTCTGGTCGGGCTGCCGGCAGAAAAGGGCACCGACGTGCTTGGCTATCCGGTGCTGGGCGCGGATGCGGACCTGCCCGAGCTCCTGGCCCAGTTCGAGCACGCGCTGGTCACGGTAGGGCAGATCAAGACGCCTGAGCTGAGAATCCGGCTGTTCGGCATCGCCGAGGAGCACGGGCGCACGCTGCCCGCGGTGATATCGCCGTTGGCGTACGTCTCGCGCCACGCGCGAATCGGCGCCGGCACGGTGGTGCTGCATGGCGCGGTCGTGAATGCAGGCGCCAGCGTGGGGCGGAACTGCATTGTGAACAGCCAGGTTCTGATCGAGCACGACGCCGAGATCGGGGATCACTGCCACATCGCCACGGCGGCGGCGGTCAACAGCGGCGTGCACGTCGGCGCGGGCACGTTCATCGGCAGTGGCACCTGCGTGCGACAGGCTATCCGCATCGGCGAGCGGTGCGTGATCGGCATGGGCCAGCGCGTTCTGGCGGATTGTGAGCCTGGTACGCGCATGCCACCCTGGTCGGGGCGCGTTTGAAGACGCTGATCATCGCCGAGGCGGGCGTAAATCACAACGGCGATCTCGATCTCGCGCGCCGCCTGATCGACGTGGCTGCGGCGGCCGGGGCGGACGCGGTGAAATTCCAGACGTTCGTGGCCGACAGGCTCGTGACGGGGCACGCGGAGAAGGCGCAGTACCAGAAGGACTCCGGGACCCCCGGCGAATCGCAGCGCGACATGATCCGCCGGCTGGAGCTCGATCGCGAAGCGCATGTGAGTCTCAAGGCGCACGCGATCTCGCGGAACATCGCCTTTCTCTCGACGGGCTTCGACGTGGAGAGCGTGGACATGCTGGTCGAGCTCGGAGTGTCGCTGCTCAAGGTTCCGTCGGGGGAGATTGCCAACCTCCCTTACCTCCGACACGTGGGGCGGTTGGGCTTGCCGGTGATTCTTTCCACGGGCATGGCGACGATGGATGAGATCGGGGCCGCTCTGGAGACTCTCGTCGGGGCCGGAGCGCGCCGGGACCGGATCACGGTCCTGCACTGCACGACGGAATACCCGACGCCGATGGATGACGTAAACCTCAAGGCTATGGTCGCCATCCGGGACGCATTCGGCGTGGACGTCGGCTACTCCGACCACACGATGGGTATCGAGGTCGCCATCGCCGCGGTGGCGCTCGGGGCTTCGGTGATCGAAAAACACTTCACGCTCGACCGGAGTCTCCCTGGACCCGACCACAAGGCCAGCCTCGAGCCGGCGGAGCTCGAGTCGATGGTGCGGGCCATCCGGGGAATCGAGCGCGCTCTTGGCGACGGCCTCAAGCGGCCGACGGCGGGCGAGGCGCGCAACAGGCTTGTCGCGCGCAAGTCTCTGGTCGCCCGCGTGCCTATTCGCGCGGGCGAGCAGTTTACAGAGGCGAACCTTGCTGTGAAGCGTCCGGGTAACGGGGTGTCCCCAATGCGGTGGGACGAGGTGTTGGGGCGGAAAGCGTCCCGTGACTTCGCGCCGGACGAGTTGATCGAGCTGTGACGCGAAAGATCTGCGTCGTCACCGGCACGCGCGCGGACTACGGTCTGCTGCGCCTCGTGATACAGGGAATCCGCGACGCACCGGATCTGCGGCTCCAGCTGATCGTTACCGGCACGCACTTCTCGCCCGACTTCGGATCCACCTATCAGGAAATCGAAAGGGACGGATTCGTCGCGGACGCCAAGGTGGACATGATGATCGGGGCGGACACGCCTGCTGGCGTGGCAAGGTCGATGGGCACGGGGCTGATCGGATTCGGCGAAGCGTTCGATCGCCTGCGGCCGGACGTGCTGGTGCTGCTGGGCGATCGGTTCGAGACACTTGCCGCCGGGGCGGCGGCTCTCGTCGCGCGAATTCCCATCGCGCACCTGCACGGAGGCGAGTCGAGCGAAGGCGCGTTCGACGAGGCTATCCGGCACGCGCTCACGAAGATGGCGCACCTGCACTTCGTCGCCGCCGAGCCTTATCGGCGGCGGGTGATTCAGTTAGGAGAAGATCCCGCTCGCGTGTTTCACGTTGGAGGCCTGGGCGTGGACGCCGTGAAGCGGCTAAAGCTGCTGGATCGCGCCGCGCTCGAGGCCGCGCTCGACTTCCAACTGGGCCGCAGAAACCTCCTCGTTACCTTTCACCCGGTCACGCTGGAGCCGGCGACTTCAGCGTGTCACATGGAAGAGCTGCTCGCCGCGCTCGTCGGGCTCGAAGACACGCATCTCATCTTCACCCTGCCTAATGCCGATACCGATCATCGCGTTCTCTTCAACATGATCGAGCGATTCGTCGCGGAACGTGCCACAGCCCGCGCGTTCGCGTCGCTCGGACAGTTGCGGTACTTCTCCTGTGTGGCGCAGGTGGACGGTGTCGTCGGGAATTCGTCGAGCGGCATCACGGAGGTTCCGAGCTTCGGAAAGGGCACCGTGAATATCGGTGACCGGCAGCGAGGAAGGCTGAAGGCCGCTAGCGTGATTGACTGCGAGCCGGACAGGGCCGCGATCTCCGCCGCTATTGCGCGGCTGTACTCGCCCGCGTTTCAGTCCACGGCGCTCGAGGCCCGCAATCCCTACGGCGACGGGGGCGCGAGCGAGGCGATCGTTCGCATTCTGGCGAGCTATCCGTTGGATGGTATCCTCAAGAAGTCCTTTTACGATCTTCCGCAGTAGCGAGAGTTCACACTGAAGACAGACATCGAGAGTGCGGCGACGGACCGGACTGCCCCGACAGAAGCCTGGCGGCAGGCGATGCTCCCGACCGAGGGCACGGTGCAGGATGCCATCCGCAGCCTGGACAAATCGGGATTGCAGATAGTTCTGGTCACCGCTGGCGACGAGCGTCTCGTCGGCACGCTCACGGACGGGGACATCAGGCGCGGTTTGTTGCGCGGCCTCGGCATGGGCGACTCGATCGGCGGAATCGTCAATCGTTCGCCGCTCGTCGTTCCGCCCGAGCTCGGGCGCGATGCGGTCATTCAGTTCATGCAGGCGAACAAGATTCACCAGTTGCCGATCGTGGGTCCGGATCGCCGCCTCGTCGGCCTGCATCTGTGGGACGAGCTGCTCGTGCCGAGCGAGCGTGGCAACCTCATGGTGATTCTTGCTGGCGGGAAGGGCTCGCGCCTGAGGCCCGCTACCGACAGCTGCCCCAAGCCGCTGCTGCACGTCGGCGGCAAGCCCATGCTCGAGCACATCATCGAGCGGGCGAAGGCCGAGGGGTTCCGCCGGTTCGTGATAGCGGTGCACTACCTCGGACACATGATCGAGGCGCATTTCGGCGACGGGAGCAATTGGGGAGTGGAGATAACGTACCTGCGTGAGGAGAGCCCGCTCGGCACGGCCGGCGCGATCGCCTTGCTGGATCCGCGCCCTACGGCCCCGTTTCTCGTGACGAATGGCGACGTTCTTACCGACATTCGGTACGGCGAGGTGCTGGATTTCCACTGGCGAAACGGCGCCGGCGCGACCATGGCAGTGCGACTGCATGAGTGGCAACATCCGTTCGGCGTGGTGCGGACGAACGGAGTGGACATTATCGGTTTCGAGGAGAAGCCGATTGCGAAAAGCCACATCAACGCCGGGATCTACGTACTGGAGCCGATGGCGCTGGACGTGCTGCGGGCGGGCGAGCCGTGCGACATGCCGACACTCTTCTCCAGACTGAAGGAAAGATCCGCCCGTACGATCGTGTACCCGATGCACGAGCCATGGCTCGACGTAGGAAGAGCCAGTGATCTCGAGCAGGCGCAAGGGAATCATTCCGACCGCTGACAGCACGGGTCCTCGCGCCGTCACTCGTTCCGCGGAGTCGGGCGGAATCGAGCGCGCGCTGGTGGTGGGGTTGGGCAGCATCGGTCTGCGGCATGCGCGATTGCTGCGGGAACTCCTTCCCGGCGTCGAGCTGGTGGCGCTGCGGCACGACGCATCGAAGATCGGTGGATCGAGCGGCGTGGACAGGTCATTTTACACCATCGAGGAGGCTCTGCGCGCGCGGCCGCAAATCGCGGTGATCGCGAGCCCCGCGACGAGGCACCTGGATGCCGCGCTGCCGTTGGCGCAGGCGGGTGTGCATCTGCTCATCGAAAAGCCGATCGCCGCGGACGTGGAAGGAGTCGCGGAACTGATAGACGTTTGCGCGGCGCGTGGCGTGGTCCTCATGACCGGCTACAACCTTCGCTTTCTGAGTTCGCTGCGGACATTCCGGGAACTGTTGTCCGGCGGCCGTGTCGGGCGTGTTCTCTCTGTCCGGGCGGAAGTCGGTCAGTATCTACCAGCATGGCGTCCGTCCGCCGATTATCGCGCCGGTGTGTCGGCGTCGAGCTCGCTTGGCGGGGGAGTGCTGCTCGAGCTCAGCCACGACATCGACTATCTGCGCTGGCTGTTCGGAGAGATCGAATGGGTCAGCGCTATTCAGCGAAAGCAGAGCGCGCTCGATATTGATGTGGATGACACCGCGCATCTCACTTTCGGTTTTGCTTCCGCCGATGCGAGCGCACCGCTGGTCGCGAATCTCAACATGGATTTCATCCGCCACGACGCGTGTCGGACCTGCACGGCGATCGGCGAGACCGGTACGCTCCGCTGGGACGCGCGGCACGGCGCGGTGGACGTGTACGACGAAGGCAGCACCGATTGGGCCTCGTTGTTCGTCGAGGAGCCGGAGCGGGACGTGAGCTACCGCGCCCAATGGCTCCACTTCCTTTCGTGCATCGCTGGTGAGGCGAGGCCTCTCGTATCGGGTGAGGATGGGCTGGCCGCGCTGAGCGTGGTCGCTGCCTGTCGCGAATCGTCGCGTTCCGGAATGGTCGTTCCCGTAAATACGGAGCGCCTGCGACACGCGCCTGCGGTGGTGCCGACGTGAGCGTCGTAGCCCTCATCTGCGCGCGCGGCGGATCCAAGGGAGTTCCGGGAAAGAACATCCGCCCGCTCGGCGGCCGGCCGCTCATGGCCTGGGCGGTCGATCAGGCGCTCGCGGTGGAGCGGATCGAGCGGGTGATCGTTTCCACGGATTCTCCCGAGATAGCCGACGTCGCCCGCGCAGCCGGAGCCGACGTTCCCTTTCTCCGCCCGGCGGAGCTTGCCCGGGACGACAGCTCGGAGTGGCTCGTGTGGCGGCACGCGCTCGATTTCATGAAAGCGCGCGACGGCGAATATCCGGACGTGCTGATCGTGGTGCCGGCGACCGCGCCGCTGCGCAGCGTCTCGGACCTGGAACGCTGCCTCGATGAATTCGCTCTTGGCGGTGCAGACATCATCATTACTGTCAGCGACGCGCACCGCAGTCCGTATTTCAACATGGTCAAGCTCGGTCCGGACGGCGCAGTGTCGCTCGTCATACCGGGCGCGACGATCGACCGGCGGCAGGACGTACCGGTGGTCTACGACATGACGACCGTAGCGTACGTGGCAAAACCCGAGACCATCATGACGCGAAACGGCATCTTCGACGCGAGAGTCAGGTCGGTTTACGTTCCAGCGGAGCGCGCTCTGGACATCGACACGTTGTTGGACTTCCGGATCGCGGAATGTCTCATGGCAAGTGCCAAGGCAGGCGCGGAATGACTGGCCTCGCCGGGTTGATGAGTCTCGAGGGCCGCCGCGCCGTCGTGACCGGCGCGGCTGGGCGGCTGGGCGGTGTAATCGCGGGAACTCTCGCCGAACTCGGTGCCAGTCTGGTGCTGGTGGATAAGCCGGGGTCGGACTACGGTGCGCTCCTGAAGGATCTGGAGTCGGTCGGCAAATCTCCCGTCGAGACGATGGACTGCGACCTGGAGCTCGAGCAGGATCGGGAGGGCCTGATCCAGCGAATCCGACTGGCCGGGTCGCTGCATGTCCTCGTCAACAACGCGGCGTTCGTTGGCGACTCGAAGCTGACAGGCTGGTCAACGGAGTTCGAGCGGCAAACGGTGGCCACCTGGCGCCGAGCGCTCGAGGTCAACCTTACGGCCGTGTTCGACCTCTCGAAGGGACTCGCCGGGCTGCTGCGCGAGAGCGACGGGGGAAACATCATAAACGTGGCGTCGATTTACGGGTCGTACGCGCCCGATTACAGCTTGTATGCCGGGACCGCAATGGGAAATCCGGCGGCGTACGCCGCATCCAAGGGCGGCATGATTCAGCTTACGCGCTGGCTGGCGACTACTCTCGCGCCGCAGGTGCGCGCGAACGCGATTTCGCCGGGCGGTATCCTGCGCGGCCAGCCTGACATTTTCGTCAAACGGTACGAGGAGCGAACACCGCTGGGGCGGATGGCGCGCGAGGAGGACTTCATTGGCGCTGTCGCCTATCTGGCTACAGACCTCTCGCGCTACGTCACTGGTCAGAACCTGGCCGTTGATGGCGGCTGGGGACTGTGGTGATGCGGTCGCGCAGGGCGCGGAAATGAAGTTCACGCGAACGGCCAGAGTACTGCTGACCGAGTTGAAATACATCAGACGGGGTTTGACCTGGCCCGAGTTCGCCTTGTTCGTGTCCCGAAGGGCGGGATACCGCGCGTGGCAGCGGGTCTCCGATCCGAGCGCGTTCAAAGCGAAGTGGCAATCGATGGCCGCGCCATCCGCGGCAGGCAGGCTTAACGAGCGGGTCTCCTGGCCCGCGGGCGAACCCACATCCGGCGTGCGTGTGCCGGAGTGCACGATCAACTGGGTAATGCCGGACTTCGGCACCACGCACGGCGGACATCTCAACATTTTCCGCTTCATGCAGATGATCGAAAGCCAGGGGTACCGGTGCCGCGTTTACATCGACGGCAACACGCAGTTCGCTTCCGCGGCGAGAGCGCGGGCGGCAATTCGGAAGCACTTCGGGCCGGTCGAGGCGGAAGTTTTCCTTGGCAGCACGGAAATGGCCCCGGCGGAGTTTACGTTCGCGACCACCTGGTGGTCGGCATACGCTGTGCGGCGCTTCGCCGACACGAGGCACAAGTGCTACTTCGTGCAGGATTTCGAGCCGGCGTTTTTCCCGGCCGGAAGCGAATACATCTTCGCCGAGAACACGTACCGGTTCGGCTTCACGGCGATAACGGCAGGGACGTGGCTGTCGGAGAAGCTGCATCACGAATACGGGGCGCGGACGTTCCCGCTGGGATTTTCTTACGACAAGCGACTGTACAGCGGGAGTGTCGCGCTGCCCAAGGTCGGGAAGCCGATCCGTATTTTCTTCTATGCCAGGCCGACGACGCCGCGGCGTGGATTCGACGTCGGGGTTCTCGTTCTCGCCGAGGTGGCACGTAGGCATCCGGACGTGGAGATCGTGATGGCCGGCTGGGATCTCTCGGCGTACGACATTCCGTTCAAGCACAACGATTTGGGCGCGCTGTCGCACAGCGCTCTGCCCGCTCTCTTCGAAAGCTGTGACATCGGCCTGGTGCTATCGTATTCGAATCTTTCGCTGCTTCCGCTCGAGCTCATGGCATGTGGCTGCGCGGTCGTAAGCAACAGAGGCCCGAATGTCGAGTGGCTCTTGAGCGAAGCCAACTCGGTCCTGGTCGATTCCGACATCGACGCTCTCGCTGGCGCAATTTGCGGGCTGATCGAAGATTCGGCCGCGCGAGCGGCGCAGCAGCGAGCGGGTCTCGAATTCGCGGCGGGGACGGATTGGCGGGCTGAGGGCGCGCGATTCCATGCGGCGCTAGAGCAGATCCGCGCGGCAGGCAAGGCCTAGCTCGTGACCCTTCGCGCATTCGGCGGCTGATGGGATGACGCCGAAGTCGAAGCGTGTTCTTGTCACCGGTGGTAGCGGCTTCATAGGGACTCACCTGTGCGCGGGGCTCAGGACGCGTGGATGGGAGCCGGTCGTGCTCGATCCCGTCGCTCCGAATGGCGGCGACTGCGAGTTCCACCAGGGCGACATGTCCACGCTGATTGGCCCGAAGGCGTTCCTGCTGGAAGATGTCGGCGCCGTAATTCATCTGGCGTGGACGACCAAGCCGGGCTCCGCCACTGACGCTCCGCTGCACGACGTCGAGACGAACCTCGCCGCGGGGATTCGCATGCTGGATATCATCGTGAAGCTTCCGAGACCGCCTCGCGTCATCTTCGCCTCGAGCGGCGGAGCGGTGTACGGTGCGACCACGAGCACGTTGATCGACGAAGATCATCCGACGGCGCCGCTCAGCGCCTACGGTGTCGGAAAGCTCGCGTTCGAGAATTATCTCCGGCTGTATGGGCATCTGCACGGTCTCGACTACCTTGTTTTCAGGCCGAGCAACCCCTACGGTGAATTCCAAAATCCGCTGGGAAGCCAGGGCGCCGTAGCGGTCTTTTTGGGGAAGATCGCCCGCGGTCATGACATCGCCGTTTGGGGTGACGGTAGCGTGGTGCGGGATTATCTGTATGTGGGAGATCTCGCGGACGCGTTCGAGCGGGCACTGGAATACCGTCCCGGCGACGATGAGCCTCGCGTGTTCAACGTGGGGAGTGGGCTCGGCATGAACATTCGCGAACTGGTCGCGGCACTGTCCGAGATCGCCGCGCGTCCCGCGCGAATCGTCTACTCGGCGGGAAGGATGACCGACGCCCCGCGGGTCGTCCTCAATATCGACCGCATCCGGCGGCATCTTGGCTGGCAGCCATCGACTTCGATGGATGTCGGATTGCGACGCACGTGGGAATGGGTCCGGGCCCGCGTTCAATGAGCAGAATGTGACCGATGCCGGGATTGTTCCCGCGGAGTTGTACCGCAGGCACCGAGAACAGTTCAGCGAAATCCTCCCCTGGCTCTCGGCGTATTACGACGGTCATGCAAACGCGGCGAAGATCATCACGCTGCTTGATTATTGGCTGTTTGCCAGCCGTGCCGTGGCTGCTGCATACGGGCTCGACGGCGTGCGGGCGTTCTGCGGAAGCGGATTCCGGAGTCCCATCCGATTCGCATATCAGTTCGAGTTCGAAGTGGACATCAGCCTGAGGTTGTCCCGTCGCCCATACACGTCGGTCGCACGGCTGGTCGCCGCCTCATTGCCGAAGGCGTACCTTCCCGGTGGACGGGTCCGTTCGATTCATTCCAGGGTCCTGGCGCGCCTGACGCGCTTCGCGCTGGCAAGCTCCCCGATCTCGTTTCGCGATGAGCGGAAGGCCGAGCTTGCGGAGAGGCTCACTCCTTTCTTCGCCGACGCTGGATCCTCGGCGCGGCAGCTCGTCGACCAGTCTATGCCGGTCGTTTTTTTCGCTGATCAGATCGACGTCCCACGCCGGCGGATCCTGAACGTGGATGGGGCGCCCGCGGCGTTCATGGATTTCTGCGGCTTCGAGAACCTCCTTCTGTTCAGCTGTGGCGCCAACATCACTGGCCGCCAGCACGGAGGCGGATACGACCTTTTTCGCGTGGATTACTTTCTAGCATACGAGCGGCGACTGTGCGACCGCTTCGTGGGTTGGGGGCTGAGCGGGGACGACGAGCGGCAGCATAGATATCCGCGAACACGCTCCACCAGCGCGTCGTCGCGCTCCCCGAGGAGAGTCGTGATCGTGGAGCGGCCGCTGTATCCCAGGCTGATGTTGTATCTCAGCCCCTCTTCATACGTGCAGTACCACGACAACGACCTCGTCTCGTACGTTTACGCCGAGCTCCAGGACTGGGGGCGGCCGTACTTCAGCATGCCGTATCCGGGCCGCCTGCGGTCGCACGCCTACGACGGGAAGCGAGGCGAAGAGCTGCCGAGCAGAGGGAGAGGTGAAGCCGGCCTGCGTCCGGACGACATCGTAATCTTCGATATCACGAGTGCGTCGCTGATGCACCACTGCATCGAAAACGATATGATCTTCATTCTCGTGGTCGGTCGCTCGGACGTCGATGAGTTCACGCCCCGCCAGGCGGAGTGGTTTCGAATTCTGCGCGAGGCTGGACTCGCGTTTTTCCAGGACGACGCGGGAATGCTCGCGTCGAAGTTGCGGGAGGCCACGGCCGACAGTTTCGAGCTGCCGCGCTCAGTGCGGGAGTATCATCAGAGGACGTTCATCGAAATCCCGGGCGTGGCCGCGTGATCCCGGTCCATGAGGTGGCGTCCGCCGGAGCGCCCACACAAACACATTGAGTAATCGGAGAAACGGTGCCGTCCGAGAGTGAGTTGCTGGAATCCATTTACGAAACGATTCGCGAATTCAACGGCCAGCTCCCGCCGGACGCGCGTCTGGCGTGCGCCCCTGAGACGGTGCTGGTTGGCGACGGCGGTGTGCTGGATTCGCTCGGCCTGATCAACTTTCTGGTCATGCTGGAGGATTCGCTGGAGGCGGGTCTGGGGCGCCGCGTGACACTGCTCGACGAGCGTTACATGTCGGCCGAAGACGGGCCGTTTCGCACCGTTCGATCACTGGCCCGGCATGCCGCAGCCGAGGCCGCGAAGTGAGCGGTGACTTCGCCGCCGACTGTCGTCGCGGCCGGGCATTCACAACCCAGATAGTTACCAATGACTGACACGACGACTTCGGCCGCTCGCTTTGCTGCGGACGGTTTTCTGGTTTTACATCCGGAACAGGTCTTTACTCCAACTGATCTGTCCGAGCTGGAGCGGCTTGCCAGCGCTGCGTTGCCGGCGTGGGCGGACGGGAGCGTCAACCCGCTGGAGAACGACAGCCACGCGGATCCGCGCTTCGACTACGCCATTGACCGCGAGGACGGAGTCCAGCTGCGCGGTGTCGCGCTGCGGCACCGTTTCCTGAGAGGTCATGGCAGCCTGGACAGCGCGCTCGACGACAACTTCCTGTTCGGAAAGCGCGCGGCGCTCGAAATCCGGAGGTGGCCCGATCCGCTGATCAGCTTCGCGGAGAACTCCAGGTTGCGCGGCCACGTTGCCGGCGTCCTGGGCTGCTCCGAGCTAGCGTTGCATGATGGGGCGATAGCGGCGGTTTATCCCGGGTGTGCGGGCGAGGCCCGGCAATATCACATCGATACCCCGTCATTCATGCAGAGCCCTTCGGACCCGCTACCCTCAACGGCCGTACTCATGACGGCGGTGGTGTATCTGTCCGACGTGGATTCGGCCTCGGCGCCCTTGCGGCTGATCCCTGGCTCGCACGCACGTTACCAGGAAATCAACGAGAGTGCGGCGCGCTCTTTGAGACGGTCGCCGGAGCGGAACAACGTCTTGCCGGGCGGCCACACGTGGGAGGAGATGTTGCCGGCCGGTTTGCCGACCCCGCGCACGATCATCGGGCGGAAAGGCACGGTCGTATTCCTGCACGGCAACCTGCTGCACGCCTGGGCGGAAAACGCGACTGAAAGCACGACGAGGACGATGTTACTGCACTTCTCCTGTGCGTCGCACGCGAGCGCGTTCACGCGGAGGCCGCTCGATCGCGCGAGTTCGGCGCGCGCGTATCGCGCGTTCAGCGACAAGGCCCTGGTCGCGAGAACGATTGGCACGGAGGCGCGGCTGCTGTCGCGCAAGCGCGTGATCAAGCATCGCGATTCCGTAACGGAGTTTTTCAAGGACGGCTGGAAAGAGCCGATCCGCCCATACTACTACCGGCTGCAGAAGAAGCTCCGCCGCGTGCGCGACAAGCCCGTCGAGTCCAAGCGTTTTCTCAACGTGGGAGCGGGTGTGGCCTGGCGGCATCCGGAAGTGATCTGCCTGGACCACGAGCTGCCGAACTCGGAAGTGGCGCTGGATCTGAATTACCCGGTCCCGCTGCCGTTCGAGGATGCCCGCTTCGAGGGAGTGTACACCTCTCACTGCATGGAGCATTTGAAGGAATCACAGGTGGTGTGGTGGATTCGCGAAGTGCTGCGGACGTTGCGGCCCGGCGGCGTGTTTCGGGTCACGGCTCCCGACATCAAGGCCTATCTCGACGCGTACGATGCGCGGGACGCGAGCTACTTCGACTGGATCCGGGGAAGAGCGGCGTACCACTACGACGGTTGGCTTCGGTTGATCGTGCGGATGTTCGCCGAGCCCGTCGTGGACAACTATTCGGATGAGGAGCTCAAGCGTCTCTACGAAACGATGCCACGCGCGGAGTTTCTCGAGTTCTTCAACGCGCAGGTGGAGAAAGTCGAGGATGAGCGGTACCTGAACCCGAGCTGTCACAAGTCGTGGTGGTCGGGGGAGAAGTTCCGCGACTGCATGCTGGAAGCGGGGTTCTCCTCCGCCGCGCTCACGTCCCGGACCGGCTCGGCGTGCGCGGTGTTTCGCGAAAACGCGTTCAACCGCACTAGGACGCACATGAGCTTTTACGTCGAGGGCACGAAGTAGGTGAGCGCCGCGGATCAGGGTAGTGGCGTGAAGGTCATTTCAGACTTCAACGCCGATCTGTTCGGCCGGTACCTGACGAACGCGCTCGGTGCGGAGATGCCCGTGGAGGTCTGCGCTTTCGGCCAGGTCTATCAGGAACTCGCCGCACCGAACGACAACGCATCCACTGCCGCGGCGGTAGTGTGGACGCGCGCGCAGGGCGTCGTTGCGAGCTTCGCGCGGGCGATGGAGTTTCATGAGGTGCCCCATGAGGCGGTGCTCGCCGAAGTGGATGCGTTCGCGGATGTCGTCGCACGATTCGCCACGGGCATCAGGTACGTTTTCCTCACGAGCTGGATCGTGCCGCCTGGTCGGGGCTACGGATTGCTCGATCATCGTCCGGGTCTGGGAATCGCGCATTTGGTAGCGCGCATGAACGCGCGGCTGTCGGAGCGGCTGGCTTCGGCTTCGAACGTCTACATCCTCGACGCGGAGCGATGGATGAGAGCCGCCGGCGCGCGCGCCGCAGCGCCGAAGATGTGGTACGCGGGCAAGGTTCCGTACGGCAATTCCGTCTTCGAGCAGGCGGCGCTCGACGTGGCGGCCGCGCTGGAAGGTCTCGCTGGCCGGTCGCGTCGCCTCATTGTCCTCGACCTCGACAATACCCTATGGGGTGGCGTGGTCGGTGAAGGCGGCTGGCAGGGTTTGACTTTGGGTGGTCACGATCACGTCGGTGAGGCGTTCGCCGACTTTCAGCGTGCCCTGGCCGGGCTCCGCCGCCGCGGCGTTCAGCTCGCCGTCGTCAGCAAGAACGACGAGGACGTCGCGCTCGATGCCATCGACAAGCACCCGGAGATGGTCCTGCGCCGCGGAGATCTCGCCGGCTGGAGAATCAACTGGGGAGACAAGGCGCAGAACATTGCTGCTCTTGTCGCGGAGATCAACCTCGGTCTCGCATCGGTGGTGTTCATCGATGATAGCGCCATCGAGCGGGCGCGAGTCAGGGAGACCTTCCCGGAAATCCTGGTGCCGGAATGGCCCGCGGATCCTGCCCAATACCGGGCAGCGCTCGAATCGCTGCGTTGCTTTGACTCGGGTCCGCTCAGCGGGGAGGATCGCCAGCGCGGAGACATGTATGCCGCCGAGCGTGAGCGCCGCGCCAGCTTCGAGCGTGTCGGCTCGCTCGATGATTGGCTGAAGACGCTGGACATCACCGTCGAGGCAGCCGACGTGAGCGACGCCAACATCAAGCGCGCGGCTCAGCTCTTCAACAAGACGAACCAGATGAACCTCTCGACTCGGCGCTTGACCGAGCGCGAGTTGCTGGAATGGGCCACTGATCCGGCGAGACGGCTGTGGGCGATTACAGTCGCGGACCGGTTCGGCACGTCCGGCCTCACGGGCATAGTCGCGATCGAAGTGGAAGGCGAGAAGGCGAGACTGACTGATTTCCTGCTGAGCTGCCGCGTGATGGGAAGGAGGGTGGAGGAGACCATGCTGTATCTCGCGGAGTCGCACGCCCGGGCTGCCGGCGCCCGCGCGATCGTCGCGGAGTTCGTTCCCACGGATCGCAACCGGCCGTGTCGCGAGTTTTTCGAGGGCACGGGAATGCGACTGGCGGGCGACAACCTGTTTGTGCGGGATCTCGACGGCGCGCCGCAGCCGCCCGAGTGCGTCACTCTGGTCGAAACCGCGGACGCGCGAGGTTGACGAAGCCGCGCGATGGCGGCGCCTGGTTGCCTGAATGAGTCTGGAAGTACGCCTGTGCGAGGCCCACGAGATCGGTCTCGTCATGAAGTTCCTCCACGAGCATTGGGCCAGGGACCACGTTCTGTCGCGCGATCGCGCGTTGATGGACTGGCAGCATGAGCGCCCGGACGGGCGGTATAACTTCATCGTCGCCTCGCGCGGCAGTGACAGCGGGTTGCTAGCCGTGCTCGGCTTCATTCCGACGTCCAGGTATGACCCCCAACTCGCCGAGCAGACCGTCTGGCTGGCGCTCTGGAAAGTCAGGCCCGACGCTGCGGCGGCTGGCCTCGGCCTCGCAATGCTCCGGCATCTCACGTCCATGCATGGTGATTCCGCTGTAGGGGTGGTCGGAATCGGGCCGGCGGAGCACCTGGGGATGTATCGGGCATTGCGCTTCGCGACGGGACATTTGTCGCAGCACTACATGCTCAACGACTCCGTGACGGATTTCCGGATCGCGCGCGTGCCCGTTCGCCCGGCGAGTGGCGCTCCAAGGTCCGGCGGCGCGAGCCTCCGCCTGCTCGCGGACGACGACCTCAGGGATGACGGCGCCCTGGCCCGGCGACTGCGGGACGAATCGGCCATCCCGCGCAAGAGCGCGCGGTATTTCCGGTCGCGCTTCTTCAACCACCCGGTGTACACCTACGAACTGTACGCCGTCGAGGCCGGAGATCGTGCCGGCATCGTCGCGACCAGACTGGCCGTTCACGAAGGGCGCAGTGCGTTGAGAATCGTGGACTATCTCGGGAGCGAGTCGCTCTTTGGCGAGATCGGGGAGGGGGTCCAGGAGCTGCTACAGTCCGCGGGCGCCGAATACGCCGACGTGTGGAATGCCGGCTTTTCACCTTCTACGTTCGCGGAAGCCGGGTTCGCCAAGGTGGAGCCGGAGGGAGCGATCGTGATCCCGAATTACTTCGAGCCGTTCCTGCAGCGTAACGGGCGTATCTCGTACGCTCTCCGGTCCACGCTGTCGCGGCCACTCGCGATCTTCCGCGCCGATGGCGATCAGGATCGCCCGAACGAGCCGGGCCGATGAGCTCCGAGGTGATCGGAACGCGCGCGTTCTCGACGCTGGATCAGCGCTTCTTCAGCGATCTCTCGGGAGACTGGAATCCGGTGCACGTGGACGGGGAGTACGCCCGGAGAACGATGTTCGGCGACGTCGTAGTCCACGGGATCCACGCCGTGTTGTGGGCGCTGGACAGATACGCCGCGGTCGGCGGCGAGGCGCCCGCGACCTTGGGGGCGCAGTTCGTGAAGCCGATCTTTCTACATGAAACGATCACTCTGCGATCGATCGACGAGGGCGGCACCAGGATGCTCGTGTTGTCCAGCGACTCGGTCACGCTGGCGACTGTGTCTCTCAACCCGCAGGTGCGGGCTTCGAACGTAGCCGCGGCCCGCGCCACGGGTTGGCCCACTGGGCCGCGGGCGCTTGGCCGGGAAGAACTCGCTAGAAGCGAAGCGGAACTGCCCTTCGATTCCGACCTGGAAGCGCTTGCCGCCGCATTTCCGTCGCTAGCCCGGTTGATCGGGAGTCGCGCCTGCGGAACGATCATGCTGTTGTCCCGTCTGGTGGGGATGGAGTGTCCGGGCAAGCAGTCCTTGTTCGCCGGTCTGCGGTTGTCGTTGGAGCGCAGCGAACGCGACGCGCTCACGTACCGCGTGAAACGGTCGGAGCCAGCCTTCGCGCCGGTCGAGATGGAGTTTTCCGGACCCGACGCGACCGGAACCGTGGCCGCGTTCTTCCGTCCCGCGGAAGTCGCGCAGCCCACGTTCGCGGAGCTGCGCCGGCGCGTCGAGGCGTCGGAGTTCGCGACCACCCGCGCGCTGGTCGTTGGCGGCTCGCGGGGACTCGGCGAAGCGACGGCCAAGCTGCTTGCGGCTGGCGGCGCCGAAGTAGCCGTCACGTACGCCGTGGGGGCCAGCGACGCCGAGCGCGTGCGTCGCGAGATCGTGGAGGGAGGCGGTCGTTGCCAGGTGCACCAGCTCGACGTGCTCGACCCGGAGCGGTCGCTCGCCGGCATTTGCAAGGGATTCGACTTCGATACCGCGTACTACTTCGCGACGCCCCGGATCAACGGACGCCGGAAGGCCATGTTCGAGCCGGAGAGACTCCGCGCCCTCGAACGGTACTATGTGGATGCATTCGCCGACTTCTGCCGGCTGATCGGTGCCGCCACGGGCGCCGACACGGTGGTGTTTTATCCGTCCACGATCTTCATCGACGAGCATAGCCGGGACAACATCGAGTACGCGGCGGCCAAGGCGGCGGGCGAAACTCTCGGCGCGTATCTGACCAGTTCGCGGGTGGTGCGTGTGATCTCGAAGCGCCTGCCTCGGATGGCGACGGATCAGACGGCCGGAATCGTCCAGGTCACGGTCGCAGAGACGGTCTCCGTGCTGCTCGACGCGGTGCGGGAGGTGAACGCCGCCGCGCTCGCCCTCTCCGCTCGGTAGACGCGTGCCACTCACCGTCGTGATGTACCACTACGTCAGGCCGCTCCGAGGCTCGCGCTATCCTGGGATCAAGGGGCTCGAGCTCGAGCACTTTGAAGGGCAGCTGGCGTACATCGACCGGCATTACACTCCGGTGACGATGGAAGCCGTGGTCGCCTCGCTGCGGGGTGAGACGGAGCTGCCAGCCAATGCCGCGCTGTTGACGTTTGACGACGGTTACCGCGACCACTACGATCACGTTTTGCCGCGGCTCGCAAAGCGGCGCTGGCAGGGTTGCTTCTTCGTCCCGGCGTCGCCCGTCCTGGCGAGCGTCATGCTCGCCGTGAACAAGCTTCATTTCGTTCTCGCCGTGGCTCCGTCCGCCGGAGGGCTGGTTCACGAAACCGAGCGGCTCATGGACTCGGCGCGTGGCGAGTTGGAGCTTCCATCGTCGGCCGAGTTGCGCGCGAAGCTGTACAGCCCGACCCGTTTCGATTCCGCCGACGTCGCGTATCTCAAACGCCTGCTGCAGCGAGTGCTGCCCGAAGGATTCAGGTCGTCGGTTCTCTCGACTCTCTTCGCGCAATTCGTGACCGAGGACGAACGTGGATTCGCCGAAGAACTTTATCTGTCGGTTGACGACCTGAGCGAGATGCTCTCGGCGGGAATGCACGTCGGCGGTCACGGCGACAGGCACCGGTGGCTCGGCAGTCTCTCGCCCGCGGAGCAGCGCGAGGAGCTGACCGCGTCGGTCGGCTTCCTCCGGTCGATCGGAGCCGCCGGTGAGGCCTTCAGCTTTTGCTATCCGTACGGTGACTACAACACCGTCACGCTCGACCTATTGGCCGAGCTCGGTTGTTCCGTCGCGTTCACTACGCGCGTGGACCTGGCCACGATGGGCGCTGTCCCGCGGCTCGGGGTGCCGCGGCTCGACACGAACGACCTGCCGACGACGGCTGGCGCGGCGGCGAACGAGTGGGCCCGCAAAGCCCTCGTCGTCTAGAGGCCGCCCATGGAGCAGGGGCCGGCGTGTGGGCGTCGCACGTGAAAGCGGCACCGATTATTATCAGATTCCGGCGCGAGGTCCGCGACGCGCCCCGCTACGTCGTTCAATCCTGAGATGAAAGACAACGCAATCGTAATCATAGATTATGGAATGGGGAACTTGCGATCGGTGAGTAACGCCCTCGCATTCCTCGGCTGTGAATCCAGCATCTCCGATCGGCCGGAAGAAATCGAGCGCGCCGCGGCTCTGATCCTGCCGGGTGTCGGCGCGTTCGGCGAGGCCATGCACAACCTCGCTGAAAGGAATCTGGTGGATCCTATCCGGCGAGCGGTGGGCGGGAGTGGCACGCCGCTGCTCGGGATCTGTCTCGGCATGCAATTGATAGCTGAGCGGAGCGATGAGCGCGGACGGCACGAGGGGCTCGCGCTCATTCCCGGAGAAGTGAGCCGCATACCGGTTCCAGCGGGTCTACCGCTGCCGCATGTGGGCTGGAACCCGATTTCCGTCGTTCGGCCGGACCCGTTTCTCTCGGGCCTGGAAGATGGCGAAAGCTTCTACTTTGTTCATAGCTACTGCCTCAGCACCGACGATGAGTACGTTGCCGCGCGCTGTTCCTACGGCGTCGATTTCGTCGCGGCGGTCCAGCACGACAACATCTTCGCTACACAGTTCCACCCCGAGCGGAGCCAGACGAGCGGCCTGCGCATTCTCCGGAACTTCGTAACGTTCGCTCAAGCGGCTCAGCCGACCGTTTAGCGCAGTGTTGAAGAAGCGCTTGATCGCCTGTCTCGTGGTGCGGGACGGGCTGATCGTTCAGAGCATCGGGTTCAGCCGCTACCTGCCCATCGGCCGTCCGAAGATCGCCATCGAATTCGTCGCGCGGTGGGACGTGGACGAGATTGTCGTGCTGGACATGAGCGCTGCGCGCGCCGGACGGGGCCCCGATCTGGAAGTGATCGCCATGGCCGTGGAGCGCTGCTTCGTGCCCCTTACGATCGGCGGCGGAATCCGGTCGCTGACGCAGGTCACGGACGTGATCCGCGCCGGGGCCGACAAGATCGCCATCAACACCATGGCAATAGAGTCGCCCGACTTCATCACCCGGTGCGCGGACGCCTACGGCAGCCAGTGCGTGGTCGTGTCCATCGACGCCAGGCGCGCGGCCGACGGAAGGCACGAAGTGTTCGCCGACTCAGGCACGAGACCAACGGGTGTTGATGCTCCGGCATGGGCCGCTGAAGTCGAGCGGCGCGGCGCTGGCGAAATCTTCATCAATTCGATCGACCGGGACGGGTCGAAGCTCGGTTACGACGTGGATCTGATTCGCAGCGTCACCGACGCGGTCAGCATCCCCGTCATCGCCTGCGGTGGCGTCGGAACGTATCGCGACTTTGCGCCCGGCATCATCGACGGTGGCGCCTCGGCGGTAGCGGCCGCGAACATCTTCCACTACATCGAGCACAGCACCATCGTCGCCAAGGCCCACCTGCGCCGCGCGGGCATCGACATTCGCCTCGACAGCCTGGCCAACTATGCCAAGCTGAACTTCGACGAGCAGGGGCGTCTGCTGAAGCTGACTGACGCGGAGCTCGAAGAGATCACGCACGAGCGTTTCGAGCTCAACTCGATATGAAATACTGCGCGCGTTGCATGTATCCGGCGAATCATCCCTACGGCATCGTATTCGACGAGGCCGGAGTGTGCAGCGGCTGCCGCGTGCACGAGGAAAAGGATTTTCTCGACTGGGGCGCGCGCGGCAGGACGCTCGAAGGCATCCTGGACGGATACCGGACCAAGGCGGGACACAACTTCGACTGTGTAATTCCAGTCACGGGCGGAGGCGACAGCTATTTCATCGTTCACGTGGCGAAGCACGTCTACGGGCTGAACCCCCTGCTCGTCACCTACAACCACGAGTACAACACCAGGCGCGGCATACGGAACCTGGGAAATCTCGTCTCGGCGCTGGACTGCGATCTAATGCAGTACACGCTTGCGCCGGACCAGCTGCAGAAGATCACGCGGCACACGCTACGGAAGTACGGCAGCATGTATTGGCACGTGCTCGCTGGGTACCTGACCTTCCCGGTCCAGGTAGCGGTGAAGTTCAAGATCCCGCTGATCATCTGGGGAGTGCAGCCGTTCTCGGATCAGGTTGGCATGTTTTCCCATCTCGACGAAGTGGAGATGACGGAGAAGGCGCGGAAGGAGCACGGCCTGTTCGGCGTCAGCGCTGAAGACGTGGTGGACCAGTCGGCCGGGGTGACGCGCCGCGACGTGCAGCCGTTCATCTACCCGTACGACAACGAGCTGGAGCGAATCGGTGTACGTGGTCTGTACCTGAGCAACTACATCCGCTGGGACTCGAAGGCGCAGCACGAGCTGATGATAGACATGTATGGCTACGAGTCGGCCGCCCAGCAGCGCACGTTCAACACGTACGAGGACGTTCACTGCTTTCACTCTGCCGGTGTGCACGATTACCTGAAGTTCCTGAAGCTGGGTTACGGCAAGGTGACCGACCACGCCTCCCGGGAGATCCGCCTGCGGCGCATGTCGCGGGAGGAAGGGGCGCGGATGGTGGAGCGGTATTCCTCGCAGCCGCCCGCGGATTTGCCGCTCTTTCTCGAGTGGGTCGGCATGACGGAACGCGAGTTCTACGACTGCGTCCGTGATCGCCGTGATCCGGCGATCTGGAAGAAGGCGCGCGGCGTCGAATACGAGCTGCTCGACTCGATCGCGAATCACGTGGACGGGCCGCAGGTCGAGGCGGTGAGGCTAGAGCGCCGCGAAGCGTGCGAGTTTCGCGTCACGCCGCAGGCCGAGGACACGGCGGAGGACTCGTATCTGCTGATGGGTCGCGGCTACATCGACGGGATGAATTACGCTTCGGTGGAGGATCGAGTTCCCGGTGGGGGGATGACTCCGCGTCTCGAGCCGATCCCGTCGCCGCTATGAACGCCTATCCGGTGCGACACTGCAAGCGGTGCGTGCTTCCGAGCACGAAACCCGGCCTCCTCATCGATGACGAGGGCGTGTGCAGTGCCTGCCGTCAGGTCGAGCGGAAGAAGCTGATCGACTGGGACGCGCGGGAGGCCGAGTTGGCGGCGCTGTGCGACAGCATCCGCGGCAAGAACGGCAATGGCTACGACTGCATCGTGCCCGTGAGCGGCGGCAAGGACAGCACGTACCAGGTCTGGGTGATGAGCAAGGTACACGGCCTGAAAGTGCTTGCCGTGAACGTCGTCGCGCACCTCCAGACGCGCGAGGGCATACACAATCTGAACGCGATGGTCGAACACCTCAATGTCGATCTCATCAAGGTGAACGTCCGTCCGACCACCTTGAAGAAGATCCGGAACTCCGCGTTCTTCAAGATCGGCAACCCCAACTGGGCCGAGCATCGGGTGATCTTCGCGGCGGTAGCGCGCACGGCCCTGCTGTACCACGTTCCCCTGGTGGCATGGGGCGAGGACATTGCGGTCGAGTTTGGCGGCAATCGCGCGAAGTCCGTCACGCAGGAGGGCTCGGCCGAAGAGCTCATCAACAACGATCTTTTCCGGGAAGCAACGCTGGAGGACTTGCTCGGTACGGACGTCAGGCCGAGCGAGCTCCTTTTCTATATGCACCCCGACAAGGACGAGCTGAAGCGTCGTGGAATCCGGAGCATCTATCTGGGGCACTACCGGTGGTGGGACGGAACCAAGCACTACCTGAAGGCGAAGGAATTCGGCTTCCGGCCGCGCAGAGAAGGTCCGCTCTCCGGCAACATCCTCGACTACGACAACATCGACGAGAAGCTCTGCGAGGTCAACATCTGGTTCAAGTTCCTCAAGCACGGCTTCTGGCGCCCGCACGATCAGTCCTGCTACAAGATCTGGAACGGGTACATGAGCCGCGAGGAAGCGGTCGAGCTGATTCATGCCAAGCAATACGAGTTTCCGATCGAGTACTTCCAGGAGTACCTGGAGTATCATGAGATGACCGAGCGGCAGTTCCGGGACAACGAGGACAAGTGGAGAAATCCGCGCCTGTGGCATCAGGTCAACGGCGAGTGGAGGCTCCGCTACCCCATTGAACAGCTGGTTGAGTAGCCGCGGCGTGACGGCATGATGAAGCTTTTTAGCCACTATCCGTACTACGCCCAGCTCGGTCTCACCGTGGCTGCGAGAGCGTTCAACATCGCGACCCGACGGCGCTGCTCGGATTACGGTAAACTGGCGCCGTTTTTCCAGGGCAAGGTCGGCCTTGAGATCGGGGGGCCGAGCACGATTTTCAAGGCCAACCACCTGATTCCGGTCTACGACCGCGCCAGTTCGGTGGACAGCTCGAACTTCAGCGACAAGACAGTCTGGACCAGAGGGCGCGAGCGTGACGTCTTCGGACTGGCGCTAAGGGATACCTTCGTTTGCGACGCATCGGAGATGAATGCGTTTGAAGACGAGTCCTACGACTTCATTCTGGCGTCTCATGTGCTCGAGCATCTGGCCAATCCGCTGAAAGCGTTGACCCACTGGAAGCGTGTGGTGAAGCGAGGGGGAGCGATTCTCCTTGTGGTGCCGCACAAATCGCGAACCTTCGACGTCCGACGTCCCTTCACGACTTTCGAGCATCTCGCGGAGGATTACAGGAACGACACTCCGGAAACCGACATGACTCACGTCGAGGAGGTACTGGAGATGCATGAATGGCGGCGCGACGCCGGATGCCTTGACGCGGAGCACTTTAGGGCACGGTGCCTGGATAATGCCGCGAACCGCTGCATTCACCACCACGTCTACAGCCCGGAGCTGCTTGCGAGCTGTTTTGAGTTCTGCGGGATGGAGACGGTGAGTGTTTCGGTCGAGTATCCCTACCACATCGTTGGAACGGCGATGAAACGCTGAGGGATGAGAACCACGCCAACGCTTCTCCCATCAGCGATGCCAGCCGCCACGCGGGTCATGAGACTGAAAAGACCGCAGGTGGTGCCCGAGCAGAAAGCCCTGTTCTTTCTTGGAAATGCCGCGGTGTTCGTCATCGTGGCCGTGTTCCTCAATCTCCTGGGAAGGTACGTATCAAATGACGTAGGCGAGTATGTCCTGCTATGGGACAGGGTGCGTGACCTCGACTTTCTGGACGCGTGGCTAGGCTTGCGGTACGAGATAGGATCGCTTTTGGTGTTCTGGCTTGTCGCCCAGGTGCTCTCCCCGCTGGCGACTTTCTATTTCGTGGGTCTGGCCGCGTTCTCGGTCAAATTCTATTTGATCAGAAGGTATCTGCACTATCCATTGATCGCGCTATGTCTCTACGTCGCGCTGTTTCTCCACCTGCACGATGCCAACCAGATCCGGGCCGCCATCGCGGCGTGCTTCGTTCTATATGCCGTCGTGGCGCCCACCGGCGGGCGGCTGTCTTTCCTGGTGCTTGCCGGCATCGCGAGTCTGTTCCACTATTCGGGATGGATCATTCTGGTGCTGTATGGTGTTCGCGCGCCGATAACCGGGCTTGCGGCAATCGTCGTAGTGAGCTTCGCTTGGGATTACGTCATAGCCAGCTCGGCAGCGCTCAGCTTCGCGGTGCTTTTTCTATCCAGAGAGGCGAAAGGGGTGAATCTGACCAACTCGCTTTTCGTCATGCAGGCGGTCATCGCGATCGCGATCGCGTTGCAGTGGAAGCGCTTGAGCGAAGCTCAAAAAAAAGGTGCCTACCTTGTCGTGTGCGGGGTCGTGTTTTACGTATCGTTCATCGACAATCCGATCATGGCCCACCGCCTGCGCGAGCTGTCCATGATTGGAGTCTTCCCGCTGTTGTTCTTGGGCGACCGCAAGTGGAGGTACACGTTCGTCATGATATGGATGGGAGTCGCCTATATGGCGGCATACGACCTGGCCCTTGTTCTGATTGAGATGTTTTCGGCCATGGCGTGAGACGGCAAAGCCCCCTCCGCGGGGCGACGCCGCTTCCATCCCCAGTGATATGGCCAATCCTAAGGTCCATGACGTCGTTGAAGGAAACGTGTCAACGCTTGGGCTTGCTGGCTCGCTGGCTGCCACGTGGCATCGCCGGCGAAGCCGCGCGCAAAGACGTCCGGGAAATGGGGGGAGTGATGCGCGTATTGCTGCTGCATAAATATGGGCGTCGGGCCGCAAGTTTCAGGCATCGCTTCGAGCAGTACATCCCGTATCTCGACGAGGCTGGGCTACAGTGTACCGTTTCGTCGCTGCTTGAGGAGGATTATCTCAAGGACATGTTCCTTGCGGACAGGCGAAATCTTTTTGCCGTTATGCGCGGCATTTTCCGGCGCGTGCGAGTGCTCGTCGGCGTTCGCAAGTATGATCTCGTCATCATCGGGCAGGATCTGTTTCCGTTCGCTCCGGCCATTTTTGAGCGGTATCTGAACATTCGCGGCGTTCCGTATATCTTCGACTACGACGATCCCATTTTCCACCAGTACGACATGCACCGCTCGCCGGCTGTGCGACTTCTGCTGGGAAGGAAACTGCAGGCTGTTATCAGAGGGGCGGAGCTGGTGTTCGCCGGCAGCCCGTATATCGCTGCTTACGCCCGCGTCGTAAACGCGAATGTCGAGTATCTGCCAACTGTCGTCGATCTCGAGGTTTTCCGCCAGCTAAAGGACCATCGCGTCCGGAACGGCCAGTTCGTGGTCGGCTGGATCGGCTCACCGTCCACGGCGGTTTACCTCAAAGCGCTCGTGCCGGTGCTGAGGCGCTTCTGCGCGAGTACCGGCGCGCGAGTCGTGCTCGTGGGCTCCGGCCCGGTCGATCTGCCTGGCGTGCCCACCGAGATCCGGGAGTGGAGTGAGCAGACCGAAGTCGAAGAAATCTTGCGATTCGACGTAGGCATCATGCCAATGGCCGATGACCAGTGGGCGCGCGGCAAGTGCGGGTTCAAGCTGGTTCAGTACATGGCTTGTGGCCTTCCAATAATCGCTTCACCCGTCGGAGTCAGTCCCGTGGTCGTGACGGATGGTGTGGAGGGGTTTCTTCCCCCGGGAGACGAGGGATGGCTCGCCGCCATGCATTCGCTGCATGCCGATGCGGAATTGGCGGCGCGCATGGGTCGCGCCGCGCGCAAGCGAGTGGAGGCCGCATACTGTCTGCAGGTCACAGCTCCACGCTTCGTTGCCGGAGTACAACGCGTGCTGGCGGGCACGCCGAAATGACGTCAGAGCCGGTGATGGAAAAAGGCGCGTTCTGCATCTCGATCGACTTGGAGGCCGCGTGGGGTGTCTGGGACAAGCTGACCCCGCAATATCTCTCGAAATGCCTCGAGCTCGAACGGATGATCGTAGATCGGATTCTCTCGATCTTCGACCGGTACGACATTTCCGCGACTTGGGCGATCGTGGGGCATCTGCTCGAGAAGCGTGGGGACCGGGCCGCTGGCGAGCTACCCGCCTGGTACGCCCCTGACATGATCGAGGCGATTCGCGCCGCCAGAACGGAGCAGGAGATCGGTTCCCACAGCTTCGCCCACATTTATTTCTCGGAGAACACGAGCGAACGGGTGCAGTCCGACCTCGCTGCCGCGCGCACGATTCATGAGCGATACGGACTCGAGTTCACCTCTTTCGTGTTCCCGCGCAACATGGTGAGTCACCTGCCGTTGCTGGCGCGCGCGGGCATCAGGGTTTTCCGGGGGATCGATCACGGCTGGCACATGGCAGCGCCCGGGCGTCATCCGGTTGCCAGAATCCTGCATCTCCTCGACACGATGATTCCATTGGCGCCCGCCGTGGTGCGGCCCGTGATGCATCCCGGCGGATTGGTGGAGCTACCCGGGTCAAGGCTGCTCATGGGACGCAACGGCCTCCGCAAGCTTGTCCGCCCCGCGGTTCTCGAACTCAAGGCGAAACGCGGACTTAGGGCGGCTGCCCGCGACAAGGGCGTGTTTCATCTCTGGTTCCATCCGACCAACTTCTACTACGACAGCGAGCGTCAGTTTGCAACTCTCGAGACCATCGTCAGGGAAGCCGCACTTTTGCGCGGCCAGCAGCGCCTCGACATCGTGCCAATGCGAAGTTTCGCAGGCGACACGGTCAGGGCTCGCGCGATGGCGGCGCACTGACTCCACACGCGCCAGAAGGCATCGTGAATGCTCGAATCACCGCCGAAACCGCCCACACCGGCCATATGCCGGATCTGATCAGCTTGGGACGGACGTACTATCGGCCTGACAGCCCCGTGCTGAACGAGGCATCCCTGAAATGGTTATATGTGGACAACCCGGACGGCGCCGCTACTCTGATCATCGCGCGGGAAGGCGACCTGTGGATAGGCCTTATCGCGCTGATTCCAGTGATGCTGGAGCACTCGGGCCGGCTGCAGCGGTCGACATACGCGGTCAATGTGCTCACCCATCCGGAACACCGCGGCAAGAAGCTGTTCGTGAAAATGATCGGACACGCGCGGAGTCTGCTTGCGGCCGAGGACCGCTGGCTGCTCGGCCATCCTAGCGCCAGCGCCACGCCGGGCTGGACACGGCAGGCGATGGAGTTCAGGGATCCGCGGGATCTGTACATCGCGAAGTTCCACCCGCCGTTTTCGTCCGTGCGCAAAAGGCGGATCAGGACGCTGGAGGAGTTGCGGGACATTTCGCCACTTTTCTGGATCGAGGTGGCGAACCGGCCGGACGTGCATGTCAGATACACACCGGAGTTCTTCGCGTGGCGCTTTCTCGACGCGCCGCACAGGGAGTACGTTGTGTCGGCTGTCGAAGAGCGCGGGACACTGCTCGGCCTGACCGTGACGCGACGATTCAAGGGACCGTTCGATCTCATGGTCGATTTCGTGGGACCCGTGCGCACGATGGGAAAAATCCTTGCCAGTGGGCGGCGCCCGACTCTGGTCGCCCATCCGATCGCTGGAAGCGTCGGGGCCGAGGTGACGAAGGCATGCTGGAAGCTGCCCGTACGTCGCCAGCTCCCGTTCTTCGCGACGACTTGGGACCCAGACAATGTCTTCGACATGACTGGAATCAGTCTTGCCGCAAGCGATATTTAAGCCCGCCCGCGCTCCGGCTGGTCAACTACCTTGAATACGAAGGAAGGAATGCAGGTTAATAAGGATCGCGTATGTTTCGTCACCGGCGGCACCCGAGGGATCGGCAAAGCGATCGCTCTTGCGTTTCTCGCCCAGGGGGTGAGGGTCGCGGTGAATTATTTCGGCGACGAAGCGTCCGCGGCCCAGATGAAGCACGAATGCTCGGAGTTCGACGATCGCTTTCTCCTCGTGCGGGGCGATGTTTCCAACTGGGCCGAAGTCGAGGGTGGGTTTCAGCAGATCTTCGACCGCTTCGGAAGCGTTGACATTCTCATCAACAACGCCGGGATCGCGATGGACCGATCCTTCCTCAAGATATCGAACGAGGACTGGAATCGCGTCCTGGCGGTGAATCTCACCGGGCCGTTTTACTGCTGCCGCATGGCCGTTCCCAAAATGATAGAGGCGAAGTGGGGAAGGATCATCAATATGTCCTCAGTCATTGGTCAGGCGGGCAATTTTGGGCAGACGAACTATGCCGCGTCGAAGGCGGGATTGATCGGATTCACCAAGGCTCTGTCGAGAGAGCTTGCCCCCAAGAACATTACGGTGAACGCGATCGCTCCAGGATTCGTGAATACCTCGATGACGCAGGGGATACCGTCTGCGATCCGGGAGAGTATCACCGAGAAGATCTCCATCGGCAGGTTCGGGGACACCCGTGACATTGTCGCCGCCGCCGCCTTCCTCTGCGCTGACGAATCCAGCTACTTGACCGGCAGCGTGCTCAACGTTGACGGCGGCTATCATGGCTAGGTCGCAGTGCGATCCGAAAGCTCCAGGCTCCAGGTCGTGAATTAATGTGCGGTTTCGCCGGCTTCCTTGGCGGAGTTGCCCGTGAGAGCCAGGCTGCGGAAGAGTCTCTTCTGCGATCGCTCGCCGACACGATTAAACACCGCGGTCCGGACGACTCGGGCTACTGGTGTGACCAGGACCGGCGGATAGGCTTGTGCCTCCGTCGCTTGTCTATCGTAGACCTGTCGCAGGCGGGACATCAGCCGATGCACTCGGCAAGCGAACGCTACGTGATAGTCTACAACGGAGAGATCTATAACCACGTTGACCTGCGAAAGGCGCTGGACGCATCCCTGAAATCGCACCCGTGGCGCGGTCACTCGGACACCGAAACGTTGCTGGCGGGCTTCGATGCTTGGGGCATCGAGGCCACCCTGAATCGCGCCGTCGGAATGTTCGCGTTCGGTGTGTGGGATCGCCGGGAGCACACGCTCACCCTCGCGCGGGATCGGATCGGGGAGAAGCCGTTGTACTACGGGTGGCAAGGCGGGGGTAGCGACGCGGTTTTTCTGTTCGGGTCGGAACTCAAGGCATTGCGCGCGCACCCGGCTTTCGAAAACAGGATCGACAGGAACGCGCTGAATCTTCTCCTGCGGCACAACTGTATCCCCGCACCGTACTCCATCTATCAGGGAATCTTCAAGCTCCGGCCCGGACATCTATTGACGGTTTCGCTGGCTGAACGCGAGCCGAGGACCTGGGCCTATTGGTCCGCGGCGCAGGCGGCGAGAAGCGGCGTAGCCAATCCATTCGCCGGGAGCGACTCGGAGGCGATTGACGCGCTGGAGGAGATTCTGACCGACGCGGTAGGACGGCAGATGATGGCGGATGTGCCGCTTGGCGCTTTTCTCTCGGGAGGGGTTGATTCTTCGACTGTGGTCGCGCTGATGCAGGCACAGTCCCCACGTCCGGTGAAGACTTTTACGATCGGCTTTCACGAGGCGGGCTATGATGAAGCCGGGCACGCGAAGGCGGTCGCCGCGCATCTCGGCACGGATCATACGGAGCTGTACATCAGTGCGGAGCAGGCGATGGCGGTCATTCCCGCCCTGCCGACCATGTACGACGAGCCGTTCTCCGACTCGTCCCAGATTCCCACTTTTTTGGTGTCGCAGCTCGCGAGGGAGCGCGTCACCGTTTCGCTTTCAGGGGATGGAGGCGACGAGCTGTTCGGCGGATACAACAGGTACGCGATTACGGCGAGACTCTGGAACGGATTGGGGTATGTGCCGCCCGCATTGCGCGAGATGATGGCGAAAGGATTGAACGTGGTTTCCCTGAACTCATGGAACAGGATCGCGAGCGCCGTCGAAAATTGGCTCCCTCGTTCCGCGCGCCCCACGCAATTGGGAAATTTCCCCCACAAGGCCGCCGGAGTTCTTGCGAGCCGGTCGCCGGAGGAACTGTACTTCCGTCTCGTCTCGCATTGGCAGAAGCCGGAGTCGGTGGTGCTGGGCGGCCATGAGCCTCCCACGCTGGTGACCAGCGACGCGCCCGACCTCGAGGGGCTTGACGACGTGCAGCGAATGATGGCGCTCGACATCATGACTTATCTTCCCGATGACATCCTCGTCAAATTGGACAGAGCGGCGATGGCCGTGTCGCTCGAGGCGCGGGTTCCGTTTCTCGACCACCGCGTCGTGGAGTTCGCATGGCACCTCCCCCAGGTGATGAAGATTCGCCGCGGGCAAACCAAATGGGCGCTGCGTCAGGTTCTTTCCCGGCATGTGCCTTCGAGCCTGATCGAGCGGCAGAAGAAGGGATTCGGGATTCCGCTCGACGCGTGGCTGCGCGGTCCGCTGCGGGGGTGGGCGGAAGATATGCTCGACGAATCGCGGCTGATGCGGGAGGGATATTTTGATCCCGCGCCGATTCGCTGGCGATGGAAGGAGCATCTCTCCGGCCGGCGCAATTGGCAGCATCACTTGTGGGATGTCTTGATGTTTCAGGCGTGGCTTGAGTCCCAGCGGTCGCAATGACCCCGGAGGCGCGCCAACGCTCGGCTGAAAGGTGAAAGTCGTCGTCATATCGAACTATTCCGAGTCGCTGATCAACATCCGCGGCCCCTTGCTGCGGGCGATGACGGCTGCAGGGCACGATGTCGTCGCCTGCGCGCCCGGGGAGAACGAGGCCCTGCGCGCCCGACTCCGAGCGCTGGGTGTCCGGTACCAGCCCGTGCCGCTGCAGCGCACGGGACTTAACCCGCTGATGGACCTGCGGTCGGTGATCACGCTGGCTCGCCTCTTCCGGCGCGAGAAGCCGGATCGCCTTTTCACCTATACGATCAAGCCCGTGATGTACGGCTCGCTGGCTGCCAGGCTAGCGGGGATGCAGCGCGAGCAGGTGTTCTCGATGATAACGGGGCTGGGTTTTGCGTTCACGTCCAATTCGGTCAAGCAGCGGTTATTGAGTTCTCCGGTGCGCGCGATGTACACGGCCGCGCTCGCGCACAATGCCGGCGTATTCTTTCACAATCCGGATGACAGGAGGCTGTTCCTGGACCTGGGCATTCTTCGGCCCCCGACCCGGGGACTACTGATGAACGGTTCCGGCATCGATCTCGTCGAGTTCGCCGAGCTGCCACCGCCGCTCGGACCGCCCGTCTTCCTTCTGATCGCGCGCCTTCTCAAGGGGAAGGGAATCGAGGAATACGTAGAGGCCGCGTCCGCGCTCAAGGCGCGCTACCCTGCGGTGAGATTCCGGCTGGTTGGTCCTGAGGACACGAACCCGGCCGGCATCGCCGCGGAGAAGCTGCGGCAGTGGGCAGCGCGGGGGGACATCGAATACGGCGGAGGGGTGCGGGACGTCAGGCCAGAGCTGGCCGGAGCCAGCGTGTTCGTTCTGCCATCCCACCGGGAAGGTACCCCTCGCGCCGTCTTAGAGGCGATGGCGGTGGGGCGCGCCATCGTCACGACGGACGCGCCAGGCTGCCGCGAAACAGTGCGGGAGGGTGAGAACGGCTTTCTAGTCCCCGTCGAGGATCCGCTCGCTCTCGCGCGGGCGATGGAGCGCTTCATTCTCGACCCCGATCTTATCATGCCGATGGGACGGGCCAGCCGCGCGATTGCCGTGGAGAAGTACGATGTCAATAAGGTGAACAGGGGCCTGCTTCGAGAAATGGGACTGAAGTAGGCGCTGCGAGTCGCGAACCTGTTTATACTCAGCGACCACCCCACGAGACAGCGTTCTAATCCCGAATGACAGCTCCCTCCTTCCGGTACTATCGCGGCCGCGTCGGCCTCTATGACATCCTGCGTCAGCTGGGTGTCGGCCTTGGCGACGAGGTGGTGCTTCAGGCTTTTACCTGCGTGGCCGTGCCTGAGGCCATCATGGCGGTGGGCGCGACGCCCGTGTGGGCGGATATCGCTCCGAATAGCGTCAACGTGGACCCCGCGAATCTGGCTGCCAGGATCACTCCGCGAACCCGGGCCGTCATCGTACAGCACACGTTTGGCGTTCCGGCCGAGCTCGACTCGATCCTGCCCCTGGTGCAACGGCATGATCTTCCGCTCGTGGAGGACTGCTGCCATGCCCTGGCTTCCACTTTCAGGCAGCGCATCCTCGGAACCATCGGCGTCGCGGCTTTCTGGTCCTACGAATGGGGCAAGCCGATTGTAGCTGGAGTCGGTGGCGAAGCGGTGTTCAACGATCTGACCCTGCGAGCCAAGGCGGAGGCCGTTTTTGGGAAGGATTTCGCGCCGGCACCGACTATGAAATCCGGAGTGATTGCGGCGCAATATCTGATGCACGCACTGCTGTACTCGCCACGTCGCTTCTGGTGGGTCCGGAGCGCGTTCCACGCGCTCGGGCGCGCTGGAATCGCGCAGTCCAACTACAATCCCGTCGGCCCAGGCGTCGCCAAGGCCGCCGATTTCGGATGGCGCATGTGCGGCTTTTCCCAAGGCCGTTTGGAACGGGCACGTGCCCGCGCGCACGCATCGTTACCCGCGCGCGTGCGGCAGGCGGAGCGATATGCCACCGGGTTGCGACCGACGTCTGCCCAGCGCGTCGAAATTCCCCCTGGCGCCGAAGCCGTCTACTCGCGGTTCCCGATTTTCGTACCCCGCAAGCGGGAACTACTCGCGAGCGCGCGGTCATCCAATCTCGAGATAGCCGAATGGTATGCGACCCCCGTGCATCCTCTCCTCGGCGATGATCTGCGACATGTGCACTATGCCCCTGGAATGTGCCCTCGCGCGGAAGCTGCGGCCGAGTCGTTCGTTTCGTTGCCGTTGGGCGACAAGGTTACGCCGGGCTTCCAGGATGAGCTGATCGACCTGATCAATCGGCATGCAGCCGGCTGAAATTCGGCTGCTGTCCAGCTCGGAATCGCCCGAGCTGTTCACCGAGATCGCGCGCCTGCACGCGGAAGAGATAAGCGAAGGTTTTCTGACGTCGTTGGGCGTGCCGCTGCTGAGCAGGCTCTACCGCGCCATCGCGTGCAGCCCACACGCGTTCATCCTCGTCGCCGGCGGGGACGGACACATCGTCGGATTTCTCTGCGGATCGACCGACACTGGCGAGGTCTACCGCCATGTCCTGACGCGCTCCTGGCCGCACATCCTCCCGAAGCTCGCTGGTCGCGTCTTCCGCTGGACTACAGTCAAGCGGCTGTGGGAAACCATACGTTATCCTTCGCGTACGCCGTCACCGGATCTGCCTTCGGCAGAGATCCTGAATTTCTGTGTGACCGGGCGACTTCAGCGCAGCGGCGTTGGGCGTCGCCTTTTCGCGGTCATGGAATCAGAATTCTCCCGGCGGGGAGTCCGGGAGATCCGGATCGTTACAGGCGCTCAACAGCTTTCGGCGATTCATTTTTACGAGAAGATCGGGGCTGAGCCCGCAGGCTCCATCGAGGTCCACTCGCAATCCGAGTCACGTTTGTTTCGATATTCGATCAAGGAAGCGCGACCACCCGAGCCGGGATCAGTTCCGTCGAGACCCAATGACAAAACGCTTTATTGATGTGGTGCTGAGCGCGGTTGCGCTGCTGGTTTTTTCACCCTTGCTGCTCGCGATTGCCGTCTGGGTCAAGCTCGACTCACCCGGACCCGTGTTCTACCGCGGCCAGCGTGCCGGGAAACACAATCGGCCGTTCGGGATTTACAAGTTCCGTAGCATGGTGATGAACGCGGAGCGCGTGGGCGGGTCGTCCACGGGTGATCACGACCCGCGCATAACCCGCTCCGGTCGCTTCATTCGCAAATACAAGATCGACGAGCTCTCGCAGCTCATCAACGTGCTGATCGGCGACATGAGTCTGGTCGGTCCGCGGCCGGAGGTGCTTTCCTACACGTCGAAATATCAGGGCGAGCTGCTGGAAATCCTGGAAGTGCGCCCAGGTATCTCCGATTGGGCGACGATCTGGAACGCCGATGAAGGTGCCGTTCTCGCCGGCGCTCCGGATGCGGATCGTGCTTTCGAGGTCTTGATCCAACCCACCAAGCTCAAGCTGCAACTCCGGTACGTGCGGACGCGCACGCTGTGGTCCGACCTCAGGATTCTCGCGTATACTATCCGCAGGATGGCGGATTCCAGCTTTACGCCGGCGGAGATAGCCGATATTCCGCCGCTTCAGCCGGGAGCCGGCGCGAGGCTCGCGCGCGACACCGCCTCCCCTGGCTCACTCCCAACCGCCGCACCTTCCATATGACATCGACCCGCGCAACGCGCGACGTGCCTTTTTTCAATTACGGCGGCGCATTCACGGAAATCGAAACCTCGCTGATGGATACGATCCGCGACGTCATGGGACGCGGAGCTTTCATCCTGCAGAAAGATCTGCTCGAGTTCGAACGGGCTGTCGCTTCATACCTCGGAGTAAAGCACGCGTTGGGCGTCGGCAACGCGACCGACGGCCTCCTCTTCGCGTTCCGGTCTGCGGGCATCCAGCCCGGCGACGAAGTGATATTTCCTGCTCACGAGATGGTCGCCGGACCCGCGGCGGTGCACTACGCCGGAGGAGTACCGGTGCCGGTCGACATTGGTGTCGACCGCCTCCTCGACGCGGCCGCGATCGAGCCGGCGATCACGGCGCGCACGAAGTTCATCATGCCGGTGCAGCTCAATGGCCGCACCTGCGACATGGATGCGATTCAGAAGATCGCGGATAAACACGACTTGCGAATCATCGAGGACGCCGCGCAGGCTCTTGGCTCCAAATTTCGCGGGCGTTTTGCGGGAACATTCGGGGTAGCGGCGGCTTTCAGCTTTTATCCAGCCAAAATTCTAGGCTGCCTCGGCGACGGTGGTATGGTCGTCACGAACGACGACATAGTTGCGGAAAAGATGGAGCTGCTGCGCGACCATGGGCGCAACCGCGACGGTGACGTGGTGATGTGGGGACTCAACTCCCGCCTCGACAACCTGCAGGCGGCGGTGCTGCATCTGCAATTCAGGGATTACGCGGCAATCATTTCACATCGACGGGCGCTCGCGGCGCGCTATCATCAGGAGCTAGCCGGCTTGGCGGAAGTTCATCTCCCCCCGGCGCCCGGCGCGAATCCCGACCACTTCGACGTGTACCAGAACTTCGAGATCGAGGCTGACCGCCGCGACGAGCTCAAGAGCTTCCTGAAGGACGGAGGTGTCGGGACGCTGGTGCAGTGGGGAGGCAAGGCGGTGCACCAGTATCCGAAGCTCGGCCTCAAGGCCTCGCTGCCGGTTACCGAGCGGTTCTTCACGCGCTGCATGATGCTGCCGCTCAACATGATGGTCACGACCGACGATGTGGACCACGTCTGTGCGGTGATTCGCGAATTCTACGGGCGGTAGCGCCGTGGCCGTTGGAATTCTCACGTCCGACCCCGGCGAGCTGAAGGACATGGCGCGTCGCGTGCGAATACACGCGCTCCGCATGACGAGCGCCGGCGGCAGCTCGCACATCGGCGCGGTTTTCTCCATGGCCGACGTCATGGCTACGCTCTACGGCGGGGTCCTGCGGCTCGATCCCTCCAACCCAAAACACGCGGACCGCGACCGGTTCATCCTGAGCAAGGGACACGCGGGCGCGGGCGTGTACGCTACGCTGTCCGAGCGCGGTTTCTTTCCCGCCGAGTGGCTCAGCGCGCACTATCAGGACGGCTCCAGCCTCAGCGGGCACGTGTCCCATAAGGGAATTCCCGGCGTGGAGCTTTCGACCGGATCCCTCGGGCACGGTCTCTCGGTCGCAGCAGGGATGGCCCTAGGCGCCAAACTCGACGGCCAGAATCACCGCACGTACTGCCTTATGAGCGACGGTGAATGTGACGAAGGGTCTGTGTGGGAAGCAGTGCTTTTCGCGGGTCACCACCAGCTCGACCGCCTGGTCGCGGTTATCGACTACAACAAGATCCAGAGCCTCGCCCCTGTGGCTGAAACGCTGGCGTTGGAACCGTTCGCGGATAAGTGGCGTGCATTCGGGTGGGGCGTAGCCGAGGTGGGCGGGCACGATCACGCAGCTTTGCGCGACCTCCTCGACTCGGTACCTGTCGCTGCCGGAAGGCCAACCTGCGTGATCGCGCATACAGTGAAGGGGAAGGGCGTCTCGTTCATGGAGAACACGGTGCTCTGGCACTACCGGACCGCCCGGCACGAAGAATTTGACGCCGCCCTTCGGGAGCTCGAGGCTTCATGAAGGAACCCTTTTTCAGCGCGCTCTGTAGCCTCGCTGAACGGGATCCGCGCATCTTCTTCATAACGGGGGACCTCGGGTTCGGCGCAGTCGAAGCGTTTCAGGATCGATACCCGAAGCAGTTCCTCAACGCGGGCGTTGCCGAGCAGAACATGACAGGTCTGGCCGTCGGCCTCGCGCTCGAGGGGCGGATCGTGTTCACTTACTCGATCGCGAACTTTCCGATTCTCCGGTGTCTCGAGCAGATACGCAACGACGCCGCGTATCATGCCGCGAACGTCAACGTCGTTTCCATAGGTGGCGGGTTCAGTTACGGCGCGCTTGGAATGTCACATCACGCTACCGAAGATCTCGCTATCATGCGCGCGTTGCCGGAGGTAGCTGTCGTCGCGCCGGGCGATAACTGGGAAGCCGAAGAGGCCACCAAGGCAGTGGCCGCGCGACCGGGGGTGTGCTACCTGCGGCTGGATAAGAGCGCGGCACCCGCCTCACACGCCGAGGGCGAGAGGTTCGAGCTCGGGCGGGCACGGATCGTTCGGCGCGGTGCGCGAGTGGCGTTTGTCACCTGCGGTGGCGTACTCGGTGAAGTTCTCCAGGCGGCGAATATTCTGGAGAAGACCGGCATCACTCCAACCGTGGTCAGCCTCCACACTGTGAAGCCCGTCGACGCGGCTTCGCTACGGGAACTCGCATCGAAGCACGAAATCATCGTCACTGTCGAGGAACACGGCCTCGCGGGCGGCCTGGGGAGCGCGGTGCTGGAGGTGCTGGCAGATGCGAACGCGATGCCGGGTCGTTTCGTTCGGATCGGCATCGATGGATTGAGCTACGTTTCCGTCGTCGGGAGCCAGGAATACCTGCGACGGCAATGCGGCCTCGACGCGGACTCAATCGTGGCCAAGGTGTCCGCGCTGCTTTAACACCCGGCTTCAGTCGCGCTACTTGCCGTAAACGGGGAGGTCGTCCGGCGGCAAGCTGTCCAGCGTCGGCGCCTCGGCGTCTTTCTTTGCCAGGATGACGTCGCGCCGCGGCCACTCGATTCCGATCCGCGAATCGTCCCAGCGAATGCTTCGCTCCGACTCTGGGTGGTAGGGCGCCGTGCATTTGTATTGGAATACCGCATCGTCGGATGTTGCCAGAAAGCCGTGGGCAAAGCCGACCGGGACGTAGAGCTGCCGGCCGTTGGATGATGACAGCGTTACTCCAACCCATTGGCCGAACCGAGGCGACCCAAGTCTGATATCGACAGCGACGTCGTACACTTCGCCAAGGATCACCTGAACGAGCTTGCCTTGCGCATTCGGCTGCTGAAAATGCAGCCCCCTGAGCACACCTTTCCGGGAGTACGAGAGGTTGTCCTGCACGAAGGAGACTCCGATGCCTGACTCGCGATATCGCGCGGCGTTATACGTCTCCATAAAGCGCCCCCGATCGTCGGAAAAAATCCTCGGCTCGATAAGCAGCACCTCCGGGAGGGCGGTCGCGCTGACTTTCATCCCTTGCTAGCCTCTCGAACGAGCGCGCGAAGATAGTTGCCGTATTCGCTCTTTCCCAACCGGTCCGCGAGCTCACCGAGTTGCACGGTGTCGATGTAACCCAGGCTCCACGCGATCTCCTCCGGCGAGGCGATCTTCAATCCCTGGCGCTTTTCCACGGTCTGCACAAAGCTCCCGGCATCGTGCAGGGATTCCTGCGTTCCGGTATCCAGCCATGCCGTGCCCCGGCCCATGACCTCCAGGTGAAGCTCTCCCTTCCGGAGGTACTCGAGATTCAGGTCCGTGATCTCGTATTCTCCGCGCGCGGACGGCCGAAGCGCAGCCGCGATCTCGGCGACTTTGCCGTCGTAGAAATAGAGCCCGGTGACGGCGTAATTCGATTTCGGGTGAGAGGGCTTCTCTTCGATGCTGAGGACGCGCCCGGTTGAGTCGAACTCCGCGACCCCGTAACGTTCCGGGTCGCCGACCCGGTAGCCGAACACCGTCGCGCCCGTGGTCCGCGCCGCTGCCCGTCGCATCTGATCGACGAGGCCCGCCCCGTAAAAAATGTTGTCACCCAGCACGAGGGCCGAGCATCGGCCCCCGATAAAGTCCCGGCCGATTACGAAGGCCTGAGCCAATCCGTTCGGCGCCGGCTGTTCCGCATACGCCAAGCTCAGCCCCCATTGGCTCCCGTCGCCGAGCAGCTCCCGAAATCGGGGAAGGTCCTGCGGCGTCGAGATGACGAGGATCTGCCGTATGCCAGCCAGCATCAGCGTGGAGAGCGGATAGTAGATCATCGGCTTGTCGTAAACCGGCAATAATTGCTTACTCACCACGAGCGTGCTGGGATGGAGCCGCGATCCAGCTCCTCCTGCGAGGATGATTCCGCGACGCTCGATCATTGCGTAGCTCCGAGGCCGAGGCGCTCGCCGCGATATGCGCCGGACTGGACGCGCTCGCACCATTCCTGGTTCGACAGGTACCACTCGATCGTCTTACGAAGCCCCGTGTCGAACGTCTCGAGCGGCTCCCATCCGAGCTCTCGGCGGATTTTTCCGGCGTCGATGGCGTAGCGCAGGTCGTGCCCGGGGCGATCATCCACGAACTCGATCAGCTTGCGCCGGTCACCGATCCGCACGTCGGGTGACAGTTCGTCGAGCGAGGTGCAGATAGCGTTGACCACGTCGATGTTCCGCATCTCATTGGATCCGCCAACGTTGTAGGTCTCGCCGGGCAGTCCCCGCTCGAGCACCATCCGCAGCGCCCGGCAGTGGTCGTCCACGAACAGCCAGTCGCGGACGTTTTCTCCCCGGCCGTACACAGGCAGTTTCTTCCCGCGAATGGCGTTTTGAATCATCAGCGGAATCAGTTTCTCGGGGAACTGAAAGGGACCGTAATTGTTGGAGCAGTTAGTCGTCAGCGTCGGTAGGCCATAGGTATGATGCCACGCGCGTACCAGGTGATCAGAGCCCGCTTTGCTCGCGGAGTATGGCGAGCTCGGTGCGTACGCAGTCTGCTCGGTGAAGAACCCATCCTGCCCGAGCGATCCGAACACCTCGTCGGTCGACACGTGCACGAAGCGAAACGCGTCTCGCGCGTCTGCCGCAAGAGCCCGCCAATATGCCAGCGCATTCTGCAGCAGCGTGAAGGTACCTACGACGTTCGTCCTGATGAACTCAGCCGGGCCGTCGATGGACCGGTCGACGTGGGATTCCGCCGCGAGGTGAACGACCGCGTCCGGCCGGTACTTGGCGAACAGGCCCTCGACGCCCACATCGTCGCCGATATCGATTTGGTGAAATGCGTACCGGGGTTCGTCGCGGATTCCCGGCAGCGACTCGAGATTTCCGGCATAAGTAAGGCTGTCAACGTTCACGACGAAAAAGTCGGACTGTCGGACGAGCATGCGTATCAATGCCGAACCTATGAAGCCGGCTCCGCCGGTAACGAGGACTGTTTTCATTTTCGTAAGAGCTGCAGAAGGTGAACCGGCGCGCCTGTGGCTGCCGGAGGCGGCACCGGGCGCCGGCCAACGGAGGCGGCGGATGCACAACGTCAATGGCCGGAAGATTGGCGGCCCCTCGAAAGAGTCAAGGCCCTTCTCGCCAGTCGTGTTGCGCGGGCAATCAATACCAGCGGTAAAGATGGCCGCGTGCTTGCCGAATGAACGCGGCAGGTTGAAGTTGCACTGTGCCGACCGATCGCCATTTTCTCCACGAGACACACGCTGAATTGAATCCACCAGAGCGGGATATCGCCCGATCTGTGGCCTCTCCGGGCTCTGCCTTCCAGCGCCGCGCCGCGTTGTTCAACCGTCGCCGGGAAGGACTGCGGAACCGTACGGCCCGGGCCGCGTGGTCGAGTGCGATCTTACTTGCTTCCGACATCGTCGCGCTGCTGGTCACCCGTGTTGCGGCCGGGTGGACCGCCGGCATGAGCACGCGCTCCGGAGCCTTTGGCGACCTTGCCGCGGCCGGACCGCTGGCGAACCCGGGGCAGCCCGCCAGTCTCGTTTTCTGGCTGTGCATGGTCGCTGCGCTCGTTACGGCAGGGACATATGGGCCCCGCCGGGGCAGTAATCTGATCGCACGCCTGGCTGCGGCCTGTCTTCTCGCTGCTGCTATTACGACGGCTCCGCTGGCGGCCGTTGTAGGATTTCAGCGGGCCATCTGGGAGATGACTGCCATGGCGGCCATAGCCCTGTTGGTGCTGGCAGTCACGCGGTCGATTGCCGAGCTGTTCCTGCGGCGCGTCTGGCCGGGCGATCGCTGGGCGGCGCTCGCCGTGCTGGTGGGACCGCCCGATGCAAAGCGCTCACCGATCGCGGTCGGGGTAACGGGCGGTGGCGACTACAAGGTGACTTTTCACCATGTAGAGGGCGACAAGCCTCAAGTCGATTCGACAACGCTGGCCGGTCACCTCGGCCGGGCGATCAACGCAACGGGGGCCGAGGCGCTGATACTGACGGAGTCCCTTCCGGATAAGTACCTGCGGGCGGTCGTCGAGGAAGGCCTCTCATCGGGCTGCCATGTGGTGTGCCCTCCGCATGCGGTCGCCATGGAGGGGCTGCGTCCGCGGCTGGTGTGGCATGGCGGCCAGCCTCTGCTGGAATTCGGGTCGCCCGTCCTGCAACTGTCCGCGTTGGCAACAAAGCGGGCTACAGACATAATAGGCGCGGGTGCTTTGCTCGTCCTGGTCTCGCCGGTCATGCTGCTGATAGCGCTGGCCGTGAAGCTGGATTCGCCCGGCCCGGTGTTTTTTTCGCAGCATCGCGCTGGTTTTGGGGGCAAGCGATTCCGCATGCTCAAGTTTCGCACGATGCGGGCCGGGGCCGATGAGGAAAAGGGCGATTTGGCGCACCTCAATCACACTGGCGATGTCCGTCTCTTCAAGATTCGGGGGGACCCGCGTGTAACGAGATTCGGGAGCTTTCTGCGCCGGTGGAGCCTGGACGAGCTTCCGCAATTCTGGAACGTCCTGCGCGGCGACATGTCACTGGTCGGGCCTCGCCCGTTCTTCGAATCCGATCTGGAGGTGTATGAGGATCATCATTTTCGACGGCTCGACACCAAACCGGGAATCACCGGCCTCTGGCAGGTCGGTGGACGGAGCGACGTCGTGAACTTCGAGGACGTGGTCTACCTCGACCGGCAGTACATCGAGCATTGGTCATTCTGGCTCGACCTCAGAATTCTCCTTCGCACGATCCCTTCGGTTATCCGCCGCACCGGCGCGTACTAGCGCGCCAGCGGGATTCTCGCTCTCAGAAGCAAGGAAGCCGCCGTCGCGTCTTCCCGGAAGTCACGGTTCAACTCGTGGATCAGCGACAGCCCCGTGGTCAGCTCCACGTGTCCGATTCGACTTACGCGCTCCACTTCCAGCGCGTATTGAACGTCCGAATTCTTCCCGTCGTCCGATCCGTAAACGAAGAAGTACCCGCGTTCCTGCCGAACCACGCGGTGAAGCGCGAAGCTCGTTCGGCCCGCCGGTCTGTAGCCGTCCCATCGAAGAGTCGCCCCGGCCGCGGCACCGACTCCGACATCGGCGCCGAGTAGCTGGCCCCGGTGGGTGTGACCCTGGCGCAGCGTAGAGTGAACATAGATTCCGCCTTCGGCACGGCCGGTGCGGACGAGGTGCGGAAGCTGAAAGTTGATGATCTCCAAGGTGAGGCCGTCCATTCGCTTCGGTCCGAGCCGCAGGATCTTGCGAAATCCAAGCGCGTAGGACCTGGTATGATCGGGCTCCTGAACGAAATCCCGTTTGTCCCAGCTGTGATCTTCGCGCCCGTACTCGGCGTACATCTCGAACCGCGCGGGCGGAAATATCCAGCGGGCGAAGGCAGATACGAGCTGATTATCGCCCACCGGGGGAGTGTCGGAAGAACCGGCCTTGCTCTTGAAGATGCTTTCGAACGGCTTGCGAAAGTACGGCGGAGGAATCCCCGATTGCGGCCACGGGGAGTGGAAAAACCGCGCGATGCCGAACTCCAGACCTCTCACAATGCGCGGTTGAAACGCCAGGACCAGCCCCGAGGCGAAGCGTTTGGTTCCGACTTCAGCGGCCGACTGATAGGCTGTGTTTCCCTGGACGGGCGAGTACTCACTCTGCTCGAGTATGCCCCAGAGCACCTGCCCGTGCAGCGATCCAACCCAAAGATCGAGTGGGTGTGCTGTTTCCGCGAATCCGTGCGGAATACCAGGCGCATTGGTTCCCATCAGAAAGGTGAATCGCTCGAATGGACCCCAAACCACGTTCGCTGTGGAGACTCCTGCGGCTAACGGGCCCGCGGTAATTCGAATCGTGCTGTTGCCTGGATCGACGCGGCCGTAGCTGCCATCTCCGAACCTTTGAGGCCTGTCGACCGCGGTCGGATGCAGGCCGTCTGCGTACTTCCGCCAGTCCGAGAACCCGTTGTCCAGGAGCGCGAACGAGGAATTCTGCGCGATGAACGCGACCGGGTTGAGCTGCGCGGAAACCGGTCCCAGACGCAGTGATAGCCCACCTGAGATGCTGGCTGTAAGCCCTCGACCAGCCCACACCGCGCCGTCGTTATAGCCGTATGGGAAACTCGTATTGTGACGAATCGTTACCGCGGCGGGGAGCATTTCGGCTCTTTGGGGTACCTGTCTAAAGGGCTGCCTCCTCGTCCACGGATGGGTGCCCACGCGTACGGTCAGCTGAGAGGCCTCGCCCCGAGAAAAGCCGCGGACCGACCATGGGTAGTAACGGACAGCTCCCGCGGCCTGAAGGTAGCGCAAGTACGTCTCCACCTCGCCATTCGCAGGCACGAGCTGCGCCCATTCCACGGAATCGTGAGCAGCCGACCGCAGAACAGCGACGCTGTCGCTCGACCCGGACGCGGTGGTGGGAAAGACAAGCAGCAACGTGGAGGCGGCGAGGAATCCAGACCGCGATACCCGCGAATAAGTGAAAGTCAGTTGCGGAGACCGGTGAGGAGGGCCGTGCCGGGCCTAATGAAGGGTGGAAATTAATGGGTGCGCCGATCCCTCGCGCATGTAGGGCTCGTATAAGTTACGTGCTCCGGCTTCGCATTATCGGGCTCCCGCTGTCAGCGACCTTGGAGGGTCGAGCGTGAAGATTTTTGTGTCAGATGTAGCCGGGTTCCTTGCCAGCCACCTCGCGGACGAATTCATCAAGCAAGGTCATGTTGTGACCGGCTGCGACAACATGATCGGCGGCGATCTGGCGAACCTCCCCCGAGGGAATTCGTTTCGACGACGCCGACTGCTATATGGCCGTGTACACGTGGTGGTTTGTCGGTAACAAGCTGCTGAGCATTTACGGCGGGCTCTAGCGTGGCGCCGGTCGAGCCAGGGTACTCCGGGGCGAAGCGCACGGACGTGGTGATCGTGAACTGGAACGGGGGCGAAGGGCTCCTCGAATGTGTCCGGTCCGTGGTGGAGCACGGTCCGCCACTGGTGGACGGCATCATCGTGGTGGACAACGACTCCTCCGACGGCTCCGACAAGCTCGTGGAGCGGCTGCAGGGCGTCAGCGTCGTCCGTCCGGGAGAGAATCTCGGCTTCGCAAAGGCGTGCAACCTCGGCGCGCGCCGGGGCACGGCTGAGTTCATCCTATTCCTGAACCCCGATGCGCAGCTCTTTCAGAACACGCTTCGCTCGGCGCTGGAGTTCCTGGACCGGCCGGAGAACGCGAAGGTCGGCATCGCCGGCGTTCAGCTGGCGGACGAAAGCGGGGTGATCGCGCGCAGCAGCTCACGCTTTCCCACCGCCGGCCGCATTGTCGCCCGGGCCACCGCGCTCGACCGGCTTTTCCCGGAGCTGGGCGCACCGATGTGGGAATGGGATCATTCGTCCACGCGCAAAGTGGATCAGGTGATCGGCGCCTTCTTCCTCATGCGGCGCAGGGTGTACGACGCGGTGGGGGGCTTCGACGAGCGCTTCTTCGTATACTACGAGGAAGTGGACGTCGCGTTCCGGGCGAGAGAGCTGGGCTGGTCCAGCGCGTACGTCGGAGGGGTGCGGGCATTTCACGCCGGCGGCGGAACGACGTACCAGGTGAAGGCGAAGCGACTCTTTTACAGCCTCCGCAGCAGGATACTGTACGCGTTCAAGCACTTCAGCCGGCCGGCGGCCGTGACGGTCCTGCTCGCTACGCTGCTGATCGAGCCGGTGTCCAGGTCTGTGCTGGCGATCGGCCGGCTGTCGTGGCGTTCGCTGTCCGAGACGTGGTCGGCTTACGGCATGCTCGGCCGGTGGCTCCCGCGCTGGACCTCCAGAGGCGACACCCGGTGAGCACGCTTCCCGCCTTCGTGATCTCGCTCGACTTCGAGCTGTCCTGGGGCGTCGCGGACATGACGACCATGGGGGCGTACGGCAAGAACGTCGAAGGAGCGGGCGCGAGGTGGCAGCGGACATGGGCGCTACGCTACGGAGCACCTTGTTTCCGCGGAATCAGGTCCTCGGGGAATTTCTCGCCGTGCTGCCCTCCGCTGGAATCACGACGTTTCGCGGAAATCCCCGAGTGGACACAATCTAGGGCGCGCGCCTGCCCACAGGCGTACCTCACTGGCTTAGGTTTCCCGCCATGACAGGGACTGCCTGAGCGACCTCCGGCATTTCAAACGACTTGGGAGCGTAGAGGGTGAAAGTTTTTGTTTCCGGCGCGGCGGGCTTCCTCGGAAGCCATCTGGCCGATGAATTCATTAAGCGAGGAGACGAGGTCGCCGGCTGTGACAACATGATCGGCGGCGATCTGCAGAATCTTCCCGAGGGCATCCGCTTCCACGAGGCGGACTGCTGCGACGTGGACGCGATGAAGCGCCTGACGCAGGGCGCCGACGTCGTCTACCATTGCGCCGCCATCGCCACCGAGGGGCTGAGCGTCTTCTCTCCGGCGATCATCGCCAAGCACGTGTACGAGAATACCGCCGGCATCCTCGCCGGCGCGGCGACGAACAAGGTTCCGCGCGTGGTGTTCTGCTCCAGCATGGCGCG
>CAYGJL010000001.1:100502-122550 GCA_964350145.1 uncultured Gemmatimonadaceae bacterium
CCGGCGCGGCGACGAACAAGGTTCCGCGCGTGGTGTTCTGCTCCAGCATGGCGCGCTACGGTACCGGCTATCCACCGTTCCGTGAGGATCAGCCGGCGACGCCGGAAGATCCCTACGGAATCGCGAAATTCGCCGCCGAACTACTCACCGCCAACGTGTGCGAGACGCACGGGATGGAGCACGTAATCGCAGTGCCGCACAACATCATCGGCCCAAAGCAGAAATACGACGATCCCTACCGGAACGTCGCGAGCATCATGATCAACCGCATGCTCCAGGGCCAGCAGCCGATCATCTACGGCGACGGCGAGCAGCGGCGCACCTTTTCATTCGTACAGGATTGCGTGGACCCGCTCGTGAAGATGGGGACGCTTCCGGGCCTCGACGGCGAGGTCATCAACATCGGGCCGGACGAGGAAACCGTTACGATCAACGAGCTCGCCCGGATGCTGGCCGAAATGCTCGACTTCGATCTGAATCGGATCTACGTCACGATGCGGCCGCGCGAAGTCAAGGATGCGCGGTGCTCCGCCGATAAGGCGCGCCGGCTGCTGGGCTACGAGACCAAGGTCTCGCTCCGCGAGGGCCTGCAGTCGATCGTCGAGTGGATTCGCGCGCACGGTACGAAGCCTTTCGACTACCACCTGCCGATAGAGATAGACTCTCCGCTGCTGCCCAGGACCTGGCGCGACCGGAGCATGTAGCCGGCGGCTATTCTGTTGGACGCGCGTCAGCTCTGCGCGGCGCGGCTCGTCACGCCAGCGACCATCCCTCTTAAGATCGCCAGACCAATGCGCGGTCGCCCTCGCAGAACCTCGACCAGCGCTCGCGCCGGCTTCGTGACGATCAGATAGCCGAGGCCCGCCGCCTTCCGCCAACTGCGATAGTTCCGTCGGATTAGGAAGGCCCGATTGCGATTCGCCGAGTAGGTGATCCACGGGACGGTGTCGGTCGCACCGGCGGTTCCGCCCACTTTGTGGAAGACGGTCGCGCGCGGCGCGTAGAAGAGCGCCAGGCCAGCGGCCTGCACGCGTAGCGAATAGTCGGCGTCCTCGCAGTACGCCGGGTCGAAGCACTCGGCCAGCAGTCCCACCCGCTCGATGGCGACACGGGATAGGAGCATGGCGCAGCCGCAGACGAACGGCGTCTCTTGGGGCAGGGTTGATTCCGGCGGCGTGGTCCGGTGCGTGACCAGCGCCCGCCACGGATTCACGTCGCCGCCTGCGTACCATATGCGCGTTCGCTCGGGATCGTGGTAGATCGTTCCAGTGAACAACCCGCCTCCGGTGCGCGCTGCCACGGCGTCGCTCAGCTGGACGAAGAAGTCTTCCGCCACGGTCGCGTCGTTGTTCAGCAACAGGACGTGGCCCGCTGGCGTGCGGTCGCGAAAATGCCGCAGCCCGAGATTGTTGTTGGCGGAGAAACCTCGCAGGGTGCGCGACGCGATCAGCAGCAGCCACGCGTCGCCAACGTCCGCGCCATTTTCCTCCCCGTCGCGGACGACTTTCGCTCGCACCCCCCGCTCCGAGGCCCAGCGGCCAATCCGCTCCACCGAATCGTCGGTTGACGCGTTGTCCACCAGCACGACCTGCCGAGGGTGGTTTTCCGCGGCCAGGACGGACTCCAGGCACTCGATCGTGTCGCCGGGGGTGTTCCAGTTGACCACCACCACGCCCCAACCGCCGGGGACGGACCCCGCGCCCGCTGCAATATTCTCAGGCATGGCGGGTATAGTATGTTGCCGCGAGACCCAAGGCACTCAGCGAAGGAGGTTGGTGTGACGAAATGGACGCCGCAGAAGGCCGAGATGGACCAGGAACGCCTGGTCGCGCCGCAAAACCTCGCGGACTTCCTCCGGGACTCTCCCTTGGCTGAGGCGGTCGCTGCCGATGGCTTTGGCGACCCGTCGGGGCACGATCCGTTTGCGCGGCCCCGCGACATGGGACGCTCGCTCGATCTCGCTTGACCTCATCGTGATCCTGTTGGGCTTGCGGGCAACCGGCGTTTTGTCAAAATTGTTGCTATGGGTAGCCCCGCCTTCGATTACCACCAATTGAGCCTCGATGAGCGGCTTCAGCTCGTCGAGGAGATCTGGGATAGTATTGCCCAGGATGCACCGGCGACGGAATTGCCGCTGACCGACCGCCAACGGGCTGAACTGCTACAGAGCGTTGTGGAGGATGCGGCCGATCCCGATGCGGCGGTTCCATGGGCACAGGTGCGCGAGGAGCTGTTCAAGCGCGGCGGATGACGCCGCGCTTCGTATTTCGGGCTCAAGCACAGGCCCATCTTAGCGAGGCGCAGCTGTGGTATGCGAATCAGGCGGTGGGACTCGAGCGGGAGTTCGCCCATGCCGTCGATGGGGCAGTAGCAGCGATCGCCCAGAATCCGGAAGCCTACCCCAAGATACTATATCATAAGCGGGCTACGATCAGTCATGTCATCGGTCCAGAAGTATCTCGCTGCCATCGGCCGGCGCGGTGGTCTCAAGAGCCGCCGCACGCTCGACCCTGCCACGGCGCGTGACATGGCGAAAACGCGCGAGGCCCGGCGTGCTTTCAAGCGCTTCCACTCATTGTGTTTCTGGTCGTACCGCTCCGACCTGCGGATCACCGCCGCGGACGTCCCCTGGGTCGCCGAGCAGCTCATGAAGCATGGCAACCGCGAGGCATGGCGGGTAGGGGCGAGGCTGCTGAGCAAGCGGTCGACGCAGGTGGATTGAACGCACAACGCGGCGTAACGGCGCCAGCGCTCGGCGCCAGAGTCGCGCGGCATACGGCGTTCAGCTTCGCCGGGTTCGCGGTTCCGCTGGCCGTTGCGCTCATCGCGATCCCCATCACGGTCAACGCGCTCGGCCCGGCGTGCTTTCAAGCGCTTCCACTCATTGTGTTTCTGGTCGTACCGCTCCGACCTGCGGATCACCGCCGCGGACGTCCCCTGGGTCGCCGAGCAGCTCATGAAGCATGGCAACCGCGAGGCATGGCGGGTAGGGGCGAGGCTGCTGAGCAAGCGGTCGACGCAGGTGGATTGAACGCACAACGCGGCGTAACGGCGCCAGCGCTCGGCGCCAGAGTCGCGCGGCATACGGCGTTCAGCTTCGCCGGGTTCGCGGTTCCGCTGGCCGTTGCGCTCATCGCGATCCCCATCACGGTCAACGCGCTCGGCCCGGCGCGGTTCGGCCTCCTCGGGCTCGCCTGGGCCGTCGTCGAGTACGGCGGCTTCTTCGACGTCGGCCTCTCCCGCGCCACGGTCCGCTTCGTCGCCGACGCGCTGGCCCGCTCCCCCCGCGACAACTCCCAGATAATTCCGGTGGCGTTCGCCACCCAGCTCGCCACGGGCCTGATTGCGGGGCTTTTGGTGTGGGCGGCGGCGCCGTACCTGGCCACGCAGCTGTTCTCGATTCCAGCGGCCTTCCAGGCGGAAGCGCAGGCGATGTTCGTGGTGGTCGGCGCGAACCTCACGATCGTCATCGCCATCGGCGGCCTGCGCGGCGCGCTGGAGGGGGCCCAGCGCTTCGACCTCTCGACCATGGTCAAGATCCCCACCGCCATGGCGGCGATCGTCATCCCGGCGTTCGGTGCGACCCGCGGCTGGTCGCTCGACCTGATCCTGTGGTGGGTGTTCGCTGCGCGGCTGGTGACGCTCGCGATGCTGATCGCTCTAGTCCCCCGGGCGGTCGAGGGGTTCCGCTGGGAGCCGCCGCGCGAATGGCGCCGCCTGCGCTCGCTGTTCGGCTACAGCGGATGGCTCACTGTCTCCGGCCTGGCGAATCCGATCCTGATTAACCTCGACCGCTTCGCCCTGGGCTCCCTCGTGGGCGTGGCGGCTGTCGGCTTCTATGCCGCGCCATACGAGGGCGCGACGCGGCTACTCCTGGTACCGGTGAGCATCTTCTCCGCGCTGTTCCCGGTGCTGACCTCTACCGAAGCCCGGGCTGAACGCGGGCGGACCGTTCGCATCGTCGAATCCGCGTTGCGGCAGACCGCGCTGATCATGATGCTGCCGACGCTCGCGATTCTCGCCTTGGCGCCCGAGATACTGCACTGGTGGCTGGGGCCCGCGTTTGCCGCCGAGGCTGCCACCGCTCTGCGCATACTCAGCGTGGGTGTCTTCGCCAACGCCATCGCGCACGTGCCGTCGGTATTTCTGTACTCCGCGGGCCGCCCTGACCTTCCCGCCAAGCTGCACATGGCCGAGCTGGTGGTTCACGTTCCGCTCACGCTTTTTCTAGTGAGCCATTTCGGGGTGACCGGGGCGGCCGCGGCGTGGACGCTGCGGACCACGCTCGACGCCGCGGGACTGACGCTGATTGCCGGCCGGTTGGGCGCATGGCGTGTGGATAGCGAAAAGCTGCGCCACTGGGCTGGAGCTGCCACGGCTTCTGCGGTTCTACTTGGCGCGCTGGTTTTCGGGACCAGCGTGAATTCGCCGGGTCCTATCCTGCCCCTGGGATCGCTGCTTGCCGGAACACTCGCGTTTGCAGCTATTTGCTGGCGATCGGCACTGGCACGGGAAGAAAAGGCTGCATTGCTGGCGTTGCTTGGACACAGAACAACGGCGGGTGCGTCAGGGAAATAGCTCGCCGCTTGCGCCGGGCCCTAACGCAGGCATCGTACAGCACGACAAAGGCCATGCGCGTTCAGTATCCGAGCTGGTGCTTCTGCGCCTCTGCGGCTAGCTCATCCAGCACCTTTCGCCGGCGCATCTCCTCCTGGCGCTTGTAGCTCAGCACATCCGCCGCGAAGATACGGCGATGCGTTCCGACCCGGCGGTGCGGAATAGCGTCAGCCTCGAGCAGTTGTACGAGGTATGGCCGAGAAACGTTCATGAGGTCGGCGGCCTGCTGTGTCGTCAACTCGGCGTGTACCGGAATGATCGTTACGGCATTCCCGTTCGCCATCTGACCCAGAATTTCGAGGAACAATTCGAAGGCTTGGCGCGGGACTGCTACCTTGTGCTCGCGAGCTGAACCCTGAACGTGAACGGACATCCGGTTCGTTGATTGCGTGCGGGGCACGGGCGCCAGCTCGCGAAGGGCGGTTTCAGCGTCCCGGGCTGTTTCAGCGGATGGAATTTCAGTCGTAGTAGTCATGGCATATTGGAATAGACGTACGCAATATACGAAACAACCGAAATAAACGCAACGGTCAAGATCCGGGTTATCTACGCGTTCTCGAGGACCAACTGAGCCGATCCGCTTGCACTAAGCCAAGCGTTAGGTTACCATCCGTAATGCCCACAGTTGTCCACCATGATGGCGTCGAAGGGCCTATGCAGACTCTGACAGACTCGAAGATACTTGCTCAAGTTCCCGCCGCTCGGCAGCGGGCGGAGCACGCCCATCGAACCAGTCCTCACGCGAAGCAGGCGCGCTTCGATCGGACGCATCGCGTCGTCCACGTCATCCTGACGAACGGCGCGGCTTTCACGGTCCCGGTGGACTTGATCAGCGCGCTACACGCTGCTTCGGACAAGGAGCTAGCCGACGTGCACGTAGGGCCCGGAGGCGTCGGGCTGAGATGGGAGAGTCTGCACGCGGATTTGAGTGTCGCGCATCTGGCAGCGGTCGCATTGGGCGCCGACGTACTTTTGCGCGCTGCAGGGGCTGCGGGTGGTTCCGCTCGGACCGCGGCCAAAGCGCGGGCGGCACGATTGAATGGTCTCAAGGGCGGCCGGCCGCGCAAGCGCGCAAGCAAGTCGGTAGTCTAGGCCGGCCGGAGCGCACGCGGTGCGCGAGTTGGCGCCGGCTGAGCAGTCGCAGCTGAGTATTTTCGGCTCGCACTCCGCGCGTCAAAACGACTTGCGTTGTTCGTCCATTTGACGTACATTGATGGGAGATAGTCATCTCGCCGGGAGTCGCCCCTATGCCACAAAAAAAAAGCAGCATCGCACGGGTTACGCCGAGCCGGGCCGAGCGCCTGGGCTTTCGCCTTGACGAAGAGACCAAGGATTTGATCGAGCGCGCTGCCTATCTGTCTCGGCGGAAGGTCAGCGATTTTTGCGTCACCGCGTTGACTGAGACCGCGCGACGGACCGTCGCCGAGCACGAGACTCTGGAATTATCGGATCGGGATCGTGAAGCTTTCTTCGAGACGCTGATAAACCCACCCAAGCCGAGCGCGCGGTTGGCCCGCGCACTGGCCGCGCACGAGCAGCGTGTGGCGTCGTAGGCATGGCGCCGCCTCGTCCAGACTTGAAGGTCGAGGCGCTGGCGGCGCATCATGGCCGCGACGGGTTCTCGTGTGGCGTGGACAGCCTCGATCGCTATCTGCGTACGCAAGCGGGGCAGGATGTGCGCCGACGGGCGAACGGCGTCTTCATCCTGGTCGCGGCCGACGCCGTCGAAACGGTGCTTGGCTATTACACGCTATGCGCCACCTCGCTGCCGCAGGGCGACGTCCCAACGGCGGCGCGCAAGCACGTTCCCCGCTATCCGCTGGTGAGCGCGACGCTCATCGGCCGCCTGGCGGTGTCGCAGACTCGGCATGGCGAGGGCTTGGGATCGCTGCTGCTCGCGGACGCGGTGCTGCGTGCCTACACCAGCGCCGAGACTGTCGGATCGTCAATGCTGATGGTCGATGCGCTGAGTGAGCGCGCTGCCGCATTCTACGAATCATTCGGCTTCCAGCCACTGCCGGAGTCCCTGCGCCTCGTGCTGCCGATGCGCTCGATCGAGGAGCTGCTTGCGCGATGACGAACGGTAGCGCGAGCGCTCGACTCCATCCCCCATCAACGCGGGGCAGCCATTTATCATCATGTATGAGAATCATCGTTCGGACCGCGGTCATGGCAATTGCCGGTATGCTCGGCGTGACGGGCATTACCTCGCCGGCCGGTGCGCAGGCAGTGCGCGAGGGGGCTTTTCCGATCTCCCTTTTTGTGCTCCTGCCGGCGGACATCCGGCCGGATTCCGCGGTGCCCGCGATCTCGCTGCCACCCGAGGTTCTCGCGCCTCGCCGCCCGGCGCCCGGCCACTGGCTGAGCATTCTCGGCTCGCACGCGGTGGATCACGAGCGCCTGGCACAGCTCGCGGGAAAGCCGGAAGTCGTTCCGATGCTGCTGCGTTCGCTGAGCGCTACCGTGTCCCGGACCGCGGGCGACCGGCGCTTCGGCGTCCTGAATCCGGAGATCCAGGTCGTCAACAACAGCGCGGTGCCGTGGTCGAACAACGACGGTGACCTGTGGGCGGGCAGGGGGACGAACACCCGGGCCGCGGCAGGTTTATTTGCCCGGTTCCGCTCGATTCAGCTCGTCGTAGCTCCCGAGCTGTCGGTGATGCCCAACGACTCCTTCGAGCTGCGCAAGCCGATCATCGAGCGGCCGACCATCCCGCCGGACCGGAGCCAGTTCACGCTGCCGTGGTACGTGGTGGGGCCGTACTCCGTGGACATGCCGACGCGATTCGGCAACGAGTCCATGACCCGACTCAGCATGGGCCAATCGTCCATTCTCGTCGGTGTGTCGAAGTTCCAGATCGGCTTCGCCAACGAGAACGAATGGTGGGGTCCGGGGATCGGCAACGCGCTGGTGCTGAGCAACAACGCGCCGGGCTTCCCGCACTATTTCGTGCGCACCGCACGGCCGTTGAACACGCGGCTCGGCCACCTCGACTTTCGCTGGCTCGTCGGCGGCCTCACGGAGTCGGATTATTTCGACACGACGGCGACCAACGACCTGCGATCGTTGAGCGCGGCCGCGATCACGCTGCGCATGAACCGGCCCGCAGGACTCACGCTCGGCGCCGCGCGCAGTGTATGGGGCACTGCGACCGGGTGGGGAGACATTCCCCGTCGCTGGCTCGAGGTTTTCCACGCCACCGGTCGTCCCAACAATCTTCCGCTCAGCGATTCACTGCTGTATCCGGGCGACCGCGACCAGGTGTATTCCTTGTTCGCCCGCTGGCTCTTTCCGGAAGCCGGTCTGGACGTGTACACGGAATGGGGGCGCACGGAATTTCCGACCTCCTTCCGCGATCTCCTCATCGCGCCCAATCACACACAGGCTTACACGATCGGGTTTCAATGGCGGCGGCCGGGCTGGACCGGCGACGACTTCTGGCGCGTGCACGCCGAGAACACGAGTCTCGAGCAGAGCGCGACCTTCCGCGATCGGCCGCTCGGCGTGTGGTACACGAGCCGGCGGGTCATCCAGGGCTACACGAACCGCGGCCAGCCGCTCGGCGCGGCCGTCGGCCCGGGCTCTTCAGGGCAGAACCTGAAGATCGACTACATGCGGCCGAGCTGGTCGTTCGGGCTCGAGGCCGGGCGCATCCGGTACAACGAGGACGTACGCAGCCTGTCGGACATCCAGTGGTTCAAGCGCTGGTGCACGCACGACGTGTATCTGTACTGGGGGCCACGCGCTTCATGGTGGTCACGGCTGGGATTTGCCGCGCTCGATGTCACCATCGCCAACCGATACAATCCGTGGTTCCAAATGCAGTCGGGGTGTCCGCGCGGCAATGCCATGCACGACATCCGGAACAATACCTTCAGGCTTACGGTGAGTCCGTTCGCTCGAAGGTGAAACTGCCACATAGAACAGCCAAGCTGCGAGCGGTCAGCTGGGAGCTTCCAGCTACGAGCTAGGCGTCGGTGCCTTGCTGCTGAGCGACGGTTACGACAGCTCCCGAAAAGAAGAAGAACAGGTAGGCGAGCATCAGCGAGCTGAAGACGATGGACGTGATTCCGTTCAGCAGGATTCCGAGCGCGGCGAGGGAGACCACTGCTCCAAACCTGCGCTGGACGTCGGTCGCCGCCGTCCGGAACACTTTTAAAGCCTTCGACAGGATCCCCGCCATCACCGCGAGAAACGCCAGCAGCCCCGCGACGCCGAGCTGCACCCCGTAGGACAGGTACATGTTGTCCGCGGTCAGCGGCTCACGGAGAAATCGCACGGCGACGGCGTCCGTTGTGCCTAGGCCGTGCCCCCACGGCTGCTCGAGGAAGGCGATCACCCCGGCGCCCCAGTCCCTGAGATGGCTCTCGCTGCTCCCGGTCTGCCACGACAGCGTCTCCCAGATGAAAACGAGCAGCCCCGGAACCAGCGCGACCGCCAGCGCCAGCAGGGCCGCGCCCGCGACCGCGCTGCCCACCGCCCATTCCGGCTTGCGGAACATCGCGAAGTAGAGCGCGACCTGCAGCATGCAGATCAGGATCGTCACGCGCGTGAGCGTCAGCAGCAGCCCGAGCCATATCAGCGCGTACGCCATGCGCACGAGCACTGCGTGGCTTCCCCTGCGATTCAGCGCCCAGATCGTCGCCGCCGGCATCAGCAGCAGGAACGGCAGCGCAAATCCCTGGCTGTGGAGGAACACCGAGCCGGCGCGCCGCACTTCGACGCCGCCGAGCGTGCTCCAATAGTTATGCGGCAGCCCCCACTCGTTGCCTACGGTGTACGCCGACATGCCGAGGAAGTCGTTCATGTACGAGGCGACGCCGAACAGGACGAGCATCTCCGGCGACACAAAGATTCTCTCGATGATTCCAATTACGCTGACGACCAGCGCGATGAGGAACGCGTGCCGCAGGACCTTGTCGGACTCGGCTATCTCCGGCGTGGCGCGGCCGACGAAGTACAGCGCCATGAAGAAGACCGAATCCCGGAAGCCGTACAGCAGCGCGCCGGCGGGCATGTCCACGCGGAGCAGGGGATTCGCCGTGACGACCGCCAGGAGCGCGATGCCGAATAGCGCGGCCAGCGCGACGTCGGGACCGGTGATCGCCACCCCCTGTCCGCGGCCGAGCAGCGCACGGACCGCGACCCACGCGATCAGCGCCGCGATCGCGATCTCCTTCCACGCGGCAATCGTCCGCACTGTGCCTTCGGCCACGCCCACGACGCCGAACAGCCAGGCGATGGCGAGGGAGTGGAAGGGAAGCAGCCAGAGGAAGAGGAGCAGGCCGGTGATGGCTACTCCCGGCAGCCGCGCCTCGCGTGCGCTCGGCAAAGGCAGGGCGGCCGCTGTCATCGTCGTACCGTGCTAGCCGACGCGGCGCTGCGCTGAAGCGTTCGGGTCGGGCGTGCGTCTGAAGACGCCACGGACCGCGCCGCCCAGATACAGCGCGGAGCCGGGGTTGCGCGCGCGCCAATCGGCCAGGATCGTCGCGCCGCCGGCGAACATCACGCCGAGTATCGTGCCGCCGATGACCGTGCTCATCAGCAGCAGTCCGTACCGCGGCCATTGCGCTTTCCTCGGTGTGACCGCCGAATCCACGACCGTGATCAGCGCGGCGTTGTTGACTTCCTCGAGCAGCGATGTCTCGAGCTGCCGCTGGAGCAGGAGATACAGCTCGGCGGTGCGGTCCACGTCCCGCTGGAGCTGCTGCTCCCGGAACACCAGGGCCGGCGAGGATTTCCACGAGCGATTTTGATCGTAGAAATAGCGGTGGCGCGCTTCGGCGGCGTCGAGCTCCGCGCGGGCGCGGTTCACGCGCGATTCGAGGAACGTCCTGTTGGAGCGCGCGCGGGAAGTACGCTGCTCGCGGTTGAACTGGCTGACGAGATCGAGCGTCCTGTTCGCCATCTGGGCGCTGAGCTGCGGCCACTCCGTGTTGACCTCGAGCTTGACCAGGTTTGTCTTCTCGAAATAAGAAACGTCAGTCGCCTGGTCCAGCAGCTTGAGCCCAATCTCCACCCGGCGCTGCGGGTCCTTGTTGCGGATTCGCAGGATATCGAGCAGGCGGACGCTGTCTCCCGCGGCGGGCGTGCGAGGGTCGTCGAAGCGGGAGGTGAGGAGGCGAGTGCGAAGCTCGCGGCTCCTGATCAGCTCGGAATAAAAATCCGGGGATTCGGACGGGTCGGCCGTAGCGCCGAGGCCGAGCTGGGATGCGATGCCGCCCAGCGCGCCGCCGCCGCTCAAGCCGGCCGGGAGCTTGAAGCTCCCCGAAGACGAATTCGTGACGAACGAAGCCCGCGCCTGGTAGACGGCGGGAATGAAGATGACCGCCAGGACAGCCAGCACGCCGGTCGCCACGAGCGCGAGCAAGACCGTCTTCCATCGCGCTATGATGCCGGCCACCCACCGCGAGAAGGTGAGTGGCGGGTCGCCCACGGTGAGAGGTGCGGTCAAGAGCTGCTCTCCACAGGCATCGGGATGAGTGGCCGGGTTAGCGGCTCACCACGGCAATAATCGCGATGAGGCTGCCAAGCGCGGTGGCGATGGTTCCGAACAACGACGTGAACACGGTAAGCGAGTCACGCTCCGTGGGGTCGCGCTCCGGTACGAAGACGACGCCGCCCGGCCGCGGTTTCGGTTGACCGTCCGGCAGGAACCGCCGCTTGACGGCAGCTTCCACTTTCCCGTTTGGCTGCGTCACATATGCGCGGCCGAGGTCGGCGCGACTCGCCAGCCCTCCCGCGGCCCGGACGTACCAGGGGAGGTCTCGTCCCGGCACGTACGCCACAGCGATTGGCGAATTCACAGCCCCGGTGACGTGGACCACGCCGCTATATCGTGGGATTGTGATCTGATCCCCGTCTTGCAGAATCAGGTTGTCACGGTCCTTTTGATTCCGAAGCACCTGGGGCAGCTCGATCCCGATCCGGCCGACGCTGTCGGCGGCGCGAGTGAAGATGATGCCATCCGCGTATCCCTCGGTAGTGAGCCCGCCAGCCCGGCGAATGATGTCACTGATGCGCTCGCTCTTGGTTTGCAGCGCGTAGGTGCCGGGATACCGAACTTCGCCGGATACCTTGACGTTTCGCTGCAGCTCCCAGTTGGGCTGTCGCAGGATCAGGACGTTGTCATAGGGGAGCAGCGGCTGTTCCGGCGAGGGACCTGCAGAAGCAGGCAGCCCTGGCGGCCCGAGGTATTTCCCGTCCGGGCCGCGCGAGAAGATGTAGCTCGAATCGAGGGGAATTCTAAAAGTGATCGCGGTTTGCCCGCGAGTACGATCGTGGGGCAGTCGCGCCACCTCGGCTTCCGTAAGAAGCGCGCTCTCCTCCAGTCCGCCGGCCAAGAGCACAAGATCGCGGACCGTGATTCCTTCGCGGTACTCGAATTGCCCGCCTTTCTGCACAGCGCCGCTGATCGCGACGTGCCTGGGCTGACGGAACTCTGACACGGAAAAGACGATGATCTCGTCGTCTTCCTGCAGAGGGAAATTGCCTATGACTCTGCCGGTCGTGTCATACAAGGCTGCGCGCAGCTGAATGCGGGACGAGTCGCGCTGCATGCGGCTGACGAGCAGCTGTCCCAGATACGTGTCCGGCTTGATGCCGCCCGCGGCGCGCAGAGCGTCCTCGATTGTCGTCTCACCCGGCTCAATGCCCTGCAGCCCTGGCGTCCACACGTTGCCGCGCACGGCCACCCGGTTCCTGACGCGCTCGGCGATTGGGAAAACGCGAATGATGTCGCCCGGCTGGACCGGAACGGCGGGGCCAGTGCCGGTCGCAAACTGATCCGACATGACCTCAGTCACGATGCGGGCGGTTCCTCCAGGCGTGCGCTCGGTCGGCGGAAGGATACGTTCGATCTGAACACGTGCCCGGGCGGCGGTCGGAGTGAATCCGCCTGCGAACCTGATCGCGTCGTCCAACGCCTCGCCCGCCTTCATCTCGTAAGTCGCCGGGCGGGCGATTTCACCCACGATCCGCACCCGGGGTCCGTGGATCGGGACGAACACGATGTCACCGTTGCGCAGGCGAACGTCGTTCGAGGCATCGCCCTGCAGCAGGTAGTCATACACATCCAGCTCGGCGACCGTTCGTCCAGCGCGTCTTATCTGCACGCGCCTCATGCTCCCGTTGTCCGTCGGGCCACCAGCGGCGTACAAGGCGCCCATCGCGGTACCCGCGCTCGAAACTCTATGCGCGCCAGGACGCATTACATCGCCCTGCACGAAGATCTGGTTGCTACTCAGCCGGGACGGCGTGATGTAAAATCTCGTCGTGGCGCCGGGCCCGCGACGCACGCCGGAGTACACCCGGCCCAGACGGGAATACAGCAAGTCTTCCAGTTGGGCGAGGCTGAGATTGTTGACGAACAGCTGTCCTACCTGCGGCACGACGATAAACCCCTCGCGCGTCACGCTCAGCTGGTACGACTGCTCGACGTCTCCCGTGAGGATAAGCACCAGCTGATCGCCCGGCCCAAGCTGGTAGCTCGGATCGACGGGACCGGTGAGGTTGGCGTCAAAGAGATTCGTAGGTTGACGGAATGTCTCCAAGCCGAAAATCACCAATCCGCTATCTGCCTTGAGCTGTTGAAGCGAGTCAACGCGAGCCCGACACAGCGCCGAGTTCACGCTGATGCCGCAGCGAAGGAAATCAATGTCCACCGAGTCGGCTATTCCCAGGGCCGCGACCGCCGAGAACACTTCGTCCGGGTTTGCAGTCGTTTCTGCGCCGCCTCCCGAGCCCAGGTACTCATCGAGCAGGTTCTCGGGATAGCCCTCGGCGCGCAGCCGGGCGCGGACCTGTTCTGGCGTGAGGCCGCTGGTCATAATGCGCTGCCGTAACTGCTCGATGAGTGCGGGATTCGTGCGCAGCGTCCTCGCGGCTTCTTCGCTTGTGGGGCGTTGCTGCGACGAGGCCACGGCGGGCAGGAGAAACAGAGTCGCCGCCAGAAGCGCGCGAGCGTTGATTCGAATCATGAGTTGACGCTTAGTGAAGGTATGAGCGCGAAGTGCTTGCCAAGCTTTCGGACCGAGCGGCAAACGCCGCTCGGTCGGTAAAGATCGAACAGTGGTCGCGCAGGGACTCGAACCCCGGACCTCTGGTATGTGAGACCAGCGCTCTAACCAGCTGAGCTACGCGACCGAACGCCCAGGTCCACCTACTCGCAACGAATACCCGCGAGCCGGGGAAATGAGCCAATGCGAAAATAGCTTACAAAGATATAGCTAACTCAGCCATTCGCATAGACTTGATGGCCTGGGACTTTGTGCCGCCAAGCATAATATGGGCCGGACAGGATTCGAACCTGTGACCCGTCGATTATGAGTCGACTGCTCTAACCAACTGAGCTACCGGCCCTTGAACTACAGCTATTGGCTATTGGCTATTGGCTATTGGCTACTGGCTATTGGCTATTGGCTATTGGCTATTGTCCAATAGCCGCCGTGATCTTCTCGGCGTGAACGAAGTTATTCGGTGCGGTGCATTCGGGCTACCGCGAGCCCGCGCTCCACACGGCGGGTGGGGCGCAGCGATGCCTTGCTGGGGGACGCCGGCGAGCATAACATCGAGCCATGACCGGGACGGCGGCGGCCCTGCGCGACTACTTCGAAAGCGGCCGTTCCCCGGCTGTGCGGTGCGCTTTCCTGTTCGGCAGCCAGGCCACGGATACCGCACATGCCGAGAGCGACGTGGATGCGGCCGTGCTGCTCGATCCGGCCCAACATCCCACCGAAGCGAGCCGCTACGAGGAGCGGGTCCGGATCACCGCGGATCTGATCGGCGCGCTCCACGTGAATCGCATCGACGTCGTCGTGCTGAACGACGCTCCCCCGGGACTTACGCGCCGCATCGTCCTCGCCGGGATCCGCGTATTTTGCCCGGATCCCGCGATCGCGCACGCGCTTACGCGGGACGCGATGCTACGCGCGGCCGATCTGGATCCATTTCTCGACCGGATGCGCCGGATCGCACTCGAGCGCCTGCGCGCGTGACCTTCCTGGTCGAGCGCCTCAAGGAGCTGCGGCGGTACGTGGATCACCTCCACCGCATTCGATCGCTGGTGCGGAGCGCGGACGATCTGGCCGCGGACCTGTCGCTGCGCAACGACGTGGTTCATTCCCTCCTGATGGCTTCACAACTGGTGATAGACATCGCGGGAGAGCTGTCCGCCAGGAATGGGCTGCAATTCGAGGACTACACCACGGCTGTCCGCAATCTCGCGCGAGTGGGCCATTTTCCGGATGACCTGGTCCGGCGTCTTGCGCTTCTTCCGGGCCTCCGGAACGTGATCGTGCACGAGTACGTTGCGCTCGATCTACAACGGGCCGTGGCTGCGTTGAACGAGCTCGATCCTCTGGACGACTTCATACGGATCACGGCGTCTATTGCCGATCTCTGAACCGGACTGCCCGGTTTCGTCAGACAAGACGCAAGGAGCGGAGTCAACGCGGTGCTACCGCGAGACCAGGAAAGTGTTACCGATGTCCCCGACCGCTCACTTGGCAGTTCTCTGTTGAACTGTTTGACATGGCCAATAGCCAGTCGCTAGTCGCCAGTCGCTCCGAGGCTGGTTCTTTATCGCCCCGGCATTTCGTGAAGAACCTTGAAAAGGGTCCATCCCGGCTCCCAGCCGATTCGCACGCGCCCCTCGAAGCCGGTGCGATCCTCGGCGCTGTCGAACCAGATCGGACGGGTGTCGCCGCTGAAGCCCATCGTGTGACTCACTCTATTGACGCCGACATCGGCCGTCAGCTCGAAGCCGCGGCCAAGCGCGCCACCGCCGGAAAGTCCGATTCGTTGGACCTCGGCTGTAAGCGGCATGAGGAAGCCGGGCGTATCCCGATACTGCGACGTATCCGGAAACGCCGCGCGATAATCGCCCGCGCCCTGGCGCCGGTGGGCGAGGTACAGCTTCACCGGAATGCGCGGGACGAGCGCCAGGTCCAGCCCTATTCGCGCCTCGTCGTAATCGGAGAACCCGCGACCAAGCCCCACGTCGAAGCTCGCGTACCGCTCGGAGTACATCGGCGTGCGGTACGCCAGACTCGACACGCGCGTGTACGACGCGAACCACTTCTGCGCCCCGTGCAGCGGCAGCCCCTCGGCGGCCAGCGTCAGCCCGTACGAGCTGGGCTCCTCGCACACCGCGTCGCACCGGTCGAGCTGGAGGTCGTCTATCAGAATCTCGGCGCTCCAGTTCCCGAACCTGCGCGTGCGCAGCGCCGCGTCGGCTCCCAGCATCAGGTTCCCGTCCAGCTTTTCATTTCGCCACGACAGGGCGTAGATGTTGAGCGGATTCAGCATGCCGACATCAACGGATCGTCCTTCGCCGCTCAGCAGGATGGACTCGTTGATCCCGAGCTCGATGCGGCCGATCCTGCCGGCGAGGCGATGCGCGGCGAGGTACCTGTTCGATACGCGCCCGCCGCCGAGGGGATCGCTGTCGAGCTTGGCGAACAGCGAGGCGAAGTGGATGCGCGGGGTGCCGAACCGGCCGTACAGGTGATCGTAGCTGTAGGCGTAATCGCCGATGACGAGCCCGGGCAGCGTGGACGGTCCCCAGTTTCTCGCCGCGCGGCCGATGAACAGCTCGCCGTAGCGCCACTGCCCGCTGACATATCCGTCTTCGGTGCGGCCGCCGATGTCGCGGTCCTTTCTCCCTGCGAACTCGGGATCGTCGTTCAGCCGCGTGTCGCCGATCACGCGCAGCATTCCGACGACGGGTCCGCCGGCGAGCACGAGCCGGCCGGTGATGCCGGGGTCGGCTCCGTTGCTGTCATCGGCGAGCATCAGCTCACGCCGGCCCGAGGACTGCGCGAAGGCGTAGAACGCGCCGCTGAGCCGTGCGCCGAACGCGTCGCGGCCCCGCTGATCCCGGTCCGCGCGTTCCGTTCTCCGCGGGGCGGCGCCTTCCACCGTCGTCTTGATCAGCGCTTGCTCCAAGCCTTCCGCGTACGACCGCAGCGCGCCGCGGTCGAGCCGCCGGCGCGAGCTTGCCAGCGCCTGCGTGATCGCCGCCACGGTGTATGGTCTCTCGTTCGATCCCAGTTGGCGCAACTCGCCGCGCGCCATCAGCGCGTCTATGTACACGTACGCAACGTCGTCGAGCGGGACGTACGGCGATGCCTGCGCGGATGCCGTGCTCGTGAAGAGCAATAGCAAGACACCAGCGCTCCGAGCTGACAGCAGCAAGCTGCCGGCGACCAGCTTTTTCATCGGTACCATCCTATGCCATTGAAGCTTGGCGTGATCTGCAGCGCGGGCGCTGGCAGCCGGATGTAGCTAATGGTGTTCTTGACCGTGCGCCAGAGCGGATGCTCGCCCGGCAGCTTGCTCGCGTCGATGTCGAGCGACAGCAGAACCTTCCGCTGCGCGCGCTTGCTCTGACCCGTCACGGGATCGATCCAGTCGGTGATGGAGTGGCCCACGGAGAAGCGCAGAACATCCGGCCAGTACCGCCGCGCAGCCGGTGGCAGAAACGGATCCACTTCCGCGGACACCCAGTATGTCTGCCCCGAGTAGTCGAGCGACTGCCTGATCTCGCTGTCGGGCAGCCGGCCCGCGTCGCGCGCGCGCATGGCGGCGCTCCGCGAGTACGAGATCGTCGGCTTGACGCGCTGCAGCGACGGATACGTCTGCTGCGCCACGGCGTACGCCATCCCCGCGGTGTTGGCGATCAGATCCGGATACGAGAAGCCGTACTTCTTGAACCGCGCGTCCCAGATCTCTATCTGCAGCTGAAACAGCGTGGCGTAAATCGCGGACAGCGCGATTGCCTTCCGCGGGGAGATGCACGCGTTGCGCAGCACGGCGTCGCCGACGCGCGTGAGGTGGTACCCGCCGAAGAAGTGGCCGAACTTGTCCTGGTCGCGCATGTCGTCGTCCCAGTCGGCGCGGAAGAAGAAGCCTTTCGCCTCCTCGCCCGACCACCACGCGTTCTCGAAGTAGCGCCAGAGCATGGCCTGCGCGCCGACAAAGGCCGTGGCCGCTCCGACGCGGCTCGCCGTGCGATAGCCGGCCGACTCGCACTTGTCAGCGCGCGGCGGGGCAGTGCAGGCGACCGACCGGAACAGGCACGGATCAATCGGCCCTTCCATCAACACGGTGTCGGATTCAACCGGCCGCACGCCGATGGGTTCCGCGTTCTGCGCGCCGGCCTGGGCGGTCGCGGCGATGCAGCAGGCGATTGTGAGAGCGCGGAGCAGGACGGAGCTAGACGACTGCATCCCTCACCAGGTGAAATGCGTCGTACGCGTCGATCACTTCCGCGGGCGTAGCGGTGGCGGCGCCCAGCTTTCCGACTTCTACGCCGGCGGCGAAGTTGGCTATGACCGACGCTTCAGCGGGCGTCGCGCCCGCGGCCATAGTGGTCGCGAGATACGCGGTCACGGTGTCGCCCGCGCCCACGACGTCGTATACCTCGCGCGCGGTCGTCGGCACCCGGCCTACCTCGCCATCGTCGGAGATCAGAACCATTCCCTGTTCACCGAGCGTAAGCAGTAAGTGTTCCACGCCGAGCCGCTTGAGGCTGGCGGGCAACGCTTCGGGATGCTCGATGTCCACGTCCGCGCCGAGCGCGGCCTCGAGCTCGCGGCGATTCGGCTTGAACACCGTGGCGCCGCGGTACGAGAAGAAGTTCCTGTACTTGGGATCGACGATCACGGGGATCGCGACGAGTCCGGCCGCGTCGATGGCGGCGCGGATGACGGCGGGCGCGAGCAGCCCCTTGTTGTAATCTTCCAGCACGACGGCGTCGGCGCTCTCGACCGCCGCGCGCACGCGCTCGACGATCCGCTCGATCTCCGCCTCGGTCAGCTCGGCGTCTTCCTCTTCGTCGAACCGCACCATCTGCTGCGACCTGGCGATTACGCGCGTCTTGGTCGTGGTGCGGCGCTCGACTTCGACGAGCCCGCGCGTTTCGGCGTCGATCGACGCCAGCATCTCCTTGATCAGCCGCCCGCCATCGTCCGCGCCGATTGCCGCGACGAGCTCGCAGGTGGCGCCGACTGCCATGACGTTCTGCGCGACGTTCGCGGCGCCGCCGAGCGCCAGGCGCCGCTCGCGCACGCGCACGACGGGCACGGGCGCTTCGGGGGAGATTCGCTCGACGTCACCCTGGAGGTACACGTCCAGCATGGCGTCGCCCACGATTGCTACCCGCTGATCTGCAGCGGCTTGCAGTAGTCCCACCAAGCGATCGCGCGAAATGGTCTCGATCATCGTGCGGTTGAAGCTAACAGCTTCGAGATGCCTGAGCCCGGGGTGGCGGGCGGGCCGGGTATCCCATTTCGGCGCTACGCTCGCGCCGGGGACGTTAGCGGTTGAGATATTCAGGTGGTGCGAGCTAACACGCGCCTGCATGGGACACCCGGCCCGCCCGCCACACCGGCTCCCGTGCCTCGCGCTATCTAACCCCCCGCTTCGCTCGCGGCCGCTAGCTCGAACCCCAATATCTCGTCCACGATCTGGTCGAGCGAGCGGGTGATCGTCCACTCGGGGAAATGGGCCTTGAGTTTCGAGAGATCAGATATGTAGCAAATGTGGTCGCCCGTGCGATTCTGCTCGTCGTACTCCCAGCGAACCGGGCGCCCTAGCCGGCTTTCGAGCATCGCGAAGCACTCGAGCACCGACGCGCTGTTGTCGCGCCCGCCGCCCAGGTTATAGACCTCGCCGGGACGCGGATTCGCGGCGAACGCGTCGAAAGCCGAAACCACATCCGCGCTGTGGATCTGGTCCCGCACCTGCTTGCCCTTGTAGCCGAACACGCGGTACGTGTCGCCACGCGCGGCGACCTTGGCCAGGTAACTGAGAAAGCCGTGCAGCTCCACACCGGAATGGTTGGGGCCGGTGAGACACCCGCCGCGGAAGATCCCGGTCTTCAGCCCGTAGTAGCGGCCGTATTCCTGCGCCATCACGTCCGCGGCGACCTTGGACGCGCCGAATAGCGAGTGCAGGCACTGATCTATCCGGCAGGACTCGCTGATGCCGTTGAAGTCCGCGGGTCGCGCGTAATCCCAGCGCGTCTCCTTCTCGACCAGCGGCAGCTCGTTCGGCGCGTCGCCGTACACCTTGTTCGTGCTCATGAAGATGAACACGGCTTCCGGCGCATGCTGCCGCGTGGCCTCGAGCAGGTTCAGTGTGCCGACGGCGTTCACGTCGAAATCATCGAGCGGGATCGCGCCCGCCCTGTCGTGCGATGGCTGCGCGGCGCAATGAACGACCAGATCGAACCGATGCGTACGAAAAAACTCCAGCACCGTGGCGCGATCGCGGATGTCGATCGTGTGGTGGGTGAAGTTCGACGTCGCGGCCTGCAGCCGCCGGAGATTCCACAGCGTGTCGCCTTTCTCGCCGAAGAACTCGCGCCGCATGTTGTTGTCCATGCCGTGGACTTCGTGCCCGGCCTTGTCGTAGTGCTCGACTGCCTCCGACCCGATGAGTCCGCTGCTGCCAGTTACCAGAACTTTCATGCTGTCAGAATCATGGATTAACCGACGCGCACCGGCGTCGGCGGCGTCTCGCTCCCGCGCCCGAACCGCTTGATGCCGGTGATCTCTCCCGCGAGCAGGAAAAGGTACAGCGGGTTGAGGTACAGGTACCGCTTCCACAGCCGGCGCGGCTCCTGTCCGAGCCGGAACAGCCATTCCAAACCCGACTGCTGCATCCAGCCGGGCGCCTGCGGGATCGCTCCGGCGTGAAAATCGAACGCGGCTCCGACGGCCACGAGCGGAAGTCCGATCAGCTCGGCGTTCTCGTACGCCCAGATCTCCTGCCGCGGACAGCCGAGCCCGGCGAACACGATCCCCGCGCCGCTCTGCCGTATCTCCGACGCAATGGCAGCCTGCTCGGCCTCCGACAGCGTCCGAAACGCGGACGGCTTCGATCCGGCGACGATCAACCGCGGAAACTTGCGCCGCAGGTTTTCTGTCAGCGGCGTAAGTATCTCGGTCCTGCTGCCGTACAGAAATATCGGAATTCCTTCGTCGGTGGCGCGCGCGCAGACGGCCAGCATGAAGTCCGGTCCGTACACGCGATTTCTCAGCCTGACTCCGTGCCGCCAGCCGAGCGCCCAGCGAACCGGCTGTCCGTCAGGAAGCACCAGGTCGAGCTCGTTGAGGCGGTGTCTGTGTTCCGGGTCGAGGACCCCTTCCATCACGCTGTGCACTGCGGAGCAGCTCACGGTCAGCGCTCGCCGCTCGCGCGCGGCTTCTATCACGAGCTCGACCGCGGCATCGGCCTCGAGCGGGCTGACTCCGACCCCGAGAATCGGCAGCTTCTCTCGCGCGGCACCGGCGGTCAGACGAGCTCCCGGTACGCCTTCATCGTCAGATCGGCGGTGTTCGCCCAGGTGAATTCCGCGGCCCGCCGGCGGCCGGCGGCTACAAGCGTATCCCGCTCCGCGATCGCGCGCTCCAGCCCCTCGGCGATGTCTTCGACGTCGAGCGGATCTACGAGTACTGCCGCTCCGCCCGTCACTTCCGGGAGCGCCGCAGTGTTTGCGGCGACGACGGGCGCGCCCGCCGCCATCGCCTCGAGCGCGGGGAGCCCGAACCCTTCGTGCAGCGACGGGATCGCGAGACACGCGGCACCGGCATACAGCCGCCGCAACTCAACGTCGCTGACCTTGCCGAGTTTCCGCACGAACGTGTCGCCGAACTCGACGCGCCCCCAACTGTCGGCGCCGGCGGTCACGAGGATGTGCGGATGTCCGCGCGCGCGCAGGATCGCGACCGCCTGCTCCAGCCGCTCCAGATTTTTGCGCGGCTGCTCGGAGCCGATGAACAGGACGTACGGCTCCGCGACCGGCGGCGTGCTCGCGACGGGCTCGAAGAACATCGGGTTGACACCGAGGGGCGTAACGCGCAGCCGCTCTGCCGGAACGCCGAACAGGCGCTCGACGTCGTCCGCGGTGTCCTGTGAGTTGCACAGCACGCGGTCGGCGACGCGCGCCATCCGCCGCTGCGCGTGGCGCGCGTGCCCGCGCGTGAGCCTCGACATGAGCTCGGGATTCAGCCAGGGGACGAGGTCGTGGATCATGACCACGATCGGAATACGGCCGTGCGCGAGTGGTCCCCGCAGGCCCGGACAGTGATAAATGTCGGCACCAGTCGCCTCGGCGCGCATGCGGCCGAGCGCTGGATGCCAGACGAGATCAACTCCGAGGGTGATGAAGTGCCGCCGCAGAGTCCCGCGCTTCTGGGTCTGGCCTCCGCCGATCTCGACCACATCGACGTCGCCGCGCGCCCGCAGCGCCGCTGTAAGCTGGCGGCCGTAGCGCGAGATGCCGCCATCGGGCTGCCGCTGATAAGTGGCATCAAACGCGATTCTTAGGGACACGGTGGGGGAAGCTAACGCGTTCCGGGCTGTCGGACCGAGGACTGAGGACCCTTGCGGCCTCAGGACTAACGGCCATCGCGGATCGGCGATT
>CAYGJL010000002.1:0-23582 GCA_964350145.1 uncultured Gemmatimonadaceae bacterium
GCCGTCCACGCGCAACGTGAGACCCGCGGCCAGCCGCCGCACCTTCTGCTCCTGCCGGAGGCTCTTGCTGTTGCGCCCCTCGAACCGGTCCGCTGTCCCGCTCGTCCCGCCGCCAAAAGTCTGCAGCTCGCGGATCGCCAGCAGCTCGTTGGCCACGAGGGTGGCGAGCAGCCCTTCTTTCCTTCTCTGCTTGCGCGACGCGGACGCGATGCGGCGCCCGCGGCGGCGCATCATCATCAGAGCTACCAGCCCGGCCACAGTCATGATCCCCGCGAGCGCGACATCTATCCACAGCAGCACGACGATCGTCGCGACGAACAACGCCACCGGCTGCACGATTCTGACGAGCATGCCGTTGACACCGCGCCGGAGCCGCGACGTGTCGTACACGATGCGCGTGAGCAGCTCGCCCACGTCGCGTGACTCGTGGAACTCCAGCGGCTGCCGGAGGATGTGCTGGAACAGCGCCGCGCGAAAGCGGAAGAGCACCCTGTTGCCCGCGCCATTGAGCGTCATTATCTGCGCGTATTCCGCGGCCGCGCCGGCGAGCGAGATCGCGACGAACGCCAGGCTGAGCAGCGCGACGCCGGTCACGGCCGACCCGGCGAACAGCGGAGCGATGAAATCCGCGACCGGCGCGCCGCCCAGATGATCGAGAATCCACTTGATCGGCCAGGGGCGGAGAACCTGGAGCGCGACGACTGTCAGCGCGAGCAGGACGCCGGTGATCAGAGCGGGGCGTTCCTTTCCCGCGTACGGTCGCAGCAGCCGCGCGATTTCCTTGAAGCCGACTCCCGCGCGCGTGGCCACTACGTCCGGATCTCCTCCAGCCGGCGTGTGATCCAGGTCATCGCGGCGTCCGTCGCGCGACCGGGATTGTAGAACAAATCGCGGGCCATCGCGCGCCGGATCGTGCCGTCCCGGCGCGGATGCGCAAGCGCGGACGCGACCGCTTCCACCGCTTCGTCCGGCCACTGCACAGTCGCCCCGCCCTTCCTGCCCCACGTCTCGAGATCGAGCGCCACTTTCTTCTTCCGCATGTTCGCCAGCAGCTGCGGCACGTCGAGAAAGACCATCGGCCTGTCGAGCAGCGAGTACTCGTTGGAAACGGAGGACGCGTCGGTGATCAGGAGATCCGCGAGAAACAGGTACGGCACGACGTCGAAATCCTTCACCAATCGCACGTGATCGTCCAGCAGCGGCTTCAGCCGCGCAGGCCAGTCCACGCCGCGGTCGCGCGGATGGTCGTGCAGCTTGATGAGGATGTCGTACTTGCCCGTCTTCTTCAGGCGCTCCAGCACCGCCTCGCCGGTGTGCTCGAGCGAATTACCCACCTGCCCCGTGGGCGCGTACAGCAGGATCGGCCGCCTGCCGCTGAGCCGCACGCGGCGCAGCAGCGCGCGCCTGTCCAGCGATCCGTCCACCAGCCGGTCCAGCTTCGGGAAGCCGATCGGCACCAGGCGCGGGTCGGTCTCGCGCAGCATCTGCTGGCCGGTGAACAGCCGCTTCATGTACGGACCGACGATGAAGAGACGGTCGTACACCAGCACGTCGCGGCGTACGGCCATGTTCCGGAAGGACACGCCGTGAAAGAGCTGGACGCGCTCCTTGTCGTTGCGCGGGAAATAACCGGAGACGTGCGCGCAAAAGACCATGTCGAAGTCGCGCGCGCGCATCTGGCTCAGGCTGAGCACGCGCTCGCGCGGCACCCTGAACGGCGCGTACAGCCGCGCCGCCGACAGCGCCGGCCGTCCGTCGGCTGCCTCACGGCCGCCCGAGAGAAACACGTCCACGCCGCGCATGCGGCGCAGTCGCTCGTAGATCGGCTGGAAGCAGACGAAGTGGACCGGCGCGTATCCGGCGAAGACGATGCGCGCGGGTCGTTTCGGCAAGCTCAGAACTCCACCCGCAACCCGGCGAACGCCCGGAGCCGCGTGTAATCGTCCGCTTCGTCGGTCAGATCCGAATCCACCAGCCGGTTCGCGGCCTGCCTCGCGTAGCGCGCGCCCGTCGTGAAGCGCGTGCCACGCGCGACCCGGGTGGACAGCTCGCCGCGCAGCTCGTGTCTCGTATCGCGGCGGTCGCGGTGCGCGATATCCAGCGGGAGATCCGACAGATAGTCGCGCAGCCGGAGGCCGTAGGCGAAGCGAAGATCGGTCCTGCGCGCAATGCCGAACCGGGCGCCCACGGTCAGCTCGTGTTCGCGCCGGGAGCGGTCCACCAGCTGCACCGTCCGCACGTCGAGATCGGTCGCGGTTCCATTCCCGTTGAGATCGCTGCCAGCATCGGTCTCGTCGAGGATCAGAACTGCCTGCGCCTCGTCGGAGGACCGCATCTCGAGCGAGTAGCCGGCCGTCATGTCCAGGCGGCCACCACGCACGAGGTCGAGCGTGGCACGGAACGCCGGGCCGCTCACGTCGCGGGCGGCGAACGGGGAGTCGTACGACCGGGTGTAGTAGCCGGCGCCGAGGTCCAGCTCCGCGCCGAGCGGTGAGCGCTTGCTCGATTTCTTCAACCGTAGGCGGTGCGTGAGCTCGATCTCCATCGCCGAATAATCCGCGGGCGCGTACCGGCGCTCCTCCGTGGCGATCCGGCCGTCACCGTTCGCGTCGGTGGCGTCGAGCAGGTAGTTCTTGGGAAAGTACGACGGAGTGTACGCCAGTTCGAGCTTCGTGCGCATTCCGCGGGCGAGTGCCTGCGCGAGCGCGACGGAAGCGGTCAGATTGCTCCGCTCGCTGTTCTTCGTGTAGAAGTCGTACTGGAGCGCGGGCGAGAGAGTCAGAGCTCTTCCACCGAGGCCGTCGAGCTCCAATCCGACGCCGCCGCGCGCCTGCACGATCACGTCGGACGCGCCCTCCATTCCGGTGAACCGGCCGCTGGCGGCGTCCGCCGCGGACGGGTCGTCCACGGCGCGCTTCCGCGCCGGCGTCAGCAGAAAGACGTTGTTGTCGAACTCCGCTTCGACCGCGAGCCACGGCTCGACCTTCACCGTTTCTTTCTTCTTGGTTCGTTGAGCAGATGGCGCGGTAGCGGCCGCTTGCTGCGCCGCCAGCTGGAAGGGGGCGAAAATAGCGACCAGTATGGCGGCCGCCACGGGCTTGAGCAGGGTGCGCATTATGGTGTTTTTTCTAGGGTAGAGCCGGTCAACCGCCACGCCACCCGGACCGGGCGAAGCGGAGCGCGCGGCGGCAATCTCGTCAGCATGACGACTGGCCAGCTCGACATTCGTAACGCGGATGGAACGGCGTGATGCACCGCCGAATGCCGGTTGGCATGGCAATCACCACGGCAAGCGCCGCGCCGTCTCCACATGACATTAATGCAAAACTCTGTTCAATGAGCAAAGAGCTTCGCTCAATGGAGGAACGGATCGAAACCAGGCTGGGCGCCAAGGTGGCCAGGTTGCCCCGCCAGCGCCCCGGATCTTGCCGCCGGGAAGGCGAGTATTACTCTTACTGGTAATACTCTTACAAGGCGGGCGAATGCGCATTACCAGCAAAGGACAGGTCACCATACCCATCGAGGTACGCCAGCGACTCGGCTTTCTCCCGAACACCGAGGTGGAGTTCAAGATTCGCGGCGATGCAGCGGTGATACAGCGTGCAAAAGGAGGCCAGACTCGCGGCCAGAAGCTGATAGAACACATGCGTGGCCGAGGCGACGGCGATATGACCACGGATGAGATCATGGCGCTTACACGAGGACGATAATGAACGAGCCGGTGCTCGTAGACAGCAACGTCATACTGGACATTTTCACCGTAGACCCACAATGGTTCGACTGGTCCGCGACGTCACTCCAGCGCGCGATCGACTCCGGGACAGCAGTGATCAACCCAATCGTGTATGCGGAGGTGTCGGTCTACTTCTCCGCAATTGAGGAGCTGGACATAGCTCTGCCCCCGGATCGCTTCCGACGGGATCCCCTCCCGTGGCCGGCGGCGTTTCTCGCAGGCAAGGCATATGGGCTGTATCGCCGCAACTCCGGAGCGAAACGTTCGCCCATCCCCGACTTCTACATTGGCGCGCACGCGGCAGTGGCCGGCTTCCGACTCCTCACACGGGACCCGAGGCTGTACCGCTCGTACTTCCCGACGGTAAACGTGATCAGTCCCGCGTGATCGCTGCCACCGACAATTCTGTTCTTGCCGTCTGTCCCTGACGGCAAGAAGGTTGCAAAGCAGTTATCGCCGCAGTCCTACTGATATTCCCCGAATTCAGGCAATCGTGAAATCCTTGCAGTCCCCATCGCGCGTGTACGCGCGATTCACACCGCTGGCCGCAGGCGCTCTGGCGCTCCTCCTCGGGATCGGCGCGATCGAGCTCCGCGCCTCGCCGTCCGCCGAGCCGTCGTCCGTCAGCGGGCGCGAGACGGTCGAATTCCAGGCGCGCCGGCAGACGGCGGCGCAGCGGAGAGCGGCGCAGAGGCGCGCGGCTCAACGGCGTCGGCGCACTCCGCCGCCCCCGCCGCCGCCGAAAGCCACCAGCCCGCGCAGCGCGCCCGCGCTCAAGGCCGACCTCATGTCCATCATGACGTCGCGCACGCGCTCGGGTACGTGGAGCGCCAGCGTGCTCTCGCTCTCCCGCGGTGACACGCTGTTCGCGAACAACGCCGACGTCCCGGTGCTCCCCGCGTCCACGATGAAGCTGCTCACGGCCGCGATCGCGCTCGAGCGGCTCGGCCCCAACTACCGCTTCTCCACCGACGTGCTGCGCGACGGCGAGGTGGACGCGAACGGCACGCTCAACGGCAACCTCTACATCCGCGGCGACGGCGATCCCGCGTTTTCCAAGCGGTTCCATCCGGGCAAGTACTCGGAGCCGGTGGACAAGCTCGCGCGCGCGGTCGCGGCCGCCGGCATCAAGCGCATCACCGGCGCGGTGGTCGGCGACGCCACGGCGTTCGACGACGTGCTTTACCCCGAAGGCTGGCTCGAGCGCTACAAGGGCTCGTCCTACGCGGCCCGCGTGTCGGCGCTGTCGCTCGCCGAGAACGTGCTCTGGGTGACGGTGGATCCGGCCGCGCGCTCGGGAAGAGGCGCGGTGGTCTCGCTCGAGCCGGCGACGACGACGATCGCGATCCGCGGCAGCGTGAGCACGGTCGCGGGCCGTGGATCCTCAGTGCGCGCGCGCTACATGCCCGACGGCAACATCCAGGTGAGCGGCCGGATCGGCACGCGCTCGCCGGTACGCCGGTACGGGCTGGTGGTGACCAATCCGCCGGCGTTCACCACCGGCGCGTTTCACGCCGCGCTGCGCGCCGCCGGCGTGCAGGTGGACGGCGGCGCGCAGCTCAGAAGGACGCCGGCCGGCGCCACCAAGGTCACTTCGCTCCTCTCGCCACCGCTCGAGCAGATCGTCTCGATCATGAACCGCGAGAGCATCAACCTGTTCGCCGAGCTGCTGCTGCGGAACGCGGTGCGCGGTCCGGGTCGCGAAGGCCAGGGCTCGGCGCCGGCCGCCGAGTCGCTGCTGCGCGGCTTCTTCCAGGAGAAGATGGGAACGAACGCCGCCAACCTGGCGGTGGCGGACGGGAGCGGGCTGTCCACGCTCGACCGCGTGACGGGCTTCCAGATGGCCGAGCTGCTCGGCTTCGCCCACACCGCGCCGTGGGGACCGGCGTTCCACGCGTCGCTGCCAGTCGCCGGAAAGTCGGAGCTGATGCGGACGCGCATGCGGCAAACGCCGGCCGCGGGGAACCTGCACGCCAAGACGGGAACGACGAACAATGTGCTGGCGCTGGCGGGGTACGTGACGTCGGAGAACGGGGAGGTGGTTGCGTTCTCCTTTATCTACAACGGGGCGGATCGGTGGAATGCGCGGGCATCCATCGATGCTATGGGAGAGACGATTGCCAGATTTGTGCGGTGACGCCTATTGGTGACTAGTGACTCGTGACTAGTGACTAGTAACTACAACTACTCGCTAATCTGATTGATCGCGATGCCGCGCTTCGCCAGCTCGGCGATGTAGGCATCACCCGGAATCGCCTCGTCGGGCGTGTGGACTCCAGAGAGGACCTCGCCGCGCGCCTGCATCTGCCCGGTGATGGATAGCGAATAACCAGTCGTCCGCATCATCGCGCTGATGTCGAGCGTCGCGTCGTACCGATCCACCATCTCGTACATCCGCTTCGCGGGCTTGCCGCCCTGGGTTCCTTCCACGACGATGCGCAGCGCGACGAGATCGTGCGCGCCGGGCCTGGTGAGCTTCGGCGCCATCGCCGCGGCAGCGACGTCGCGCGGCGCGACGCGGACCCCCTTCACGTCTATCGGCTCGGGATCGAGCAGGCCGATCTCGCGGATCGTCTCCATTATCTCGGCGTGGCCGGGATACCGCAGCGTCTTGTACTCCATGCTGGGAATCTTCCCCTCGTAGCGGAACGCCATCGTGGACAGCCCGCCCGCTGTATGGAACGCCTCGAGCCGTCCCACCGGCGCGGGGAAATCCACGGGCTCGCGCTCCGACAACGCCTCGACCTGAATCCGCTTGCCGTCGCGCAGGATCCACGACAGGCTCGTGTAGTAGTCGAGCGTTCCCTCGAGCGAGTACACCACCATGTAGTTGAGCGGCGGCTCCGGATTCTCCGGCAACCCGCCTACGAAGATCTTGACGGTCGCGACGCTGTCCAGCTGTTGGATACCGTGCTCGGCCAGGATGTTCACCATTCCCGGAGCGAGCCCGCAGTCGGGCACGACGCTCACTCCGTTCCGCTTCGCCTCGGGGTCGAGCTCCTTCTGCTGGAACACGATCGGCGTGTTGCCCCCCAGATCGCAGAAGTGCGCCTTGCACTCCACCGCGTGCTTCGCGAGCTCGAAGTTGAAGTAGTACGGGATCGCGCTCATCACGGCGTCGGACTCGGTCATCAGCGCGCGGACTGCTTCGACGTTGCGCACGTCGAGCGGAGTCGGGATCAGCCGCTTGCCGGAGTACGGCGCGAGAAAATCGCGCACGTGCTCGATGCTGATGTCGGCGAGCCTGACCTGCTCGACTTCGGGATTCTGCAGCAGGTCATAGGCGCAAGCGGACCCTTGCAGGCCGGCACCGAGCACGAGCAAACGCATGTCCGTTACTCCAACGTGTGTGGGGTGGAGATGTGAAGATAATCCACTGCCACTTTTGCCAGGGAAATTGTGACTAGTGACTTGTGACTAGTGACTAGTAAACCCCTTATTCCCTGTCGTTTCCCCTTACTCCGCGGTTACGAGCCACTAGTCACTAGTCACTAGTCACCAATCAGTTCCCGGTGGCTCGCATCCTGCCCAACAAACAGCCATGACTGACGATTGGCGCAAGCACCTCCTCGAATCCGACGATCAGATCACCGCCCTGCTCGAGTCCTCCACGCGCATCGCCGTGCTGGGCATTAAAGTCGAGCTACACAAGCCCGCGCGGTACGTCCCCGCTTACGCGATGGCGGCCGGCTACGAGATTATTCCCGTGCCAGTGTACTATCGCGAAGTTACCGAGATACTCGGCAAGCAGGTGTACCGCAAAGTCGCCGACATACCGGGGGAGGTAGACATTGTGAGCGTGTTTCGCCGACCGAAGGACATCCCGCCCCACGTGGACGACATCATCGCGAAAAAGCCGCGCGCAGTCTGGTTCCAGCTGGGGATCACCAACGACGAAGCGGCGGAGCAGCTGGCGCGCGCCGGGATAGACGTCGTACAGGACCGCTGCATGATGGTCGAGCTGCGCCGGATCGGGAAGTAGCATGGACCGCGTCCGCGTCGCCTCGCTGCAGTACTTCGTCCGGCCGGTCACGACCTTCGAGCAGTTCCGCGACCAGGTCGTGGGGCTCGTGGGCACCGCCGCCGATTACAAGTGCTCGCTGCTCGTCTTCCCCGAGTACTTCACCGTCCAGCTCCTCACCCTCGGCGACATCAAGCGGCCGATCTCGCAGCAGATCAACGATCTCGCCGACCAGGTGCCGCGCTTCACCGAGATGATGAGCGGGCTGGCGCGCGAGCACGGCATCTACATAGTCGCGGGGACGATCCCCGTGGAGGATTCCGAGGGGACGATCCGGAACCATTCCTTCGTGTTCGGGCCCGGGGGCAAGCACGGCGTGCAGGGCAAGCTGCACATGACACGGTTCGAGTCCGAGGAGTGGATAGTCGCGCCGAGCGACCGGTTGAACGTGTTCGAGTCCGAGTTCGGCCGGTTCGCCGTCGCGATCTGCTATGACGTGGAGTTTCCGGAGATGGCGCGCGCCGCCGCGCGCGCGGGCGCGCACATCCTGGTGGTACCGAGCTGCACGGACGACAGGCAGGGATTCCTGCGCGTGCGGTACTGCGCGCAGGCGCGCGCGATCGAGAACCAGATGTACGTGATCCACTCCTGCACGGTGGGGTCGCTGCCGATGGTGCCCGCGGTCTCGCTGAACTACGGCCAGGCGTCGATTCTCACGCCGAGCGATTTCCCCTTCTCGCGCGACGGAATTTTGGCGGAGGGGAATCCGAATCAGGAGATGATGGTAATCGGCGAGCTGAACCTCAACACCATTCTCGACACGCGCGACACCGGGACGGTGCTCCCGCTGAACGACAGCCAGCGCACGGCGAAGCTGGTGGAGAACCCGGAGATCATCGCGCTGTGACGGAGGCCCACGTGGACATCCGCGTGCGCAACACCGAGGCGCATGACTTGCCCTGGATCACGGCGCTCACGCGCGCGGTGTACCCCGAGTCGAAGCCGTGGAACAGCGACCAGCTCTGGCAGCACCTCGACGTATTTCCCGAGGGTCAGTTCGTGGCGGTGAAGCCCGACGACAGCGTCGTGGGGATGGCCGCGAGTCTCGTGATCCTGTGGGACGACTACGGCTCGCACATGAATTGGAAGGAGTTCACCGCGGCCGGGACGTTCTCCAACCACGATCCCGAGCACGGCCGCACGCTGTATGGCGCCGAGGTGATGGTGCACCCCGATTTTCAGCGGCGCGGAATCGGGAAGATGCTGTACGCGGCGCGGCGGGAGCTGGCCGAGCGGCTGGGGCTGCTGCGAATCCGCGCGGGCGCGCGGCTGCGCGGCTACCACGAGTACGCCGAGCGGATGTCGGCCGAGGAGTACGTGCGGTGCGTGGTGCGGGGAGAGTGCCAGGATCCGACGCTGTCGTTCCAGCTACGGAACGGGTTCCACGTGCTGGCGGTGGTCAGCGATTATCTGCGGCACGATCCGGAGAGCCGGGGCTACGCGGCGATCATCGAGTGGCTCAACCCGGCGGTAGCCAAGCCGGAGGATTATCCGGAAAATGCGGGATTCCACTGACTTCGGACTGAGGACTGAGGACCCTTGCGGCCTCAGGACCAACGACCATCGCGGATCGGCGATTAATCGAGGACTGAGGATCGCGGAATGCCTCTCTCCTCCGTCCTCAGTCCTCAATAAATCGTCAATCCGCGATTGTAGTTAGTCCTGAGGCCGCAAGGGTCCTGAGTCCGAAGTCGCAGGCGAACCCGAGTTGACCGCGCCCAAATCCTACAGCAGCGCGATCACTCCGAGCACCAGCGTAACCCCGCCGATAATCCCGCGAAACGGAGTCAACGCGTTCGACGCGCTTCCCAGCTCGTCGCCGATGTTCGGCACCGTCGTGAGCGCGCGCGTGCCGAGCATGAGCCCGCCCATGATGAGCGCGATGCCGAGCAGGCTGAAGAAGTGCAGAATCCCCGCGATCAGCGCGACGATCCCGATGACTGTCTCGTACGGCTTGAGCGCCGCGATCACTCCGCTCAACCCGCGCATGCTGATGAACGTGTCGGCCAGGAGAAGCAGGCCGGTGAGGATGGCGATTAGAGCATAAAGCATGGCAATGGGGGCTGGATGGTGACTAGTGACTGGTGACTTGTGACTAGTGAACTACCCGACAATCATGGCACTCAAAGCCGTACGCAGAAAGGCTTCCTTCAGTTTCGCCGTTACTAGTCACTAGTCACTAGTCACTAGTCACCAGTCAGCGCGTAACGGTATATACGACGAGCTCCACCGGATGCTCGTACTGCCCCGCCTTCTGCCGCGGGGCGAGCGCGAGGATAAAGCGCCCCGTGGCCGTCGCGGCCAGGGCGATTCCGGGTCCCACCGTGATCGGCTGCGCGCCCACAGTGGACGCGATCGGTCGCAGAGTGATGATCCCGCGCGCGCTCTCTATGATCATCCCGCTCTCGCCCTCACCCACCTGGATGCTCGGCGCCGCCGTCATATCCACCGGGATCGAGATGTCGATCGTCGGACCGTTCTGCCAGTCGGGCTGCACCAGCTTCGCGCCCGCGGGGAGCGAGCCGTGCAGCGCGCCGCTCTTCGGGTCGAGCGCGGCGTACGACGGCGACGCCTCGTTGTCCTGCACGCGCTGCGGCGTGGCGCCCACGGCGAGAATGGATCCGTCGCTCGTCCAGCGCACCCTCCAGCCGGGCCCGACCGTGAACATCCGCGGCCGCGCACTGTCAGCCGCGCCCGCCGCGCGCGGATCCTGCGGCACGTTGATCACCGCCGGGCGCGACACCGCGCGAGCATACGACATCCCGCTGCTCGGGAACGACGCCGCGCGCAGCGTGGCCGTATCCACTCCCGTCTGCCGGCCGAGATCCACCCACATCTCGTCCGGTATCAACGGCGACTCGCCGTGCATGAGGTTGTATGCCCTGCCGTACGCGATCGCGCTCCAGTCGGGCGAAGGCGCGACGTCCCACACGCTGTCCACCTGCACCTGGAACCCGTTCCCCTCCATGCCCACGAAGAAGCCGTTGGGGACGGGTTCAGCTTCCACTCCGGCCGGATCCACCACCGCGATGATGTTCTTCCGATCGCTCGATAGCGCCCATTTCGTCAAGGATGCCATCCCGTACGTGCCCTTGTTGACGGGCGTGCGCATCACCACGGGCGCGGTGGCCGCGGACGTATCCGTCGTGGGCACGTCGTCCCCGCCCATCGTGCACGCACCGAGCGCGACGAGCGCGACGAGTGCGGGAAGCGCGAGCGCGGGGAGCAAGTGCGTGCGGAATGCGGAGGTATTAGCCGGCATGACCAGGGCTGTTGGAGGTGCGTGGAAAGCTACCGGACTCGGCGTGGGTTCGCCGAGGGCTCCTCAAAGCGCCGTGTTAGCGAGCGCAGTTTGCGAGCGTAGGCGCGACTGAGGAGCCCTCGGCAACCCACGCCGGGCGCCCCGCACCTTACACGCAAACCCTGTTTCGGCCCTGCTCCTTTGCCCGATACAATGCTTCGTCAGCGCGCGCGAACAGGGTCTCGACCGTATCTACTCCCGGACTCGGGAACGTGGCAACGCCGATGCTGGTCGTGAGCTTGGCCCCTCCGCGATCCGTGGCGAGGAAGTTGTGGCGCTCGACCCGCTCCCGCACGCGCTCGGCGAACGCCATCGCGCCGGCCGACGGCGTCTCGGGCAGGACCACCACGAACTCCTCCCCGCCGTACCGCGCCACGAAATCCACCGTGCGTGTCGAGCGCTGGAGCAGCGCGGCGACCTCGTGCAGTACCTCGTCGCCCGCGAGATGGCCGTACGTGTCGTTCACGAACTTGAAGTAGTCCAGGTCAACCATCAGCAGCGACAGCATCGAGTCGTACCGCCGCACGCGGTCCATCTCCGCCACCAGCCGCAGCGTGAGCGCGCGGCGGTTGAGCAGCTGCGTCAGCGGATCGGTGTGCGCCAGGACCTCGAGGCGCACGTTGTCCGCGCGGGTCAACTCCACCGCGTGCGCGCGGCGGATCGCGGCCAGCGCGCTGCCGACGACCGTGTTGGAGAACTCCACGTCGCCGTCGTCGAACTCCGGCTTGGACCTGTCGCGGCGCAGCAGGAACACGCCGGAAGTGTCGTCGTCCAGGTAGAACGGGAGCGCGATCACCGACTTCACCGAGACGTGCACGCCTTCCTGCTCCCAGCGCTTGCGCAGCTCGGAGTACCAGGGGCTGTTGTGGATGTCGCGGATCAGCACCGGCCGCTGGTCGAGCAGCGCGGCCGCGATCTCGGGGTAGCGGTCCACCTTGATCTGCAGGTTCTGCAGCGACGGCGCCTCGAACGCGGTGGCCACCACGCCCATCTCGTCGCCGGCCTTGGCGAGCACGACCGACGCCTGCGACAGATCGAGCGCGCGCGCCAGCCGGCGCGTGAGCATGTGGAAGATCTCGTCGCTCGAGAGATTTCCCATGACCTCGTGGAGGATGTCCACGAGATGTCCTCTGTTCTGCGCCTCTTCCCTGACCCGGTGGAGCTCCGTCTCCACCTTCTGGAGCGCCGCGCGCAGGACTTCGATCGTCTCGTCCTGCGCCTGCTTCGCGCGCGTTTCCTGCGGAGTCTTCACCGTAAGGGTCATCAGCTCTCGGAGCCGGCCTCCACTGCCTCGTCGGCTTCGTCACCACCGTCGGCGTCGTCGCCGCCGTCCTCGCCTTCTTCCTCCGGCACCACGCGTGCGACCGCGGTCACGATGTCGCCTTCATCGAGATTGACGAGCCGCACGCCCTGCGCGATCCGGCCCGTGGTCCGGATCTGGGAGACCGGCGAGCGGATGATGACCCCGCCCCGGGTGATGATCATGATCTCGTCTTCCGGCAGCACTTCCATGATGCCCACGACGTCTCCGGTCTTCTCGGTGCGGTTCACCGTGATGATTCCCTTGCCGCCGCGATTCTGCACGCGGTAGTCGTCAATGTTGGAGCACTTGCCCAGCCCGCGCTCCGTCACCACGAGGAGAGTAGCCTCGCGCTTGATGACGACCATCCCCACCACTTGGTCATCTTCCCGCAACTCGACGCCCTTCACGCCGGTGGTGTCGCGCCCCATCTGCCGCGCCTGCTGCTCGTGGAAGCGGATGGACAGCCCGTGCTTGGTCGCGAGCACGATGTCGTTGGTGCCGCTCGTCACCTGCACGTCTATCAGCTCGTCGCCGGCCTCGATCTTGATGGCCTTGATCCCGTTCGCGCGCGGGTTGGCGTACTGCGACAGCGCGGTCTTCTTCACCGTCCCGTCGCGCGTGCAGAACAGGAGAAACTCCGTGTCGCTGAACGCCCGCACCGGCACGATGGACTTGATCTGCGTCTCGGGCGAGACGTTGATCAGGTTGACGATCGGCTTGCCGCGCGCCGCGCGCCCCGCCTGCGGCAGTTCGTGAACCTTGAGCCAGAAGCAGCGGCCGTCGTCGGTGAAGCACAGGATGTAGTCGTGCGTCGAGCCGATAAACAGCCGCTCGATGAAGTCCTCCTCCTTGAGCCCCTGCCCGCTCAAGCCCCGTCCGCCGCGCCGCTGCTTGCGGTACGTGGACACGCTCGTGCGCTTGATGTAGCCCGAGTGCGAGATCGTGATCACCATGTCCTCTTCGGCGATCAGGTCCTCGATCGTGAACTCGCCCTCGTCGCTCGTGATCTCCGACCGGCGCTCGTCGCCATACACCTCGGCCGTCTTCTCGAGCTCCTCGCGGACGATCTTCATCCGGCGGGGCTTGGACGCGAGGATGTCGCGCAGGTCCTTGATCGTCGCGCGCACTTCCTTGAGCTCGGCTTCCAACTTCTCGATCTCGAGACCGGTGAGCTTGGCGAGCCGCATGTTGAGAATGGCTTCCGCCTGCCGCTCGCTCAGCTTGAACTTCTTCTGGAGCTGCGCGCTCGCGCTGGCGGTGTCGTCCGCCGCGCGAATGAGCTTGATGACCGCGTCAATGTTGTCGACCGCGATCTTGAGCCCCTCGAGGATGTGCTCGCGCTCGACCGCCTTGTCGAGATCGAACTGCGTGCGACGGATGACCACCGTGTGCCGGTGCTCGATGTAGTGCATGAGCACGTCGCGCAGCGGCATGATCTTCGGCACGAGCTGCCCCGTGCCCGGATCGGGCACCAGCGCCAGCATGATCACGCCGAACGTGGACTGCATGGACGTGTGCTTGTACAGCTGGTTCAGCACCACGCGCGGAATGGCGTCGCGCTTGAGCTCGATCACGACGCGCATTCCATCCTTGTCGGACTCGTCGCGCAGCGCCGAGATCCCCTCGATCTTCCCTTCCTTCACCAGCTCGACCATGTCAATGATGAGCTTGGCCTTGTTCACCTGGTACGGCAGCTCGTTGACGACGATCTGGGACTTGTTGGAGGATTCCTTCTCCTCGATGACCGCCCGCGCGCGCATCACGATCCGGCCGCGGCCCGTCTCCTGGTAGTCGCGGATCCCGGCGCGGCCGTAGATGTAGCCGCCCGTCGGAAAATCCGGGCCCTTTATCAGTTTACGAAGTGACGGGTTGTCGGTCTCGGGGTTTTCAATGAGGGCGACCAGCGCGCTCACGACTTCCCTGATGTTGTGCGGCGGGATGTTGGTCGCCATGCCGACCGCGATCCCGGACGAGCCGTTCACCAGCAGGTTCGGCACCGCCGACGGGAGCACGCTCGGCTCCATCAGCCGGTCGTCGAAGTTCGGCGTGAAGGCGACGGTGTTCTTGTCTATGTCGGCGAGCATCTCCATCGCGACGCGCGTAAGCCGCGCCTCGGTGTACCGGTACGCCGCCGCGGGATCGCCGTCCACCGAGCCGAAGTTCCCCTGCCCGTCCACCAGCGGATAGCGCAGCGAGAAGTCCTGCACCATGCGGACGAGCGCGTCGTACACCGACGAGTCGCCGTGCGGGTGGTACTTGCCGAGCACGTCGCCGACCACGGTCGCGGATTTCTTGTACGGCCGGCCCGGAACCAGGCCGAGCTCGTTCATCGCGTACAGCACTCTGCGGTGCACGGGCTTGAGCCCGTCGCGCACGTCGGGGAGCGCGCGCGACACGATGACGCTCATCGAATAATTGATGAACGACTCTTTGATCTCGTCGTCTATGAGGCGCGGAAGGATGCGTTCGCGGGTGATGGGCGCGGTCATCTAATCGGGTGAGTGGGTGGCAGGCGGTAGGGGAATCCGCCGAACCCCGCAATATACGATTTTCGACGAGCTAAATCAATGGTGAACATCCGTGGTAAGTGCCTGCGATTCAACGGCTTAGAGCTACCCGAGGTAGTAGTCCCGGCCGCCCGTTCGTAGGGGGGCCTTTCGCTTGTCGGGGGCCGCCCCGAATTTCCATGTCACGACTTATTTTCGGTTCCCGCAACTAACAGCCGGCAGCTAGCAGCGAAAGTTCCTGGAAGCCAGTGGCGTGCCATCGTCTCGCGGTTTCTGTGCGCTGCTAGCTGCTAGCTGCTAGCTGCCAGCTGCTACTTACGCTCTTCCATGTCTTACTGCGACGACCGCCCTCCGCCCGCGAACCCCGTCCCGCCCGAGCTGCAGCGGCCGCGCGACGACGAGCTCGATCTCTTCGGGCTGACGCATCAGGGAAAGCAGCGGCAGAACAATCAGGACCATTTCCTCATCTGCACCGTGCACCCGCAGGTGGTCGTGCACCAGACGAGCCTGCCGCACGTAGACGAGCTGCCGCTGCGCGGCTCGCGGCTCGCGACGATTCTGGTGGTGGCCGACGGCGTCGGCGGCGGCGAGTTCGGCAGCGAGGCGGCGCAGCTCGCGACCGAGACGCTCGCCCGGTACGTGTCCTGTACGCTGCGGTCGTATCACGCGGCCGGGAAAGCGACGGACGACGAGCTGGCGGATTCACTGCGCACGGCCATCGGCGAAGCGCACGATGCGGTGCTGGCCGACGGGGCCGCGCGTACGCCGCCCTCGCGGATGGCGTCAACGCTGACCGTCGGCCTCGTCATCTGGCCCTGGGTGTACGTGGTGCAGGTGGGGGACAGCCGCGGCTACTACTGGGACGGCAAGGAGCTCAAGCGGCTCACGCGCGACCAGACGATCGCGCAGGACCTGGTGGACAAGGGAGTGCTGCCCGCGGAGCGCATGGACATCTCGCCGTACCGCAACGTGCTCGCGAGCGCGATCGGCGGCGGCGAGGCGACGCCGGAGGTCACCTGCATCGAGATGAGGCGCAGCGGGACGCTGCTGTTCTGCTCGGACGGGCTCACCAAGCACGTCACCGACGCCGAGCTCGCGGAACGGATGAGCCGCATGAGCGGGTCGGAGCAGCTGGCGCGCGAGCTGCTCGACCTCGCGTTGGAGCGGGGTGGGACGGATAACGTGACGATCGTCGTGGGCCGCGCCCCGACGCAGAAGACGCCACCCGTCGCTCGGCCCGCGTTTCCCGCCTGAGCCGCGCTACTTCGAGGCCGCTCCCCGTCGCCTGACCTCTTCCGTCCAGTTCTGTATCACCACCATCTCCGACAGCCGGCCCTGGTACACCAAGACAAAGCGGCCGTCGGGCCCGACATCGTAGTTCGCGTGTGGCGCGGCCGCTTCGTACTCCGACGCGTCGAATAGCTGGGTGCGGGAAAGCACGCGAATTTCCGGCGTCGTCTGCACCAGTACCGCGATCAGCGGGATTCCGCTCGTGCTGAACCCGCGGTAGAACAGCTCTCGACCGTCGCGCGACCACACGGGCTCCGATCCGCCGTTCTGCGACACCAGCACCTTCGCGCCGCTCCCCGTGAGCGGCCGGATGTATACCTCAGACTGCCCCGATTCGTCCGACACGTACGCCAGCCAGCGGCCGTCTGGTGAGACCGCGGGATAACTCTCGTTGAACCGAGTGGAGAGAAAGGGCTGCGCGGTCCGGTCGCCCGACAGCGGAGTAAACGCAAGGTCGGAGCTGCCGGCGTTGCCGGTCACGATCGAAATCACTCGATCCATTCCCGGCGGAGACGCCCCGACGGTCTGCGATGTCGGGCCCACGTACAGTGATTCCGCGGCCCCGCTTCCGTCGGCGTTTCTGAGGAACATTCCGATCACCGCGTTCCGCGCGCTGGCGTAGGCGATGCGTTTGCCGTCGGCCAACCATACCGGGTCGTGCCCGTCGTTCGCGAACGTCAGCCGGGCGAGCGCCCGGTCGCGGAGGTCGAGCGTCCACACGTCGCGACTTCCCTGCAGCGTAAAATCCAGCGCGATGCGCCGTCCGTCGGGGGAAAACCGCGGACTGTGAAAGCGGCGCTGAACGTTCGCGACGGCTTCCGCCCTGCCCGACCTCTCCACCAGCATGAGGTCGAAGGGAAGCTGGGGCACGTAAACGAGTGTGCCGTTGCGCGAGATCGCCATCTGCGGCGGCCCGCCGACAGATATCCGAATCCCCTGCGCGAGCGTCACCGGGACGCCGGTAATCTTCGCCTTGCCGATGTCGAACGCCGCCGCGAGCAGCGTCCCTTCCGGATCCACCCACAGCAGATGCCCATCGCCGTAGAAAATGCCGGAAATGTTCTGATCCAGAACCAGCCGGCACTCGCCGGATTTCTCGTTCACCGCGAACACGCGGCCGGTGACGCCCGCGCCGGGCGCGGCGATGACGAAGATGGTACGGGAGTCGGGATCCACGGCCGACACAACCAGCGTACTCTCGCCAGCCGCGGAATCCGGCGACGCGATCAGCGTCGAGCTGCCGTCCCCGGCGACGCGATACACGTTTCCATCGAACGCCGTCATGGCCAGCGTGTTGTCGTCGAGCCAGAGCGCGCTCAACGGCAACAGCTGGCCCAGCGGAACAACGACCGGCGCGCCGCCGGCGAGCGCGATCTTCCGCAGTCCGGAGGTCGAGGTGAACATGAGCCAGCGGCCGTCGGGAGTGAAGAACGGACTCGCTCCGCCTTCGGTTCCCGCAATCGGAGTCACGCCCAGCTGGTCCATGCGGCGCTGGTACAGCTGCGTGCCGCGCGCGTTCTGCCCGACGTACACGAGCGTCCGACCGTCGGGCGATATCGAAACGATGCCGAGCGGGGCGCCGGTCAGACGATGATCCGTGGGGGTGGTGACGACGAACCGTGACACCGCCGGTGCCGCGGCATCCCCCCGCCATACGGCCCATCCTACCGCTATACCGAGCGCGACGGCGGCGAGCGCGGCCGCGCCGAGGAGCGCCGCCGGGCGCTTCCATACCGGCCCAACGGCGGACACCGCTCGAACGCCATGCTGCGCCTGCCGCTCCGTGGCAGCGCCCGGATTGTTGAGCGCGTCGGAGAACTCCGCGGCGGTCGCGAACCGGTCGGCCGGGAGCTTCTCCAGCGCGGTGAGCACCGCCAGCTCGACGTGCCGCGGGATCGTGTGCCGCTTGGGCAGCAGCGGCCGCGGTTCCTCGGTGAGAACCTTCGCCACGATGGATTGCGCCGTGGGCCCGGTGAACGGGGGCTCGCCCGCCAGCATCTCGTACGTGACCGCGCCGAGCGCGTACACGTCGGAGCGCGCGGTGATCTCGCGCTCGCCCATCGCCTGCTCGGGGCTCATGTAGTGCGGCGTGCCGAGCGACATCCCCGTCTCGGTCATGCGAGTGCCGGCCGTGCTCACCGCGAGGGCGATCCCGAAATCCGCGACCAGCGCCTGCCCGTCGTGCAGCAGGATGTTCTCCGGCTTGATGTCGCGGTGGATCACGCCGCGCCGGTGGGCGTAGTCCAGCGCGCTCGCGACTTCGGTCGCGATCCTGACCGACTCCGCGATCGAGAGCTGCTTCTCGCGATTCAATCGCTCACGCACCGAGACGCCTTCTACATAGGGCATCACGTAGAACAGCAGCCCGTCCACCGCGCCGGAGTCGAACAGCGGGAGGATGTGCGAGTGCTGCAGGTTCGCGGTGAGCTTGATCTCGGCGAGGAACCTCTCCGCTCCGATGACCGCGCCGAGCTCGGGCCGCAGCAACTTGAGCGCGACGAGGCGGTCGTGCCTGAGATCGCGCGCGAGGTAGACAGTGGCCATCCCGCCGACGCCGATCTCGCGCTCGATCTCGTAGCGGCCGGCGAGCGCGGCGGTGAGACGATCGACGGGTGCGGTCATTGGTCCATCCTCTGCTTCAGCTCGTCGAGCCAGTGCAATACCACGACGGTCGGCTGGGAGCCCGGCCGCAATACCGGGACTGCCATGAGGAAGCGACTGCCGTCGCTCGTCACGTCGTAGTCGAAAGTTGCGACATCTAGCTCGTACTGCCGGCGGCGAAACAGCTCGACGGGGCTGCCTATCTCGCCGTTGGTCGGATTGACCGGTGCGGCGAGCATCGCCTCGCCGCGGCGATATACCAGCTCACGCCCGCCGCGGGTCCACCGCGGCTGGGACCCGCCGTCCACCGAAACCTGGCGGCGGCCGCCGGAACCGTCGGCCGAAGCGAGATACACGTTGCCGATCTCGTTGCTGGCTTCTTCGAATGCGATCCAGCGCCCCGACGGAGAGAAGACGGCGCGCTGCTGGCTCGTGGTGGACGAGCTCAGTCGCCTGGAAGGCCCACCGCCCTGCATCGGATAAACGTAGATCTTCAGGCCGGTTTGATTGACGGTGTACGCAAGCAGCCGTCCGTCGGGCGAAACGCTGGAAGCCATCTTGTCGTAGGGCGTGGCGACCATCGGCTGATTCCCGCCGCTGCCGTCGATCGGAATCCGGTGCAGATCGTACACCGGATCCTCGTGCGTGTATACGATCGAGCGGCTGTCCGGCATCCACACGGGGCTGAACGCCGCGGCGTTGGCCCGGGTGAGCCGCGTCAGCACGCCGCGCGCTCTTTCCAGGAGCCATACGTCGCGCTTCGGGCTGCTCAGCGTGAGCGCGATCCAGCGGCCGTCGGGCGAGAGTCGCGGCTCCGCGAACGCGCCGGGCCGCGGCAGCACCGCCGTCTCTCCGCCCGCGCGATCCACCCAGACCAGCCGTCGCTCCACGTTCCACTCGGACGCGCGAGTGTACACGAGAGTGCCGCTCCGTGAAACGGCGAAGCTGCCCGAGCCGCCCGTGGGCTCCCACGCGACGTCGTCCTGCACCGGCACCGCGCTTCCGCGGACCTCCAGCGCTTTCGGATCGAACTTTACGGCGAAGATGGCGCCGTCCCGCATGAACAGCAGGTGGCCACTGCTCGCGTAGCGGCCGAACACCGCGCCTTCCACGAGCACCTTCTTCCGTCCCTCGGCGAAGTCGAATGCTTCAATGCGAGTGCGAGAGAACGGTGTGGCATAGCTGGTGTAAATGATGCCGCGATTGCCGGGCAGTGCCTGCGGATTAAAATGCCCGAACTCCCTGCGCGCCGTATCCAGCGAGGTCAGCAGCTCTCGCCGGCCGCCGGATGCGTCAACGCGCTCAATGCCCCTGCTGCCTTGTGCGCTGTACACGATGGCGCCGTCCTCCGCCCAGGAATGCGCGCCCGTTGAATCGATGATGTCAGTCGCCGGGCCGCCGCGCGCGGGCACTTTGCGCAGAATGTTCTGCGGCCCGACGGTGAACGAGATCCAACTGCCGTCTGGAGAGAACTCCGGATTCGACGCTCCCTCGGTGCCCGCCACGATGCTGAGCTCGGCGGAGCCCAGGTCACGCATGACGAGCCGTCGCATGCCGCCGCTGTCCATCACGGACCGGACGATGTGCCGGCCGTCGGGTGAGATCGCGAGTTTCATGTCGTCCGCGCCGGGCACGCCCATCGCGAAGGTGAATCGCACCGGCCCCGACTGCTCCCCCGTGCCGACGAGGGCGCGCGCCATCCATCCCGCGGCCGCCGCCGCAAGCAGCAGCAGTGTTACGCCCGCGACAAGCATGGGCCGGCTGACCGCGCGCCCGCCGACCGCGAGGTCGCGCGCTGCCCGGCTCCGGCGCGCGGTCGCGGACTGCGCCATGGGAATCGCCGCGCCGGCGCCGGCGAGCGCGGCAATGAACTCCGCGGCGCTCGCGAACCGATCGGCCGGCATCTTCTCCAGCGCAGTGAGCACGGCCGCTTCGACATGCGGCGGCACCGACCGCCGCTTGGACACCAGCGACGATGGATCCGTGGTGAGAATCTTGGCGACTACCGCCTGTGAGTTCGGCCCGGTGAACGGCGGCTCGCCCGTGAGCATCTCATACGTCACGGCGCCGAGCGCGTAGATGTCCGCGCGGTGGTCCACGGACTTGTCGCCCATTGCCTGCTCGGGCGCCATGTATTGCGGAGTGCCGAGCGACATGCCGGTCTGCGTCATGCGCGCGCCGCCCGCCTGCTGCACCGCCAGGGCGATTCCGAAGTCCGCCACCAGTGGCCGTCCGTCATGCAGCAGGATGTTCTCCGGCTTGATGTCGCGGTGCACCACGCCGCGCTTGTGCGCATACTCGAGCGCGTCGGCGACGTCGCTCGCGATTCGCACCGCTTCGGCAATCGGCAGCTGCTGCTCGCGCTCGAGCTTCCGGCGCAGGGTCTCACCCTCGACGAACGGCATGACGTAATACAGGTGGCCGTCGGCGCTCCCTGAATCGAACAGCGGCAGGATGTGCGGATGCTGCAGGTTGGCGGTGAGCTCGATCTCCTTGAGGAAGCGCTCGGGACCGAGCAGCGCGCTCAGCTCGGGATGCAGCACCTTGATCGCGACCTTGCGGTGGTGCTTCACATCCTCGGCGAGGTACACGGTCGCCATTCCGCCCTGGCCGATCTCGCGCTCGATGGTGTAGCGGTCCGTGAGCGCCGCTGCCAGCGCGGTCATCGTATCCGCGCTCAACGGGCTCCCCGGAAGACACTGCCGAATGCGTCGGTGAGGATCACCAGCGGGGCGCCGGCCCTGACGGACCGCACCATTACGAACCGTCTGCCGTCGGGAAAGACGTCGTAGTCCGCGCCGTCGCCGACAATCTCGTGCGAAGACCGGTAGATCTCACGGCGGCTCACGACTCTGGGAGACGCGTCGCCGGTAATCGATACGGCGATGAGGACGCCCTCGATCGTTCGGTAATACAGCGTTCGCCCGTCGCGACTCCACACCGGCTCCTGCCCGCCGTTGTTCGAGATCACCTCCCGCGCGCCCGCCACCGGCACCGAGCTGGCGTACACCTCCGGCCTGCCGCTCTCGTCCGACACATAGGCCAGCCATTTCCCGTTGGGAGACAAAGCCGGCGCCACCTCGCTGAACGGAGTTACCTGATACGGTTGCGGTCGCGGCGAATCCAATGGCGCGAGAAAAATGTCCGACGCGTTGATGCTGGCGGGTTCGTGCACCGCGTATGCGAGCCAATCGCCTCCGACCGATATCTGCCCCACGCGCCGCGGGCTCGCGGAGACGAGCGTGCGCTCCGGGGCGCTGCGGTCCGCGGGCTGAATCTTTACCAGCGAGTCTCCCCCGTACACCAGGCTATGGCCGTCCGGAGTCCATGCGAGAAACTCGTTGTTCCCGGCGAACGTCAGGCGCAGCGTCGTGTTCCGCTCGAAGTCGTGGACCAGTATCTGGTGGCCAGGCGAAGTTCCCATCGCCAGCGCGATGCGTCGGCCGTCGGGCGATACGCGCGGACTGTCGAAATGGCTTGCTTCCACCGGAATTGCGAGATTGCGGACCGCACCGTCTTCCACCAGGTCGACAGCTCCCCCCGCGGTTCCGGATTGATATACCAGCAACCCATTCGCCGAGATGTCGTAGTCGATCGGCCGTCTGAGATTGTCGGTAATGGTGCGGGGTGAGCCGCTCGTCACGCGCCGTCGTGGATCGTAGCTCTGGGTGACGAGCGACGGACCGCGCGTAAAAGTCAAATATCCGGCCCGGCTGTAAGTCGGGCGACCGCCATCGGTCAAGTGCCGTTCGACCATGCCGGGAATGTCCAGCACACCGATCTGCGGGCCCCCTGTCGGGCGGAAGCGCGCGTACAGCACAGTCATGGTGCCCGGTACGTAGGACGGGTGGCGGTAGCTCGAATCGGACACGCCGATTCGCGTCGGCGCCCCGCCGTCGGCCGAGACACTGTACAGCACGTCGTCGCCGGCAAAGACGATGTCGCCGTTGGGCAACCACGTCGCGCCGTACGGAAAGCCCTGCACCGTCGCAATCGTGAGTGGGGATCCGCCGCGCGCGGGAACTTTCCTCAGCTCGTAATCACCGGTCGTACGGGACAGTCCGCCACCCGCGGCTCGTCTCGTCCTGAATCCGAGCCAGTTGCCGTCCGGAGAGAAGAACACCTCCAGGGCGCCTTCCGTCCCGGGAATGGCATGAGCCACCAGCTCGTCCAGTCGGCGCGCATAGAGCTGACCCACCCCGTCCTGCACTCCGACATATACGAGCTGACTTTCGTCCGGCGATACGGCCACCTGGTAGCCGCAACACCCGACGCCGGTTTGATGCGCCGAATCGATGTGGAAAGTGAAATGCACGGGCAGTCGATCGCTGGCCGGCAGGGGCTTCAACAGCCATGCCCCCGCCGCGCCCGCGGCGATCAGTGCGACGCCCGCCGCGGCCAGCGCCCACCGCTGCCGTGGCGCCCTCGACAGGATTGCGCCCGGTGCCGAAGCGCGCGCAGCCGGCTCACTGCGCGGGTCGGTGAGCGCCGTGCGCAGGTCGCTCGCCGTCGCGAAGCGGTCGGCCGGCAGCTTCTGCAAGCCAGTGAGGACGGCTGTCTCCACGTGCGGCGGAATCGTCTTGCGGAGCTCCCGCGGCGGGACGGGATCATTGGTCATCACCTTCGCGACGATCGCCTGCGCGGTCGGACCGCTGAACGGCGGTTCTCCGGTGAGCATCTCGTACGTCACCGCCGCGAGAGCGTAGATGTCCGCGCGATGGTCCACGTCGCGCTCGCCCATCGCCTGCTCCGGCGACATGTACTGCGGAGTCCCGAGCGACATGCCGGTCTGCGTCATGCGCGTGCCGCCCGCGTGCTGCACCGCG
>CAYGJL010000002.1:23592-100300 GCA_964350145.1 uncultured Gemmatimonadaceae bacterium
GGGCCGTCGTGCAGCAGGATGTTCTCCGGCTTGATGTCGCGGTGGATCACATTCCGCTTGTGCGCGTAGTCGAGCGCGTCAGCGACGTCGGCCGCGATTCGCACTGCATCGGCGACCGGCAGTTGCCGCTCGCGGGTGAGTTTGCCACGCAGCGTCTCGCCCTCGACGTACGGCATCACGTAGAAGAGGAGGCCGCCGGCGCTGCCGGAATCGAACAACGGAAGAATGTGCGGGTGCTGCAGGTTCGCGGTGAGCTCGATCTCCTTGAGGAACCGCTCGGGACCGAGCACCGCGCTCAGCTCCGGGTGCAGCACCTTGATCGCGACCTTGCGACGGTGGCGTACGTCTTCGGCGAGATACACCGTCGCCATTCCGCCCTGACCTATCTCGCGCTCGATCAGGTACTTGTCCGCGAGAGTAGCGTTGAGCTTGTCGAGGGCGCTGGTGGTGTCCGTCACATTTACTGCCCGCCGCTCTGCTGCCGCGCGCGGCCCTTGCCGTGCAGCTGGTCGAACCAGTTGAGGACCACCACGAGGTCGGCCGACGACGCCGGGCCCTGCGTCATGATGAAGCGGCCGTCGCTCGTCACGTCGTATTGCGCGTGGAACGGAAAGCTGGTGAAGTTCCCGCGAAACAGCTCGGTCCGGCTTTGAACCGAGAACGCGGGCGTGGTGACGACGCTCGCTGCCATCATCCTGTCGCCGTTCCGGTAGAAAAGCTCTCTCCCGCTGCGCGACCAACGGGGCTCCAGGCCCCCATCGAGCGAGATCTGTACTTTCCCTCCCGGCTCGGGAAAGGACCGCACGTATATCTCGTTGCGACCCGACTCATCGGACGCGTACGCCAGCCACCGGCCGTCGGGCGAGACGGCCGGCGCGAACTCGTCGTTCGGCGTCTGCAAATAAGGTCGCACCGCGCGGCCGCTGTCTGCCGACATCAACATGATGTCGTTGCGGCTTACCGATGCGTTGTTCTGGTGGTACACAAGCCAGCGGCCGTCAGGCGACCACTCGTCCGCCAGCTGCCGACCCGGCATGGCCAGCAGCGTATCGGCGAGCGCGCTGCCGTCGGCCCGGATCCAGCCGATGTCCGGCGTTCCGTTGACGTCACTGGTGTAGGCAAGTCGCGATCCATCGGGCGTCCACAGAGGGCGCGACGCCGAGCCTGTGACCGTCAGTTTCGTCAGCGTCTTCTGCGCGACCTCGTACACCCATATGGAGCTCGTCCCGCCCTCGGCAATCTCCACGGCGATCCGCGTACCGTCCGGCGATACTCGTGGGGCGCTGTACGTCCGCATCTCCGTCGTGAGCTCACGCACGCTGCCGCCGCGCTCCACCTCCACCACGGACCGCGCGCTGGCGGTTCCGCTCGCGTACACGAAAGTCCCCCGCGGGGAGATGCCGAACTCAGCGGCGCCTCCGAGGGCGACGGCGACTTGCTCCGCTATCGGAATCGCGTTTCCCCCGAACTCCAGCGATCGCGGATTGAACGGCGCAGCGGTGATCGTGCCGTCGGGGTTGGAGAGTATGACATGGCCCGTCGAGACGTAGCGGGGATCGCCTCCCGCGATCTGAAATTTTTTCACGCGACGATCGCCGAGCGTGACGGCAGCGGGCGCGAAAGTGTTGAGCCCCGCGGTAACCTGGAACAGCACCGCATCCCCGCCCGGCAGGAAATGAGGGAAGCGATACCCCGTCACGCCCTCGGCGGTGTCCAGCTGTAACAATGGCGCCGGCCTACCGCCGGCCGCCGGCACCTGGCGCAGCCCGTCGTCCGTGGCGAAAACCACGACGTCGTTGTCGCCCCAGGTCGCGCCATAAAAGCCGCTGTCCAGGACGCAGATGGTGAGCGGCGGTCCACCCGACAGCGCCACCTTCTGCAGCCGGCCCACAGTCGCGAATGCGAGCCAGACTCCATCGGGCGAGAAAACCGGCGAAAGAGCTCCCCGGGTCCCCGCGATAGGCACCGGCTCGAGCTGCCCGAGAGCGCGCATGTACAGCTCGCGCACACCGGCTGAATTCACGCCCGTATAGACGAACCGGGAGCCGTCGGGAGATATCGCGATGCCGCTGCCCTGGACGTCGACGAACCGCGAGGATTCGGGAGGCGTTACTGAAAAGCGCGCCACCGGCGCCGGCACCAACGGCTCATCCCGCAGCCATCCCCACGCGCCCATCAGCAGAGCTACTGCCGCCAGCGCCCAGGGCGCGGCGGCAAGAGCGCGCTGTCGCGAGCTCGGCTTCGCGCTGAAGGCTGGAGCGCCCGCTGTCGCTCGGGCAGGCAGTACCGGCCCGCGGCCGGCGATTGCTTCAGCGAACTCGGCCGCGCTCGCGAATCGGTCGGCCGGCATCTTTTCCAACGCCGTGAGGACCGCCGCTTCTACGTGCGGCGGGACTGATCGCCGCTTGGAGACCAGCGACGACGGATCGGTCGTGAGAATCTTCGCCACGACGGCCTGCGAGTTGGGTCCGGTGAACGGCGGCTCGCCGGTGAGCATCTCGTACGTGATGGCGCCGAGCGCGTAGATGTCGGCGCGGTGATCAACCGACTTGTCGCCCATCGCCTGCTCGGGCGCCATGTATTGCGGCGTCCCGAGCGACATTCCGGTCTGCGTCATGCGCGAACCGCCGGCCTGCTGCACCGCGAGCGCGATGCCGAAGTCCGCGACGAGTGGACGGCCGTCGTGGAGCAGAATGTTCTCAGGCTTGATGTCGCGGTGGACTACGCCGTGCTTGTGCGCGTATTCCAACGCGTCCGCCACGTCGCTCGCGATGCGCACGGCTTCCGCGATTGGAAGCTGCTGCTCGCGCGAGAGGCGCGTTCGCAGCGTCTCGCCCTGGACGTACGGCATCACGTAGAACAGCAGCGTGTCCGCCGCTCCCGAATCGAACAGTGGCAGGATGTGCGGGTGCTGGAGGTTCGCGGTGAGCTCGATCTCGTTGAGAAATCTCTCGGGGCCGAGCACGGCCGTGAGCTCAGGGTGCAGGACCTTGATCGCGACCTTGCGGCGGTGGCGGATGTCCTGCGCGAGGTACACGGTCGCCATGCCGCCGGCGCCGATCTCGCGCTCGATCGTGTACTTGTCCGCGAGCGCGGCGGAGAGCTTGTCGAGGATGCTGGCGGGACTCGTCACGCTATTGCCCCGCAGGGCTGTTCGTGCGCGCGCGCGACTGCTTGCCGCGCAGATGATCGAACCAGTTGAGCACGACCATCAGGTCCTGCGCCGCCTCGTCACCCTGCACCATCAGGAAATGACGGCCGTCCGGGCTAACGTCGTACTGTGCAAAGTATGAATTCGCCGGGAATCCCCCCATCCCCCGGAACAGCTCCGTTCGCTGCAGCACGCTGAACGTCGGTCGCGATTGGATAGTGGCTACCATCATCTGATCGGCGTTTCTATAGAACAATTCCCTGCCGTCGCGTGACCAGCGTGGTTCGTTTCCTCCCGAAAGTGAGATTTGCGTCTTGGCGCCAGGCGTGGGGAACGACCGGACGTAGATCTCTGCTCGCCCCGACTCGGACGAGGCATACGCGATCCATGCCCCATCGGGCGAGACCGCCGGGGCGAATTCATCGGCCGGTGAATTCAGGTACGGTCGCGCTGTGCTCCCGCTGTCGAGCCCCAGCAGCATGACATCGTTGCGCGAGTTACCCCCTCGATGAAACACGAGCGTCCGCCCGTCGCGGCTCCAATCGTCACCCAGCCCTCCCTCGGTGCCAGCGAGCCGCTCTGCCTGAGCGCTGCCGTCCGCCCGAACCCACTCTATGGGGGCCGTCGGACCACCAAACACGGTGAATGCAATGCGTGACCCGTCCGGTGTCCAGAAAGGCCTATTGGCTTCACCCTCAAACGTGAGTCGTGTCAGCGATTTCTGCGCGACGTCAAACACCCATATATCAGAACGACCCTGACCGTCGGGGACTGCCACGGCAATGCTCCGCCCGTCCGGGGAATACCGGGGCGACTGGTAGTTCCGCTTTTCACCGGAGAGCGGCTGCACCACGCCGTTACGATCCACACGCACCAGCGACCTGGCGCTGACGGACCCCTGCAAGTAAGTGAACGCGCCATCGCGGGAAACCCCCAGCTTTGCCGCTCCGCCCGTAGTCACCGCCACTCCTTCAACCACCGGGACCGCGGGCCCAAGGATCTCGATCCGGGACGGATCGAATGGCGCAGCAACGACGACTCCGTTCAGGCTGCTCAGGAGAACATGCCCCGAGCTGACGTACCGCGGGTCGGAGCCAACCTCGGCGAAGCGCTTGATCGTGCCATCCCGCAGAGTTACTGCCGCCAGACGATCAACACCCGCGGTATCTCGTAACTGAAACAGGACGGATTCGCCGTCCGGCAGAAACTCCGGCAAGCGGTGGGATGACTCGCTGGAGGTGTCCACACCGGTAAGAAACGCCAGGCGTCCGCCTGCAGCAGGAACCTGTCGCAGCCCACCATTGGTGCCCACGACGATCATGTCTCCGACTCCCCAGGATCCGCCAGCAAAACCGCTGTCAGCGGTCGCGATGGTAAGAACGGGGCCGCCGGCAACAGCGACCTTCTGGATCCTGCCGGAGTTGAAGAAGGCGACCGAGCTGCCATCGGGAGAGAAGAACGCCTGACTCGCATTGCGAGTCCCGGGAAGGGGAACCGGCTCGAGTTGGTCGAGCTTCCGGACGAACAGCTGCAGCTCACCTCGGTCGTTGACTCCGTTGTACACGATGCGGTCGCCCGCCGGGGACATCGCGATCCCACGGCCGGGTCGATCCGAATACGCAGCTTTTGCCGGGAGCGAAATGGCAAAACGCGCGACCGGTGAAGCCACGGACGCCTGCGGTCGCAACCATCCCCATGCCGCTCCCGCTGCCGTAAGAACGAGCAGTGACGCCAGGATGGGGACAAGCAGCGGGTGAAAGCGCCGGCCCGCAACACTCGGCGAACTCCGCGCCCTCGTACCGCCATCGGCGCGCGCCGCCAGCTGGACCGACTCGGGATTGGCGAGCGCCGCACTGAACTGCGCCGCGCTCTGGAACCGGTCCGCGGGCAGCTTCTCCAGCGCGCGCCGCACGACGGCTTCCAGGTGCGGCGGAATCGACCTTCGTTGCAGCGTCAGCGACCTTGGTTCTTCCGTCACCACTCGCGCGATGATGGCCTGCGCGCTCGGGCCCGTGAACGGCGGCTCGCCCACGAGCATCTCGTACAACACGCACCCGAGCGCGTAGATGTCGGCTTTACCAGATACTTCCCGCTCGCCCATCGCTTGCTCAGGGCTCATGTAGTGCGGAGTGCCGAGCGACATCCCGGTCTCGGTCATGCGCGTGCCGCCGCCCGCGGAGCTGACCGCCAGCGCGATCCCGAAGTCCGCGACCTGCGCGCGGCCGTCGTGCAGCAGGATGTTCTCCGGCTTGATGTCGCGGTGGATGACGCCGTGCCGGTGCGCGTAGTCGAGCGCGTCGGCGACCTCCTTCGCGATGTGGACGGCGTCCTCCACCGGCAGCTGAGTCTCACGCGAGAGCCGGTCGCGCAGCGATTCGCCTGACACGAACGGCATTACATAGAACACCAGCCCGTCGGCGTCGCCGGAATCGTACAGCGGCAGGATGTGTGGATGCTGCAGGTTCGCGGTCGTCCGAATCTCGTGCAGGAAGCGCTCGCCACCGAGTATCGCGGACAGCTCGGGGCGCAGCACCTTGAGCGCGACATTGCGATGATGTCGCAGGTCGCGTGCGAGGTACACCGTTGCCATTCCACCCTGGCCTATCTCGCGGTCGATCTCGTACCGGTCGGCGAGCGCGGTCGTCAGGCGATCCACAGGATTGCTCACCGCTTCAGCCGCGTCTGGAGGTCCTGGAACCAGTTGTCCACCCGCACCAGTCGTTGCCGCCGCGCGCCGGTCCGCTGGCGGATGGTGACGAAAAAGAAGCTTCCGTCCGGGGCGACGTCGTAGGACTGATGAAACGCGTCGCGGATGAAATCGCCCGCGGCGAACAGAGTGCGCCGCCCGACCACTTCGAAGGCGGGAGCGGCGCGCACGTCGGCGCCTATGAGTCGGCTGCCCGCGTCGATGTAGAAGATCCGCTTCGCGTCCCTGGACCAGCGCGGCTCGCTTCCGCCGCCGACGGACACCTGCCACAAGCCGTCGCCGGTAGCCGGAAACGGCCGCACGTACACCTCGTTCCGCCCAGATTCGTTGGACGTGTACGCCAGCCATTTGCCGTCCGGCGACACTTCGGGATGCAGCTCGGTGAACGCGCTGCCCGCGAGCAGCACCGGGGTTGTATCCCCGCTGGTCCGAACGCCGATCAGGTCGCCGGCGCCCGAGCCGGAGTTGTCGGTACGAACCACCAGCCATTGGCCGTCGCGCGTCCACGTCACTTCCTGGAGCTGCTGGGGCAGGCGGAGCAGGAGACGATCCGAGCCGCTTCCGTCAGCGGGCCGGGTGACCACCATGCCGGTCGTGAGCGTGTCGCGGATGAATGCCACGAGCCGGCCGTCCGGCGACCAGACGGGGCGTCGGTCCCGGCCCCCGAAAGTCAGCCGCGTGAGCGGGCCACGATCCAGCTGCTTGACCCAGATGTTCAATGCGGCGCTTCCCACGCCGACTCCAACGGCAAGGCGTCGGCCGTCAGGCGAGACCGCGAGCGAATTGAACTGGCCGGACCACGACGTATCTATCTGGCTGACGGTTCCTTCGGCGGTCACGCGAACGACGATCGCGTCGCGCGAGCCGACCTCTCCCGACACGTACATGAGGCTGCCGGAGCGCGACCACGCGAGCTGCGCGAAGCCCGCTCCGCGATATACGTTCTCGAGCGCGGGCACAGCCCCACCGGTAATCTCGAGCTCTTCGAGATCGAAAGGCGCGACCAGCGCCGCTCCGTCGGCCCGCACGTACAACAGGTGGCCGGAGGGCATGTACCAGGCCTGCATGGCATCCTCGATGATCGCCTTCCGCGCGCCCGTTTTGAAATCCACCGCGTGGACGCCGACGGAGACGCAGCCCGAGGAGCACATCTGCACGAGCACGCCGCGGCCGCCGGGGAGCGCCGTGGGATGACCCATCCCCCGTCCGCCCGTCAACGTGTCGTTCAGCACCACGGTGTATGATCCACCGGCCTCCCCGACTCGGCGGAGTTCGATGAGAGTGGGCGCCACGTAGACCAGCGACCCGTCGTCAAGCCACGCTGCCCCGCCGTACGGACCCGCGACGGAATCGGCGATCGTGATCGCCGCGCCTCCCCGGACGCGAACTTTCTTCAGCTTGCCGTCAGCGACGAAGGCGACCCACTCGCCATCGGGGGAAAAAACCGGATTCGAAGCGCGCTCGGTGCCCGTGATTGCGCGCGCGTCGAGCTCCGAGCGTTGCTTGATCCAGAGACGGCCCCCCGAGACGGCGTCGCGGAAAACGAGAGTCGCTCCGTCGGGAGAGAGCGCCAGGCCGGCATTTGCCACGCTGACGCCGGCGGTGTCGCCCAGCTCGACGTATTGCCAGTTCGGCGTTTTTGCGTCGCCACCCGCGTTGCCGGTTGCCATCCACGCGGCCAGCGCGAGCGCGGCTACGGCAATTCCCGACGCGACAAGAGCAGCCATCCGCCAGCGCGGCGCGGCAGCGGATGCGACCGTCGCGACAGTCGCGCTGGTGTGCGCGAGCGTCGGCCCGCGGCCCGCGATAGCCTCGGCGAACTCCGCCGCGCTCGCAAACCTGTCCGCCGGCATCTTCTCCAGCGCCGTGAGCACCGCGGCATTTACCTGCACCGGAACCGAGCGGCGCTTGGCCGTGAGCGATGACGGATCGGTAGTGAGAATCTTCGCTACTACCGCCTGCGCGTTTGGTCCGGTGAACGGCGGCTCGCCCGTGAGCATCTCATAGGTCACGGCGCCGAGCGCGTAGATGTCGGCGCGGTGGTCCACGGCCTTGTCGCCCATCGCCTGCTCTGGCGCCATGTACTGCGGCGTGCCGAGCGACATGCCGGTCTGCGTCATGCGCTCGCCGCCCGCGTGCTGCACGGCGAGGGCGATTCCGAAGTCGGCCACGAGCGGACGTCCCTCGTGCAGCAGCACGTTCTCCGGCTTGATGTCGCGATGCACCACGCCGTGCTTGTGCGCGTACTCGAGCGCGTCGGCGATCTCGCTCGCGATCCTGACCGCCTCCGCGATCGGGAGCTGGTGCTCGCGCATGAGCTTCTGCCGCAGCGTCTCGCCGTCCACGAACGGCATGACGTAGAACAACAGGTTGTCGGCGGCGCCCGAGTCGAACAGCGGCAGGATGTGCGGGTGCTGCAGGTTGGCCGTGAGCTCGATCTCGTTGAGAAAGCGCTCGGGGCCGAGCACCGCGGTCAGCTCGGGGTGCAGCACCTTGATGGCGACTTTACGTCTGTGCCGGACGTCCTCGGCGAGATAGACCGTGGCCATTCCGCCCTGTCCGAGCTCGCGGACGATCGAGTACCGGCCCTCGAGGGCGGACGAAAGTCGGTCCAGCGTTGTTGGGGGGGAAGGCATGCCGGGCCAAAACTACGGTTTTGTACCTGGATGAGCGAGCCGGAGGCCGAGGAGGGTCCAGGGACAAGGCTGAGAGCTGATTTTGACTTGTGACTAGTCACTAGTCACCGTCGTTCACCCGCCGGTCTCGTCCCCCTGCTCCTCTCCATGCCGGGACGCGGGATGCTGACCAGTGTACGACCCGAACTCCATCTCCTCCTCCCGGTCCAGCTCCGCGTTCTCCCGGTCGATCGCCTCGCGCTCCGCGCGATACCGGTTGTACCACTCGCGCGTGACCTCGCCGGCCAGCTCGCGGTTGCCGAGGCCGAACGATAGCGCCAGCGCCAGCGACACCGCGCCGAACAGCAATGCGAACGCCGTCGTGACGATCTCCGTCGCGATCCCCAGCTCCTGCAGCGCCATGAACACCGCGAGCAGCACTACTCCGGCCTTGCCGACCCGCGCGAGCGTCGGGCCGCCGTGCAGTCCACCGGCCGACGCCATGATCAGTCCGCCGACGAAGCTGCCGAGCACGATGCCGATGATGATGATCGCGATCGCCGCGATCACGCTCGGGATGTAGCTCACGAGCTGCGAGAACACGTTCGCCAGCGACTCGAGGCCGAGCGCGTTCGCGGCCACGAGCATCCCCAGGAACATGATGAACCAGAACACCACGTTCGCCGTGACGCGCGTCGGGTTGAGATGCGAGCCCGACCGCTCCACCGCCTGCATCACGCCGCCGCGCTCGAGCATGCGGTTGAAGCGGATCTTTCGCAGCAGCCGCTCGACTCCCTTCTCCGCCAGCCGCGCGAGCAGGTACGTCGCGAAGAGAATGACCAGCGCGCCGAACATCGCGGGCACGTACTGGTACAGCTGCTCCAGGCTGTAGCGCAGCCGCTCGCCGAAGCCCGCCGGCTCGATGTCGGGGAGTTGGCTGGGGAAGGTGTCGGTTAGCTGCGCGAAGAAACGTTGCATGGTTCTATGAAATTACCACTTGTTGGTGACTAGTGACTTGTGACTAGTGACTAGTAACTACGAAAAAAGAGCCGTTGCGGTTACTAGTCACCAGTCACTAATCACTAGTCACCTAGTTTCGAGTGCCCCGCTTCAGATCGAACAACGCGCTTCTCTTGCACCCCGGACAGATCAGCCACTCCCGCCGCCGGGCGTAGCCGAGCCCGAACGACCCCCCGCCGATCGGCCGCCGGGTCAGGCGGGCGCCGCAGCGTGGGCAGTCGGGCGGGTGCTCGCCCGACCATGCGCGGCGGATGGCGTCCACCTCCGCTGTGGTGTACTGGGCCTCGTCTCCCGCGTGCTCTTCATTCATTAGAGATGCGCACCACGACCTTGCCGAACTGGCCGGCCGTCTGGAGCCGCTCGAACCCCGCGCGTCCATCCTCCAGATCGAACACGCTGTCCACCGGTGGCAGCAGCCGTCCCTGCCCCAGCTCGCCGACGATCGCGTCGAACTCGGCGTCGTTGCCCATGGTGGAGCCGAGGATCGTCCACTGGTTCCAGAACAACTTACGCACGTCGGTCTCGACCTTCGGCCCCGAGGTCGCGCCGCACGTCACGAGCCGCCCCGCCTTGGCCAGCGAGGCGAGCGACTTCTCCCAGGTCGCGGGCCCGACGTCGTCCACCACCACGTCCACGCCGCGCTTGCCCGTCCGCGCGCGGACTTCGGCCGCGACGTCCACCGTCGCGTGGTTGAAAGTCTCGTCCGCGCCGAGCCCGCGCGCGCGAGCCAGTTTTTCGTCGCTGCTCGACGTCACCCACACCGTCGCACCGCGCAGCTTGGCGATCTGCAGCGCGGCGATCGCGACGCCCCCGCCGATCCCCCAGATGAGCACGGTCTCGCCGGCCTGGACCTGCGCCCGCGACACGATCATGCGCCAGGCCGTGAGCGTCGCGAGCGTGAACGCCGCGGCCGTGTCCGGCTTCGTGCCCTCAGGGATCGCGCGCACGTTGCTGGCGGGTACGATCACGTATTCCGCGAGCGTTCCGGGATAGTGCTCGCCGAGCAGCCCGAACTTCACGCATAGCGATTGCTCGCCGCGCAGGCAGTACTCGCAGCGGCGACAGCTGATGCCCGGGTTGATCACGACGTAATCGCCGATCCGAACGGGTGCGTCCGCCGTATCCGTGCCGAGTTTGTCCAGCACGCCGCACGCGTCCGCGCCGAGCGTCCACGGCGGCCGGATCGTGATGCCCGGCAGCCCGCTGAGCATCCAGATGTCGAGATGGTTCAAAGCGGCCGCGCGAACGCGGACACGCACCTGCCCCGGCCCGGGCTCGGGCACCGGCAGGTCCGTGCGGTACTCGAGCGAATCGAGCCCGCCGTGAGTGGATATCGTGAGTGCTCGCACTTTGCTTGCGGCTATATTTTGAAACGAAGCTGTTGGCTGTTGGCTATTGGCTGTTGGCTCTGTGAAGTTTACGGCCCTCTCCGATTTCCCGCACTCCGGCACAGACCGCATGATCTCGCTCAAAGTCCCGCCGCTCGGCGAATCCATCGTAGAAGCGACCGTGTCGCGCTGGATCAAGCAGGAAGGCGAGGCCGTCGCCGCTGGGGACACCGTGGTGGAGCTGGAGACGGACAAGATCACCGTCGAGGTGCCCGCGCTGAAGGCGGGCGTCGTCACGCGCCACGCCAAGAAGGAAGGCGATGTCGTGAAGGTGGACGAAGTGTTGGGCGAGATAGACGACACGAAGACCGAGGGCGCCGCGCCCGCTGCCGCGGCGCCGAAAGCGGAGCCGAAAGCCGAATCGCCGGCCCCTCCTACATCCGCGCCGGATCAGGCGACCAAGCCTGCTTCCGCGACTCCCGAAGTGAAATCCTCGCCCGCCGCGCGCAAAGTAGCGGCCGAGTCCGGGGTCGACATCAGTGCGGTTCAAGGAACGGGGCGCGGCGGCGTCGTGAGCAAGCCCGATATACTCGCTGCTGCGCAGTCCGGCGCGGCTGGTACCAAGCCTGACGGCCGGCCCGATGCCGGGTCGACGCAGCCGGCGTCTTCGGCGACCAAGGCGGCTGCTCCGCAGTCGCCGCCGGGAGCCAAGCTAGCCGGCGCAGTCGACCCGGATCGGGCCGGCCCCGCACAAACGCCAGCCACGGGGGCCCGCGAGACTCGCGAAAAGATGTCCACGCGGCGCAAACGAATTGCCGACCATCTGCTCGAGAGCCAGCACTCGACCGCGCACCTGACCACGTTCAACGAGATAGACATGACCGCCGTCATGTCGCTGCGCGACCGGCTCAAGGAGCGCACCGAGAAAGAGCACGGCGTCAAGCTCTCGTTCATGCCGTTCTTCGTGAAGGCCGCGTGCCTCGCGCTCAAGAGCTTCCCGAACATCAACGCGCAGGTGGACGGCGATTCCGTTGTCTACAAGCATTACGTCCACATGGGGATCGCGGTCGCCTCCGACCAGGGACTCGTCGTCCCCAACGTGAAGGACGCGGACCGTAAGGGGATGATCCAGATCGCGCGCGACATCGCCGACGTGGCCAAGCGCGCGCGCGACGGCAAGCTGACGATGGACGACCTCACCGGCGGGACGTTCACCCTCACCAACGGCGGCGTGTTCGGCTCGCTGGTGTCCACGCCGATCATCAACTACCCGCAGGTGGGCATCCTCGGCCTGCACAAGATCCAGGACCGCCCCGTCGTGGTAGACGGCAAGATCGAAGCGCGACCGATGATGTACGTCGCGCTGTCGTACGACCACAGGATCGTGGACGGGCAGCACTCGGTGCTGTTCCTCGTGCGGCTGAAGGAGCTGTTGGAAGACCCCGCGGCGATGCTGGTGGACTGAGACAAGAACTCCCACACGAGGTTCCAATGCGAAGATTGATCCTTGCTGCACTCGTCCTTGCCGCGTGCGCCAAAGCCGACGACGCCGCGGTGGACACCACCGCCGCGGCCGCCGAGCCCGCGGCACCCGCGATGACGCCCGTCCAGGCGATGTACGCCGGCACGTGGCAGGGCCGCTCGTACCGCGCCGGCGTGGCGCCGTCCGACACCGGCTCGAAGTGGGTGATGACATTCACCGTCGCCGACACGAGCCTGACCGGCACCCTCCGCTTCGACGGCCAGACCACGGACATCCCGATCCACGTGGACGAGATGAGCAGCACCGGGATGCGGACCACTGTCGGCCCGTACGCGAGCCCGACGGTGGGGAACGTCGAAGTGACGACGACGACCGACGGGCGAATTCAGGGCGACTCGCTGTTCGGATCTTTCGTGGCGTCGCCGACGACGGGCGACCGATTTAGCGGACGCTTCGCCGCGAAGCGTGCGCAGTAGCGAGCCGGCCAACTAGCTCCGGGCGGGGACCGGGCCGGGGGCAACTCCGAAGCACCGTCTTAGCGCGAGCGCAGCGAGCGCGTAGGTGCGAGGACGTTGCCACCGGCCCGGTCCCCGCCCCTCGCAGTTGGCAGTTGCCGTTAGCTTTTCTAAATGGCGAACCCTGATAACCCAACGGGACCGACTGCCGTCGACGTAGTCATCATCGGCGGCGGCCCCGGCGGCTACGTCGCCGCGATCCGCGCCGCGCAGCTCGGCCTCTCCACCGTCTGCGTCGAACAGGCCAGGACGCTCGGCGGTACGTGCGTCAACATCGGCTGCATTCCGTCTAAGGCGCTGCTGACTTCGTCCGAGCACTACGAGTTCGCGCGGCTGCACGCCGCCGCGCACGGCGTGAAGACTTCCGGCGTCGAGCTGGATCTCACCACCATGCTCAAGCGCAAGGACGAGGTCGTCACGCAGAACACGAAGGGAATCGAGTTTCTCTTCCGGAAGAACAAAATCACCTGGGCGAAGGGGCGCGGCACGCTCAAGGCCGGCAACGTCGTGGATGTCGCGGGCGATGACGGCAAGACCACCAGCTACCAGGCGAAGCACGTGATCATCGCGACGGGATCCGTTCCCGTCGAGTTGCCCTTCCTCAAGTTCGACGAAGACCGCGTGCTGTCGAACGACGGCGCGCTGCGGATCCCGGAAGTGCCGAAGCACCTCGTCGTCATCGGCGGCGGTATCATCGGGCTCGAGCTCGGCTCCGTGTGGCGCCGGCTCGGCGCGAAGGTCACGGTCGTCGAGCTGACACCGACGATTCTCCCGGGCACGGACCTCGAGGTGGTGAAAGAGGCCGACAAGATCTTCCGCAAGCAGGGGCTCGACCTGCGCGTCGGCACCAAGGTCACCGGCGCACGCGTCGAGAAGGACCGCGTGCTCGTGGACATTGATGCGAACGGCAAGACCGAGACGCTCGAAGCGGACCGCGTGCTCGTCTCCGTCGGACGCAAGCCGTCGCTCCAGGGGATCGACGCGAAAGCACTCGGACTAAACGTGGGCCAGCGCGGTGAGCTGGTGGTGGACGCCCAGCTCCGCACCAATCTTCCGAACGTGTACGCCATCGGCGACGCCGTGGGCGGCAAGCTGCTCGCGCACAAAGCCGAGGAAGAGGGTGTCGTGGCGGCGGAGGTGATCGCCGGTCACAAGGCGCGGATGGATTACCGGTCCATGCCCGCCGTGGTGTACACCTGGCCCGAGATCGCGACGGTCGGGGTATCCGAGCAGGAAGTGAAGGAGAGCGGCCGCAAGTTCAAGGTCGGCAAGTTTCCCTTCTCCGCCAACGGCCGCGCGCGCAGCATGAACGAGACGAGCGGCTTCGTGAAGTTCATCGCCGACGCGGACACCGACGAGCTGCTCGGCTGCCACATCATCGGCGCGAACGCGTCCGAGCTGATCCAGGAAGTGGTGCTGGCGTTCGAGTACCGCGGATCCTCCGAGGACATTGGCATCACGGTGCATTCACACCCGACGCTGTCGGAGGTCGTCAAGGAAGCCGCGCTTAGTGTGCTCGGGCGATCGATTCACATTTGAAAGGCCCTGCGTCCTGCGTCCTGCGTCCTGCGTCCTGGCGACTCGCGATGAGTGAGCGGGCGTTGAGCGCGGCCGACATACCCGCCGCGGCTGAGCTGCTGGCGTGTGATCCGTGCTGGGCGGACAACGGCCAGCGCCCCAGCTGGGTGCTCGATACGATCGCGGGGAATTCCGGCAGCGAGCATTCCGCGCTCGGCTCATTCGCCGGCGACGAGATGAAGGCGTTCGTGTCGTTCAACTTCGTCGCCGGCGCCGACCGTACCGGCGCGATCTCGTGCATCGCGCGCGCGGACGAAGCCAGCGGGATCGCCGCGCTCTCGGCCGCGGTCAGGGAGCTCTCGGCCGGCGGTGCCCGGCTGATCGTCGCCGAGCTTCCCGATCTGCCCGTGATGAAGAGCTACGCCGAGTTGCTCACGCTCGGCGGGTTCACCGACGAGGCAAGCGTGAACGACTACTACTTCGATGGCGTAGCCATGCGCGTTCTCGTCGCGAGACTCGCACAGGAACACGTGTAAGCATTTGCCGCGCGTCCGTCTTCGCAGCCGAAAAAATCCAAATCGCCCCCGGCTCGTAGCTGGCAGCTTCCCGCTGGCAGCTCGCAGCTTTTCAGTTCTATGTGGCAGTTGTTTTAGAACCAGCACACCTCGTTGCGCCCCGCCAAGGGCAGCGGCTCGCGATTCAACCTGAGCTCCACCAGCGTCGTAGTGTACGGATAGAAGAATTTCACTTTCGCGTCGCCGACCAGCGACGAGAGGTCCAGCTCTCCGTCCCACTTTCCCTCCCGCGACGTCCCACTGGACACGTTCCCGACCTTGTCACTGCCGAAGCCGGTGTAGCCGACGAGCGCCGAGCCCGACGACGCGATAATCCGGATCCACAGGCTCGTCATGTCCTTCACTCCGAGCTGCGTCAGGTTCACGTGAAAGCAGCGGAGGCTCGCGTCGGCCAGGTATGTGTGCACGTCCACCGCGAACGGGATCGGCTCCTCGTCGTGCCCGCGGCGCGAGAACAATTGCACGTTGTAGTCGGTGATCGGATCGCCCCGCTCGTCCACGGCCCGGATCACGAACTGCTGCCATTCGTCCATCCCGCGCCGCGCCGCATCGGCGTCGCGCTCGGCGGTCGCGTGCCATTTGTCGAACTGCTCGGCGCTCGACACACCGAGCGCGCTGTCCACCATGTCCACGAGCCACCGTCCGGGATCGCTCAGGATCGTCCCGTGATTCTTGCCGGCGACGAAGATCATCGGGATGTCCACGTTCGGCCACGGCTCCACGCTCACGCGTCCGGTCGCGCCGATGCGGGCGGGGTCCACCGTGAGGTCGAGCATGATCTTCCGCATGTTGAGCGCGCAGCCGGCCCAGCGCACGGTACCGTCGCTCCCCGGCGAATTGGCCAGCGCGCCGAGTCCGGTGTAACCGCGGTCGCCGCAGAACACGAAAGCGAACGGCGTATCGCCGGTCGGCCCGTAGTACGTTTCGCTCCCCAGCATGTCCTGGTGCGCGAGGTCCCACGTGTAGCGACCGCCGAGCTCGAGCCCGTCGAGGATCCGGTCGCCCGCCTCGAGGAAGTCGGGGCCAGGCTCGCGATTGCCATTAAATAACGCGCCCAGCCAGCTCCGTCCCTTGTGCGCGATCGGCGAGCCGAACGTCGCGGGCGCGAACGCGACGAGATGCTTGAGCCGGTCGCGCCGCCTGGCGTACGCCGTGAGCCACGAGCGCACGACCAGCATTCCGGTGGAGTGCACGATCGCGTCGAACGGCTCGTCCCCGTCGAGCCCCGCGCGCTCGCGCAGCGCCCGGTCGAACCCCTCGGCGATGTCGCGGATCGTCACCTCATTGGTGAGCGACCTGTAGTTGCAGACGTGGATCGTGCTCACGTCGTACCCGCGCGCGCCAAGCTCGGCGGACCACTTCCGGAACGCGCCCGAGTCGGCGGAGTAGCCGTGCACGAGCACGAGCGGGAGACGGGCCATCGTTATTCGTGGAAGCCGAGTTTACGGGCCACGGCCAACTGCCTCATGTCCAGTGTCAGAAAGATCAGCGTTCCCGGCTCTCGCGCCAAATACAACGCGCTGGCGAGGTGCCAGCAATCGGCGCCACGCACGTATCCGGCCTCGAGAACTCGCGCGATCTCCGCGTGCAACGGTCTATCAGGAACTACCCAGCTGATACCCTTGAATAGCGCTGGCGTGGAAGCAGAGCGCTCGCGCAGCATGACGGAATTCAACTCGGCCTCGAGGAGATTCGAAGCATGGAGCTCGTCAAAGCCACTCAGCCTGCGCTGTACTCTGGCCGCGGCCGGCTCAGCCAGGGCCAGAGCGACGAGACACGACGTATCTACATACCCAACCTTCATTCAGTCGCGTTCGTCCAGAAAACGCTTGAGCGCCCCGGGACGCTTCGCAACGGGGCGGATTGGACCTGGACGGCTCGCGGCTGGAACAATGACTCCACGTTCCTTCAGTTCCTTCAGGCGTGCGGCGAGTCCTCCTTCTTCTTTGGCCACGGGCCGCAGCTCGGCGACAGGCTCGCCGTGAAGCGTGATGGTGACGTGGTGGCCCTCCCGGACCTTGCGAACGAGCGCCGAGAGCTTGGCCTTCGCGTCGTACAGGGAGTAGGTGTATTTCATGCCTCTACGCTACTTCTATCTAGTCAGACTAGTCAAGCCCCCGCAAACGGCTCGTCAGGGTGTCCATAAACTCGTCGGGGGAGTCGGGCGAATGGTCGTCGTGAGCCTCACTTGGAGTCCCCGAGGTCGCAAAAGCACGATCCACGACCGGAAATACGACGGAATCGGACCGATTCGCATTAGTTGGGAAGCAAAACGTCTATCTTCCTTATGTAGGACAATTACCTAAGCCCATAAAAACACTAAATGCCTTTCGGTTCGTTCGACCTCCACCCCGACCTTCTCAAAGGCGTCAAGGAGCTGGGATTCACCCGCCCCACGCCAATTCAGGCCGACGCCATCCCGCCCGCCGTCCAAGGCAAGGACGTCCTCGCCTGCGCGATGACGGGGAGCGGCAAGACGGCGGCGTTCCTGCTGCCGATCCTCAACAGCCTGCTCGCCAAGCCGCGCCGCACGACGCGCGCGCTGATCCTCACGCCGACGCGCGAACTAGCCGCGCAGATCCTGGAAGACCTCGAGGATCTAGCCGTGCACACGCCCATCACGTCCGCGTCGGTATTCGGCGGCGTCGCTATGGGACCGCAGGAGCACGCGTTCCGCACCGGCGTGGACGTGATCGTCGCGACTCCCGGCCGTCTGCTCGATCACCTGCGCTTCCCGTACGCCAAGCTCGACAAGATCGAGCACCTGGTGCTCGACGAAGCGGACCGCATGCTGGACATGGGATTCCTCCCCGACATTCGCCGCCTGCTCCGCTACGTCCCGACCAAGCGCCAGACTCTGTTCTTCAGCGCGACGATGCCCGGGCAGATCGTGCAGCTCACGCGCGAGATGCTCAAGGATCCCGCGACGATCAACCTCGAGCGCAAGTCCAAGCCGGCCGTCGGAATCACGCAGGCCATTTATCTCGTGCCGCAGGAGCGGAAGTCGGAGCTGCTGCTCACCCTGCTCGAGCGCGAGGTCATGCAGGACGCGCTCGTGTTCACCCGCACCAAGCACCGCGCCAACCGGCTGTGGGAGTATCTCGACAAGCGTGGGATCAACGCCGCGCGCATCCACGGCAACCGGTCGCAGCCGCAGCGCACCGAAGCGCTGGAAGGATTCAAGAACGGCGTGTACCGCGTGCTGATCGCGACGGACATCGCCGCGCGCGGGATTGACGTCGAAGCGCTCGGCCACGTCGTGAACTTCGACGTGCCGAACAAGCCCGAGGACTACATCCACCGCGTCGGCCGGACCGCGCGCGCGGAGTTGACGGGCGACGCGTTCACGTTCGTCGCGCCCGCGGAGCTGGGCGACCTGCACGCCATCGAGCGCGTGGTCGGACACCCGCTGCTACGCGTGACGGTTCCCGACTTCGACTACTCGGCGAAGAGCGCCGAGAGCCTGGAGATTCCGCTGGCGGAACGTCTCGCGAAGATGCGCGCGCAACGCAGCGCGGACAGGACGAGATCGAAGGAAAAGAAGGCGCGACCGGCGCCGCGGCCCGAGTTGAAAGACACGACCTCCAAGGCCGCGCCTGAGCCCGAAGGTCCGCGCAAGACCGGACTGAAACGTAAGGGCCCGGTTTCCAGTCGCCGACGCGGCCCGGGCAAGCCGCGTACGTGAGTGACTAGTGACTAGTGACTAGTGACTAGTGACTAGCCACTGCTCCCTGCCAGTTCCGGGAGCGCGGCCTCGATCGCCGCGCGGTTGGGCTCGAGCCAGGGAGGAAGCACCAGCTTCTCTCCCAGGGATTCCAGCTTCTCGTCAACCGTAAATCCAGGGCCGTCCGTGGCGAGCTCGAACAGCGCGCCGCCCGGCTCGAGGAAGTACACCGACTTGAACCAGAAGCGATCGATCACATCGGTCGGTCGTCTCCTGGCGACGCTGATGCGCTCGCGCACCGCGAGCTCGGCGTCGAGATCGGCGACGCGCCACGCGATGTGATGCACGCCGCCGGTGCCCCAGGCGCCACGCGCGGTCTCCGGCAGCTCGCGGATCTCGAGAAATTTTCCCGAGCCGCCGCCGTGCACGCCGAAGCGGTGCCAATCGTCCTCCGCGCCAAGCTCCTCGAAGCCGAGCACGCGCGTGAGGAAGGTCGCGGTTGCTTCGAGCGAGCGCTCCCACAGCCGTACCGAGTGCAGCCCCATGACCTGCCGATTGGCGGCGACCGGGCTCTCGTCCCACGCCACGAACTCGCGCTCGTCCGCCGTCTCGGCGAGCACGAGTGGAAGTCCGTGAGGATCAGCGAACGGAAGGCAGCGCTCACCTCGTCGCTTTATTATCGCCGCGGTCTTCACGCCGCTGCTCCCGAGCCGCTCGATCCAGAACTCGAGCGAGCCCGCAGGAATCGCGAGCGAAACCTCCATGGTGAGACCGGTGCCCGCCTTCGCGGGCGCCATCTCGGGCCATGGGAAGAACGTGAGATCGGTGCCCGGGTGCGCGACGGCGTCGGCGTAGAAGAGATGGTAGGTGCCGGGCGAATCCTGATTCACGCTCCGCTTCACCAAGCGCATCCCCAGCACGCGCGTGTAGAACTCGAGGTTTTCGCGCGCGTCGCCGGCGATCGCGGTGACGTGGTGCAGGCCGAGTATCTCCTTCATCCGAGCGCTCCGATCAGCCACCGGACCACGACGACGGCCAGCACGATCCCGCCCACCGCGAGCAGCGCGAGCGCGGCTCGGGCGCGGTCTACGCGAAGGACAGTCGAAGAATCTTCAGAGATGCGTTCCCCCCAAAGTTCTCCTGGTGTTCCGCTCATCCTCGGTCCTCAATGAGTCGCCGATCGTCGATGGTAGTTAGTCCTGAGGCCGCGAGGGTCCGCAATCCGAAATCCGAAATCCGAAATCCGCAGTCCAGAGTCGCAAACCACATCCCGCCTAGTGTATCTATAATGATAGATGCAGCCGGAACGCCCGGAGTCCTTCACAGGGTGCTTGCCATGTCAGACCCCATTTCCCGACGCGACCTCATCAGGAACGCTGCGCTGACCGCGGCGGGCATAGGACTGCTCGCCTGCGATAGGCCGCGGGCCAACGCGAGCACCGCGGCTGCCGATACCGCCGCGCCGGCGAGCCCGGACGAAGCCCGTCTCGACAGCTGGACCGCGACGATCCGCCGTGAGAACCTCACCCTCACCGACGTGCGGCTCGGACGCAGCGCCGCGCGCGTCGGCGAGCTCGCGGTCGGCACACCGTACGAGGCGTTCACGCTGGAGGCCTACTTGCGTGCCGGCGGGAGTCCGGTCCGCACCGAGCCGCTGACGTTATCGCTCACCAAGTTCGACTGCGTTTCGCTGGTCGAATCGTGCATCGCTGTGTCCCGCGCCGCGGACGAGCCCGGCGCTCCCTCGTGGGAGAAGTACGGCCGCGAGATGGAGCGTATGCGCTATCGCGGGGGCGCGCGCGGCGGCTACACCTCCCGGCTGCACTACTTCAGCGAGTGGATCACCGACGGCGCGAAGCGCGGGCTATATCGCGACCTCGGCGCCGATCTCGGCGGAGTCGAAGACAGGCGGCCGTTGCGGTTCATGACGGAGCACCGAGACAGCTACCCCGCGCTCGCGAACGACGACGTGTACCGCGAGATCGACGAGATGGAGCGCACGCTCGACGACCAGCCGCGGCACGTGATCCCGAAGGAGCGGATCCCGGAAGTGTCCGACCGGATCGAGTCGGGCGACATCCTGGCGTTCGCGACCGCGATCCCCGGTCTCGACGTCACCCACGCTGCCTTCGCGTATCGCGACTCCGCGAACGTCCTGCGCGTCCTGCACGCGCCGTTGTCCGGGGGCGCGGTCGAGATCACGCGCACGACACTGCCGGAATATGTGGCAGCCATTCGGCGGTCGACGGGCATCCTCGTAGCGCGACCCCTGCGGGCGTAGTCAAGCCACTGGGCCGACGAAAGGGAATCCAAGTTTGGAGTGTGGCAGTTTGGAGGGGTGAGTTCGGAGTGCCATTCGCCCACTCCTGACTGACCACTCCAAACTGCCACACTCCAAACTTGGATTCCCCTGAGCCGCTCCAGTAGCCCGTCCAAGGCAACGGTCCCAGCCCAGCAGACGTACTATTGAGAAGCAACGATTCCCCCTAACACCGGGTCGAATCCAGCGTCACACCTCACACATACATGCCCTCAAGAATCCCCGCGTACCTTCTGGCCGCTCTGATCGCGACCATCTTCGCGCTCGCCGCCGGTCCGTCCGCCGTCTCCGCCCAGCAAGTGGACGTCATCCGCGGCCGGATCACCGGACCCGATAGCCTCCCCGTCGAAGGCGCCACCGTCACGGCCACGTCGATCTCCGGCAACGTCAGCCGCAGCGCGCGCACCGACCGTAACGGCCGCTACACCATCACCTTTCCCGGCGGCGACGGCGATTACATGATCAACGTCGCGCTCCTCGGCTACATGCCGAGGCGGTTCGAAGTGAAGCGTATTACCGACGAAGAGATACTGGTGGCCGACGCGCGCCTGACGACCATGGGCGCGCTGCTCGAAGACGTCACCGTCACCGCGCTGAGAGCCCCCGTCCCGCGGACCGCCGACGGCCAGCCCGACGTGAGCGGGACCGAGCAGCCGATCACTAACGACGCCGTTCCCGCCGACCTGCTCGGCGACCTCGCCGCGATGGCCGCGACGCTTCCCGGCGTCATGGGCGTGCCGGGTGCCGACGGCGCGTCGGACGGCTTCTCCGTGCTCGGCCTCGGCGCCGATCAGAACAACGCGGTCCTCAACGGGATGAGCTTCGGCGGCTCCAGCCTCCCGCGCGACGCCGCGGTATCGTCATCGGTCATTACTTCGCCGTACGACGTCTCCCGCGGCGGGTTCAGCGGCGCGCAGATGAACCTGCGCACCCGCTCCGGCTCGAACTTCGTCACGCGCGGCATGAGCCTCAACCTCGACGCGCCGCAGATGCAGTGGACCGACCGCGCCGCGCGCGCGCTCGGCCAGGAATACTCGAATTACTCGCTCGGCGGCGCGCTGTCGGGGCCGATCATGTTCAACAAGGCTTTCTACAACGTGTCGTACCAGCTCGGACGCCGGTCCAACGACCTGTTCACCCTGCTGAACACGGGGCCCGACGGATTCCAGGCCGTTGGCGTCGCGCCGGATTCGGCGGCGAGAGCGCTCGCGTTGATGCAGGCGCGCGGAATTCCACTCGAGGCCGGCAGCGCGGACAATAACCGTATCGCCGATCAGGGATCGGTGTTTGGCAGCGTCGACGTCGCGCCGCCGTCATCCAGCTCGGGCCAGTCCCTGAACCTCTCTTTCAACGGCAACTGGAGCCGGCAGAGCCCGCTGAGCGGACAGGCGACGGAGCTACCGTCGTACAGCGGCGAGCGCACCACCCTGCGCGGAGGAATCCAGGGCAGGCACAGCGGCTACTTCCGCAACGCGATCCTCACCGAGACGTCGCTCGGCTTCAGCCTGTCGCGCAACTCGTCGAGCCCGTTTCTCGACCTGCCCGCCGGAATGGTGCGGGTCAACTCGGATCTCGACGACGGCTCGCGCAGCCTGCAGTCACTGTACTTTGGCGGCAACCAACGGCTCAACAGCCGCGACCACTCGAGCACCGCGGACCTGCTCAACCAGCTCTCCTGGTTCAGCGTGAACAACAAGCATCGCGTGAAGCTCACCAGCGAGCTGCGCTACGACACCAACGAGCAGGAGTCGTCCAACAACACGCTCGGAACGTTCACGTTCAACTCGCTGAGCGATTACGAAGCCTTGCGTCCGGCGGTGTTCACCCGCGAGGCGGGCACGCGCGACCGCAGTGTCGGCCAGCTCACCGCCGGCTTCTCGCTCGGCGACGCGTATCGCCGCACGGACCGGCTGCAGATGCAGTACGGCGTGCGCGTGGACGCCAACCGCTTCACCTCCCGCCCCGGGTTGAATCCCGAGCTCGAGTCACTGTTCGGCGTGCGCAACGACGTGGTGCCCAACAAGATCTACCTGAGCCCCCGTGCCGGCTTCTCGTGGACGTACGGCAACGCGGCCCAGATCGAAGGCTTCCAGGGCGCGGCGCGCCTCCCGCGCGCGGCGCTGCGCGGCGGAATCGGCGTGTTCCAGAACACGCCGGGAACGAACCTGATCGCGTCGGCCGTGGACAACACCGGCCTTCCGGGGGCGACACAGCAGCTGCGCTGCGTCGGCGCCGCCGCGCCGATACCCGACTGGGCGGCCTACGCGGCGGACCCGGAGTCCGTTCCGACGGAGTGCGCGGACGGCTCGAGCGGGACGACTTTCTCCAACGCAGCGCCGAACGTCACACTCTTTTCCCCGGATTATTCCGCGCCGCGGAGCATTCGATCCAACCTGCAATGGAGCCTCCCGATCCTGCGCAACCGGTTCAACTTTCAGCTCGAAGGCACGTATTCGCTGAACCTGAGCCAGCGCGGGATCACCGACCTCAACTTCGCCGGAGAGCAGCGCTTCTCGCTCCCGGATGAAGCGAGCCGTCCCGTGTTCGTAGATCAGGCGAGCATCGTGCCGGGAACGGGCGCGGTAGCCTCACGCAATTCGCGCATCCATCCCGAGTTCTCCCGCGTAACCGCGATAGACTCCGATCTGCGGTCCGAGAGCCGGCAGCTGAGCATGCGATTCTCGCCCGTGCGCTTCAGCCAGAGCTTCAGCTGGAGCCTGGCCTACGTCCTCTCCGACGTGCGCGAGCAGGTGCGCGGCTTCAGCAGCACGGCCGGCAATCCGCTCTCGACGGAATGGGGACGCTCGGGCGGCTCGTCACGACATCAGATCGTCTACAACCTGGCGTACAACTTCTTCGACTTCGTGCGGGTGGGCTGGTTCGGCCAGATCCGCTCGGGCGCCCCGTTCACGCCGATGGTCGCCGGTGACGTGAACGGCGACGGCTACTCCAACGACCGCGCGTTCATCTTCGATCCCACGACAGCGGAGGCGGGCCTGGCGTCGGGAATGCGGAGCCTGCTCGACCGGGGATCACCGGAGGCGCGGGAGTGCCTGGAGTCGCAGCTCGGCGAGCTCGCCGGCCGAAACAGCTGCCAGGGACCGTGGTACTCCACCGCCAGCATGAACATCAGGTTCAACCCGCTCAAGGTGCGCATGCCGCATCGCTCGTCGCTGTCCTTCTCGCTCTCCAATCCGCTCGGCGCCGCCGACCTGCTGCTGAACGGCTCGGGCAAGCTCCGCGGCTGGGGCCAGCCGGCGCCGGTGGATCAGCAGCTGCTGTACGTCCGCGGATTCGATCCAGCTACGCAGCGCTTCCGCTACGAGGTGAACGAGCGCTTCGGCGGAACGAATCGCGCGGTGAGCGGAATGCGAATCCCCGTGACGCTGACGGCAATGCTGCGGTTCGACCTCGGCCCGATGCGCGAGCGGCAGGTGCTGACGCAGCAGCTCGATCGCGGACGGCGCACCGAAGGGACGCGCATCCCCGAGGCGATGTTCCGCGGCATGTACAATGGCGGTGGGCTGCTCAATCCGTTGGCGACGATCCTGCGGCAGCAGGATACGCTCCGCCTCACAGGGGCGCAGGCCGACAGCATCGCCGTGATGAACCGGGCGTATACCATGCGCACCGACGCGATCTGGAGACCGATCGCGAAGGACTTCGCGGAGCTTCCCGACAACTATGATCGCGACGCGGTGTATGGCAAGTACATGCGGGCGCGCAGAGAGACGATCGACTTGCTCAGCACGGCGGCGCCGGCGATCAGGAAGCTGTTGACGGCGGAGCAGATGCGAAAGCTGCCTGCGAACGTCGCCAGCTACCTCGAGCCACGCTACCTCGCGTCTATTCGCCATGGAACCGCGACATTCACCGGCGGCGGGATGAACCCTGGCGGAGCGGTGTTCACCGGAGGCGGTGGCCAGGTGATTACGATCACCAGGCACTCTCCCTAACTGAATTCAACTACGCCCTTCAATAGAAGTGAGCCCATGAAGACGCATTCAATCGCAACGACCCTCAGTCTCGTGCTCGCCTTCGCTTCCGTGGCGAACGCGCAGGACCGCAACGTCATCCGCCAACTCGGACCGATTACCGCGCGCGCCGCCGAGCCCGTCGCGTCAATCGGCCTCCGCCCGCTTCCGTCGGGCGTGCTCGTGAACGACGCGCCGAATCAGCGCCTGGTGCTGTTCGACGACCAGCTCTCGACGTTCATCGTCGTCGCGGACTCGACTGCCGCGACCGGCAACGCGTACAGCGGCCGGCTCGGCGGGCTCCTCGCGTACAAGGGAGATTCGAGTTTGTTCACGGATCCGGCGTCGCTGTCCATGCTGGTGATCGATCCCGCGGGCAAGGTCGCGCGAGTGATGTCCATGCCCGGATCGCAGGATGCCGGATTGCTGGCGGGCGCGATGGGCGGAGCGGCGTACGACGGCAATGGCGGACTCGTATACCGCGGCATGTTCCGGCCGCAGTTTCGGCGCGGGCCGGGAGCGACCGGCGGAAATTTCACCCCGCCCGAGATTCCGGATTCGGCGCCCATCCTCCGCATTGACCTCGCGACGCGGCGGCTCGACACGCTCGGCTTTATCCGCACGCCGAAGGTGAGCATGGAGGTGACCCGCACCGACGACGGCCGGGTCAACATGCGCTCCCGGTTGAATCCGCTGCCCGTGGTGGATGACTGGACCGCTTTTCCCGACGGCTCGATAGCGTTCATTCGCGGCCGCGATTATCACGTAGACTGGATCGCACCCGACGGGAGCAAAACGTCGTCGCCCAAGATCCAGTTCGACTGGCAGCGGCTCACCGACGACGACAAGGTCGCTTTCATTGATTCGCTCCGCGCGGCGAGAGAGAGAATGGGCGAGGGCGCGCCCGGGATCGCCGCGGTGGGCGCGGCGCTAGGAGTATCGGACGCGGCGCTCGGCGCCGCGGGGCCCACGATCCAAATCATGACCGGCCCCGGCGGGGGAGGCGGAGCTCCTCCGCAAGGAGCGCCGCAAGGGGCCCGGCAGGGTGCGCGACAAGGCGCGCGGCAGGCGCAGGCGGCTGCCTCCGGACAACGCTTGAACGCGGACGTCAACTTCGTGGATCCGAGCGAGCTGCCGGACTACAAGCCGGCGTTTTTCGCCGGCACGGTCCGCGTTGATTCACGCGGCAACATCTGGATTCGCACGATTCCTACCAAGGCGATTCCCGGCGGACCGGTGTACGACGTCATAGACAGACAGGGAGCGCTGGTCGAGCGGGTGCAGATACCGCAGGGCCGGACGATCGTCGGGTTCGGGCCGGATGACGTGGTCTACCTGTCCGTGCGGGAAGAGCGGGTGAGCTATCTCGAGAAGGCAAGCATCAGGTAGACCGCTATGGCCACGAGATAGGGACGGGGAATCCAAGTTCGGAGTGTGACAGTTTGGAGGGGACAGTAAGGAGTTCGATCGACCGCTGGCACTCCGAACTTCCCGCTCCTGACTGCCACACTCCAAACTTGGATTCCAGTGCACCCGGCACGGAGCCATTAACGTTCCCTGATCCCGGCAGTCCAACGCGCCGAATGCTTCCCGGGGGAGTTGTGCGTCTTCTGTCCGCCGTTGTCGTTGCCTTGGTCTCCGCGGTCCCGCTGCACGGACAAGAAGCCCTTCGAGAACAGGCCGCGGATCAGCAAATCCTCCACGCGCTCAACCGTCTCGCCTTCGGCCCCCGCCCGGGCGACGTGCAGAAAGTCCGCGCGCTGGGCCTCGACCGATGGATCGAGCAACAGCTCCACCCGGAGCGCATCCCCGATCCCGCCGCCGACCGCGCGCTCGCGCGCTACGCCACGTTCGGCCAGCCCGAGAACTACCTGGTGCGGCAGTACGCCGCCGCGCAGCGCGACCGCAGGCAGATCCGCGCCGACAGCGGCACCGCGATTTCGCGGGAAGACAGCCTCGCCCTGAGGCAGCGCGGCGAGCAGCTCCGCGCCGTCGTGACCGACTTGCAATCCGCCAAAGTCGCGCGCGCGGTCGTCAGCGAGCGGCAACTCCGGGAAGTCATGACTGATTTCTGGTTCAACCACTTCAACGTCTTCATCCGGAAGGGCGGCCCGCAGCCGTTTTACATGCGGTCGTACGAGCAGGGCATCCGCGAGCGCGCGTTCGGCAACTTCCGCGACCTCCTCGGCTTCGTCGCCAAAAGCCCGGCGATGCTCTTCTATCTCGACAACGCACGCAGCATGGCCGACAGCGGTAGGCCGACGCTCGCGCGCATGCGACCGAGGGCCCAGCGCATGCGCCAGGGGTTGAACGAGAACTACGGTCGCGAGCTGCTCGAGCTGCACACGCTCGGCGTGGACGGCGGCTACACGCAGCAGGACGTGATCGAGGTAGCGCGGGCGCTCACGGGCTGGACGATCAGTCCGCCGCAGGAGGGCGGCGGCTTCATCTTCCGCCCGATCATGCACGACGCCGCGCTGAAGACGGTGCTCGGCCGCTCGCTTCCCGCCGGTCGCGGGATAGAGGACGGTGAGGACGTGCTCGACATCGTCGCGCGGCATCCGAGCACCGCGCGACATGTCGCCACCAAGCTCGCCCGGCGGTTCGTGAGCGACACCCCCTCCACCGCGCTCATAGATCGCGCGGCCGCGACGTTCACGCGCAGCGACGGCGACATCCGCGAAGTGCTGCGCGCAATCATTCAGTCGCCCGAGTTCTTCGCGGCGTCGGCGTACCGCTCCAAGGTGAAGTCGCCGTTCGAGGTGGTCGTGAGCGCGGCGCGAGCGCTGGGCGCCGAGCCCGACGCCACGCCGAGAACCGCCGGCGCGGTCGCGCTGCTGGGGCAGCCGTTGTACGCGCATCAGGCGCCGAACGGGTATCCCGAGACCGGCGACGCGTGGATCAACACCGGCTCGATCCTCAACCGCATCAACTTCGGGATCGCTGCCGCGGCCGGCCGACTTCCCGGATTCGGCGCGGCGAATTCCCCGCTCGACGCGCGGCTCTCGACCGCGTCGCGCGAGCAGCAGGTGGACGCGGTCGTGTTCGCGCTGCTCGGCGGCTCGGTGTCGCCCGACACGCGCGCGATTTTGCTCTCCGGCGATCATCCGATGATCGCGAGCGGAGCAGGCCTCCGGGGACTCGCGCAGATCGTGGGTCTCGCGCTGGGCTCCCCCGAATTTCAGCGGCACTGAGAAGGGCAGGCTCATGCAACGCAGAGTATTCGTGAAATCCGGAGCGCTCGCGCTCGTCACGCTCGGGCTCAGCCCCAGCTTTCTCCGCCGCACCGCGTTCGGCACGGAGCTCGCCGGCGCGGCCAAAGGAAAGACGCTCATCTGTCTCTTTCAGCGCGGCGCGGCGGATGCGCTCAACCTGGTGGTCCCGCACGGCGAGCGCGCGTACTACGCGCTGCGCCCGTCCATCGCGATCCCGCGGCCGTCGGCGCGCGTGGCCAGTGCCGCGCTCGACCTGGACGGATTCTTCGGGCTGCACCCCGCGCTCGCTCCGCTCAAACCGCTGTACGACCGCAAGCTGCTCGCGCCGATCCATGCCGTGGGAAGTCCTTCCGCCACGCGGTCGCACTTCGACGCGCAGGACTACATGGAGACGGCAACCCCGGACAGAAAGGGCACGCCCGACGGCTGGCTGAACCGCCTGCTTGCCGTCGAGGGCACATGCGACGAATGCCGGGCGCCGAGCGCGTTTCGCGGCGTGGCCATGTCGGCGCAGACTCCGCGCAGCATGCAGGGAGCCGCCGAAACCGTGGCGATGAACTCCATCGAGCAGTTCACGATTCGCGCGGCCGGAGGGCAAGCCGAGCGGCTGGAAGCGCTATATAGAACTGGCAGCGCCGATCTCGTACACGGCGCGGGTCGCGAAATGTTCGAGGCCGTGGCGATGCTGCGCGCGGCCAACCCGCGGCGGTACCAGCCGCGCAACGGCGCGGAGTATCCGCGCACCGATTTCGGCCGCCGGCTGCTGCAGATCGCGCAGCTCGTCAAGGCGAACGTCGGAATGGAGATCGCTTTCGCCGACATCGGCGGCTGGGACACGCACGTCAACCAGGGCGGCGCGACGGGCCAGCTCGCCAACCGGCTCGACGACTTCGCCCGCTCGATCGCGGCGCTCGTCACCGACCTCGGCGACAGGATGGACGATGTCGTGATCCTCACGATGTCCGAGTTCGGGAGGATGGCGCGCGAGAACGGGAACCGCGGGACGGATCATGGCCACGCCGGCGCGATGTTCGCGATCGGCTCCGCGGTGCGCGGCGGAAAAGTGCATGGCCGCTGGCCGGGCCTCGAGCGTGAGCAGCTGTTCGAGCAGCGCGACCTGGCGCTCACCACGGATTTTCGCGCGGTGTTCTCCGAGATCGCGAGCGGACACCTCGGCGCGAGCAGGCTGGATGCGATCTTCCCTGGCTACGGCGACCGCAAGTCCGAATGGATTGGGGTACTCTGAGGCTGGACCTGGCGCTCTGGCGCTAGACCTCCGCTCCTACAGGTGTATCCACCGCGTGGCACACTCGATTCCGCCCGCCTTGCTTCGCCAGGTACAACGCGGTGTCCGCCTCGCGCAGCACCTCGTCGCCATCCGTCGCCTCGGCCGACGCCGTCGCGATGCCCACGCTCACAGTGATGGAAGCGTGCGGCCACTCGTGTCGCTCCACCGCCGCGCGTAACCGCTCGGCGATTTCGCGCGCCCCGGCCTCGATGGTGTGCGGAAGAATGATCGCAAACTCCTCCCCGCCGTAGCGTCCGACGATGTCGGTCGCGCGGCAGGTGGTCTCGAGCAACCGCGCGACTCCACGCAGCACCTCGTCGCCGGCGAGATGGCCGAAACTGTCGTTGTACCGCTTGAAGTAATCCACGTCGATCATCAACACGGAGAAGACCTCGCTCTCGTACCGGCGCACGTGCTGAACGGCGCGAGCCAGCTCTTCGTCGAGCGCCATCCGGTTGGCAACGGCGGTCAGGCTGTCCGTTCTGACCTGCAGCGCGAGCGCTTCGTTCGCCGCGCGGAGAGCGGACTCCGACAGCTGCAGTGTCGCCTCCACCGCGAGGCGACGTTGATCTGCCCTGGACATGAGCGCGGCGTTCCACCACAGCAGTCCGCTCAACGCGACGATCGTGGCGGCGACCATCAGCGCGGCTCCCATCTCGGTCTCGTACCAGCCCGCGTGTTGCCCCTCGAGACGGAAGTACCCGAGCAGGGCGATGGTGATCACCACGGCCGGGAAAAAGCGTCGCACGATGCGCCCGCCTTGATCCGCCCGCGACACCAGCTTGATGGCCTGCGTGCCGGGAGCAATCAGCAATCCGATTCCAAGCATCACGAACGACAACGCGGTGTGCGCGGCCATCGGAACGAGTGAGCCGAACCCGTGCTCCATATCGGCGCCGTACAGGTAGGCGATCAGCGGCACCAGACCGAGGATCGTGCCGAAGGTGGACGTCACCTGCGACAGCCTGTGGCTGAGCTTGCTCCGACCGCCGAAGTACACCAGCGCCAGGCCGAACAGAATGAAGGCGATGGCCGTGTTGGTAGCCATGTCGTTGCTGCCGGCAGGACCGGAGCCTGCCACCCGGGACCGGAACAGCAGCTGGTCGAGCTCGACCCCCGATCCCGTGAGCGTGGCCACGAATTTCCCCGCGCCAATGATGAACACGGCGGCACCGAGTAGCTGAGCGCTGAGTCTTCGCTGCAAGGTGAGCCGGCTCTCGCGCAGCAACGCCAGGGAAAAGCCGCACAGGATAAAGGCGACGGCGCTCAAGGGGTTCATCACACGCAGCCCGGGCGCGACCCGCTTGAGCAGCTCGATGTCAAGTGCCCAGCCGACGAGCACCGCGGTGCCGATGGTCGTGACCACGAACGCGGCAGCCGTGGACAACGCCTGGAATCTCGCGTTGAGCACGGCCTCCCTCTCCTCGTGCCCGGCCGGAGTCAGCATCGCGTGAATGTTGTCCCCCCGCCTCCCCCACGTCAAACCGCTCTCTCCTTACCGCCGCCGTAAGCGCGCCAAGGCAACCCGTCCCGAGGCGAGCGCGGGCTCCGGTGCGCTGAGCGTATGTGCAGCACGGCTCTCCGCTGCGGCTACGCTCGCAAACTACGCTCGCTATCACGCCGCTGCGAAGAGCCCTGCTGCACGTACGCTCTCAAGCTTGAGGAGCGTGCTCGCCGTTGGCTCCCCAAAGCGCCGTGTTAGCGAGCGTAGTTTGCGAGCGTAGGCGCGACTGGGGAGTCCACGGCAGCACGCTCCGCGCGCCGAGACCGCCCGCGCACGGGCTCACTCGCTCACTCTAAGTGACGCGCTACCAGCGAAAGATGCGGCGGAGCCGGCGGCCGAGGTTGCGGCCCAGGGAGTCGATCGCCTCGGGAACTTCCTCCCAGCCTTCCATCTGGTCGTCCTCCCATTCGGGTACCGGCTGGGAGTGCTGCGGACATTCGGCGGCGGGCTCGGTGCCGGGCTCGAACCACTCGCTCTGGCGGCTCGGGCACCACTCGTTAGCCAAGTAGCCCGTAGTTGGATCGATCACGCGCATGATCATCCCGTCGGGCGGGTCCCAGGACGCGTCGGCGGTCGCGCTCTCGCGCCAACCGCCGCGGTACCACTCCGCCCACGCGGGCGCGGCCAGCCGGCCGCCCGCTGCGCTCGACCCCATCGAGCGCGGCTCGTCGTAACCGAACCAGAAGCCGGCCACGATCGTCGGCGTGTAACCGATGAACCACACGTCGCTGGCGTTGTTGGTCGTGCCCGTCTTCCCCGCTACCATTCCGCGCACCCCATATGTGCGCAGCGCCCGCCCGGTCCCGAAGTCGATCGCCCCGCGCAGCATGGACGTCAGCTGGTACGCGTCGCGCGGGTCCATCACCTGCTCCCGTTCGACTTCCTGGCTGTACAGGATATTGCCGTCGCCCGCCTCCAGCCGGCGCACCAGGCGCGGCTTCACGCGGAAGCCGCCGTTCGCGAACGGGGCGTACGCCGTAACCAGCTCCAGCGGCGTGACCTCGAGCGCGCCGAGCGCGATGGAAGGAATCGGCTGCAGCTCTGCGGTTATGCCGTTCTTGCGCGCGGTCTCGATGATCCTCTGCTCGCCCACAACCTGCGACACCCGCACGGTCGCGGCGTTCGCCGAATGAATCAGCGCCTGGCGGAAAGTCGTGCGCCCCAGATAGTTGCCGCCGTAGTTTTTCGGCTCCCAGACCCGGCCCTGCATCCGCACCGTGATCGGCTCGTCGTCCACTTCGGTCGCCGTCCCGTACCCGGCGCCGAGCGCCGCCGCGTACACGAAGGGCTTGAACGCCGATCCGGGCTGGCGCTTGGCGTACAGCGCGCGGTTGAAGGTACCGCGCTTGAATCGCCGCCCGCCGCTGAGCGCGCGGATGTCGCCGGTGAGCGGATCGATCGCCACCATCGCGCCCTCCACATTTCGCCCGATGGACGCCGCCCGCCGGCGCACGGCCGCGTCCGCTGCCCGCTGCGCGCGCGCGTCCAGCGAGGTGTACACGGTTAGCTCGCTCAGATCCAGCCGAGTGCCTTTGATCACCGAGTCCGCCAGCGTGCGGACCGCGTCGAGCGCGTACGAATCGTTGCTCTGGTCCGGGTACCAGCCCTCGCCGTGGATCCGGATTCGGCTGGCCTTGAGCCCCGGCAGGCGATCTTGCGACACGTACCCTTCCCGCACCATCAGGTCGAGCACCAGGTTGCGGCGCGCGAGCGCGCGGTTGGCGCTGCGCCGCGGCGTGTAGTACGACGGCGCCTTGGGGAGCGCCGCGAGCGTCGCCGCTTCAGGCAGCGTAACGCTCTTGACACTCTTGTTGAACAGGTCACGGCTCGCCGCCTCGACGCCGTACACCCCGTTCCCCATGTAGATGACGTTGAGATACAGCTCGAGAATGTCCTGCTTGGTCAGCGAACGCTCCATCAGCCTGGCCAGCCGGAGCTCGAGCATCTTCTGCCGGAGGGTCCGTCCGCGATACTGGTTGACCACGAAAGTGTTGCGCGCGGCCTGCATCGTGATCGTGGAAAACCCTTCGCGGATCGCCAGCGACTTTATGTTTCGCAAGAACGCGCGCGCGAACCCGCGCCAGTCCGTTCCATTGTGCTCGTAGAACCTGCGATCTTCCACCGCAATGAAGGCCTGCTGCACGAACACCGGCACCGTCGAGAGCGGAACGTTGAGCCGCCGAACGGTCTCCAGCCGTCCGAGCAGCACTCCGTTACGATCCAAAATCTGCCCGCCCTGCGATGGACGGAAGGCACGGATCTCGCTCGCGCTCGGGCAGCCCTCGAAGCCGCACGTCACCAGCCACGAATTCAGGAGCAACATGCCAGCAAGCGCGGCACCCATCCCGCCGACCCACCACGGGTTGGGCGTCACCTTCCTGTTCCACAGCTCGCGGAGCGCCGCGCGCCTGCTCTCGATGTCGATCCTCATCGCGCTGTCTGTCTCATGTTCCGATACGAAAGAGAATACGGATCCGGGCGGTGAGGCTCGCGCCGCTCAGCCTGATACACCATCAGTCGTTTCCGGTGACCAGGAGGTTGCCGGCCAACCTGCCTCAACCGCCGGCCCCGGCGATCCGTCCCGCGCTCCGAACGAGCTGGGGCGCATCCCGGTGCTGGAATATCATCTCATCGGGGATGAAGAAGGCAGGTGGCAGCGGTCGCATGCGCGTTTCAGGCAGGATCTGGAGTTGTTGTATAGCCGAGGATATCGGCCGGTCACCATCTCGCAGATTCTGGACCGCGATCTGAACCTGCCCGCCGGGCTCTCTCCGGTCGCGCTGGTGTTCGACGACGCCTCGCCCAGCCAGTTTCGTTATATCGAGCGAAACGGCCGGCTCGAGATCGACCCCAACACCGCGGTGGGCATCCTGACGGAGTTCAACTCCCGCCATCCCGACTGGTCCAACTCGGCTGTTTTCTGTACGCTCTCCGGCGCCGAAGCCGGCCGCACGCTGTTCGGCGACAAGGGGATCGAGGGGCAGAAGAGCGAGTGGCGCTTCCCCAAGCTGCGCTACCTCGCCGAGCGTGGCTTCGAGCTGTGCAACCACACGCTCTGGCACGCGAACCTGGGCAAGTATGACGACGCCTTCGTGCAGGAGCAGATCGCCCGCGGCGTGATGGCGATAGACTCGGCCGTGCCCGGCTACAAGGTGCGCGCGTTCGCTCTCCCGCTGGGCGTGTGGCCGAAGAACGGCGCGCTCGCGCAGCGCGGATCGTGGCGGGACCCGAAGAGCGGCCGCGTCGTGACGTACGATTTCGACGCGATCCTCGAGGTGGCGGGCGGACCGACGCGCAGCCCGTACGACCCGAAGTTCAATCCGCTCAGCATCACTCGCGTGCAGGTGTACGCCGAGGAGCTGGAGCGCACGCTCGACCTTCTGGACCGGCCGGGCGCGAGTGCGCGCTTCGTGTCCGACGGCGTCAGCAACAAGGTCGCACGCCCGGAAGGAGCGACACCCTAGCCGTTTTCGATGGCTGCGACCGGAGCTGAACCGTAGATTGGCGGCAGCGCAACGGAGGCCGGTCTGGCGGTAGATCTGAAGGTTCAGCTTCAGGAAGTGCTCGGCGACAGATACCGCCTCGAGCGAGAGCTCCCCGGCGGCGGGATGTCGCGCGTGTTCGTCGCCGAGGAGGTCGAGCTGGAACGGAAGGTCGTGGTCAAAGTCCTGCCACCCGACCTCGGCGCGGGACTCAACATCGACCGCTTTCGCCGGGAGATCCAGCTCGCCGCCAAGCTCCAGCACCCGCATATAGTTCCGCTGCTCGCCGGCGGGGCGCACGGCGCGTTGCTCTACTACACGATGCCGTTCATCGAAGGCGAAAGCCTGCGCGAGAAGCTGGCCAAGAGCCGCGAGCTTCCCGTGCACGAAGCGGTGAAGATCCTGATCGAGATCGCCGACGCGCTGGCGTACGCCCACACGCACTCCGTCGTGCACCGCGACATCAAGCCGGAAAACGTGCTGATGGCCGGCAAGCACGCCGTCGTCACCGACTTCGGTGTCGCGCGCGCCCTGTCCAACTCCACCGGCGCGTCGTCGCTGACCTCGATGGGCGTGGCGCTCGGCACGCCGGCGTACATGGCGCCGGAGCAGGCGGCGGCCGATCCGCTCGTGGATCACCGCGCGGACATCTACGCACTGGGAGTCCTCGGGTACGAGCTGCTCACCGGCCGTACGCCGTTCGCCGGACTTACTCCGCAGATGATGCTATCGGCCCAGGTGACGACAGCGCCGGAGCACGTCACGAAATACCGTCCGAACGTTCCGCCGCAGCTTGCTGCCGTCATCATGCAGTGCCTGGAGAAGAACCCGGCCGATCGCCTGCAGTCGGCGGAGGAAGTACGCGCGCGTCTCGAGGCGATGTCCACCCCGAGCGGCGGGATGGAGCCCGTTACAGGGTTCTCGCCTACCAGGCCGGCCGCCGCGTTTCGCCTGACGCCGCAACGGATCGGAGTGCTGGCGGCCGGGATCGGGCTCGCCGCCGCGGGCCTGTTCGCCGCTTCCACCGCGTTCCGCGGAGCCGATGAACGGTTCACGATTGGCGCGACGAGGCAAATCACGAGTGCGACCGGACTGGAGCTGCACCCGGCAATTTCTCCCGATGGAAACACCATCGCGTTCGTGTCGGGCGCGCCGGGGGGCATGTCGCTGTACATCCGCCAGGTTGGCGGCGGCCGCGCCGTGCGCCTCACGGAGGAGACGCAGGGTCACGTGATGTGGCCGAAATGGTCACCTGATGGAACGCGCATCGCGTACGAGGGACAGAATCGGATCCTGTCGGTGCCCGCGCTCGGCGGAACACCTTCGGTCATGGTCCCGGCGCCGGGCGGAGGCAGGCAGGTCGCGCATGGGGGGTGGTCGTCGGACGGAACGCGATTCGCCTACGCTGTGGGGGACACGGTTTTCGTCGCGACCGCGGACGGAAGTGGTGCAAAGGCGATTGGAAACGTGGGTAGTCCGCACGCCATGGTCTGGTCGCCGGACGGATCCCGCATCGCGGTCGTCTCCGGCGACGACCGTTTTCTGTTCGGCGGACGGGGAGCGCTTGGCAACATCGCCGCCAGCACGATTTGGGTCGTCCAAGTCAATGGCGGCGAGCCCGTGGTCGTCACCGACGCGACCCGGCTGAACACGAGCCCCGTCTGGTCCCGCGACGGCAAGCACCTGCTGTACGTCTCCGCCGCGGGCGGGGTACGCGACATATATCAGCAGCGCTTGGACGCGCGCGGCCGCCCCAAGGGTGAACCCGTACGTCTAACAACGGGGCTCAACCCGCACAGCATCTCACTGAGCGGCAATGGCACGCTGCTCTCGTACTCTCAGTTCACGATGACTTCCAACGTGTACTCGGTCCCGCTGACGACGAGAGGCGCGGTTACGGCAAATTCGCTCCGCCCCGTCACGAGCGGGAACCAGATGATCGAAGCGATGGCCATCTCGCTCGATGGCCAGTGGCTGGCGTACGACTCGAACCTCGGCGGAAATCAGGACATCTACAAGATCCCGATCGCGGGCGGTGAAGCGCAGCAGCTCACGCGCGACCCCGCCGATGACTTCCAGCCCGCCTGGTCGCCCGACGGCAAGGAGATCCTGTTCCACGGCTTCAGGAACGGAAACAGGGATCTGTTCGTGGTTGCCGCCGATGGCAGTTCCACCACGGAAGTGTTGCGAACGCCCGCGGAGGAGTTCGCGGGATCCTGGTCCGCCATCGGAAACGCCGTAGTTTTTGGCGGGCGCTCCCTGGAGGGACAGGGGGCCGTCGTGGCCATCGCCGAGCGGGACACGGCCGGAAAGTGGAAGGCTCCGCGCGACGTCTATGCGGCCGGCGGTTTGAGTGCTACGCCGCGGTGGAGTCCGGACGGAAAACTCATCGCGTTCAACTCTGCGGGCGGCGTTGCGGTAGTGAGTCCGAACGGAGTCTCGCCGCGCGTGTTGTACCAGTCGGGACCTGATTATCCGCGTGGTGGAACGCCGGAATGGTCGTGGGACTCGCGTTCGGTTTACTATCTCACGAGCGGGGGAACCCCGACGCTCTGGTCCGTCTCCGCGGACGGTGGAGTGCCGACGCGCATCCTCACTTTCCCCGATCCGGTACGGCAGCCCTTCCGGACGGCGCTGGCCGTAGACGAAAGGAACGCCTACTTCACCATCGGCTTGCGCGAGAGCGACATCTGGGTCATGGAGCTCACGCAGAAGTAGGGGCTAGAAGCGCCACGCCTTGAGCGTGGCGATGGCCTTGCCGAGCGCCTCGCGCTGCTCCGGAATCGCGGAGCGCTCCAGTAATTCTTCGTAGTTCTCGATCGCGAGATCGAGCGCCTCGTAGTCCTGCTCCGCGCCGGCGAGCGCGGCGGCGTTGTCCGCGAGATTCGCGCGCGCCAGCAGATCGTCGGGAAACCGCGCCGAGACCTGCTTCCAGCGCGACGTGCGCTCGCGGGGATTTCCCTCGGAAAGCGCCCACAGATGCCACGCGCCGCGATTGGTCGCGTCGGCCGCGATGGCGCGCGTCGCGAGCTCGCCCACGACGTCGGGCCCGCGGCCGCTCAGCCAGTACGCGTTCGCCAGGATGACCAGAGCGCGCGGGTTGTCTGGCTCCGCCGCGACGATCCGCTCGTACACTGGACCCGCGACCTCGGGCATGTCGCGGTACGGCTCCACGGCCTCGGCGAGAATCGCGGGCGCGGTATCGGGCAGGGCGGCAAGCGAGTCCTGTAACGGACCCATCTCGCCGTCGGATTTGTAGCAGTCGACCGCTTGCCGGATAAAAACAGCTACGTCGGATAATTCAGGCATCGTCCAGTGAAGATAAGCTCCCCCTTGCTTTACATTCCCCGGCACAACCGCTAGCATTGTAGTGTGACCGCGCTGTCCACCGCGCGTCTATTTTGAGAATGCAGGTCGCGGTAAGCCGCGTGAGTTCCCCGCTACTCCCTGCGACCGTTCGAGTCCCGCGGTGCTACGGCAATGCCGTATGGCTTCATAGCCGCGAGATCTTTTCCGACAAGCAGCAGACCCCAGGCAGGAGCTAAACCTCGGCGGCGAGTGCCGCACGCGAGGATCACGCCCGTCCGGCGCCCGGCGCCGGAAACGGGAGCATTAACCCCGCTTCACGATCCATGGATCCAGACAACACGAATCCGCAGCCGTCGTCCGCCACGGACGAGTCGAGACCTGAGCCGTCGGTGCAGGACCGGTCCGACGACCGCCCCGGCTCGCCGAGCCCGAGCGACAGCCCCGAGCGCAACAACCCCGGCGGCCAGGAGCAGCAGCAGCAGGATCGTCCTCGCGGTCGGCAACAGGGTGGCAATCGAGAACGCCAACAGGGACCGCCCGGCGATGGGGACACGCGCAGGAACGGACGCCGTGGACCGAACCCGCGGCACGGCAGACGGGGACGTGGACACGGGCCGCGCCGCGACAGACAGTCGCAGCCACAGCAGCAGCAGGACCAGCAGCCTCCCGCGCCGGTCGTCGCCGATGCGGAAGCGACCGGGTGGTTCGATCCACAGCGCGACAGCGGGTTCATCCGCCAGGCCGCCAACAGTTACCTCCCCGACCCGTCCGATCCGATGGTGCCCGGACATCTCGTGCGCCAGCTGGGACTGCGCCGGGGCGACGAGATCAACGCGACCACGGGCCGCGATCAGCGCAATCGCACTGTCGTCGTCGATGTCCGAACGATCAACGATGCCGACCCCGCGACGGCTGCCAGACGCCCCGATTTCGGTTCGCTCACCGCGTCGTATCCCGACCGCAAGCTCAAGCTGGAGACGGGCAAACCCGCCAAGGGCGGACCCGAGGTGACGCGCCGTGCCATCGACCTCATCGCTCCGATCGGCTACGGCCAGCGTGCGCTGATCGTCGCGCCGGCGCGCGCCGGAAAGACCATGCTCCTCCAGGCGATAACCGAGGGAGTCGCGGTAAATCATCCGCAGGCCGTGCTGCTCGTGCTGCTCGTGGACGAGCGTCCGGAGGAAGTCAGCGAGATGATCACATGGGGGTACGGCGAGGTCGTCGCGTCCAGCTTCGACATGCCGGCCAACCGCCACACCGACGTCGCCGAGATCACGCTGGAACGGGCGCGCCGCCTCGTGGAACTCGGTCGCGACGTCGTGATCGTGCTCGATTCCATCACCCGCCTTGCACGCGCGCACAACACCGTGGAGCGTGGCACCGGACGCACCCTGTCCGGCGGGCTCGACGCCACCGCCATGGCGAAGCCGAAGGCGTTTTTTGGCTCGGCCCGCGCGGTCGCGGAACAGCACGGCGGGGGCTCGCTCACGATCATCGCGACCGCTCTCGTCGAGACCGGCTCGCGCATGGACGACGTCATCTTCGAGGAGTTCAAGGGCACCGGAAACTGCGAGATCAAGCTCGACCGGACGCTGGCCGAGAAACGCATTTTCCCGGCGATCGACATCGGCACTAGCGGCACCCGCCGGGAGGAAAAGCTCTTTCGGCCGGAGCAGCTGGACCACGTCTACACGCTGCGCCGGGGGCTCCAGCAGATGCCCTCGACCTCGGCCATGGAATGGCTGATCAAGCGGATCGCCTCCACCCCCGGTAACGACGCCCTGCTGGAGGGCCTCTAACGGCCCACGGCTTGCTCCTGCGGGGTACATGCACCTGAGTCCGAAGCGCTCGGCCCCGTCCAGGGTTGGCGCCGCCTTGTTAATGTGCCTCGCCGCGGCTTTCGGGGCGCTGGCACCCGCGCCCGTTTCGGCCCAGGATGAGGAAGAAAAACCCGAGGTGGTAGACCTCAGGTTCCAGGGCGTCAAGTCGCTCAAGCTCGACGAGCTCCGCGCGAGCATCGTCACCGACGAATCGCACTGCGAGAGCTTCTTCCTCCGGCCAGTCTGCTGGTTCAACAAGAGCAAGCTGTTCTACGAGCGGAGCTATCTGGATCGCGACGAGCTTGTCCGCGACATGCTCCGCCTGCGCGTGTTTTACTGGAAGCGCGGCTTCCGCGAGACCCAGGTAGACACCGTGATCGCGCCGCGCGACCGCGACAAGGTCGCCGTCACGTTCATGGTGGACGAAGGTCCTCCCACGATCGTCAGCGACGTCTCCGTGACGCAGGCCGCCCCCGTCCTCCCGAGCCGCGCGATCGAGCGGCGCACGCTGCTCCAGCGGGGCGATCCGCTCAACATGATCAAGCTCGACTCCATGCGCGTGCGGCTGGAAACCGCCCTGTGGGACCGCGGCTACGCCGACGCGATCGTGGACACGTCCATCGCGGTCGCCCGTGACGGACTCTCGGCATCCATCGCGGTGAACATCAACCCGCGCTGGCTCACCACCATCGACAGCATTCACGTTCATGGCAACGAGAAGGTCTCCATCCGCACGATCCGCCGGTCGCTGACCTTCGAGGAGGGCGATCGCTATCACCGCTCCGACCTGCTCCGCAGCCAGCGGAATCTGTACGAGTCGAACCTCTTCCGCCGCGCGGTCATCGCGCTCTCGACGGAAGAGACGGGAATCGATTCCACCAAGATCGTAGACATCACCCTGCAGGAATCGCCGCCTCGCGAAGCCAGGCTCAGCTTCGGGTTCACCACCGCGGACTTCGTGCAGGCCGAAGGCAGGTACACGGACTTCAACTTCACCGGCGGAGCGCGGCGGCTGACGGTTACGGGCGCGGTCGGCAACCTGTTCGCCAAGCAGCTGAACAACAAGCTCATCTTCTCGGATAATTACGTGAACGTCGGCAGCGACCGGAGCCCGTATTTCGCGCCGACGTACAATGCCAGCGCCGAGCTGCAGCAGCCGTGGTTCGGCTCGGCGCGCAATGCACTCGCGCTGTCGGTGTTCACGCACCGGCGCAGCGCGCCGGGCATCTATGTGGACCGCGGCTACGGGTCGAGCGCGACGTTCACCCGCGAGGTGGCGCTGCGCACGCCCGTCAGCTTGAACTATCGCTTCGAGGTGACCACCGTCGAGGCCGGAGACGTGTACTTCTGCGTCAACTTCGGCGTGTGCGATCGTCCGACGCTCGACGCGCTGCGCGGATCTCAGCGCATCTCTCCGCTCACGCTCACGGGCAACATTGACCGCACCAACGATCCGTTCTCCCCCACTCAGGGCTTCCGCGGCCGCAGCGCGCTCGAGCACGCGTCGGGCTTCACCGCCTCCGACTATCGCTACAACCGCGCGTCCGCCGAGGCGGCGGCGTTCCGGAGAATCCGGCGGCGGGGAGTGCTCGGCGGCCATATCCGGCTCGGCTGGGTCAAGGGAGTGGCGAGCACGGGCGAGGCGCTCGGCGGACTGGAAGGCGAGCAGATCCTGCACCCGCGCACGCGCTTCTTCGCCGGCGGCGCGCAGTCCGTTCGCGGGTTCGGTGAGAACCAGCTGGGTCCGCGCGTGCTTACCGTGTCGGCCGTGGAGCTGCGCGCCGGCAAGCTGTCGAAGGACGGCCCGCTCGCGTGCCCGGAGTCGACGGCGATCACCGACTGCGATCCCAATTCAGTGGCGTTCCAGGACAAAGTCTTTCAGCCACGTCCGCTCGGCGGCAACACCGTCGCGGAAGCGAGCATCGAGCTGCGCTTCCCCGTCTGGCGGCAGCTATCCGGCGCGGCCTTCATCGACGCTGGGATCGTGACGCAGAACATCGACCACTCGCTGCCAGGCAGCCGCGCCGCCGTCACCCCCGGCTTCGGCGTTCGATACCGCTCGCCCGTCGGGCCGATTCGCGTGGACATCGGCATCAACCCGGGCCGGGCCGAGCGGCTGCCCGTGATCTCCGAGGAGATCGTGGATGGTGAGCGCAGGCTCGTCCGGCTGAACACCCGCCGCGAGTACGCGGTGGCTCGCGGCGGGTTCATGGGGGTACTGGACCGGATGGTCCTCCACCTCTCGATAGGCGAAGCGTTCTAGTGACCGCGCCGACCGCCTCGCCGCGGCACGGCTACAGGCCCGCGTTCCGGAAGAAGCACGCGGGCATCGCGGGGCTCGTCGTCGCCGGAATCGTCCTGCTCGCGGCGGTGGGCGTGGTCATCGTCACCCAGACCGACGTCGGCCGGAACTTCGCGCGCGACCGCGTGGTGGACATTCTCACGCGCAACTCGCGCGGGGTAATCAAGATCGGAGAGGTGCACGGCAATCTCCTGCGCGACGTCACCCTGGTTGGCGTCTCGATCACCGACAGCAGCGGCGCGCCGCTCATCATCGCCGATACGATCTACACCGAGTACGGGCTTCGCGCGCTGCTCGGAAAGCGCATTGTTCTGTCCAATCTGCGAATCGTGAACGCGCACGTGGTGATCGAGCGGTTTTCCGGGCAGAAGTGGAACTACGACAGGATCTTTCCGCGCGACACCGTGCCACAGACCGGCCCGCGCGAGCCGGGCTGGGGGACCTGGATCCGATTTGCCGACGTCACGCTGGTGAACGTGGACCTCACCACGCGTGTGCCCTGGACGCCCGGCGGCGGAAAGGGGGATCCGGATCGCGAGATAACGCAGGCGCTCGCGGGCGAAGGCCGCGTAAAAATCATCCGCGTCCCGGGCGGATTCCAGAACGTCTCCGAGTATCGCGACATCCACGCGCGCATGCCGGTGGTGCGGCTCAACGATCCGGATTTCAGGGTCGCGCTAATCGATGTCGCGTCGGGCCGGCTGCACGCGATCCCGTTTAATCCGCCGTCGCTCGTCCTGCGCGCGTTCACCGGCAAGATCCAGTTCAACAAGGACTCGGTGTGGTGGGCCGATGCACGCGCCGAAACGGGCGGCACGCGCGCGATCGCGTCCGGCAGGTACACGCTGGACGGCGCGGATCTGCGACTGAGGATGCGCGCCAACCCGTTCTCGCCGGCCGACGTCCGCTGGGTGCTGCCGCAGCTGCCGGAGCGCGGCAGCGGCTCGCTCGACTTCTCGATGGACTGGGAGGGCGACAGCGCGATGTACCTCGTGGAGAACGCGGACGTCAGGCTCGGCGACGCGCACATCGCCGGAAAGATCGGCGTCACCGATACCGACACGCTCGCGTTCCACGCGGCGGATCTCCGCTTCTCCCGCGTCAGCACCGCGCTCCTGGACCAGGTGCTCGGCGTCTCCTGGCCGCCGCGCCCCGGAGTGCTATCCGGCCGCGCGCGCTTCGACGGTGGCTTCAACTCGCTGCAGGTGGACGGCGACGTGACTTTCGTGGGGCGGGGCACCGGAAGGAACCGCGTCGTCGCCACGGGCGAGCTCGGCGTCGGCGAATACTTCCGCGCGCGCAATCTCCGCCTCCGGCTGCTGCCGGTGACCGCGGAGATGGCGAAGGTGATCATTCCCGACATCCCGTTCGGTGGGACGTTCACGGGGAACGCCGTCCTCAACGGATCGACCGGCAGTACGCTAGTGGCCACCGGCGACGTAACCCACGTCGAGGCTGGTAACCGATCCCGCGGAATCGGTCGTGTCGCCATCAGGCCGCGCGGCGGGCGCGCGTGGCTCGACGTGGACGCGCGGTTCGCTCCTCTGGCGCTGGCCATTGCCGGGCAGTTCGCGCCCGCGCTCGGACTCCGCGGCTCCGTGACCGGGCCGGTGCGATTCACTGGAACGCTGCGCGACTTCACGGTGAACACGACGCTCGCCGCCTCGGGCGGCGGCGACATCGCGATCAACGGCCGCGTGGACCTCGAGGGACGTGCGACCGCCTATGACCTGCGCTTGAACGCCGCGCTGTTCAACGCGAGCTCCGTCTCGAGCCGCGCGCCGCGCACCGCGCTCACCGCGACCGCGCACATCGTCGGTACCGGCACGGATCCGGAGACGATGCGCGGGAATCTCGTGGCTGACCTCCGCACGTCCACGTGGGACACTCTCGCGCTCGACTCCGCCAAGGTGCGAGTGGCGTTCGCCGACGGGCTCGCGCGCTTCGACACTCTGACCGTGAGCGTGCCGCAGGGGCAACTCGACGCGCAGGGTACGTTCGGGCTCAGCGAGCGGCGGCAAGGCGAGCTGCGGTACAGCGTCGTGATTGACACGCTGTCGGCGTTGGAGGGAGTCATCGGCACCGATACGGGCGTGGTGCAGCCGCGACCGCGCATTCTCGCCACGCGCGTCGAGAGAGCGCGCGCGGACTCGCTGCGGATCGCGCGGGAGACCGAGGTAGAGCGCGCCGTGACCGGCCGGCGAGTGCCGCCGATCGCGGTGGACACGCCGAGTGTCATCCCGCGCGGGCTGCTGGCGGGCATGCTGCGCGCGGAGGGCGTCGCCACGGGCAACATCAAGAACTTCGGTCTGCGTGGCACCGCGCGCGGCACGAATCTGGTTGCGCGCGGGCAGCGCGTGGGCCGGCTGACGGCCGACTACGAGTGGGCCGGCGCGCGCACGCCCGAGTCGCGGCTGGTGGTGGACGCGCAGCTCGCCGACGCGCGGCTGGCGGGCTTCGCGCTCGACAGCATCGACGCGCACGTCAGCTACACGCGGCCGGGCGGTACCACGGAGATCACCATCCACCAGGACGACAAGACGCAGTACGCGCTGGCCGCGCAGTACCGGCTACACTCCGACCATCGCGAGCTGCACCTCGACAACATGCGGCTGCAGTTCGACACGACGCTGTGGACCAGCACGCAGCCGTCGCAGATCGAATGGGGGACGCGAGGCTTCATGGTCCGCACGCTCGAGCTGACCAATCCGGCCGGCGGGCGCATCTTCGTCGACGGCCTGATTCCCCGCGAGGGGAACGCCGACCTGCGGCTCGCCGTGGACCGGTTCGAGATCGCCGACGTCGCGTCGCTGCTGCAGAGTGACATCAGCGCGCGGGGCCTCCTCTCCCTGGACGTGAACGCGACCGGGACGATGGCCGAGCCGACCTTCAAGGGCGCGTTTGGCGCAACCGACTTCGTGTACAGCGAGACGCGCCTGCCGGAAGTGCACGGCACCGTCGATTACGCCGACGAGACCCTCACTGGACGCGTAGATGGCACCCTCGCCAACGGCCGCTCGGTAATCCTCGCGGAAGGCACGATTCCGGTGAACCTCGCTCTCACTGGCGTCACCGGCTCGCGGATACCGAGAGACCGGCAGATCGCGTTGCGAGTCGCGGCGGACAGCTTCCCGGTCGAGATACTGCCGCAGCTGAACAGCTACGTGACGAACGTGCGAGGTCGCGCCAGCGGCGACGTCACCATCGCCGGCACGCTCAGCGCGCCAGCGCTGTCGGGTAACATCGCCATTCACAACGGGAGCGCCAGGATCGCAGCGACGGGGGTGACCGTGCGGCAGGTTCATGGCTCAGTGCGCATGACCGGCGACACGGTGGTCGTTGATTCTCTAGTGGGTCGCAGCACGGGACCGTTCCGGGTCAGTGGCGGGGTCGGCGTGGGCTCCTTCCGCGCTCCGTCGTTCGACCTGCGTCTGACTTCCACGAACGCGCGCATCCTCGACAACGATCACGGTGAGCTGTTCGCAGATCTCGACGTGGCCATGTACGGGCCGTTCAAGGGCGCGCTTATCAGCGGCGGCGTCCGGATCCGCGAGGGCGTGCTGTACATCCCCACTCCGGAAGACCGCGAGGTCATCGGCGCGGACGACCCGGCACTATTCGCCGTGCTGGACACCGCGCTCACGCCGGCGACCGAGATATTTCCGGCGCAGTCGCCGCTGCTCGCGAACCTCCGGGTCGATCTCAACCTGCGCGTCGAGCGCGACGTCTTCGTGCGCGCGCCGAACGTGAACGTCGAGGTGTACACCGACGGCGACCTCATCGTCCGCGCGGACCGCTCCAAGGAGTCGCTCACTCTCGACGGGATCTTGCTCAGCGACCGCGGTGACTACGTGTTCTTCAGCCGCAGGTTCAAGATCAGGCGCGGATCGGCAACGTTCGTCGGACAGACCGAGATCAACCCCACTCTGCAGATCCAGGGCGAGTACGAGGTCCGGCTTCCAACGCGCGAGGCGATCAACATCCAGATCGTGATCGGCGGCACGCTCAGGAGCCCGAAGATCACGCTCACCAGCGACGCGCAACCGCCGTTGGCGCAGAGCGACATCCTCAGCTATCTGGCGTTCGGCCAGTCGGGCACTACGCTGACGCAGCTGGGCGGTTCCGCGCTGTCCACCGGCGGCGGCGCGGGCAACCTGGTCGGCACCGGCGCCGCGCTCGCGACGAAGCAGCTTGCGGCGGTTGCCCTCGGCGTCTTCACCGAAGAAATCGCGGCCGAAGCCGCCCGCTCGCTCGGCGCCGACGTGCTGATCATTTCGCCGGCCGAGATTCAGACGGATGTCGGCAGCTTCCTGCGCAGCACCGAGGTGGAGTTCGGCAAGTACGTGAACCCGCACACGTTCATCTCCGTCACGGGTCGGCCAGATCCGGCCGCGCTACGGCGCCCTGGCTTCACCCTCGAGCACCGCTTCCCGTCCATGCCAGGCTACCGGATCGAGGTCGCGCTGGAGCCGCGCTACCAGCTGCGCGTGCCCACGCTGCAGCTGCGCGAGCCCATAACACGCAGCGTGCTGGGAATGTTTTTGATCAGAGAGTGGAGATACTAACAGCGGCTGTTAGCTATTAGCTATTAGCTATTGGCTATTGGCTGTTGGCTGTTGGCTTGGAGCGGAACGACGGGAACTGCGATGCGGTAGCTAAGAGCCAATAGCCAGCAGCCAACAGCTACGCCGCCGCGACAGCGGCGGCGTAATGGTCCCACATCTCCGCCATCGCCCGCATTCCCAGGCGGAAATTCTCCTCGCTGATCCATTCGTCCGGCGCGTGCGCGTTCTCCCCGGGAAGCCCGAAGCCGACGAGCAGCACGGGCGCGCCGAGGATTTGCTCGAAGTCGCTGACGACCGGAATCGAGCCACCTTCGCCCGTGATGAACGGTGCCTTGCCGAATGCGGACTCGAGCGCCTTGCGCGCCGCGTCGAAGATGGGGCCCTTTAGTGCGGCCTTCCACGCGCGCCCGCCGTGCAGGTGCTCGCACGTGACGGTCACTCCCGGCGGCGCGACCCGCGCGACGTGCGCCTTCATCAGTCGTTCGATATCCTGCGGCTGCTGGTCGGGAACCAGGCGGCAGCTCACCTTCGCCATCGCGTGGGCCGGCAGCACCGTCTTCGCTCCCTCGCCGGTGTAGCCGCTGAGGAGTCCGTTGACCTCGCACGTCGGGCGCGTCCACAGCTTCTCCAACGTCGTGTAACCCTCCTCGCCGCCGAGCGCCGTGGCACCCACCTCCTTCAGGAAGAGCGCGTCGTCGGCCGGCAGGGCGCGCATCTGCGCGCGAATCTCCGGCTCCCACTCGCGGACCGCGTCGTAAAAGCCCTTGATGGCTACTCTTCCCTGCTCGTCGTGGAACGTCGCGATGATCTTCGCCAGCGCCGTCGCCGGATTGACGACCGCGCCGCCGTACATGCCGGAGTGCAGATCGCTCGCCGGTCCCTGGACGTTGATCTCGAAGTACGCCAAACCGCGCAGCGATGAGAGGATAGACGGCTGGCCGGCCGCGTACATGGTCGAATCGGAGATCACCACAGCGTCGGCCTTCAGCAGGTCGCGCTGCTTGTCCACGAACTCGGCGAGATTCTCGCTCCCTATCTCTTCCTCTCCCTCGATCAGGAAGACGACGTTCACCGGGAGCTTGCCGCGCGTCTTCAGGTGCGCCTCGACCGCCTTGATGTGCAGGAAGAACTGGCCCTTGTCGTCCACCGAGCCGCGCGCGAATATCTTGCCGTCGCGTATCGTCGGCTCGAACGGAGGCGACGTCCACAACGCCAGCGGCTCCGGCGGCTGCACGTCGTAATGGCCGTAGATCAGCACGGTGGGCGCACCCGGAGCTTTCCGCCATTCGCCCACGACGATCGGATGCCCCCTGGTCTGGTGGATCTTCGTATCGAAGCCGAGCTCCTTCAGCGAATCGCGGACCCACTCCGCGGTCCGGGTCATGTCGCCCTTGTGCTCGGACCGCGCGCTGACGCTCGGAATCCGCAGCAGATCGAACAGTTCGTCGCGAATCCTCGCGTCGTTCTCGCGCAGGTAGCGGGTGAGGTCTTCAGACACGGAGCATCCCGTCCGGACGGCCGGACATCAGCGTGAGTGGTGGGGAATGGCGACGACGCCCGCCGCGAATCCGGCGAATACCGCCATGAGCGAGAGCGCCACGCTAGCGGCGACGTACAGCGCCGCCCTCGCGTACTCCCCGCCCTCGAACAGTCCCAGCGTCTCCGTGGTGAACGCGGAGAACGTGGTGAACCCGCCGCAGAAGCCGACGATCAGCGCCGCGCGCAGGGTCGGGTGCGTCTGGACGTTCATGAAACAGCGCAGCAGAAACCCGGCGACAAAAGATCCCGAGACGTTGATCGCCAGGGTGCCGATGGGGAACGCAATGCCGGCCGTGCGTTGCACCACTCCGCCGAGCAGATATCTAGTGACTGATCCGACGGCGCCGCCCAGGGCTATCATTGCCAGCATCCATACAAGTTATTACGGCGTATCGTTCTCGGCGATGCTGGGGCCAAACTACGGAGAGCGTTTCCGCTGGTCGGAATTATGCAAAGCTTCCAAACGCAATGCCCAATCTCCTGATAAACGAATCCAGCCCCTACCTCCTCCAGCACGCCGACAACCCCGTCGACTGGCACCCCTGGTCCGCCGACGCGCTCGAGCGCGCCCGGCGCGAGAACAAGCCCATCCTGTTGAGTATCGGCTACGCCGCGTGCCACTGGTGCCACGTCATGGCGCACGAGTCCTTCGAGGACGAAGCTACCGCCGCCGTGATGAACGAGCAGTTCGTGAGCATCAAGGTGGATCGCGAGGAGCGCCCCGACCTGGACAGCATCTACATGCAGGCGGTGCAAGCGATGACCGGACACGGCGGTTGGCCCATGACCGTGTTCCTCACGCCCACCGGCGAGCCGTTCTATGGCGGTACGTACTTTCCACCCACCGACCGGCACGGGATGCCGTCCTTCACCAACGTGCTCAAATCGGTGGCGCGCGCGTACACGGAGCATCGCGATGACGTCGAGCGGAGCGCCGCGCAGCTCCGCCAGATATACCAGCCTCCGCCCGCTTCCACACGCGCGGACGAGATCGCCGATGGCATGCTCGAGATCGCCTACCGCAGCCTGGCCCAGCGATATGACGAGACCCGCGGTGGTTTCGACTCCGCCCCGAAATTCCCCCAGACCATGGCGCTCGATTTTCTCCTGCGCCACGGGGCACGCACGGACAACCGCATCGCGATCGACATCGCTTTGAACTCGTTCAGGAAGATGGCGCGCGGCGGAATCTACGATCAGGTAGGCGGCGGCTTCGCGCGCTACTCCGTGGACGACGAGTGGCTGGTGCCGCACTTCGAGAAGATGCTGTACGACAACGCGCTGCTGCTCCGCCTCGGGGTCCACTTGTGGCAGGCCACGGGAGACGAGGAAGTGAAGCGCGTGGCGTGCGACACGATCGCCTGGGTGGAGCGCGAGATGACTTCTCCCGAGGGTGGCTTCTACTCTTCGCTCGACGCGGACAGCGAGGGGCACGAAGGAAAGTTCTACGTCTGGAGCGAGGCCGAGCTCGACGACCTGCTGGGCGAGGAGTCGGCGCTGGTGAAGTCCTACTACGGCGTGACGCCAGATGGAAATTTTGAAGGAGCGAACATTCTGTTCGTCCCGTCGGAGCCTTCCGTTTTCGCCGCGCGACTCGGCGCGACCGAGTTCGCCCTGGCCGAGGCGATCGAGGGCGCGAAGACGATGCTGTATGAAGCGCGCTCGCGCCGCGTCTGGCCGGGCCGCGACGAGAAGGTCCTCGCCGGATGGAACGGCTTGATGCTGCGGGCAGTGGCCGAGGCCGCCCGCGTTTTCGACAACGAGCGGTTCCGCGCGATGGCGTTGAAGAACGCCGAGCTGCTGCATGGCGAGATGGTTCGCGACGGACGCGTGCTGCGCTCCCGCAAGGACGGCGTCACCCGCATCCCCGGCTTCCTGGAGGATCACGCCGCGGTCGCGCTCGGCTTCATCTCCGTTTACGAGCTGACGTTCGACCAACAGTGGGTCGATCGTGCGCTGGAGATCTCCGCTGTGATCATCGATCAGTTCTGGGACGAGGATGGGCGCGTTTTCTTCGACACGGCTCGCGACGCCGAGCAGCTGATCACGCGGCCGCGCGAGGTCGCCGACAACGCGGTGCCGGCGGGCAGCTCACTCGCCGCGGAGCTCTGCCTCCGCATCTCCCAGCTGACAGGAGACGAGGCGTATCACGGACGTGCCGAGCGTGTTCTCCGCCCTCTCGCCACGTCCATGAGCAAGCATGCGATTGCGTTCGGGCATCTGCTCGGCGTCGCGGACATGCTCGTGCGCGGCGGTGTGCAGGTCGCGATCGCCGGCGATCCCGCCGGCGACGATTTCAGGCGGCTCGAGCGCGCCGTCGCGGACACGTACGTGCCGGGCCTGGTGCTCGCCGGCGGCGATCCTGCCCGGGCGCGAGGGGTGGCCCTGCTGCAGGGGCGGGATGCCCTCGGAGGAGCCACCGCGCACGTCTGCCGCGGCTTTACCTGCAGTCTTCCGACGCGGGATCCAGCACAACTCGTCGAGCAGCTTCGGGAGGCGTCGCGCACCTCTGTCCCGACAACCGCGGGCGCGTAGCTTTCCCTCGCTGGGATTCGCGCCACCGGGCGCGCCTACTTCCACGGAGAGGTCATGGACCAACCGCGCTGGATCCCGCAGCTGTACGGCTACATCGTCTGCCTAATCGCCGTCATCACGATCCTCATCTCGCTGAACAGCATCGTGAACAACACCTTCGAATTCGCGGAGCCGGAGATGTCGCGGGAGGTCACCAGTGAGTTCGGTGGGCGCTCGCTCGAGGCGTGCAGACAACGCTGGATGCGCACTGCGCCCTCCCCCGGCCCTGAGAGACCGGCAGCCGCCCTCGCGCCGGACGTTCCGTCGGACAGCGCGCTCATGGCACTCTGCGCCGAGGAGCGCACGGACCGGATCGCGGCCGTGCGGCACCGCGCGCTGCGCGGGCTGGTAACGTCCACGCTCATGCTGCTGGTGGCCGGTATCCTGTTCGCCGTGCATTGGCGGTGGCTGCGCGGCTCCCGCACAGCGATGGCGTGAGTTCCGGCGCTCGTGAGACGACTGGCGAGCCTTCAGCTGCGGAACGCGCTACGTGAAATCGAGCGCGAGATCCAGCGACGGCGCCGAGTGCGTGAGCGCGCCGACCGAAATCCAGTCCACCCCGGTCCTGGCGATCGCCCGAACGTTGGTCAGGTTGACACCGCCGGACGCTTCGAGAATGGCGCGCCCGTCCACGAGCTCCACGCAGCGCTTGATCTCGTCCAGCTTCATGTTGTCGAGCAGCACTATGTCCGCGCCGGCTTCGACTGCCGCGCGCACCTGCGCGATCCTGTCGCACTCGACTTCTACTTTGGTACCGCGCGGCGCCAGCTCTCGCGTGCGCTGAATCGCCAGCGCCATATCTCCGTCGAGGGCGCGGAGGTGGTTGTCCTTGATCAGGATCGCGGTCGAGAGATCCATCCGGTGATTGGTGCCTCCGCCCGCGCGCACCGCGTACTTCTCCAGGCTCCGCCAGCCGGGGGTGGTCTTCCTGGTGTCGAAAATCTTCGCGTCAGTGCCGCGCACCGCCGCGACGAACTTGGCGGTAAGAGTCGCGATCCCCGAGAGGCGCTGGAGAAAGTTCAGCGCGACACGTTCGGCCGACAGCAGCCCACGAGCGCTGCCGCTCAGCGTCACGAACACCGAGCCGGGAGTTACGGTTCGGCCGTCCTCGCCCTCCACGCGAACGTCCACCCGCGGATTCAGCTGGCGAAACGCCTCGACCGCCAGCGGTAACCCGGCGATTACGCCCGCTTTTCTCGCCACGAGCCGGCAGCGGGCGCGCCGGTCCGACACGACGGTAGCGATCGTGGTGATGTCGGCGAACGCCCCATCCTCGTCCAGCGCGGCACGGACGAGCTTTACCGTATCCCGCCGGGTGAGCGGAAACAGGACGCCCTCGTCCGGTCTCGGAACCGTTCTGCGTTGCGGCTGGCGGCGGCGGGGAGGGGTCATCTCGGATTAACCGCGCAAAAGGCGTGCGCCGATTACTCGCCCGGATCCGGCGAAGTCGGCACCGGCGACAGCGCCGTCTGCCCTCCGATCGCCACCATGCGCTCGATCGCCTTGCGCGCGCGCGCGGCCACCTGCGGCGGCACCGTGATCTCGTACTGCATCTCCTGCAACGCCAGAAACACCTTCGGCAGGGTCGTGACCTTCATGTACGCGCACACGGCCAGGTCGTTCGCCGCGAAGAACGTCTTGGTCGGATTCTCCCGCCGCAGCCGGTGCAGGATGCCGACTTCCGTCGCGACGATGAACTCGTCCGCCGGCGACTCCGACGGCCGGCGGATCATCCCCTCGGTCGAGAGGATCTGCATTCCCTCGGGGCTGACCGTGCCGGCCGACACCGCTTCGACGACGCTCGACGCGCAGCCGCACTCGGGGTGAATCAGAAATTCGGCGCCGGGGTGCGCCGCTCGCGTCAGGTTGATGTGCTCGGGATCGATCCCCGCGTGCACGTGGCACTCGCCCATCCAGACGTGAATGTTCTCGCGTCCCGACACCCGCCGCACGTGCGCTCCCAAAAACATGTCCGGCAGGAAGAGGATGTCTTTTTCCGCGGGGATGGTGTTGATCACCTCCACCGCGTTGCCCGACGTGCAGCAGTAATCGCTCTCCGCCTTCACCTCGGCGGACGTATTGACGTACGACACGACCACCGCGCCCGGATGCTCCGCCTTCCACGCGCGCAGCTGCTCGGCGTCGATGCTGGCCGCGAGTGAGCACCCCGCGGCGAGGTCCGGTAGCAGCACGGTCTTTTTTGGCGACAGGATCTTGGCGGTCTCGGCCATGAAGTGCACGCCGCAGAACACGATCACGTCCGCTTCGGTGCGAGCCGCCTCGCGGCTCAAGCCCAGGGAATCGCCGACGTAGTCGGCCACGTCCTGAACCTCGGACCGCTCGTAGTTGTGCGCGAGGATCACGGCGTTCCTGGCCCGCGCGAGCTCCTTGATCTCCGCTTGCAGCGTCGCCACGTCGGCCTCCGCAATCACTGCCATATGATGTGCTTCCCCCGCCACTTCTGCTTGGGCCTGGGAAAGTCGCTGCGGAAATGACCGCCGCGCGATTCGCTCCTCTGCAACGCCGCACCGGCAATTAGTCGTCCCGTCGCGATCAGGTTCGCTTCCTCGGTCGCCCCGACCGGGAGGCGCGATTCGATCGCGTCGAGAGTCTCCAGACATTTCTTCAACCCTTTGCCGGACCGGTAGATCCCCGCTTTCTCCCACATGACCTGCCGCACGTCGTCGGCCGCGACTTGCGCGGCTCCACGATCCCGAAGCTGCGGCGCCCTCCAGACGGACTTTTTCGGCACCTTCGTCAATCGCTCCGTCTTTATCATATCGCGCGCGACGCGCTCGGCGAACACCAAACCCTCCAGCAGAGAGTTGGAGGCCAGCCTGTTGGCGCCGTGCACCCCCGTGCTGGATACTTCGCCGCACGCGTACAGTCGCTGCAGGCTGGAGCGGCCCGCCAGATCGGTGACGACCCCGCCCATCATGTAGTGCGCGGCCGGAGTCACCGGAATGAGCTCGTCGCGCGGGTCGATGCCCCGGGCGTGACAGAGCGCGAAAATTCCCGGGAAACGTTTCTCGAACGATTTCCCCAGGCGGCGCGCGTCGAGCCAGACCCTGCTCCCCCCCGACTGCTGCAGAAAAATCTCGCGCGCCACTATGTCCCGCGGAGCGAGCTCGGCGTTTCTGTGCCGGCGGATCATGAACCGCTGGCCGTCGTCGTTGACGAGCGTCGCGCCTTCACCTCGCACGGCCTCGGAGATCAGGGACAGCGGATTCTCCGGCGTGTCGAGCGCGGTCGGGTGGAACTGGACGAACTCCATGTCCGAGAGCTTCACGCCCGCGCGCCGCGCGATCGCGTAACCGTCGCCGGTGGCCACGACCGGGTTGGTCGTATGGCGAAAGACCTGGCCGCAGCCGCCGGTCGCGAGGACCGTCGCGTCGGCGATTATCTCCACGGGCCGTCCCGCCACCGTCGCCCGAACTCCCGCGCACATCCCCGCGTGTACGACGAGGTCGAGCACCCGCGTCTTCTCGAAGACCTCTATCTTCGGGTTGTCCATTACGCGATCGATCAGCGTTCGCACGACCTCCGCCCCAGTCTGGTCGCCGTGGGCGTGCACTATCCGATGGCGGGAATGCGCGGCTTCCTTGCCGAGGCGCAGCTTGCCCGTGGGGCCGAGGTCGAATTCGGCGCCTGCGGTCTGCAGCTCGCGCACGCGCTGGGGTCCCTCGGCCACGAGCACGTCCACCGCGCCCGCGTCGCACAGCGCCGCTCCAGCCGCGAGCGTGTCCTTCCGGTGGAGCTTGGTAGAGTCCCCGGCGCCGAGCGCCGCGGCGATCCCGCCCTGGGCGTAGGCCGTCGCGCTGTCGAACAACGATCGCTTGGTGAGGACCATCACCTCGCCGCCGTCCTCTTCGCTCGCCCGCCACGCCGCGTGCAGTCCGGCAACGCCGCTGCCGACCACGAGAAATCGCGTTCTGATCCGGTCAACGGGCATGCTGAAATCTACAGCGCGTTTGGCCGTCAACCGCGGGGAGCGGGGCCGTGGGCGCGCGTGCGTGGTGCCGGGGGCCGAGGACTCGGGTATCCCGCTTCGGCGCTACGCTCGCAAACTGCGCTCGCTAAGACGCGCCTACGCGGGACACCCGAGCGCCGCGGCCCACATGCATGGGGGCGCTTGCCACGACGGACTCCCCAAAGCGCCGTCTTAGCGAGCGTAGTTTGCGAGCGTAGGCGCGAATGGGGAGCCCGTCGTGGCAAGCGCCCGCACACCGAAAACCCGCGCCCACGAAACCCGGGCGCGCTCTTGCTCACTACTGTTACGCGCACGAAACTTACCCACCCATGCGCAAGCTCCTGATCACTGTCGCGGTCCTGCTCGCCGTCCACGCCGCGTTCCTGGTGTTCAGCCCGCGCGGCACCGAAGCGGTCGCGGACGCCGACGCGACCAGGGTCGGGATCGTGCTCGACGTCGGCGGCCGTGGCGACAAATCGTTCAACGACGGCGCGTACGCGGGCGCCGACAGCGCCATGCAGCAGCTCGGCGCCGACGTGCGGTTCATCGAGCCCGGGGAAGGCGCCGACCGCGAGGCCGGGCTGCGCCTGCTCGCCGCCGAGGGCATGGATCTGATCATGGGGATCGGGTTCATCTTCACCGACGATCTCCTCGTGCTGTCGCGGGAATACCCCGACAGCCGATTCGCCGGAGTCGATTTCGCGCTCGCCACTGACGTAGCCGGGAATGTGATCCCGCCACCGTCCAACGTCGCCGCGCTCAAGTTCCGCGAGGAAGAAGGATCGTTCCTCGTCGGCGCGCTCGCGGCGCTCGTCGGCAACTCCAAGCGGGTCGGCTTCATCGGCGGCATGGACATCCCGCTTATCCACAAGTTCGAGGCCGGCTATCGCGCCGGAGTGAAGCACGTCTGCCCCGACTGCACCGTGGTCGCGCAATATGCCGGCGTCACGCCGGAGGCGTTCGCGAACCCGGGCCGCGGGAAGGAACTAGCGCTCGCACAGTACCAGTCGGGCGTGAACGTGATCTTTCACGCGTCTGGAGCGACCGGGAGCGGATTGTTCGAGGCCGCGCGCGCCACCGGCAAGTTCGCGATCGGCGTGGATGCCGACCAGGCGGCGGAAGCGCCGGGGCGCGTGCTCACGTCCATGATCAAGGGAGTGAATGCGGCGGTGTACGACGCCATCGCGCGGGTGGAGAACGGCACGTTCAAGGGCGGCGTGTACTCGTTCGGCCTCGCCGAGGGCGGCGTGGGCTACGTGTACAACGAGAACAATCGCGCACTCATCCCCGACGCCGCGCGCCTGCGTGTGGAGCAGCTCAAGGCCGACATTATCGCGGGCAGAATCAAGGTGCCGTCCACCCGATGAGCGCACACCCGATCACGATGGCGGCGATCGACAAGTCGTTCGGTCCCGTCCGGGCCAACCGCGCCGCTTCGCTCGACGTCGCGCCTGGAGAAATCCACGCGCTCGTCGGCGAGAACGGAGCGGGCAAATCCACCCTCATGAAGATCCTCGGCGGGCTGATCAAGCCGGATGCGGGTACGGTGGAAGTGAACGGGCGCGACGTCACGGGCTGGTCCACGACCGACGCGATCGCGAACGGCGTCGGCGTCGTGCACCAGCACTTCATGCTCGTTCCGACGCTGACTGTTGCCGAGAACGTGGTGCTCGGCATGGAGCCGAAGCGCGGCGTGATGTTCGATCGAGCGCGCGCCCTCGCCGACGTGAACGCGCTCATTCAGAAGACAGGGCTGATCGTTCCCGCCGACCGGCGGATCGCGGAGCTGTCGGTCGGGGAAGCACAGCGCGTGGAGATCCTGAAGACGCTGTACCGTGGCGCCAAGATCCTCATCCTCGACGAGCCGACGGCCGTCCTCTCTCCGCCCGACGTGCAGGAGCTTTGGACCGTCCTGCGCAAGTTACGCGGCGACGGCGGAACGATCGTGCTCATCACGCACCGCCTGGACGAGGTGATCGACATATCCGAGACGATCACCGTGATGCGCGCCGGCGCGACCGTCGGTCGAATGAAGACGTCGGATACGACGCCCGCAGAGATCGCCAAGGCGATGGTGGGTCGTGACGTCGTGCTCTCCGCGCCGGTTCGCGAGGCGATCGGCGGAGCAGCGGCCACCACCGAGCACGCGATTGCGCCTACCGGTGGCGCGGTGCTCGAGGTCACCGGTCTCGCGGTGAACGACTCGCGGCGAGTGCGCGTCGTGGATGGCGTCACGTTCGCCATCCGTCCGGGCGAGATCCTCGGGATCGCGGGCGTCGAAGGGAACGGTCAAACCGAGCTCGTGGAAGCGATCGCCGGCCTCCGCGACATTCTCGCGGGATCCATCTCGGTTTCCGGCCGCGACATCACCGGCGCAACGGTGAAAGAGCGACGCGAAGCCGGCATCGCGCACGTGCCCGAAGACAGGCACAGGCGCGGGCTCATCCTCGAGTACTCGATCGCGGAGAACCTGGTGCTCGGCGCGCAGGACGAGTTCTCGCGGTACGGCTCGCTCGACGGCGGACGAATCGAGTCTCACGCCCGGGAGCAGATCAGCAAGTTCGACGTCCGCCCTCCAAGCCCTGCGCCGGCCGCGCGTACGCTGTCCGGCGGAAACCAACAGAAGGTCGTGATCGCGCGGGAGATGGGACGATCGTTCACCGTGCTGCTCGCGGCCCAGCCCACGCGGGGAGTGGACGTCGGCGCGATCGAGTTCATCCACCGGCAGATCCGGGAAGCTCGCGACGCCGGCAAGGCCATCCTGCTCGTGTCCGCTGAGCTGAACGAGGTGCTCGCGCTGTCGGACAAAGTCGCTGTGATGTACCGCGGCAAGTTCGTGGTCACGCTCCCGGTGCACGAGGCGACCCCCGAAGTCCTCGGCCCGTACATGACCGGCGGCGGGAGCCGCGACGCGGCATGAACGAATCTTTGCTTCGCCGCGCTGAGGAGGCGCTGCTTCCGCCGATCGTCGCGCTGCTCATCGCGCTCATACTCGGCGACGTTCTGATCCTTCTGTTCGGCGAGTCGCCGGCGCACGTGTACAGCCGCATGATCGAAGGCGCGTGGGGGAACCCGTACGGCTTCGCGCAGGTGCTGTACAAGACGACGACGCTGACGTTCGCGGGGCTCAGCATCGCGCTGGCGCTGCGCGCCGGGTTGTTCAACATCGGCGCGGAAGGCCAGCTCGCGGCCGGCGCGTTCGGCGCCGCACTAATGGGGATCTCGCTACCGGCCGATACGCCAGGAGTACTGGCGGTTCCTCTCTGTCTGCTCGCCGCCGCAGCCGCGGGGTTACTGGCAGGCGGGGTTCCCGGAGTCCTCAAGACGAAGTTCGGCGCGCACGAAGTGATCGTGACGATCATGCTGAACTTCGTCATTCTCGCGCTGCTCAACTGGCTCCTGGTCGAGCACTTTCGTGTCGAGGAGACCCTGCACACGGTGGAGATCAGCGCCGGCGCGGTGCCGAGGCTCAGCGAGTTCATTCCCGCGTTCCACGGCTCCGCGGCGAACGTCACCTTCCTGTTCGCGATCGCCGCCGCGGTCTGGTGCTGGTGGTACCTGTTCCGCACTCCGAGCGGCTACGCGCTGCGCGCGACTGGTCTGCAGCCCGAGGCGGCGGAGTACAGCGGAATTCGCGTCGGTCGCGTCTGGATCAAGGCGATGGCGCTCGGCGGGATGCTCGCCGCACTCGGCGGCACCAACTTCGTGCTCGGCTACAAGCACTATTACGAGGACGGCTTCACGGGCGGATCCGGCTTTCTCGCGATCGCCGTCGCCATCGTCGGACGGAACCACCCCTTTGGCGTGGTGCTCGCGGCGTTCTTCTTCGCGACCCTCTCCCAAGGTGGTCTCGCGATTCACGCGCTCGTGCCCAAGCAGATGGTCGAAGTGCTTCAGGGCATCGTGATCCTGGCCATGGCCGCCTCGGTGCCTGAAGTGCAGCGTGCCCTGCGGAGCGCGCGCAAGGCGGTGGCGGCGTGAACCCGTTCGACTTCATCACGCAGACGCTGCGGATCGCGGTACCGTACCTGTTCGCTGCCAGCGGCGGACTCGTGGCCGAGCGCGCTGGGATAGTGAGTCTTACCCTCGAGGGGTTCATGCTGAGCGGTGCGTTCAGCGCGACGCTGGGCAGCTATTACTCGGGCAGCCCCGTGATCGGCGTGCTCGCCGGCGCAGCGGGTGGGCTGCTGTTCGGGCTGCTGCACGGAATCGCCACCGTGCGCTTCCGCGCCGATCAGGTTGTGTCGGGAATCGCGGTGAACCTGCTCGTGATCGGCCTGACGCAGGTGATCCTTATGCTGCTGTTCGACAGCTCGTCGAACTCGCCGCGCGTGGAGGGCTTCCAGGCCGGGCTGTCCGGGTTCGGCGACCCGCTGGTGTGGATGGGGCTCGCGTCGGTGCCGGTGGTCGCCTATCTATTGTATAGGACGCCGTTCGGCCTTCGGGTGCAGGCCGCGGGCGAGCATCCGGAAGCGGCCGCGAGCGTCGGCATCAACGTGCGGTTCATCCGGTACGTCGCCGTCGCGATCTCCGGCGTGCTCGCGGGACTCGGCGGAGTATACCTCGCGCTCGATCAGCACCAGTTCACCAACAACATGACCGCGGGCCGCGGCTTCATCGCGATCGCCGCCGTGATCTTCGGCCGTTGGGATCCATGGCGCGCCGGTGCCGCGTGTCTGCTCTTCGCCGCAGCCGAGACGCTGCAGATCCAGCTCCAGGGCGTCGCCGGGATTCCGTCGCAGTTCATAGGCATGATTCCCTACGTGCTGACGATCGTCGCGCTCGCCGGCCTCGTGGGCCGCGCCGTCGCCCCCGCCGCGCTGGGGCGCGCGGAGGACTGATCAGTTATTACCAGGCTTTCCGCCGTGCCCGCGCGCTGGCGCGCGGGCTGTCGCGGCTCGTGCTGAGGGAGGCGCTCGGTGCTCGCAGGGACAATCGCTCCCGCAAGGCGCGTCTTAGCGAGCGACGCGCGAAGCGCGGAGCTAGCGTAGCGCCCGAAGGGAGCGACTGTCCCTGAGACGCACCAGCGCCGACCCGCACCAATGAGCCAGACAGTTCGCGGCCGTTTCACCGGAGCTACGCGCGGAAAGCTGTTCATACTGATCGTCACGAATTTCGTGGACATGGTGGGATTGCTGATGATCCTGCCGTTGCTGCCGTATTACGCCGACGAGCTCGGCGGCGGCGGGATGGAAGTCGCGCTGCTCGTGTCGTCGTTCACCGCGGCGCAACTGATCAGCGCGCCGCTGTGGGGCCGGTTCTCCGACAAGCACGGGCGGAAGCCGGCGTTGCTGGTGGGCCTCGCGTCCGCCGCGATCGCCTACGTCGTGTTCGCGTTCGCGACGTCGCTCTGGCTGTTGCTGCTCTCGCGCATCGTGCAGGGCGCCGGCGGCGGGACCGTCGGTGTCATTCAGGCATACGTCGCCGATTCGACCGAGCCGCAGAATCGGGCGAAGGCGCTGGGCTGGCTCTCCGCCGCGACGAACCTGGGCGTCGCACTCGGCCCTCCGCTCGGCTCCGCCGCGCTGCTGTTCGGCCGCCCCGGCCCGGGCCTCGTGGCGGCGACGCTGTGCGTGCTGAACATCGCTTTCGCCGTGCGCTTCCTCAAAGAGTCGCGCGACATGACCGAAGCGGCGGTGAAACGGCCCGGCGCATCACGGCATGCCATCATGCGCGTCGTCACACATTCGCGCGAGCCCGCGCCGCGTCTCATCTGGATCTACGCAATCGCGATGGGCGCGTTCTCGGGAATGACTGCGATCCTCGCCCTCTTTCTTCTCGACGAATGGGCGGTCGGTCCCGACCGGATCTGGATGGTATTCACTTACCTGGGAGTGATCTCGGTCATCACGCGCGCGGGAATACTCGGCATGCTCGTGGATCGCCTCGGCGAAGTGCGACTGTCGCGAATCGGTCTGATTCTGCTCGCGATCGGGCTCGGCGCGATTCCGTTCGCGGGATATTACGTTCTGCTCGCGCTGGCGATCGCGCTCGTGCCGCTCGGCACCGCGTTCACCTTTCCATGCGTCACGTCATTGCTCTCACGGCTGATTCCAAGTAGTGAGCGCGGCCTGTACATGGGGGTGCAGCAGACGTTCGGTGGCCTGGCCCGCGTGATCGTGCCGCTGTGGGCCGGCTTCGCGTACGATCAGCTCGGACACGGCGTGCCCTTCTATACCTCGGCGTTATTGATCGGCGGGACGATCTTTTTCGGATTGGGCATCGACGCCGACGGCGGGAAGAAAGTCGTCGCCTCCCCCGCGGCCAAGCCGGCTGCGTGAAGCCGATCCCCGCTCCGAGCCTGTGATAAGCCGGACACCGCGCTGGTACGTGATATACGCCACCGGTGACGTCACGCGTACTGCTCCTCTACGGTCCTCGCGCCGATGGCCATGGCCAGCACCAGGAGAATGAGCAGCACACTGTAGGCTGCGGCGGTGCCGAACGCGAGCGCGCGCAGCTGCGCGAGAATCTCGATCGAGATCGGGCGGTTGGCGTGCGTATACAGCACGATGCTCGCGACGAACTCGCCGACCGCGGTGACCGCGGCGAGCAGCCCGCCGGCGATGAGTCCCGGGCGCGCTGCCGGGATCACGATCTTTCGCATCGTCAGCCACCAGGATGCGCCCAGCCCCCGGGCCGCGTCTTCGAGGGCCGGATCGAGCTGCCGGAGCGAGCTCTCCGCGGCTGTTGCGACCAGCGGGATGTTGCGGATGAAGTACGCGAGCGGAAGTATCCAGAACGTTCCCACGAGGACGACCCGGCCGGTGGAGATATCGTTGACGTTGAACGTGGCCGCGAGGCCGAGCGCGATCGCCGTGGCCGGTATCGCCCACGGCAGCGCGACGAGCAGGCCGAGCAGCGGGCGCCCGCTGAAGCGCCGCAGCACGAGCAGGTACGCCGCGACGAAGCAGACCACGATGTTCGCCGCAGTGGCGATCAGCGCCATGAGGACGCTGTTCGAGATCGGCCGCCAGAGCTGCGCGTCGGTCGCGAGCCGGCGGTAGTTCTCCAGCGTGTACTCGGGTGGAAGTATCTGCGTGGTCCACACCCCGTCGCGCGCGAACGAGACCAATATGACCATCAGATGCGGCAGGATCAGCACAATGACGATCACCGCTCCGCCGACGGCGAGCAGAAGCTGCAATGACCGCGACCGAATCGCGCGCCTGGTCACGGAGCCTTTCCCCGTGCTAACCACTCTGCGCTTTCGCTGCAGCAGCCGGAACAGCGCCAGGGCAGCGATCGCGCTCAGCGCCAGCACCGTGGTTTCGACGTACGCCAGCCCCATCGCTCCGTTCAGTTTGGACGCGAGGATCTGCGTGGACAGCACGCGGATCCCCCCACCGAACACGTACGGCGCAGAGAACGAGCCGAGCGAGTTCATGAATACGAGCAGCATCGAGCCGGCGATCGCGGGGAGCAGCAGCGGCAGAGTCACGCGACGCAGGCGGTGCCGCGGCGACGCGCCAAGCCCGGCCGCCGCTTCATCGAGGCTGGTGTCGAACCGCTCGAGGCCGGCAGAGACGAACAGGAAGACAAAGACGTACATCGTGTAGGCGTGCACGAACACGATCGCCCAGATCCCCGTCAGTCGCCAAGGCGATTCGTCCATGCCGAACAGGTTCTGCACCGCGCGCGTGACCACCCCGCTCTCGCCGTACAGGAACAGAAACGCGATTACGCCGACGAGCGGCGGTAGCGCGGCCGGAAGCGTCGCGACTATTCTCAGCGCGCGTCGGCCGGGGAACTCGAATCGCGTGAGCAGGAACGCCAGCGGCACGCCGATGATCACCGCGGCGATGACGGAGGCAACGGAGATGATGAGAGTGCTGTTCAACGCTTCGCGATCGGCCGGGCTCGCCAGGAACTCACGCCAGTGCGCCAGCCCGCCCTCGAAGCTGCCAACGATCACCGCGGCGTTTGGATAGACCACGGTCCACAAGAGCAGTACGAGCACGGGGATGGCGAGCAGCCACGTCCCGTCCCCTATGCCTAATCCGCGTATACGCCGAAGTCTCTCGGCTCGCGTCAAACCGTCCAGTTCTCGACGCGCAGTCCGGTCACTCGGCCGAACTCCCGCTCGTTATTGGTCACGAGCACGAGCTTTCTCCCCACTGCCTGCGCCGCGATCAACGTGTCGAGCGGACCGATCGGCGTTCCCGATCGCTCGAGTTTCGCGCGGACGCCCGCATACGCGGCCGCATCCGCCGAGTCAAACTCGACTATCGTCAACGGCCCCAGAAAGTTCTCGACCAACCGAAGGGTTTTTGCGGCGGCGGCACTCTTTGCGGCCCCGGTTCGGAGCTCGCCCTCCGTGATGACGCTTAACGCAACGTCATCCCTTCGTTGCGAGAGAAGATTCTCGAGCACGATGGGATGCTGCTTGAGGGCGTAGATGCAGATGTTCGTGTCCAGAAGGAACTTCAACCGAATGGCTCCCGCTTGTCGGTGCCCTTGTGGGCCGATCGGGCGAAGGCTGCCGGCACGCCAGCGAACGATTCCACATACCCTTCAGGCCAGGCGTCGGCGGCCTCGAGAATCAGGGCGTCGCCATCGCGCCGAACGAAAACGGTATCGGTATCGAATCGAAACTCCTTCGGCAGGCGAACGGCTTGGCTCCGTCCGCTCCAGAACACCTTGGCTCGCTTACCAGGCATAGCGCCTCCTATGATATATATCAATGATATATATCATAGTCCAACCCGTCAACCAGAGGTCGCCGGCCGCCGTCGTACAGCTACCCCACCACCACTGGAATGAGTGCCCCGCCCGCCGGCTGCACACCGACCCGGCCGCCGATGTGTCCGCTTCCATCGGCTCCCCCCACCTCTACCACCACGTCCGGCGCGAGCTCGACCCGATACATCATTGTAGAGCCGGTGAACCGCCGGGCCAGCACACTTCCGTGCCACGCGCCATCGGTCCCTTCCGCGGCGAGCGCGAGCACCTCGGGCCGCAGGATTGCGTGCAAGCGCCCGCCTGAGGCGCGGGACGGCATGTCGGCGGTGGCGAACGACAGTGAGCGCCCCGCGATCGTCACGACAACTCGACCGTCGCTCACGGTGCACGGCACCAGCGCGCCGCGTCCGATGAACTTTGCCACCTCCAGCGAAGCCGGATTGTTGTACAGCTGCGCGGGCGTGCCGGTCTGAAGGATGCGCCCCTTGTGCAGCACGGCAATGCGGTCGGCGATGGCGAATGCGTCCTCCTGATCGTGCGTCACCAGCAGCGCGGGCACGTCCGCGCGGCGCAGCAGTGCGCTGAGGTCGTCGCGCATGGACTGCCGGAGAATCGGATCGAGGTTCGACAGCGGTTCATCGAGCAGCAGCGCCCGCGGCTCGATCACGAGCGCGCGCGCGACCGCCACGCGCTGCTGCTCACCGCCGGAGAGCGACTGCACCGGCCGGCCCCCTGCGCCGCCGAGTCCGACACCGGCGAGCGTGGCGCGCGCTTTTTCCAGGCGCTCCTTCCTCGAGACTCCGCGGGCTTCCAATCCGAACGCCACGTTCTGCTCGACGCTCATGTGCGGGAACAGAGCGTAATGCTGAAACACCATGCCGAACGCGCGCTTCTGCGGCGGGAGCCGGGTGATGTCCTTGTCACCGATCAGCACTGAGCCGCTGTCGGGGTGCTCGTAACCCGCGGCGATGCGCAGCGTAGTGGTCTTGCCCGACCCGGACGCGCCGACCAGCGCCAGCAGCTCGCCGGGCGCGACGTCGAGCGACACGTCGTCCACTGCCGTGTGTGCGCCAAACCGGCGGGTGATGTTGCGAAGCGAGAGCGTGCCGCCGGAGCCGGCTGCGCCGGCCGCTGCCTCACGCATGGTCACCTACGGCGCGATTGGTTTCGGATGTTGGCGTCCCAGTACTTCATCCAGCGGTCCAGATCGCGCGCGAGGATCTCGCGATCCATCGGCATCGGCTTGATGCGGGCGTTCGCGTCGCGGATCCAGGCAGGGAGCGAATCCACGTGCAGATCGGTTCGCGCCGGAATCCTCAAAAATCTCTTCGCCGACTCGAGCAGCACCGGCTCGCTCGTCACGAACTCGTAGTACTGTCGCGCGACCTCGGGCTGATCGGTACCACGCACGATCGCGATCGCGTCCACCAGCAGCGGCGTGCCGCTCGCCGGAATCACGTAGTCCACCGGAATCCGCGTCCGCTGCTGCAGCGTGGCGATGTCGGGCATGTCCCACAACGTTACGATCCCCTCCTGACGCCCGAGCTTCTGGTACAGGATCGTCGGGTTGAGCACGTACTCGCGCGTGTTCGCGTCCAGCCGCCGCAGCCAGTCGTATCCCGCCTCCTCTGATCCCGTCTGCGCAAGCGAGCGCAGCATGATGGCGCCGAAGATAGCGCGCATCGTGCCGGAAGCCACCGGGTCCCGGATGAGGACCTTCCCCTTCCACTTCGGATCGAGCACGTCGTCCCAATCCTGCGGCGCCTCGCTCTCGCTCAATACCTCACTGTTGTAGCCAATCACCTCGGGCGTGAGGTACGTCCCATACCATAGATGTTGGGGATGCCGCGCCTCGCCGTCCACGACGGACGCCCACGTGGGAGTGTACGCCTCCAGCAGGTTCTCCCGGGCCGCGCGGTCGAACGCCTCCGCTGGCGCGCCGAACCACACGTCCGCCTGCGGGTTCGCGCCCTCGGCGCGGATCCGGTCGAGCACTTCCTGCGATCCCATGTCCACCCACTGCACGTCCACCGCCGGATTCGCTTTCTCGAATTCCGTCTCCATGTAGCCGAGCAAGTCCTTGCCGTGGGGCGAATAGACCGTGAGCACCGTGCGGCCGTCACCGGCGCACGCGCCGAGGAAGCCAATAGCCAATAGCCAACAGCCAATAGCTCTTTTCATGGTGTCAACAGATTCACGAACAACCTGACCGCCCCCGGCACTCCGTCCTCGAGCTGGCGGAACAGCGCGAGCGTCACGTACACGTAGGTTCCGCGTCCCACCGGCGCCACGAGAATGGAAGAGCGCACCGGCTGCTCTCCCGGATCGTTCATCGCCAGCATCGTGCGGTACCGTGAGTCGAACTCGTCCGGCATGAACGTCGCGCGCTCCTGCACCCACCCCTCGAAGTCCGCGAGCGTTATGCGATTCGGATAGGTCAGCTCGCGCGCGGCGGAATCGGTGATCGTCACCGGCGCATTCTCGTCCGTGACGCGATCCGGTGGACGCGAGATCGTGATGCGATACGGCAGGATCCCCGCGCCACTCATCATGTACTGTCCGAACTGCACGACCAGGCGCCCGCCGTTGCCGGCGTACTCCAGCAGCCGGCGGTTGTGCTCGAGGAGGTCCGCGCTCGCTTCGTACATCCGCGGTCCGATCACGATCACCGGGAAGCGCGAGAGGTCGAGCCTCGGAATTTCCGCGGGCTCGATGAGCGTGACCGGCACGCCCAGCTCGCGCAGCACATGCGGGCCCGCGTCGGCCCTGCCGGCGATGTAGCCGACCGAGAGACCGGCCGGAACTTCGACCGGCACCGCATGCAAGCGAACGTCCGCCGGCTCGTACATCTGCTGCGGCGAGATGTGCGGATAGTCGACCGCCCTCACCGCTTCGCCGAACACCTCACCGTCCGACTCGGCGCGCAATTTTAGCCGATGCTCGCCCGGCGGCGCGGTGCCGGTGACCCGGAAGACCACCGTGCGAGTCGCGCCTGACGGCAGCGTCAGTTGAGCGACCGTCGGCGACGCCGACAGTCCCGCGGGAAGATCGAGCCTGACCGACACGCTTCGCTCGGAATCGAAGCTCGATCGCACGCTCACATAGACGTCGCGCTCGAAGTGGGAGCCCGCGCGCGCGAAGGCGTGCGCGGGCGACGGCGTCACCGTGATGCCCGGCGCTGCCACCAGCGGAGAGTACAAGTCGCCGTAGAACCCTTCGCTCAACCGGTACACCGGGCGCGCATTCAGCGCGACCGGCTCCGGCAGTCCCTCGATGCGTACCTTTACCCGTGGCCAATCGGCCTGCGCGATCTCGTCGTCCGACTCGGCCGGAGGCGGAGCGGCGAACATGTCGCCCACGCGCGGCTGCTTCAGCCACCACGGCTCGAGCTTCCGCGCGGGACGGAGCGTGCCCTTCCAGCGCACCGACTTGCCGGGCGCGACGGTCTCCGAGGGGAAGGCGCCCACCGCGGAGTCGATTGCCACCGGGACCGTGCCGCGGTTGTGGAGCGCGTAGTCGAGCACGATGCTGTCGCCGAGCGCAACGTAGAACCGCGGCGCTAGCGCCTCGAACACGAGCCCCGTGGCCGCGATCGCCGCGTGCTCGTACCGCGCGCGCTCGCGGTCATTGCGCGGCGCGTGCAGTGCTATGTACGGTATGGCGGTAGCCGGCACGCGGACGTTGACCGCCGCCGTACCAAGGTGATCGCCGCTCCCACCGGAGCCGTGCCGGACACCGCCGGGCAGGCCGTCGAGCACTGACCGCTCCTGCTCGCGAGGAACCTCGGGAGTCAGGCGCGACGCTTCCCGGTAGTACCGGCTCGTCACGTCACCGAGCCGGTAGTTTTCGCGGAGCCCCTGCGATTTGTGGTGCGATCGACTCAGGCTCGCGACCTGGTCATACGACATGCCGCTCAGCGGATCGTACTCGCCGACGTTCATCAATACGTGCGGCCCGTCGGGATAAAACCCGGCGTTGCGGTACAGCTTGAGCGGGGTCCACGGCGCACCGTACTCCGCCACCGGGAACCGCGCGATATCGCCCGCAAGATCGTAAGCGTCGCGCGCGAGCTGCCCCGACACCTGGTGCTGGCCGTGCGCGTCGCGCGGCGTGCCGGAGAACGTGGCCACGATGACGTGCGGCCGGAACGCGCGCACGACTCTGACGACGTCGTTGAGCAGCGAGTCGCGTGGCCAGTGCGTGTAGGTTTCCTCCGCGCTCTTGGAGTAGCCGAAGTCGTACGCGCGGGTGAAGTACTGCCTGGCGCCGTCCACGCGCCGCGCGGCCAGCAGCTCCTGCGTGCGCAGCACGCCGAGCGCTTCGCCTAGCTCGTTGCCGATGAGGTTCTGTCCGCCGTCTCCCCGCGTGAGGGAGAGATAGGCAACCTCGGCGCGCCCGCTCCGCGACAGCCAGGTGATGAGCCGCACGTCCTCGTCGTCCGGGTGCGCGGCGATGTACAGCACGCGCGGCGTCTCCGGTCCGAGCAGAGTGACGGCCCGCCCCAGGGCCGCGGCGCCATGGTCCTGCGCGTGAAGCGACGGCGCCGAAAGGGCCAGCGCCAGAGCTGCGAGAGCAAACCGCCGAGTCACAAGGATGCTAACGCACTCCTGCGACCGCGCGCAGGCTGCGCGAGCGACAGCGCAGCCGTCACGATGCGCTTCTGCTCCGCGGCATGCGACGCGGCGTACCCCTCCGACGGGCTCGCGCGCTCCGGCCGGCCGATGTACCGCGTGAGGAGGGCGTCGCCCGTGGAGACGCGCAGCAGCGGCGCGACGTACGTCCACGCGCCCATGTTCTTCGGCTCTTCCTGCGCCCACACCACTTCCGCGACGTTGGGATACGCGTCCACCACGCGCGTTACATCCTCGTGCGGCCACGGGTACAGCTCCTCGACACGCACGACCGCGACCTCCGGCGGCGGCCCGCCGGCGAGCAGGTCGTAATAGATCTTGCCGGTGCAGAATACGACGCGCTTGACCTGCTCGCGTCCGTCGGCGCGGGCCGGGTCGTCGATCACGCACTGGAACGCGCCCCTAGTGAGATCCGCGAGTCGCGACGCAGCTTCGGGCATCCGCAACAGGCTCTTCGGCTGCAGCAGGATCAACGGCCGCCGCTGCGCCTGCGCCGCCTGTCGTCGCAGGATGTGGAAGTACTGCGCGGGCGTGGATGGATACGCGACGCGCATGTTCCCCTCGGCGCAGAGCTGGAGGAACCGCTCCAGCCGCGCGCTCGAATGCTCCGGCCCCTGACCCTCGTAACCGTGCGGCAACAGCAGCACCACGCTCGAATCCTGCCCCCACTTCGCGTGATCGGACGCGATGAACTGGTCGATCACCGGCTGCGCCACGTTCACGAAATCACCGAACTGCGCTTCCCACAGCACCAGCGCTTCACGCGCGGCCGTGCTGAAGCCATACTCAAAGCCGAGCACCGCCGTCTCGGACAGCGGGCTGTTGTAGATTTCGAACGCGCCTTTCGCGTCGGGCAGGTTCTTCAGCGGCACGTACGTCTCGTTGGATTCCGCGTCGTGCAGCACCGCCTGCCGGTGCGAGAACGTGCCGCGCTCCACGTCCTGGCCGGTGAATCTCACCGATACGCCGTCGGTCACTATGGACGCGAACGCGAGCGCTTCGGCGTGGCCCCAGTCAATCCCGCCGGCATCACCCAGCGCGTCCCGCCGGCGCGAGAGATTCTTTGCGAGCCGCGGATTTACCTTCATCTCCTTCGGCCAGGTCAGCAGCCGCTCGTTCAACGCGACGAGCTTGTCCGCGCGCACGGCGGTCGCGACCGCCGCGCCGCCGGTCGGATCCAGCTTCGTCTGCTCCGCCGGATCCTCGTCGGCCTGCGCCTCGGCGTGCGCCGCCTCGAACTTCGCGTTCACCTCGGCTTCGATCGCCGCTACCTGCTCTTCCGTGACGAAGCCATCCCCGACGAGCTGCGACGCCAATACCTGTCGCGCCGTAGGATGCGACTTGATCTTCGCGTACATCACCGGCTGAGTGAAAGCCGGCTCGTCGGTCTCGTTGTGCCCGTGCCGTCGGTAACCCACGAGGTTGACGAGGAAGTCCTTGGCGAACTTGGTCCGGAAAGCCACGGCGAGCTGCGCGACCCTGATGCACGAATTCGCGTCGTCCGCGTTGACGTGCACGATCGGGATCTCGAACCCCTTCGCGAGATCGCCGGCGTAGCGCGTGGACCGCCCATCCTTCGCGTCAGTCGTGAAGCCGACCTGGTTGTTGACGATGATGTGGATCGTCCCGCCCACGCGATACCCGCGCAGCCGTGAGAGATTCAGCGTCTCGGCCACGACGCCCTCGCCCGGAAACGCGGCGTCGCCGTGGATGCAGATCGGAACGATCGTGGACTCGTCGTGCCGCCCCGGCTCGTCCGGTACGCGTTGCAGCGCGCGCGCGACGCCGGCCAGCACGGGGTTCACGAATTCGAGATGGCTCGGGTTCGGTACCAGCGTGACGGCCGCGGCCCGGTCTTCCGAAAGCGGATACTCGCCGCGCGCGCCGAGATGGTATTTGACGTCGCCGGTTCCGTCGGCGCTGTTCGTCGCCGCGTGCTTGCCTTCGAACTCGGCGAAGATCGCCGTGTACGGCTTGCCGAGAATGTGCGCGAGCACGTTGATCCGGCCGCGGTGCGCCATGGACATCGCGATCTCACGCGCGCCGGCGTCCCCGGAGCGGCGGATGACCTCGTCGAGCATCGGCACGAGCGCGTCCGTTCCCTCGATCGAGAAGCGCTTGTAGCCTTGATACGCGCGTCCGATGAATCGCTCGAGTCCCTCGACCTCCGTCAGCCGCCGGAGCAGCGCGATCTTCTCGTCCGCCGTGAGCGGCTCGTGGAGCGATCCTGATTCGACCGCGTTGCGCAGCCACTCGCGCTCAGTCGCGCGGCCGACGTGCTCGAACTCGAGCCCCATCGAGTTGCTGTACAGGTGGCGGAGGTGCGCGACCACTTCGGCCGCCGTCGCCTGCGGGAATCCGAGCGCGGAGCCCGGGACTGCCGCGAGGTCGTCTTCCGTTATGCCGTGGAATTCGGGCGTGAGCTCGGGCGTGCCGGTGGGCTGTCCGCCGAGCGGATCTCGCTGGAACGCGAGATGTCCGAACGCGCGGACGGCCGCAACCAGTCCCGCGGCGCCCGCGACTTTGCGAAGCAGCGACGAATCATCCGACGCGGCGACGCCGGCTTCGCCAGCTCCGGAGAGCGACTGCGCGAAGCGGAAGTACTGCCGCCAGCTCTCGTCAACCGACGCGGGATCGCGCTGAAAGCGCTCCCACTGCTCGGCGACGAGCCCGTCGTTGAACACGCCCGTCATGGGGAGAGGCATGACGAAATCTATTCCCAAGGCGTAGGCGTTTGCAGACGCGGGCCGGTAACTGAGGACTCAGGACCCTTGCGGTCTCAGGACTAACGGCCATCGCGAATCGGCGATTAATCGAGGACTAAGGATCGCGGAATGCCTCTCTCCTCAATCCTCACTCAGTCGTCGATCGTCGATTGTAGTTAGTCCTGAGGCCGCAAGGGTCCTCCGTCCTCGGTCGCACCAACATGCCATCAGGCAGCGGACTGGCTGCTGCTTTCCACCAGTTCCGGCTCCGGCTCAGCCGCCGTCACGGCGGTCGGCGCGTCGGGCGGTAGGGTCACCCGGAAGCAACTGCCCTCGCCGACCTTGGACTCGAGCTCGAGCCTGCCGCCGAGCAACTCGACGAGCCGGCGGGAGATGGGTAGCCCGAGCCCCGTGCCCGGCTGTGCCGACTGGCCGAGCTGCACGAACTCGTCGAATATCCGGGTGAGATCCTCGTCCGGAATTCCCGCTCCGCAGTCTACGACCTCGATCTGGACGCCGCCCTCGGGCGTGGCGCGGCACACTACCCGGACAGGCTTTCCGCCGCCGAATTTGATTGCATTCGACACGAGATTCAGCATGACTTGCCGGACCCGCCGCGGATCCGATACGATCGTGACCGGCGGACCGTCCATGCTGAGATCCAGCTCCGTCTTGTTCTCCGTGGCGAAGGGCGCGACCGTGACGAACAGGTCATCGATCAGGCTGGGGAACTGCACGGGCTGCATCGCGAGCTCGATCTTTCCCGCCTCGATTTTGGAGAGGTCGAGCACGTCGTTCACCAACTCGAGCAGGTGCTTCGCGGCGCGATGTGTGCGCCCGAGTCCTTCGCGCTGTTTCTCATTGAGCGGACCGTAAATCCCGTCGAGCATCAGCGTGCTGTAGCCGAGGACCGCGTTGATCGGCGTGCGCAGCTCGTGGCTCATGGACGCGTAGAACCGGCTGCGCGCCGTGATCGCGCGCTCCAGCTCGTACTGCCGCCGTTGCAGCTCGTCGTTCACAGTCGCGAGCTCCTCCGCCGATCTTGCCTCGGTCTCGAGCAGGGTGGTGCGGTGTTCCAGCTCGAGCTCGCGCTTCTCCGACTGCCGGATCCGCTCTTCCTGCGTCTTGATATGCTCCTGCTTGCGCCAGAGGTCCACGAACACCGCCACCTTCGAGCGCAGAATCTCCGGGTCAAACGGCTTGAACAGGTAGTCCACCGCGCCCACCTCGTACGCCTTGAAGACGTACGATTCCTCCTTGTTGATCGCCGTGAGGAAGAGAATCGGAATCGACTCGGATCGCTCGCGCGACTTGATGTACTGCGCGGTCTCGAGCCCGTTCATGCCCGGCATTTGGACGTCGAGCAGGATCACCGCGACGTCGCGAAGCAGCAGCTGCCGCAGGGCCTCTGCGCCGGAGTTGGCCCGCACGAGATTCTCGCCCAGCGGCTCGAGAATCGCTTCGAGCGCGAGCAGATTCTCCGGGCGATCGTCCACGATGAGGATGTTGACCCTGGCGTCGGAATCGCTCACGCGGTCACTCGGGTGAATTCGGCTGGCGGGCCGTTCTTCGCGACGTCCACGACGTGGGCCGCGATTTCGGACAGGGGGACCACGACCGCGCGGGGAACGCGCTTCAGCGCCGCCGTCGGCATGGTCGAGACCTCCGCGGTTGCCGGGTCCTGTACCACGCAATGGCCGCCGTACTCCTGCACGCACTGGAGTCCGCGCGAGCCGTCTTCGTTCGCGCCCGTGAGCACTACGCCGATCAACTTTTCGCCGTAGGCGTGCGAGGCCGAGCCGAACAGCACATCGATCGACGGCCGGCTGTACCGGACCGGCGCCTCGGTGGTGAGCGAGAAATGCCCGTTCTCTACCAGCAGATGATAGTTCGCGGGTGCGACGTAGATGTGGGCCGGCTCGATTGGATCCTTGTCCTCCGGCTCGAGGACTTTCCGGCCGGTCCACTGCTGCAGCAGGCCACTGAGAAAGCTCTCAGCGTCGGGTCCGCGGTGCTGCACTATCACGACCGGCACCGCAAAGTCCGGCGGCAGCCCGCGCACGAGAACCGTCAGGGCATCGAGCCCGCCCCAGGAAGCGCCCACGACGATCAGGTCGAAGAACACGTTACAGGACCTTCCGGTAAACCTTCTCGCGGGCGTTCAGCTCCTCGTAGCAGTGCTCGAACCGGGAGAACTTGAGCGACTCCTTCGATCCGAGGCAAAGCACGCCGAAAGTGGACAGGCTGTCGTAGAAGAGCCCGTGCACCTTCCCCTGCAACGACTTGTCGAAGTAGATCAAAACGTTGCGGCAGAGGATGACATTGAACTCCGCGAACGACCCGTCGGTCACGAGGTTGTGCTGCGAGAACACGACGTTCCTGAGGAGAGCGGGAGAGAATAGCGCGCCTTCGTACATCGCGGTGTAGTACTCGGAGAACGCCCGCTTGCCGCCGGCCTTGATGTAGTTGTCCGTGTACTCCTGCATCCGGTCCAGCGGAAAGATCCGCTGCTTCGCCTGGCGCAGCACGATGTCGTTGATGTCCGTGGCGTAGATGCGGCAGCGGTCGTACAGCCCCTCCTCGGTGAGGAGGATGGCCATCGAGAACACCTCTTCCCCGGTCGAGCAGCCCGCGTGCCAGATGCGGATGAAGGGATACGTGCGCAGCAACGGTATCACTTGCTCCCGGAAGGCGACATAAAACGTCGGATCGCGGAACATCGCCGTCACGCTGACGGACAGGTCGCGCAGGAGCCGCTCCATGACCGGCCGGTCGTGCAGCACGGCGTCCTGCAGCGCGCTCACCGACCCCAGCTGTTCGGCCTCGATCCGCTTCCACAGCCGCCGGCGCAGAGACGAATACGCGTACGACCGGAAATCGAAGCCGTAATGGCGGAAGATCCCCTCCAGGAGCAGCTCGACCTCCAGCTTCTCGAGCTCGTTCCTGTCGAACGACGCGCCCGGGGACTCCATGCCGTCCTGCGGCATCAGCGATACAGCCACACCCGCATCAGTGAAAGAAGTTGTTCCGTGTCCACCGGCTTGGTGATGTAATCCGAAGCGCCGGCAGTGATGCACTTCTCCCTGTCGCCCTTCATCGCCTTGGCGGTCAGCGCGATTATCGGCAGCGTCTTGAACTCGTCCTTGGCCCGGATCGCCGCCATCGTCTCGTAGCCGTCCATCTCCGGCATCATGACGTCCATCAGCACCAAGTCCACGGTGACGTCTGTTTCCAGCGCCTTGATCGCGTCTTTCCCGTTCTCGGCGAACCGCACTTCCATGCCGTGCGCTTCCAGCACGCTCGTAAGCGAGAAGATGTTGCGCACGTCGTCGTCCACGACCAGCACGCGCTTGCCCGCCATGAGCGCGTCCGTGTTGTGCAGCCGCTCGAGTATCTCGCGCTTCTGCTCGGGGAGCTTGGCTTGGACGCGGTGCAGGAACAGAGCGGTCTCGTCCAGCAACCGCTCCGGCGACTTCGCGTCCTTCACGATGATCGTCTCCGCATACTTGCGCAGCCGCGTGTCCTCGGCCGGCGTCAGCTCCTTGCCGGTGTAGATGATGATCGGCATCTCCTGCATCTCGGGATCCTGCTTCACGCGCTCGAGCAGGTCGAACCCGCTCATGTCGCGCAGCCCGAGATCCACCACCATGCAGTCGAACTTCTGCTTCGCCAGTTCCGCTAGCGCCGCCTCCGCGCTGTCCACGGCGACGATCTTCACGTCCTCGTCGCCGATCAGCTCGACCATGCTGTTCCGCTGATTCTCGTCGTCCTCGACTATCAGCAGCGACTTCTCCCGCTCGTCGATAAACGTCGCGATCCGCCCGAATGCGTCGTCGAGCGATTCCTTGCTCACCGGCTTCTCCAGGTACGCCAGCGCGCCGGCCTTGAGTCCCTGCTGCCTGCGCTCGACGCCCGTGATGATGTGCACGGGGATGTGCCGCGTCTCCGGATTGCGCTTGAGCCGGTCCAGCACGCCCCAGCCGTACGTCCCGCCCGGCAGATCGATGTCGAGCGTGATGGCGTCCGGGCGGTAGTCGCCGGCCGCTGCCAGACCCGAGTCGCCGTCCAGCGTCACCACGCCCTTGAAGCCGCGATCGCGCGCGATCCCCAGCAGGATGTTCGCGAAAGTCGGATCGTTCTCGATGATCAGAACCACGCGGTCGCCCGGGGCGATCTGCTCGCGATCGTCCGGAATCTGTTCGCGCGGCTCTCCGGCCAGCCGCGGGGCGGCGACCGGCTGCGCGACCGCCGGCGCCGCAACGCCCGCGTAGGCGAGAATCTCACTCTGCCGCGGCGCGCGGCGCGCCCTCGCTTCGGCGCCATCGCGCTCCATGCTGATGTCCGCGTCGGGGTCGGGATGATACATCGCGGGCAGATAGAGCGTGAACGTGCTGCCCTTGCCCGCTTCGCTCTCGACGCGAATCTCACCGCCGAGAATTCTGGCTATCTCGCGGCTGATGGACAGCCCGAGTCCGGTACCACCGAACTTCCTGTTGGTCGTGCCGTCGGCCTGCTGGAACGCCTCGAAGATCAGGCGCTGCTTGTCCCGCGGAATTCCGATTCCCGTGTCAGATACCGACAGGGCCACGACTTGCTTCGCCGTCTGCAGCTGCGGCGACTGGTACCGCCGGCCCACCTCTGCGGGCCGGATGGTGAGCGTCACCTTCCCCTCCTCGGTGAACTTGATCGCGTTAGCTATCAGGTTCTTGATCACCTGCTGCAACCGCTGGCCGTCGGTGTAGATCGCTGGGGGCAGCCCCGGCTTGATCTCCGTGTCCAGCGTCAGGCTCTTCTGCTCCGCAACCGCGCAGAAGTTGCGCTCCACGAAGGTGGTGAGTTCCGCCAGCGGCACATCGGCCGGGCTGATGTCCATCTTGCCGGCTTCGACCTTCGACAGGTCGAGCACGTCGTTGATCAGCGTTAGCAGATCGCTGCCCGACGACAAGATCGTGTGGGCAAACTCGACCTGCTTCGGTGTGAGATTGCCATCCTTGTTCTCGGACAGGAGCCGCGCGAGGATGAGCAGGCTGTTGAGCGGCGTGCGCAGCTCGTGCGACATGTTCGCCAGGAACTCGGACTTGTACTTCGAGCTGAGCGCGAGCTGGTCCGCCTTTTCTTCGAGCGCCACCCTGGCTGCCTCCACCTCATCGTTCTTCTGCTCGACCTTGCGGTTCTGCTCCGCCAGCAGCGAAGCCTTCTCTTCCAGCTCCTCGTTCACCTGCTGGAGCTCCTCCTGCTGGTCCTTGAGCAGCTCTTCCGACGTGCGCAGCGTCTTGGCCTGCTGCTCCAGCTCGGCGTTCGTCTTCTTCAGCTCTTCCTGCTGCCGCTTGAGCTCCTCCGATTGGTTCTGAAGCTCGTGCGTCAATCCCTGCGACTGCTCGAGCAGCTCGGCGGTACGCATGTTGGCGCTGATCATGTTGATCACGACGCCCACGCTCTCCGAAAGCTGGTCGAGGAACAGCTGGTGGATCTGGCTGAACGGCTGGAACGATGCCAGCTCGATTACCGCCTTTACCTCGCCCTCGAACAGGATCGGCAGCACGATGATGTTGCGCGGCGGCGCCTCGCCCAACCCCGAGATGATCGTGACGTAATCGTCCGGCACGTTCGTGAGCAGGATGGACTTCTTCTCCAACGCCGCCTGCCCCACGAGTCCCTCGCCGAGGTGGAACACGTTGCTGACGTTCTTCCGCTCCTTGTACGCGTAGCTCGCGAGCAGGCGAAGGGCAGGCGCGCCGTTCGCGTCGTCCATCAGGTAAAACACTCCGTGGTGAGCGGACACGAGTGGCGTGAGCTCCGACATGATGAGGCGCGACACCGTCTCCAAGTCCTTCTGGCCCTGCATCATTTGCGAGAACTTCGCGAGGTTGGTCTTGAGCCAGTCCTGCTCGGTGTTCTTCTCCGTCGTTTCCTTCAGGTTGCCGATCATCTGGTTGAGGTTGTTCTTGAGCTCGTCGAGCTCGCCCTGCGCCTCCACCGTGATCTGCCGGCTGAGATCGCCGCGGGTGACCGCGGTCGCCACGTCGGCGATGGCGCGCACCTGCAGTGTCAGGCTGTTGGCCATCGCATTCACGTTGTCCGTGAGCGCGCGCCATGTGCCCGCGGCGCCCGGCACCTTGGCCTGGCCACCAAGTATTCCCTCGGTACCCACTTCCTTGGCGACACGCGTGACCTCGGACGCGAACGCGGAGAGCTGATCCACCATCGTGTTGATCGTGTTCTTCAGCTCCAGGATCTCGCCCTTCGCCTCCG
>CAYGJL010000003.1:0-16081 GCA_964350145.1 uncultured Gemmatimonadaceae bacterium
GTGTACGGGGGCGGGGCGGGGCAGGCGTACTCGGCGAGTTCTGGAACTGTCGCGGTCGAGGATGACGACGATTAGGGATGGGCTTCGAAAGGGCTGAGAAGGAATCCAAGTCCGGAGTGTGGCAGTTAGGAGTGGGCAGTTAGAAGTGTTGGAGCGCTGTGACTCCGAACTGCCCCCTCCCAACTGCCACACTCCAAACTGGATCCCCCTGCATCTCCCTCGTAGCCATTACCGCTGCGAGATTACGCCATGCTCCCCGATTCCTCTTTAATCGCGACTATCACCGCCGGTCTTGGACTCGCCTTCGTCCTCGGCCTCGCGGTGGCGCGAATCGGGCTTCCGCCGATAGTCGGCTACCTGCTCGCGGGAGTGCTCGTCGGCCCGCACTCGCCGGGATTCACCGCCGACATCGAGATCGCCGGGCAGCTCGCCGAGATCGGCGTGATCATGCTGATGTTCGGCGTCGGGCTGCACTTCTCGCTGGCGGACCTGCTGTCGGTCAAGCGCATCGCGATTCCCGGAGCGATCGGCCGCATTGCGATCGTGACCGTGTTCGGCGCGGCCGTCGCGAGCATGTGGGGATGGCCGCTTGGCGAGGGGCTCGTGTTCGGGCTCGCGCTCTCGGTTGCCAGCACCGTCGTGCTGCTGCGCGCGCTCGAGCAACAGGGCGGTCTCGACAGTTTCGACGGCCGCATCGCGGTCGGATGGCTGGTGGTCGAGGACCTGGTGATGGTGCTGGTGCTCGTGTTGCTGCCGGCATTCGCGACGTCCATGGGGACCGCGCCTGATTACGTCGGCGACCCGGGCGACCGAGGACTGCCGATCACACTCGCGATCACGCTCGGGAAAGTCGCTGCGTTCTTCGCGCTCATGATCGTCGCGGGCCGCCGGATCGTCCCGTGGCTGCTCGAGCACGTGGCGCACACCGGCTCGCGTGAGCTGTTCACGCTCGCCGTACTTGCGACCGCGCTGGGGATCGCGATGGGATCCGCAGTGCTGTTCGGCGTCTCGGTCGCGCTCGGTGCGTTCTTCGCCGGCGTCGTGATCAACGGCTCCGATCTCAGCTACCAGGCCAGCGCGGAGTCCATGCCGTTGCAGGACGCGTTCGCGGTGCTGTTCTTCGTGTCCGTTGGGATGCTGTTCGATCCCGGAATCGTCCTGCGCGAGCCGCTGGCGGTGCTCGGCACGCTCGGTATCGTCGTGATCGGCAAGTCGCTCGTCGTAATTGCGCTGGTGCTGCTGCTCGGGTATCGCATCAAGAGCGCGCTGACGGTGGCTGCGAGTCTCGCACAGATCGGCGAGTTCTCGTTCATCCTCGCCGGACTCGCAGGGACGCTCGGCCTGCTTTCCAACGAGGGCCGCGATCTCATTCTCGCCGCTGCGATACTCTCCATCATGGCGAACCCGCTTGTGTTTGTGCTCGCGGGGAAGCTCGAGCGTTGGACCAAGGGCAAGCCGCGGATGATCGAGACGCTGGAGCGCACGACGGAGATGTCCATCACGTTCCCACCGGGCGAGGAGCCGCTGATCGGCCACGCCATCATCGTGGGCTACGGTCGCGTGGGTCGCACGATCGCCGCGACGCTGCGCGCGCAAGGGAAGCACTTCGTCGTGGTCGAGTCGGATCGCGCGACGGCGAAGGCGGCGCGCAAGAATGCGGTGCGCGCGATCTGGGGCGACGCCGCGCGTCCGGCGATTCTCACGCTCGCCGCGCCAGAGACCGCGCAACTGCTGATCCTCGCGGCGCCGGGCGCGTATCAGTCGCGGCAGGTACTGGAGATCGCGCGACGGCTGAACCCGAATCTGGATACCGTCGTTCGGACCCACAGCGCGACGGAGCAACTGTACCTCGACGCGATCGGCGTGGGCCGGACGGTGCTCGGCGAGCGCGAGACCGCGCTGGCTATGTCACATTACGCACTGGTGTCGCTCGGACAGTCGGACGATCAGGCGGACGCTGCGGTGGAGTGGGCGCGGGAAGGAATCGTCACGCAGGATACGGTCACGATGCCGACGGTCGCTGACTCCGGGAATGCTGATAAGGAATCCAAGTAAGGAGTGTGGCAGTTGGGAGGTGTGAGTTTGGAGTTGCGGCGCGAGTAACTCCAAACTCACACCTCCCAACTGCCACACTCCTTACTTGGATTCCCCTGCAAGACGCTCGGGCCTGGCCGACAGCCAGTGCATAAGGTTCAGCACAAACCGTTGATTTTGGAGACGCAGCACACGACGAAAACGAAGCGCTTCACCGCGGTCGTTGTCCCCTACGGCTGGTGTCGCTCTTCGGATAGCCTTTCTTCTTGCCGGCCTTTTTGTCGAATTTCCTGTCGAACTTCTTGTCGAACTTCGCCGCGGCCGGGCGTTTGCGATCGGGCTTGTCGTACTTCTTGCCCTTGGTCGTCTTCCGGTAGGCCTCGCGCTTGGCCGGATGCTCCCGTTGCGGCTCGAGCACCACCCGCGCAATCTCCTTTTCGTCAATCGGGCCCAGCAGCGAATCGTGCGCGACCTTCATGGCCGCTGCAGCGATGTCCATCAGATCGTAATCCCCGGCGAGCGAGCCCAGCTCGATTACGTATTCGTCCAGGTCGCCGGCGATGAGCGCGTCGCGCACCGCGGCGCTCACCAGCCCGACGCGGCGCGCGCGCAGATCCGTGACCGTCGGCACCGGCTCGACCTTCATCTTCTGCCCGACGAGCCGCTCGATGTTGTGCAGCATGCTCCGCTCGCGCGGCTCGGCAAGCGTCACTGCGGTCCCCTCGCGTCCCGCGCGCCCCGTGCGGCCGATGCGGTGCACGTAAGCGTCGGGCGCGGCCGGCACGTCGAAGTTCACCACGTGCGACACGTGCTCGATGTCCAGTCCGCGCGCGGCGACGTCGGTGGCAACGAGCAGCTCGCACGTCCCCTCGCGAAAGCGCTTCATCACGCGCGATCGCTGGTCCTGCGTCATCCCGCCGTGCAGCGGCTCGGCGGAGTAGCCGTGTCCCGCTAGTTTCTCCGCGACTTCGTCCACCTCCGTGCGGGTCCGGCAGAACACGATCGCCGACTTGGGGTTCTCCATGTCGAGCACGCGACCGAGTGCGGTGATCTTGTCGCGCCGTTGCACCATGAAGACGAGCTGGCGCACGCGTGGCAGCTCGCCGGCGGCGACCTTCTCGCGACCGATGGTGATACGCTTCGGGTCACGGAGATGCTTCTCAGCGAGCTTCGCGATTCGCGGGGCGATGGTGGCCGAGAAGAGCGCGGTCTGCCGCTCCGCTGGCACCGCCGCCAGTATTGCCTCGAGATCCTCGGCGAAGCCCATGTCCAGCATCTCGTCCGCTTCGTCGAGCACGAGCGTGCGCACGTTGCGGAGGTCGAGCGTGTTCCGGCGGATGTGGTCCAGCGCGCGGCCCGGCGTCGCGACTACGACGTCCACGCCCCGCCGCAGGACGCGCAGCTGCGATTGAAAGTCCTGTCCGCCGTACACGGGCAGGACCTGCACGCCCAGCTCGCGGCCGTAGCGGTGCACCGCCTCAGCGACCTGGATCGCCAGTTCACGGGTGGGGACGAGCACCAGCGCGCGCACGCCCGAGCGTCCGCCGCCGCCGGCATCCGCGGCAAGTCGTTGGAGCAGCGGCAGCGCGAACGCCGCGGTCTTGCCGGTTCCCGTCGCGGCCTGCCCGAGCAGATCGCGTCCGTCGAGCAGCGGCGGGATCGCCATCTGCTGGATGGGCGTCGGCTCTTCGTAGCCGAGCGCTTCCAGCGTGCGTTGCAGCACGGGGGAGACGCCGAGCGCGTCGAACCCCGTGGGACCTTCGGTCGTGTCGTTCAAATGCGTTGCCTTGTCAAAGATCGACGGCGACCTTGAATCCGCCGTACGCCATGCGCTTGAAATCGAACGGCGCCCCGCCCGGCTCCATCATCTTCTGGAGGCGCGGATCGTTCATGACCTTTTTGTTGATGCGGTTCCGGTCGGCCTTCGACCTGAACACGATCCAGGAGAAGAATACAGTCTCACTCGGCTTCGCCTTCACCAGCCGTGTGAACGGGACCGGGCCCTTGGGGCGGAGGTCGTCGCCCGCGCACTCGCGGAACTCGAGCGCGCCGAATTCAATCCAGATCTTGCCGGCCTTGCGCGCCATCCGGCGGTAAGCTGCGATCTTCTTTTTGGGGACCGGCAGCAGAAAGCCGTCTACGTATGCCATGCGTTCTCCTGGAATGTCTTTGGCTCAGGGTGAGATGGACTTCAAGATTCGTGCTACTCGATTCGCAGCTTCCGCGCGCCTTGCTCCGGCTTGGGGTAGTGGAGGTCGAGAGACACGAGCGTATCCGCGATCGTGCGGGCCACGAGGAGATTGCGCACATCGTTGTCGTCGGCGGGCACCACGAACCACGGAGCCCACGGCGTGCTGCATCTGGTCAGCGTATCGCGGTACGCCTTGGTGAACGCGCTCCAGTTCCGGCGATCCTTGAGATCACCGGACCTGAACTTCCAGTTCTTGGTCCTATCGGCTAGCCGCTCTTCGAGTCTTTTCTTCTGTTCGGCACGCGACACGTGCAGCATGAACTTCAGCATCACGACGTTGTTGAGCGACAGCATGCGTTCGAACTCGTTAATCTGGTCGTAGCGCTTCGACCAGATCGTTTTCGGAGCCAGCTTGTTCACACGGACGACGAGCACGTCCTCGTAGTGTGATCGGTTGAACACGCCAATCGTCCCGCGGGCCGGTACTCGCGCATGAATGCGCCACAAAAAGTCGTGCTGTCGCTCCAGCTCGGACGGCACCTTGAAGCTCGTGATCTCGCAACCCATGGGGTTCACAACGCCGATGACTTTCTTGATGACCCCGGTTGCCGCTTTCAGCTTCATGCGGGAAAGCTAACTTCAGCCAGATGACCGAGCGAATACGGCCGAAGGAGGGAAGAGGCGGCAAGCAGCGCACTACGCGGCTTGCGATCAGGGCGATGCTCGCGCTGTCCGTTTGCGCGGTCGGGGGATCCACCAACGCGCGCGCGCAGGCGGTCACCCGCATCGAAACCGTGCCCGCGCCGTCGCTCGGGGCGAACCTGCTCGGCGATCCGGCGTGGCGGCAGGTGTCGGTGTATCTCCCGCCGAGCTACAAGCGCGAGCCACGCCGGCGATATCCGGTGGTGTACTGGCTGCACGGCTTCGCCAGCGCGGACCGCGAGCTCATCTCGGGAATTCGCCAGGGGCTCAACATCCGGCTCGCTATGGACAGTCTGCTCGCCGCGGGCGCGGCGCGCGAGATGATCGTCGTGATGCCGAACTCGCGGAATGCTTTCGAGGGCAGCTTTTACGCCAACTCGCCGGTGACCGGCCGGTGGGAAGATTTCATCGTGCGCGATCTCGTGACCTGGGTGGACCGACGCTATCGCACGGTAAGGTCGCGGTCCGGCCGGGGAATCGCGGGAAGCTCGATGGGCGGGTTCGGCGCGCTCCGCATCGCGCTGCGGAATCCGGATATGTATTCCGCGGTGTACGCGATGAGCCCGTGCTGCCTGGACTCGGAGGTGTTTTTCGAGCGGAGCTGGCTCGCGGCGTGGCGGGGCGCGGCCGCTGTGAAGACGCGCGAAGATTTCGAGCGCGCGCCGTTCAGGTCGCAGCTCGTGATCGCGCGCTCGGCGTTTTACTCGCCCGATACTGCGCGCCCACCACTGTACGTCGCGTTTCCCGTGACTCCGGACGGCGATTCATTGCGACTCGTTCCCGAGATCGCCGCGCTATGGCGCGCCGATCCGATGGCGATGCTCCCGCGCTCGGCTCCGGCGTTGCGGCGGCTGGCGATCGCGCTCGACGCGGGCGCGCAGGACGGGTTCCCCGACATTCCCGCCAACGTGCGCGCCGTGGACAGCCTCCTGACGGCCATGGGCATCGCGCACCAGGCGGAGATCTATCAAGGCGGCCACGTGGACAAGGTGCGCGAGCGGATCGTCACGCGCGTGCTGCCGTTCTTTTCGCGGGTGCTCCGCTAGCGGCGCTCCGTCCCCGCCCAGCTCTCCAACAGCGTCCATTCCTCACGTGAAAGCTCGATTCCCGCGGGGAATGTATCGGTGAAATGTTGCCGCAGCCGGGGCGCGTGCGTGGCGAGGTAGCTGTCCAGTTCCCCGCGACTCCGCGCCTCGTATCTGATTCGATACCGCCCGGCCGCTGAGCGGCTGAAGCTCGCGGCGGCGAACGCTCCCGTTTGCATGAGGTCGGGGATGTGCCGCTCGCGCATGTAGCGCTCGTACGCGTCGCACAGATCGGGGCGAACGGTGGCGGTGATTTCGTACGTCAGCATCAAATGATGTGCCTCAGTGCTTTCGACATATAGATGTCCGGCCTGCCGCGGCCGTTGGCGTCCGGCATGATACCGGTCACAACGTATCCGAGCTTGCGGTAGAACAGGAATGGATGGGACCTGCCCAGGTCTCGCAGCCCGGCCATGTGTTGGGCGACGTCGCCGTATAGATCGACGTTCGCCAGCGAGGTCATTCCGGAATCGTCGTCGGTGCCGAGGGTCGCGGTCAGCGCGCCGCGCCGCGCCGCCTCGTGCTCGAACGCAGCCACGAGCGCGCGGCCGATGCCGCTCCGGCGGCGATCCGAGCAAACCACCAGCGGATGCAGCTCCCACACGCGGCCATGGTACTCGGGCAGACCACCGATCCATCCCAGCACTAAATCATCCTCGATCGCGACGCGGGCAAACCCATCGCGAATCACGGCCGTTACCTCCTCGCGCGCCTTCTCGATCGTGGGCCAGCCGCGCGGCTCGGTGAATTCTTCCACCAGCATCACCGCCGCCTGCTCGAGAATGCCGGCGGGCTGCTCCTCGAGATCAACTATCTGCATCGCCGTTAGAAAAGTCGAGTGCCGCGGAAGAGAATCATGTAGCCGTGCGCGAGCATCGGCAGCGAGCCAAGCACGACGGCGATGGTTGCGGTAAATGCGGACAACCGCCGCGTCCGTACGGCACTGGCGATGACCCAAGTGGAGAAGGGCACGTACAGGAACAGCGCGGTAACCACGCCGGGAGCGTATGCTCGATCCACCAGCGCGCCGGCCGCGTGCAGCACGGCATTGCCGACCATGACGAAGCCGAGCCATGCCAGCGCGACGGTCGCCGATACCTTCGAGCGACTGAGCCATTCGAAGAGAACCACCGCCAGCGTGAGCAGCAGGCCGGTGATGTTCACCGTCCAGAACGCCGCCTGCGTTATATCGCGGTCAATGTGCGCGTTCACCCATGGGACGAAGCCGGGAGCTTCCTCCGCGACATGCGCCACGAATATGAGCGGCGCCGCGAGGAGGAGCCTGTGGCAGGGCCTGGACGGCAGGAGTGAAAGCCAGCTGGTCTCCATGGCACCACTACTATAGATAGTGGCAGACCGCGCGGCGAGGGTACGGATGATTAGCCGCCCGGTACGTAGGTAGCCACGCCCCTGACTTCACTGCCCCCGCGGGCCGGAATACGAACACCCGGATGTGCATGTCTCGCGGATCACGATGCGCGCGAGCCCCGGGAGCGACGGGTGCAGCCGGTCCCAAATCCAGATCGCCAGATTCTCCGACGTGGGATTCTCCAGCCCCTCGATCTCGTTCAGGTAGCGGTGATCCAGCTGCTCGACGATCGGCTTCACCGCCGCCTTGATCTCGGCGAAGTCGAGCACCCAGCCGAGCTGCGCGTCGAGCGGTCCGCTGACGTGGACCTCGCAGCGGAACGAGTGGCCGTGGAGCCGGTAGCATTTGTGCTCCGGCGCAACGTTCGGCAGGCGGTGCGCAGCTTCGAAGCCGAACTCCTTAAAGATTTCCATGCGAGGATTTCTCTCTACTGTATCGGTGGGCGCGACGGGTCATCGCTCAATCGATCCCCACCGCCGTATCTCTCGAAAATAGCGACTGAGAACTGAGGACCCTTGCGGCCTCAGGACTAACGGCCATCGCGGATCGGCGATTAATCGAGGACGGAGGATCACGGAGAGAGACAACTACCTCGCCCCGTTGTTCCGTTCATCCGCAGTCCTCAGTCCTCACTTAGTCGTAGATCTGCGATTGTATTTAGTCCTGAGGCCGCAAGGGTCCTCAGTCCTCAGTCCGAATTCTTATCGGGGCGTTCGAACGCCGACTGCCGCTCCCCCGCGCCGCGGATCCGCGGCGCCCGCGAGGTGTCCATCCGGCAGCACGACTATCGTCTGCGTGTCGCCCTGGTAACCCGAACGCGCGCGCACGTCGTGACCGCGCGCGCGCAGCGCCGCCACGACCTCCGGCCGCATGCCCGCGCGCTCGTAGTACAGCACGTCAGGCAGGTGCTGGTGATGAAGACGCGGCGCGGCGGTGGCGCCGCCGGCGTCCATGCCGAAGTCCACAATGTTCGAGATGATCTGCGCGACGGTCGTGATGATCGTCGGCCCGCCGGGCGAGCCGGTCACGAGCTTCACGCGGCCCGCTGTATCGAGCACGATCGTCGGCGTCATTGCCGAGAGCATGCGCTTGCCTGGCTCGATGGCGTTGGCCTCGCCCTGCACGAGTCCGAACTGATTGGCCGTTCCCGGCAGCGCCGCGAAGTCGTCCATTTCGTTGTTGAGCAGGAAGCCCGCACCGGCGACGGTGACGAGATTGCCGTACAGTGAGTTGATGGTGGTCGTGACTGCAACCGCGTTGCCGCTCTGGTCGATGATCGAGTAGTGCGTGGTGTTCTCGCCCTCCCGCCGGGCAGTGCGCGTGGTCCGCGCGAACGGCCCCAGCCCGGGTAGAACCCGCGAGGACGGCGTAGCGCGATCGACGTCAATCTCCGCGCGCTTCCGCAGCGCGTACTCCTCCGAGATCAGCTCGCGTGTGGGCTGTCGCACGAAATCGGGGTCGGCGAGATACTCGTTGCGATCCACGAACGCGAGCTTCGCAGCTTCCGTCCACAGGTGCGCGTGATCGGGCGAGTGGTAACCGAGCGACTGGAGGTCGAAGCCTTCGAGCGTGTTGAGGATCTGCGCGAGCGTGATCCCGCCGGACGACGGCGGCGGCATCGAGATGACCGTGTGCCCGCGGTACTCGAACATGATCGGATCGCGCCAGGGTGCGTCGTACGCCGCGAGGTCTTCCAGCGTCATGATCCCGCCGCCGCGCCGCATCTCGGCCTCGATCAGATCCGCCGTCTCGCCGCGATAGAAGCCGTCCTTGCCGTCGCGCGCGATGCGGCGGAGCGTCGCCGCCATGTCACGCTGCACGAGCCTGTCGCCGACGCGCGGCGGCTGGCTGTCCACGAGGAAGATCGCAGCGGTCGCGGGGAAGCGTCGGAGATCCTCGACGTTCGACTGGAGCGAACGCGCGAGCCGCATGTGCACGACGATTCCTTCGGCGAAATTGATCGCAGGCTGCACGAGCTCCGCCCAGGGAAGGGAGCCGAAGCGCTTGTGCGCTTCCCACATGCCCGCGACCGAGCCAGGCACACCCGCGGCGAGATGGCCGACGAGCGCGCGTTCGCTCACCTTGCCGTCCGGGTCGAGGTACATGTCGCGCGTGGCGGCGAGCGGCGCCTTTTCGCGGAAGTCGAGCGCCGCGGTCGTTCCGTCCGCGAGCCGCACGATCATGAAGCCGCCGCCGCCGATGTTGCCGGCTTCCGGATTCACGACCGCGAGCGCGAAGTGCGTGGCCACCGCTGCGTCCACCGCGTTCCCGCCGCGGCGCAGCACTTCGGCGCCGACTTCGCTCGCGACATGGTCGGTGGTGGAGACCATCCCGCCGGCGCCGTAGGTCGGGATTGCCTGGTTGGCGGGGAAGGCCCAGCCGGCGGGCGCGAGCGCGGTGTCCGAGGGGCGCAGGTTGCCGGAGCACGCGCCCGTGGCGACGAGCGCGCCGCAGGCGCAGGCGAGGAAGAACAGTGCAGTCCTGTTGTGACATTTGTCGAGCCGGCGGCGGACCAGGGCGCGAAGCTCCGCGGGCTCGAGGCGCCGTAGGATGTCGAGGTACACCGCGCGGTTTCGGCTCGGTTTCACGCGGATGAATATACCGTTTTGGGCAACAGAAGCTCGAAGCTGCTCCCGACACCGGGAGTGCTCTCCGCCGAAAGGTCGCCACCCATGCCGCGCGCGAGGTCGCGGCTGATCGCGAGCCCGAGCCCCGTTCCTTCTCTGGGCTTGGCGCGCCCCAGCTCAACCTGGACGAACGGCTCGAAGATCCGCCGCACCATCTCCGGCGGAATCCCCATCCCCGTGTCGGTGACGCGCAGGTAAACCTGCGCCGGAGGGCGCTCGCCCGCCGCGACACAAATGAGGCCGCCCTCGCCGGTGAACTTCACTGCGTTCGTCAGCAGGTTCAGCAATATCTGCTGCGTTTTCTCGCGGTCCGCGCTCGCGCACACCTCACGCGGGATGGCGAACTCGAGCCGCAGCTTTTTCGCCGCAGCCTGCGGCTCGATCATCGGCGACGTGGCGTCCACGATTTCCGCGAAAGCGACCGGCGCAATATCATAGTCCACGCGTCCCGCCTCGATGCGCGCGAGGTTGAGCACGTCGTTGATCAGGCGAAGCAGCACGCGCTGGGCCCGATCGATCCTCCCGAGCGCATCGCGCTGCGCGTCGGTCACGGGCCCGTGCACTCCCATCTCGAGCAGCTGGGTGTAGCCCCCAATGGCGTTCAGCGGCGTGCGCAGCTCGTGACTCATGACCGCGAGGAAGTCGCTCTTGGCCTTGTTGGCTTCTTCGGCGTCGCTCCGCGCCCGGAGCAGCGCGTCCTCGAATTTCCGCCGCTCGATCACTTCCATGAAGACGCAGTCCGCCACGCCCTCGCCGTCCCGTTCCCGGCGCGCGGCGTTGCACAGGACTCCGACATCTTTTCCGTCGCGGGTGCGCAAAAACATGAACACTTCCCGCGCGCGCCCGTGCAGCCTGACGAGCGGGAGAAAGTGGGTCTGGAGAAAAACCCTGCCGGCCACGGTGAAGAATGTCTCCACGTGCCGGCCGACAACCTCGTCGCGGGCGTAGCCGAGCCGCTCGAGCAGCGTGCTGTTGATGTACCGGACCTCGCCGTCGTCGCCGAAGGAGATGAAGCCACACGGCGCGCGGTCGAGCAGGTCGGCCGCCGTCTCCGTCATGACTGCCGCGACCTCACGCTCACGCGGCCGGCGCCGCTTCCAGGTACTGCTTGATAAGCTCCACAGTTTCCCCCGGGTGGCTGATGTGCGGGCAATGGCCTGTGGCCTTCATCACGCGCAGCGTGCTGTTTGCGAGCCGCGCGCTCACGTACTCGCCGACCGCCTTGGGCGCGATCATGTCGTCGGAGCACTGGAGGACGAGCGACGGGACCGTGACCCGCTCGAGATCCGCGCGGTTGTCGGCGAGAAAAGTCGCCTTGGCGAAGTTCCGCGCGATGACCGGATCGGTGGAGCAGAAGCTCGCGACGAGCTCCTCGCCGAGCTCCGGGCGGTCCGGGTTCTGCATGATCGCCGGCGCGAGAAAATTCGCCCAGCCGATGAAGTTGCGGTCCATCATCTCGAAGAGGCCGTCTATGTCCTTTCGATCGAAGCCGCCGACGTACGTGTCTTCGTTGATGTAGCGCGGCGACGGGCCGATGAGGATCAAATTATCGAACCGGTCGGGCTCGGCGTTGGCGGCGAGCACTCCGATGATGCTGCTGACCGAGTGCCCGACGAAGATGATGTCGCGCAGGTCGAGCGCGTGGATCACGTCGAGCAGGTCCCGGGTGTATCCGTTGAGCGTCGCGTATTTCTCCGGGTCGTAGGCGGCGACGTCCGACTGTCCGGCGCCCACGTAGTCGAAGAGGACGATGCGGTAATCGTCCTCGAAGTCCGGGGTGAGGAACCGCCACATGTTCTGGTCGCAGCCGAAGCCGTGGGCGAACAGCATGGGTTGGGCGCCGCGGCCGAAGGACTTGACGTTGTTTCGCTTCAGGACGTCGGTGGCCATCCGGGAAAGATAGCGCCGCTTACCGCGCCGGTCTGCCCCCATTGCGCACTACGCTCAGCGTAAGGCTCGACGGGTACCTCCGCGAGTGGTGCACCACGTTCCGCGCGACGAGCCCCGCCGTCTCGTCGTAGTTGTTCCCGCCCGTGTTCAGGTTGCGGTCGAAGCGCGGGAAGTTGGAGCTCGACACCTCGATGCGGATGCGGTGCCCGGGAGCGAACCAATTGCTCGTCGTCATGGACTGAAGCGCCACCTTGTATACCTGCCCCGACTGCATGAAGACCTGCCTGTCGTAGCCGTCGCGGTACCGGAGCCGCTGGATCGTCTCGTCCAGGTTGTACGCGCGCCCGTCGGGGTACACGTCGAGCAGCTTCACGGTGATGTCCGTGTCTCTGCGGTCGGACGACACGTACACGGTAAAGTCGATCGGCCCGCTCACCTCGAGCCCTTCCGTCAAAGGCTCCGACGTGTACACCAGCACGTCGGGGCGCTCCTCGATCCTGCGCTGATCCATGGAGCCGCCGCTCAGCGCGTTCCCCTGGCAGCACACGTTGCCGCCGAGTGAGGGAACGGGCTTCATCGGATCATACACGATCGAATCGGGCCTGTCGCGTGCCGGCGGTCGGAGCGTAAGCGCGCCGTCGCCGTTGAGCGTGTTGGCTTTGCCGCCGCTGCTCAGATAAAAAGTCATCGGCTGCGCGCCGCGCGGCGGCCACGTGTCGCTGCTCTGCCACTTGTTGCTGCCCATCGTGAAGTAGCGGACTTTCGGCATCGTATCGAGCAGGCCGGTGTTCTGGCCTTTCAGGAAATGATCGAACCAGCCGTAGGTGAGCGCGTCGTAGTCGTAGCGCGCGTCGCCCACGCTGCGCTCGCCGACGACCGTGTTCTCCGTCGCTCGCTTGTACGCGCAGTGCAGGGTAGGGGCGATGAACGCGTACTGCTGGTTGCCGATCGCCGGGTCGGCGGTTCGGCGCACATGGTTGAACGTCGCGAGATTGGGCCCGGTGCTGACGTCGTACCAGGACATGAACCAGAGTCCCGGGACGTTGATCCTCATGTCGTCGTGAAAGAGACCGCCGCGATACCACGCCGGATCGTTGGGCGCGCGCTGCATCATCCGCCCGCCCGTGGCGACCGGCATCGAGTCGGCGAAGACGCCGCGCGGCCCGCCGGCGTTCTCGATGAGATCCCGGGTCGGCAGATGCCAGAACGCTTTCGCCCAGTCTATCGGCGCGGCGCGCTGCGCGAGATCGAACAGGCGCGCGGCGCGCACGAGATCCTCCTGCGACGTGTTGGGCGGGAACATCGGCCGCACCTGGTTCTGCTGGCCCGTGATCCAGGAGACGAACAGCAGCTGCACCGCGCCGCCGCGGTACCAGTTCCCCTGCTCGAAGTACGGCGCGACCCGACCCACCCCAGCGCCGAATCCCTGCGGAACGATCGCCGCCAATCCCCTCGGCGCCTCGGCCGCGACCGCCATCTGCCACTCGGCGGTGGACGAGCAGCCGATCAGGCCGACTTTTCCGTTGGACCATGGCCGGGACGAGATCCACTCGATCTCCTCGACGCCGTCACTTATGGGCGGGCCCAGGATGTCGTAGTTGCCTTCGGAGAAGAAGTGGCCGCGCTCGTTACCGAGCACGTAGGCGTAGCCGCGCTTCACGGCGGTGAGCTGCGCGCTCATGTCGGCCGGCGCGCCGTTGCCGACGTCCCAGAAGTTCATGTTGTACGGCGTGCGCACGAAGATGGCGGGCACGCCGGCGGGCGCGTTCTTCGGGCGGTACACGTCGAGCTGCATGCGCGTGCCGTCGTGCATGGGGAGCATGATCTTGCGCTCGACTACGGCAATGGACTGGAGCTCGCGCTCCATGGAATCGCGCTGGGCGCGGAGCGTGGCGAGCTCCTGCGGCGTGCGGCCTTGAGCGAGCCCCGGCGCGGAGAACAACACCAGGGAGACGGTGACGGCAAGGCAAAGGCGCATTGTGATGCCCTCGAGAGTCGGGCTAAGGGGTGTTGGATACTGCGAAAATGCCGGGCTGGCTGCAAGGTGAAACAGTCGCGGGCGGGTCACGGATCGGCGGGGAAACCGGGAGCCGGTCACAAGATTGGACGCTTCGACCTCGCCTTCAAATACGCCCTGGTCTTCCGGCTTTCGAGTGGGTGGATTAAGTGTCGTGCCAACTGGGTACCGGAAGACCAGCTTAACTACAACTTAGAACTGCCAGGCTCATAGCTGCCAGCAGGAAGCTGCGAGCTACGGGCGACGGCAACTGCAATGCAGAGACAACGGATCACTGAAAAACCGCGGTACAAAAGCCCGTAGCTGGTAGCATCCGGCTGGCAGCTACCAGCTTGGCAGTTCTACGTGGCAGTTTGCAATTCGACCTGCGGCAAATCCACCCACTGAAAAGCCGGAAGACCCATACGCTCTAAGGGATCCGTTCCGCCGAAGATGCTTCAAAAGCGAGCTGCGTTTCACGCAGCTTGAATCACGACCGTGATCGTCTCGCGTTCCGCGTCGGCCGGGAGACCACGCAGTCCATCATCACGGCGGTCTTCAAGGAGGAGGGCAATAGCCTCAGTCAGGCTCTCGCGGGCTTCGTCCTTCGTGGAGCCTTGACTGTTAGCCCGGGGAACCTCAGGGCAGTACGCAATCACCCATTCGCCGTCGCGTTCGTATACCGCCGTGAATTCGTGGCGCATCGGTACGTGCTTCCTCAATCTACTAGCACCGGTTCCGCCAGGCACGTGGTTAGCGAACGATCGCGGCACCAGGCACTTCGCGCCGGCGCGAGACGTCGCCGTCCGGGATCACGACCGCGAACCAAGCTGTGGCTGGATCAACGCGCCGCACCCTCCACTCCACCACCCCCGGCCCGCGTCCCCTCCGCGTCACTCGGCGTGACGGCCTTGTGACGACCAACCCATCCGACCGGAGCTCGACTGTCCGCACCGCCGGATCGGTCACCGTCACCCGGATCGTCATCTCCTGACGCGGATGTGACGTCACACTGACGTCAAGCCCGGAACGCGCATGTGACGGCACCGGTCCGCCCAGCAGATCACCCATCAGCCACAGCCACCGGCTGCTCGGGTGCACCCACACTTCCTTATAGACGTACATGTTCTGCGACGGCCAGTAGGGCAGGTCGGTCGTGTCGCGGCTCTGCATCCCCACCGGCAGCGAGCCCACGAAATCGCCCGACGATACGCTGTACTGCTGCGCCCAGTCGTAACCCTCGCCGTACATCGTGCTCTGCGTGAACGGATTCCGCCCGACGATCCACTGCGCCTGTTGCTCGGCCAGATCGAGACCGGCGCTGTCGCCGCGAAGTCGTGACACCGCCGACAACGCCTTGGCCTGCGACAACAGCACGCCATAATTCCCGCGGCGCGCGAACCAGACCGGGAACGCCCGCAGATACCAGCCATCACCCATCTCCATCCCCTGTAGCACCTGCGCGCGGTACGCTTCGCGAGTGGCGCCGTGGATCGCGCCGGAATCGGGCACATCGCGCAGCTCGTCGCCCAGGCGATACATGTACGCGGGCAACACGTTGTAGGGCGCGGTCGTTGTCGCGCTCCGCTTCTGGTACTCGGCGTACAGCACGATCGTGGAGTACCAGCTCATCCAGTCCGCGTGACCGGGCAGCGCCTCGACGAGCTGAACGAGTGCTACGACCGGCGCCTGGTCGTTGCCGCGGTGGAACTGGTGGAAGAGCGTGTCGCGGTCCGGCCCCGTCCAGAAGAAGCCCGCGAGCGGGAACGCGGTGCCCACCGGCGTCTTCTGCTGCGACGCGACGATCACGCGTGCCAGCTCGACTGCCTTGTCCGCGTACTTCTGGTTGCCCGTCGCGCGGTACAGCTCGAGCGATGCGGTCACGCCGATGCCGGCCAGCTCCATCGGCGTCGCGGCGAACGCGGGCGTGTCGCGCGTCTCCCGCGATTCCACACCCACGATCGCGTGGCTCCAATCGTCCTCGGCTATCGCCAGCGCGCGCGCGGCCAGCTCCGGCTCGCTGTCCTTGAGCACGCGGTACGCGATCGCGCCGGCGCTCGCGGCGATGAAGTTGACGTTCGGGTTGTTGCGCGCGGCGCGGGTGCGGTCGTCCTCGTCGCCGACGATGTTGTTGGTCCACAGGTTGTGGCTGGCGAAGTACAGCCGGTAGCCGCCCGGGAAGCGAAC
>CAYGJL010000003.1:16091-37688 GCA_964350145.1 uncultured Gemmatimonadaceae bacterium
GTCGAGCCCCCACTTCGCCTCCTCGAGCACGCGCGCGATCAGCGCGGGATCCCCGCCGCGCTCGCGCAAACGCTCGGCGAGCGCGAACATCGCGTACACGGCTTCGCCGGTGTTGACCGTGCCCTGCGAGAGATCGCCCGCGTCGTGCCAGCCGCCGCTCATGACGATGCTGTCGCTGCCGTGCGTGGCGAACCAGTCGAGGTGATCCACCGGGTGCGAGCCGGGGACGTCGAAGCCGCAGCGATTGCCGTAGAAGAAGTTGAGCGTCTTCCAGATCGTGCTGTCCCACGCGTCGCCGGAGATCCGGAATTGGCGTGTGACCCTGTCGCCGGATTGGAGCACGTAGGTGCCCGGCATCCTCAACGCGGAGAAATCCATTACCTGAAACGCGCCCAGACGCGATTGCACCGTGCGCACCGGGTACGTGAGGATCACGGGCCCGCGCCCCTCTTCGGGCAGGCGCAGGAGATCGAACGTGGCCGCGGCGAGATCGCTCGCGATCGCGGTCTTGGGAGAGCTGGGGAGGTAGCCGGAGTGGCTGAAGGAGATCTTTCCCGGCGTGACGCTCCACCCCGTGTGATTGTCGGGCGTGACATGCTGCAGCTCCATGCGCCCGATCTCGAACGCGACCGTGTCGCCCGGCAACGCCAGCATCTTGTTCACCCAGTAGCCGATCTCGATCGCGGTGACGCGGTCGCGCGCGAGCGGCTCGATCTCCCACACGACGTTCGTCCATTTGTTGTTCTCGAGCGTGACGTAGTGGGTCCCTTCGCGGCCGTACCTGTCCGGCACTTTCTCCGCGCCGTCGTTCCGCAGGACGATCGCCAGCGGCAGCATCGGGGAGCCGCGGACTTCCGGCTTGATCCAGAGCGACAGCCGGTTGTACGCGCGCCAGTCCTCGCCGTCGAACGCGCGCCGGAGGTTGACGGACGACAGCCGGCCGCGCGTGGGCGCGGGCGCGTCGCGGAACATCTGCATGTCCACGCGGAGCACGCGCATTCCGTCGCGGCGCGGCTCGGCGGGGAAGGTGACGGTGGCCGTGCCCGAGGAGCGCCAGGCTTCCGGGCGCGTCATGTCGTCGAGCGTGCGCGAAGCGAGTACAGGTTTTCGGAGCCAGGCGAATTCCGCGGAATGCTCGAGCGGTATGGGGAGGAGCGGGCGTGACGCCTGCGCAATGACCGTGGGTGGCGCGGCAATGCCGACCACCAAAAGGACTGCACCGAAGACCAGGAAGGCGGGGACGCGCGATCTCATCCGAGCAGAATACGGAGTCCGGTGCCGGGTCCGCAACTCGTCCACTCGACCATTCGGATGCGGGCTGCAACAGAGCGGTTATGCTTTTGAGGCGACCCGCTGTAGATCCCTGCGGTCGCCCATCCGGTCACCGGTCCGGCTTAAGATGAAGTCGGGCCAATTGTGTATTATATAACTAAGTATATATTACATGAGTCGAAAGCCCGTTTATTGGCTGGGCTCATCCTTGCACGATCTCAGGGAGTTCCCCGCGGGCGCGCGCCGCCGTGCCGGGCACTATCTCGAGCTCGTACAGAACGGGATCGAGCCCATCGACTTCAAGCCGATGCCGATGGTTGGCTCAGGAGCGTATGAGCTTCGGATCCGCGGTGAAGGGGCGTACCGAGTGTTCTATGTGGCAAAGTTCGCCGAAGCGATTTACGTGTTGCATGCGTTTCAGAAGAAGACGCGGCGGACAGGGCGGCTCGACCTCGAAATCGGAGCCAAGCGCTACCGGGAGCTGATCAAGCGGCGCCCGGGATTCTGATAGGGGAGGACGGTGATGAAGATCCGGCGGGGAACTGACAATATTTTCCGCGACCTTGGCTTTGACGTGGACGAGGCGGCGCATCTTCAGCTCCGGTCCGACCTGATGATTCAGCTGCGCAAGCGGCTCACGGCGCTCGGGGCAACCCAGGAGCAGGCCGCCCGGCTTCTGGGTGTTTCGCAGCCCAGAATCAGCGATCTCATGCGCGGCAAGATCGATCGCTTCAGTGTGGACACGCTGGTGAAGCTCCTCGGCAAGAGCGGAGCCGATGTCCGCGTCAGCGTCCGGAACAAGTCGAGGGCGGCGTAGCGCCTACCTAGGTTCCACGTGGTTCATCGCCAATAATGTTGCCATTAAGTGCCAAAAAGCGGCAAGGCATAGGTTGTGGTCGATGGCATATCCAGTATTATTGAATATGCCCAAGCGCCCGCGTTATGCCAGGATCGCGATTACGCTGCCCGCGCCCGATCTAGCTGCCGCGGACGACATAGCGCGCGAGCAGGACCGGCCGCGGAGCTGGATCATCGCCGAAGCCGTGCGCCGGTACGCCCAGGCGCAAGCGTCCGACCGTGACTCGCTCGCGCCGGCTCCGCCGGCCGAGGCCGCGGGCCTGGGCAGCTCTCGCCGGGCCCAGCTCGTCGCCGACCTGCGGCTCACCGCTGAACAGCGGGTCCGCGCCGCCGAGCGGACTGCGCGGGCGGTACCGCGGCCACGGCGCGCAGCGGTACGGCGCGTAACTGTGTTCGATCGCTACGAAGACTACCTCGACTGGAAGCGCGTCGAGGGCGCACTGGGATGAAGCGGTACGACACGCAGCTGGCGCTCGTCTGCAACCAGCTCAACGTGACCAAGGCCCGGTACGTCGTGGTCGGGGCGGCCGCGCTCCAGCTATGGGGCAGCACCCGTGCTACCCGTGATGTGGACATCCTGATCGAGCCGACCGTCGCCAATGCGCGTCGCGTGCTTCGCGCGCTGGCCGCGCTTGGTTTCGGTTTCGCCGGTGATCTGCTTGCCGAGGAGGTCGCCAGCCGGCCGGTTACGATGATCGGCGACTCGCCGAATGTGGATATTCTGACCCGCGCCTGGAATGTCAGCTACGCCGAGGCGGCGCCGGCCGCTGCGGTGTTTGAGATCGAGGGAGTGAAAGTCCCGGCCGCTTCGATCGAGCATTTGATCGCATCCAAGCGTACCGGGCGGCTCCAGGACGCGGCCGACATCGAAGTCCTCGAGGAGATCCAGCGTTTGCGCGGACGCCAAGGCTGAATCACTCGCCGGCGCGTCCACCAGATAGTGCGCCGGCCAGTCCTGAGTGTTATCCGGCGCGCGCCAGCTCTGGTCGGGGCCTGACTTCCTTCCTCACTTCGCGCGCCCTCCTCGAGTGGTGTAGCTCATAAAGGTCGCAGGCGTGTTGCAGGTTCAGCCAGAAATCCGGTGTAGTGCCGAAAAACCGTCCCAGCCGGAGCGCCGTGTCCGTCGTGACAGGGCGCTTGCCTTTGATCACCTCATTGACTCGCGGGAAGGAGATGCCCAGCTGTCGCGCCAGCTCGCTCTGCGAGATATCGAGCGGCTTCAGGAACTCCTCCTCCAGTATCTCGCCCGGAGTAATCGGCGGCCGATTGGTAGGGACACGCATTGTCCATTCTCCAACGACTAAGGGATGCTTCGATACGACTAGTGGTAATCCGCTATTTCTACGCCCGCCGGCCCCCACTTACGCGGCTCCCCTCCTGGGCGCGACCGCGCGGACAGCGGGAAGATCCTCATCGTGGAGCGGTCGGAGGTCAACGGCAGTCACGGAAATCAGGGCCTGCGTCTTCCCCGAAGCGCGCACGAATTCCACTTCGAAAGTATCCGGGCCATGCCGGTGTACGATCGCGCCGAGGTCGCCGCGCCGAAGGTCATGCTCCGGCAGGTCCCTCTCGAGCACGACGGTATCGAGCTCGTGAAAAGTCATATCGCTGCCCCCGGGCAAGCAGTCACGAAGCGTGGCGCTCATGGTGTGATCACAGATCTTCCGGCTTCAAGCCAGTGTGGCGGGCGATGCGGGCGAGCATGCGCGGGCCAATTTCTTCACGGTCGTGAGACTGCTTCTCCGTGCTCCATGCGATCCGCCAAAACCCGTAATGCGAGCGCCTGCACCTTCGCTACCGCATCGGTCTTCGTGGTGCCGTATGAAGCCACGCCCGGGAGGGCCTCAACCTCGGCGAGCCAGCGGCCGTCCGCTTCCTCTTCGATCTCGATTCGAAAGTTCATTGGGCTCGCATCCGCGATGAGAAGGACTTCACCAACATACCATAGCCGACATTGAAGGTGCCATCAGAATCCCGCCCGGGCAAGCGATTGGTTGGCAGCGTCCGGCCCGCCGTCCGCTACGCCGTAGTAGTCGGTCTAAACCCTCATTCTGCCGTTCGGCGCGTTGACCGCGAAACCGGAACTCGGTACTCTCGTCGCGTTCCCCGGAAGAGATGGCTCCCTCCATCTACCTGGAAGAGCGTCATGATCACCACCGCGCTCTGGCCGCTGCTGCTCCCCGCCGTCCTCGCAACGACTCCGCAGCCCGATTCGGTCCCGCTGTACACCGACCTCGGCGCGCACCACATGCCCATCAGCACGCAGGTGCCCGCGGCGCAGCGGTACTTCGATCAGGGGATGCGGCTGGTGTACGGCTTCAACCATGCCGAGGCCGTTCGCGCGTTCACAGAGGCGGCGCGGCTGGATCCCGACTGCGCGATCTGCCACTGGGGCTCCGCACTCGCGTACGGTCCCAACATCAACGCGCCGATGGATTCCGTGGGGGGCGTCGCGGCGTAGGCACATCGTGCCAATGCCCGCGCACATCTATATAACAGTGGGTCGCTACAACGACGCGATCGAGAGCAACATCCACGCGACGCACGCCGACGAGACGTACATCGCCGGCGAGAAGCCGTCGGGCATTTACCCGGTGGGGTACTACCCGCACAACTATCATTTCCTCGCCATGGCCGCGATGATGGCGGGGCGGAGCGCTCTGGCCATCGAGGCGGCGCGGGATCTCAGCGAGCGGGTGCCCGTGGACGTCGCGCGCGCGGTGCCGGCGCTGGAGTCGCTGATTCCGTACACGCACCAGATGCTGGCCACGTTCGGGATGTGGGACGACGTGCTGCGCGAGCCGGTGCCGCCGGCCGACCTACGCCTGTCGTTCGGACTCGCTCAGTACGCGCGCGGAGTCGCGTTCGCCGCGAAGAAAGACTGGACTGCCGCCGCGGGTGCACTCGACACCGTGAGCGCGATCGCGCGGGGCACGTCTCCGGCGGACCGGACCGCGATGTCGTCGGGCACGGGCGAGAACAAGATCATCATGGACATCGCGATGCACGCGCTCGTCGCGGAGATCGCCTACCAGCGTGGAGATTTCGCGGACGCGGTCGCGCACTTCACGATGGCGGCGGAGCTGGAGGACAGCTTCAACTATGTGGAGCCGCCGCAGTGGGCGACGCCGATCCGCCGAGCGCTTGGCGCGGCGCTGCTAAAGGCAGGCCGGCCGGCGGACGCGGAGCGGGTTTACATGGAGGACTTGCTGCGTTTCCCGGAGAACGGGTGGTCGTTGCACGGACTCGCGGTGAGCCTGCGGGCGCAGGGGAAGACCGATGCGGCGGACGCCGCGGACGCGAGGGTGATCAGGACGTGGCGCGGGGCCGATGTGGTGCTGGCGGGGTCGAGGTTCTGAGCGATAGTGGCCGCGCGCTATACGACTGCTTAACGGGTCTCACCCAGCTTCCGGAATTCCTTCGGCGTTAGTCCGACATCGCGCGCGATACGGCCGCGAGGTGCGAAACCAAGAGAGGAGAGAATGAATCGCAGCGTTTGCATATCGCAGCGGCTAAGCCAAGTCCTCAAGGACGTTCCGAATCCGGGTTCGAGCGAAGTACAAAAACTCGTCAACCGCGCGCATGCCCTTGCCATGGGAGTTGCATCGCGGAGGTTCGCCAAACTTCGCTCTAAATTCGATCAGCAGTGCTCGTTCGAGTTTTCTCCACATCGCAACTCGACGGCGACCTTTGCAGGTAACGATCCGCGCATGGAAGGATCGAACGCCATGAAGGTTCAGGATTGCATCAGCGCGGCCGGCGACACTGCTTGCGATACGGGAGAGGCCTTTTTTTGTCGTCCCAATGTACGCGATGCGCGACTTTCCTTTGGCGTACTTCAATCGCTTATCAGCGATGAGCACGTAAACCAAGCGATCTTTGCCAAGCGAGACCCGAGTAGCGTGCAGCGCGACCTCACGCTTGATTGACACAGTGCTTCGACGCGGACGTGGCATCAGTATTCAGTCCATTCCGATCCGTGATGACCGGCTTTCCGACGCCATCTGCCCACTAGGACATTTCGGGCGAAGACGGGATCAGCTCTTAAGGCTAGCGATTGCCTGTATAATACTCGTCAGCGTCGGACATCGACGGCCGTCCTGTTCGGCCAGTTCCAATAGACGCGCGATGACAGCCGGGTTTTTCAACGCTTGGCCCCGCTTTGGGATCGCGAACTCAGCTTGACATTGAATCAAATACTGTTCGTGGAAGTCCGATCCGATTTCATCGAGCATCGTCGTATCCAGATCGACTTCAAAGCAGGCAAAAGTTTCCCCAACTTCCGACGGCCAATCAGCTTCAGTTCGGCCTACTAAACGGAGTAGGCGATGGTTGTCCACGGCCTTTGCCTCGGTTCCTCCTTTGTCGCTGTCCCATATCATAAAAGTAGGAATTCCAAGAGCAGAAAACGCAGCGAAAGGCCTGTCCAGACTTGTTTTGCCTCCACAAGGTAGAACCGCGAATCCACCTCCATCAATGTCAAAGCCCAGTATCTGAGCCGTGCCTAGAACAGCCGCTCGGTCGTCCTCGCCTTCCACCAGTACGACAACGTCCGCAAAAAACCCCTCACTGACCCACGGCGTCATGATTTGCTTCATCCGTGGCAGGAGGGTAACGCCGGTATATCTAGGTGTGGGCTGACCGTCAGCGTGCCATAGAGTGTCAGCTAGCTTGTTCAGCGATGTGCTAACTACTTTGGTCGCCTTGGGGAGGTCGGGACCTGGGATTGTTTTTCGAAGCAGGCGCACCTCGTCTATGCGCTCGATGCTCACGAATAGTGGCGAGTGAGTAGCGCACAACACTTGAGTGCTCGCAGCTCCCGTGCCGTCCTCCCGAGATAAACGCACCAATGTTTTGGCCAAATGCCGTTGGCGGGACGGGTGTTGATAAAGTTCCGGCTCTTCGATCGCCAAGATGAGATTGGGCGAAGTGTCAGTGACCTGCTCTCCGAGTGCCGTCGGGCGAGCTATACGAGTGGCGGTCAGCTGTTGCAACATCGTCATGATAAATGCGCGCTGGAGGCCGTGGCCGCTCCGCTCTACTGATGCTTGGTAACCTCCTTCAACAAGTTCCACATCCGCCGCCGGCAAAGGAAGTTCAACCTCACCAAGCGGCCGCCATTTGAGTGCAATCTCAGCATCAGGCACATACATTTGGAGTGTTGAAGACAGCTTGACGCTAAGGTCTTCTAGCTTGCTCGTCTTGGCTGACTCCATTACGCGGTGATATAACCGCTGAGTTCTCGTGTGTAATCGCCGGTAGTTTTCTTGGTCCGTCAATTCAGCGCGCACTACTAAATCCATCAATGCGGTAAGTAGAGAGCCACGAGCCTCGGACGCATCGGACGCAGCCTCGCGGACCGCAGGGATGTATAGAAACCGAGTGAAGCGCCCTAGATTGCCTCGTGCACCTTCGCCAACTCCAAAAAACTCTCCTTCGTCCCGCTCGCGGACGCACAAGGCGGGATTTGCGCTTTCCCATGTCGCTAGGGCGCCCGGTACATCCCCGAGCGCCGTCCACTCAGGGAGCACGCGGTAAGGATCATTTTGACGCAACGAGTCGTAGGCCGCGCGAGCTGTCTTGCCCCGATCTTTTACCTCCAGGCCATCACGAACGCCTCGGAACGCGGGGTGGCGAGGCATTGCGCCGTAAATTCGATGGCTAACTTTTTCGTCGTTTACGCGGAAGACTCGCTCGACAGTGAGCTGCTCGCCGACCATGTACATGCCGAATAGAGCCTTCGCCTCGGCTGACAACTCATCATACGTAACTGCGAGTTCCAAGTCTGCAGACGGATCGCTCGCGAAGAAATCGGCCTTCGTAAGTCTCGGTGACGCCTCGTAGAACAGCTCTAGGGCTCTGAGGAAGGCGGATTTGCCGACTCCGTTTGGACCAACCATTGACGTTAGCCGGGAAATCGGAAGCACGGCCTCCTTGATACATCGGTAGTTCTTCACCGCGAGCGAGGTGATCACCATTGCGATCTCAACTCGTGAGTGTCCCAAGGTGAAGAACGGCGGACGGTCACCGTATCCGACGGTATGCGAAGCCGCCTTTCTTTACGTACTCATTGAAGAACCTGCCGTGTGATGGCGCGGACATCAGACTGGCGTGAATGCCTGGAGGAACTCTGAGATATTCATATACAGCCCCATTCGTAAATTCTACTTCGAGTATCTGCGATGATTCATCATAGCCCACGCTTGCAAGATCGCTCGAGACGACCCTTTCTCGGTCCATGCTTCCCTCCGATGGAGAACGGCAGCACCTAGTCTTGAGAGATAGTTGTTATCGGCTCCTGCCCTACTAAAGCAAAACGACCGCCCTTACAGGCGGCCGTCAACTACTAATAGTAGTAGTTTTGCCGGAACCTACTCACCTGAAGCCTTCCTCCGCCTCGGCCGGCTCGCCTTCTTCGCCGCCGTCCGCTGCTTCTTCGCCGCGATCTCGATCGGCACGATGTCCGGAGTCTCGCTCCCGTCGTACCGCTTGGGCTGCTTGTACGTGAACCGCTGACCCTGGAAGTTCCGGAAGATCACTTCGTCATCATTGATCTCCTCGACGTACTCCGGAAGCAGCGGCACCTTGCCCCCGCCACCCGGCGCGTCGATCACGAACTGCGGAACCGCCAACCCGCTCGTCCACCCGCGCAGCGCCTGAATGATCTCCAAACCCTTCTGCACGGTCGTCCTGAAATGCTCGCCGCCGGCGACCTGGTCGGCCATGTATATGTAGTACGGCCGCACGCGCGCCTTCAGCAGCTCGTGCATCAGCTTCATCATCACCTTGGGATCGTCGTTCACGCCGCGCAGCAGCACGGTCTGGCAACCCAGCGAGATCCCGGCCTTCGACAGACGATCGAGCGCGGCAACCGACGCCGGCGTCAGCTCGTCCGGATGATGGGCACCGAAGTGACGTTGATCGATTCGTGGGCGCTGTCGAAGAAGAGGTCGATTTCGCAGCCATGACCTATCAAACGTTAGTTAAACTCTTGAAAGAGTGCGCGGGATACGGTGATCATCGTGCGTACTTGATTACCACGGGCCGATACCGTCTAGCGTACCGTGCCACGGCGGTCGGAGCCACGTACCGACCGGCTAGACCTGTACCCAATTCGTTGTTCGAGGGGTGACCGCCGAGGAAGCGATTTGTCCCTTGCTGAGAAAATCGCTTACAACACTATGAACGGTGCTCCTTCCTTCGAGCAATAAATCGACAATGTCCTGCATCGTTGTGCGTACATCCGGGTCGGTAACTGTCGGCAGAACGATTTCCTTTAGATCAAGGTCCGAAAGTTCAGCAAGCCCGTCGGACCCTGTCGAGAACGAGCGGGCCTGGATGCGGTAGGCTTCAGTGTTGAGACCAGCGATAAGATCCACGAGGAGATCTTCCTTCCCTTTCTTCATTCGTAAGCGGTGGAACCCGTTGCTCACCCAGAAGTCGTCAAGATTTCCTCCCGCGACAAACCAGCGGCTCACGCTCCCCCAAATACGGCCAACGTATATGTCTCCCTTCGTTGCTGTGTGGCGCGCCCTCTGCGGCATCTCCCATCCTCGTCGCACGGTTGGTGAAATAACGCCATCCGACGTGTCTTCAAGCTCTACATAGCGATACGATTTGCTCTTGTCTTTCGGTGGGGGAGATTCGGGTAGCACTTCGGCTACATCTCCAATCCGAAAATGCGGCATCGCGGCAATTTGCTTGCGAACGGAATAAGCCCGTTCGCACCACCGCTTTGCGTCCATGCAGAGGTCTGCTCGTTCGAGAACTTCGTGAATGCTGACGCTCCAGCCCTTTTTTGTTTTGCTGGCGCCTTCTCTGCCTTCCATGAGCCATGGAAACTCGCCGGCCGCGGGAGAGTTTAATATTTCGCTCATTACACGGCTGAAATCGGAGTCAGGGATTGGCTCATTTGCAGAGTCCGTTAGAACTGCACCGGTGGCGGGGTTTCGGCGAAACGTTCTTTCCGCCTTATTGCCGGAGAGGTTCCAGCCAACGGCCTCCACAAGGCCGGCATAAAACCGATACCCCTCAGAATCTTTCGCGCGCTTAAGCACCTTGTGGCGCTTTTCGAGAATGACTACAGACGCGCTAACATCAGCGCCAGATTTCTTGAATGTGAAACGCGGACAAGCGACTACGGCTACCAGTTTGGCGTGGCGTAGCAGCCATTCGCGCAGCGCCATGTAGTGTTTGCTACGATTGCCCAGATATCCATTGGGCAGGATGATGCCAATCCGTCCTCCGGGCAACGTTTGCCGCACACAAAGTTCGGCGAAGAGAATCCCGACTTGTTGGTTCGGAAGTACTGACGCGGTGCGGCTCCACAGACCTTTTGCCGCGACCCACTCGTGACCGAGGTCGAACTGCTTTAGCACGTCGAACCGGCGCTCTTGGATCCTCACTCCAAACGGAGGATTGCACAGGGTAACGCTGTATGAATTAGCGACATCAGCGATATCCACGAGGCTATCATCGAGCGTGATGTTGCTCTTGCCGTCGTTATTGAGAACCATGTTTAGGACGCAAACCTGAACGGCGTTGTCGCTGTTGTCGGTTCCCCATATGGCATCCCGAAGGTCGTGGCCCGCCTTCTCTGCAAAGTGGAACGCGGAGATTAGAAAGTCACCGCTTCCGCATGCTGGGTCTCGAACCTGATCACCGGCGACTGGATTCATGAGCCCCACCACGAAATCGACCACTTCCGATGGTGTGAAATACTGGGCCAGGTCCCATTTATACACACCTTGAGCGAAGTACATGTAGAAATCCTGGACGACCTCGCGTTTTGCCCCCAAGACTTTAACTGGTCCCAGAGTGGCGCTGACTTGCCGAAGGATCGAACCACGAACGCCAAACGATGCCGCGACGGGCTTAGGCAGGTATTTGCCGTAGAATTTCGCGGCAGATGCTAACGTGTCGTCGAATATTGACTTGACCGCAGCATCGCTCAGCGGAGAATCGCTATAATCCTGAATCCAGACTTCTTGTTTCGGGGACGTATGGACTTTTTCGTCGTAGAGTTTGACAAGTAGCAGCTGGAGCATGATCTCAAAACGTTTACTCTTGTCGCTCACTCCTGTGTGAAGGCTGTCCTCAATTTTCTCGAACAGGCCGCGCAAATTGTTTGAAGGCCGCAGGTCGGCCACCTTCAATTTGGGCGTACCTAGTTTAGCACCCCAGAGTGGGAGAACGGCCGCAGTCGTTTCGTGCGTTGTAGTCTTTGTTCCTTTTACAGTCTTGTAGAACAATCGTTGTTCAACGTCGTCCCAGTAGATACCGAGAGCAGAAGTGTCCTTTACAAAATCGAGCGCTGGCGAAACCTGCGTCGCCTTCGCCTTTTTAGCGTCCTTGTTGTCACGTTTGATTTCAGCAATCAGCACGACATGGGATTTTAGGTCTTCGATATCTGTGGGAAGAGTTGAGGCTGGCTGGTCTAAGACAGCCAAGTCAGTCCGAAAGGAGTTTTTCCCTTTGTGCCCGAAACGGAGAAGGGTCGTTTCGATCTTGAAATGCGAGGGTGGATATCCTTTCGCTAGCAGAAAGTTGATGCAGTCGATCCGGCGCTTCTCTTCTGAAAATGTGAGCTTGTCCGTTGCGTAAGCAGCCGCTGTGAGAGTTCCCCGAATCGGGCAATGAAGTAGAGGTGAGGCCATGGCAAGATTATCTACTAGTGGTTGGGGAGCGTGACTGAAACTACGCGCGGGCCATCCATCCATTTCAGGATTAATTCACCGTGACGTTGCCCTGTTATCCGGCGGTTTTCTCGCTCGAACCGTGGCCCAACGTTGGTGACGAGCAAGAGTACTGTTGTCAGGCCGCGCCGCTGACACAACGGCCGTCTGAACCAAGAAACATCGAAGGACATACGCAGTGAGGCTCAAGGGATTGCTATACGCACCGCCTGAGCGTGAAACACTTACGAAGTCGGCCGCTAACTACCAATAGTAGCAGACCCTCTTCGAGCTACTCCCCCGACGCCTTCCTCCGCCTCGGCCGGCTCGCCTTCTTCGCCGCCGTCCGCTGCTTCTTCGCCGCGATCTCGATCGGCACGATGTCCGGAGTCTCGCTCCCGTCGTACCGCTTGGGCTGCTTGTACGTGAACCGCTGACCCTGGAAGTTCCGGAAGATCACTTCGTCATCATTGATCTCCTCGACGTACTCCGGAAGCAGCGGCACCTTGCCCCCGCCACCCGGCGCGTCGATCACGAACTGCGGAACCGCCAACCCGCTCGTCCACCCGCGCAGCGCCTGAATGATCTCCAAACCCTTCTGCACGGTCGTCCTGAAATGCTCGCCGCCGGCGACCTGGTCGGCCATGTATATGTAGTACGGCCGCACGCGCGCCTTCAGCAGCTCGTGCATCAGCTTCATCATCACCTTGGGATCGTCGTTCACTCCGCGCAGCAGCACGGTCTGACAACCCAGCGAGATCCCGGCCTTCAACAGACGATCGAGCGCGGCCACCGCGGCCGGCGTCAGCTCGTCAGGATGATTGAAGTGCGTATTCATGAAAATTGGATGGTACTTCTGCACCATCTCGCAGAACTCGGGCGTGATCCGCTCCGGCAAATGCGATGTGATGCGAGAGCCGAGCCGGATGATCTCGATGTGCGGGATCGCGCGCAGCCGCTGGAAGATGTACTCCAGCCGCGAATCGCTCAGCATCATCGGGTCGCCGCCCGACAGGATCACGTCGCGGATCTCGCTGTGCGCCTCGAGATACTGGAACGCGGACTCGTACTCCTTCAGCGAGATCTTCTCGGGATCGCCCACCTTCCGGCGCCGCGTGCAGAACCTGCAGTACGACGCGCAAACGGGGCTCACCAGGAACAGAGCGCGGTCGGGATACCGGTGCGTGATGTTCGGCACGGGCGAGTCGCCATCCTCGTCCAGTGAATCGATCACGCCGTCCACCACGTCCAGCTCCGTCACGGTCGGGATGTACTGCTGCCACATCGGATCGCCGACTTCCTTGATCTGATCCAACGCCGCCGGCGTGATCCGCATCTGGAAGTTGTCGAACGCGGGGCGCAGCGCCTCCACATCTATGTTCTCGGGACCGAACTTCTCAGCCAACTTCTCCAGCGTGGCGATGCTCTCGTCCCTGAGTGTCTTTTGCCACTCGCTCATACGCGGTTTACTCCCTCGTGCTCTTGGGTGCTGCGTTGGACGCCGGCAGCCGCCGGCTGGAGTCGCTTCGTGTAGATGATCCGGTCGTCCGCCGCCGCGTAGAAATCGCGAACCCGGCCGGACTCCGCAAAGCCGCGACGCGCGTAAAAACCACGCGCCGCCTCGTAATCGCCGCGCGACGACGTCTCGGCGACGACCATCCTTGCATCCTTCGAGCGAAGACGCTGCTCGATCTCCGACAGCAACAGCGTGCCCGCGCCGCTTCCTGCCAGCGAGGGGTCAACCGCCAGCCAGTACAGATCGAACGTGCCGTCGGTGTCGGGCGTCGGACCCCAGCACGCGAAGCCGGCGAGCTCGTTCGCCGGCGTGAACACGCCGAGGAAGTTGTAGTCGGGCTCCACGCCGGCCGCGGGCGCTGCGGCGGACATCGCTTCGTCGAACAGCTCGAGAGCCACGGCCATCTCCGAGTCGCTGAACGCGCCGGTCGCCGCGAGCAGCTCGGCGATCCGGCCGCGGTGCGCGGCGGAAACGGGGAAGACGCGCAGCCCCGAGGTCAACCGACTCCCGAGAGCTGGAGCGTGCGCTCCCAACGGTCACTGCGGTCTATCCCGGGCTTGGCGAGCGCGACGTCGCACAGCATGAGAATCAATTCTGGATAGCTGATGCCCGCGACGCTCGCCATCCGCGCGAGACCCGCGTCCGCCGATATGTCGGCGTTGGCATTCACCTCGAGCACCCACGGCCGGCCGCTCTCGTCTATCCGCATGTCCACGCGGCCGTAGCCCGACCCACCGACGGCGGCCCACGCGGCGAGCGCGATCTGCTCGATCTCGTTCGCGAGCTCGTCCGGAAGATCGGCGGGACAGCGCGGCGCGGTGCCGAGGTCCTCCTCGGAACCGGTAGCCCACTTCGACGAGTACGACACGATGTTCCACTTGCCGCGCGGCATCGCGCCGAAATCGATCTCGGAGATCGGCAGCACTCGGTCGCCCACGATGCCCACGTTGATCTCGCGGCCGCTGATGAACCGCTGGATCAGCACCTCGTCCCAGATCTGGTGCATCGCAGCGACGCGGGTCTTCAGGGCGCGCATGCTCCGCACCACCGACTTCTGCTCGATGCCGAGCGACGCGTCTTCCGCGGCGGGCTTGGCAATAGCGGGGAAGCCGACGCTCTCGACTTCGTCGCCCGGGCGCGCGACGGTCCAGCGCGGGACCGGGATGCCGGCGCGATCGAGAATCGTGTTGACCAGGTTCTTGTCGAGGCAGAGCGCGAGCGTGTTGGCCGGCGCGCCGGTAAAGGGCACCCCGAGCAGGTGCAGGACACCTATGGACGGCGCCTCGAGCTCCGCGATCCCGTCTATCCCCTCGCACAGGTTGAAGACGAGGTCCACGCGGGCCCTACGAAGTCGTTCGACCCAGCGCGCCTCGCCGTCCACGGGGAAGCGCACGCAGTGGTGCCCCGCGTCCTGGAGGATCGTCTCGATCTGCTCCACCGACTCGAGGATCTGCATGTCGGGTACGGGTGCCAGCGCCGACATCCCGTCGAACAGGATTCCGATCTTCATCTTGGCGGCGGTCAGGCGGTGACTAACTGAGGCCGGCGCCGGAGCGTCAGGCCGTACCGCTCGGCGGCGGCTAACAGGCACGACTGGATCAGCTCGTCGTAGCCGATGCCCGCCGCGCGCGCGGCCTTGGGCAGACAGGAATTCTCCTCGGGGTTGGGCAGGATCCCGGGGAGCGGATTGATCTCGATGACGCTGGGGACGCCCGCCGAGTCAATGCGGACGTCTACGCGCGCCCAGTCGCGGCAGCCCGTGACGGTGTAGGCGTCGAGGGCGACGCGCTCGATCGAGCGCTGGAGCGGGAGGTCTATCCTGGCCGGGCACTCGAAGATCTCGAGCGGATTCTCGGGGACGTCCCAGAGCCACTTGGCCTCGAAGCCGTAGATGGGGAGGGCGCCGTCGGGGAGCGCGCCGAAGTTGATCGCGACCAGCGGCAGCACTCTCGCCTTGTCGCCGTTGCCGAGCACGCCGCAGGTGAACTCCGCGCCGGGGAGGAACTCCTCGGCGATGACCGGCTGCTTGTACTCCTCGAGCAGCTCGGAGACGCGAGCCATCAAGTCCGTGGGGGTGCGGCAGTAGTTCGCCTCGGTGATCCCCTTGGACGATCCCTCGTGGACCGGCTTCACGAAGACCGGATAGGTGAGCCGGTCGAGGACCTTGGTGATCTGGGCGACGGTCCGGATCACCGCGAAGCGCGGGGTCGGGACCTGGTTATAGGCCAGAGCTTCCTTCGCGCGCGCCTTGTCGAGGCAGAGCGTGAGGGTGAACGGATCGGAGCCGGTGTAGGGGACGCCGAGGAACTCGCAGATCGCGGGGATATGCGATTCGCGGTTCCTGCCATTCAGCCCTTCGGCGATGTTGAAGACGATGTCGGGTCGGGCGGCTCTCAGTTTTTCCGGAAAGTCAGCCGTGGCCTCGAGGCGAATCACCTCGCCATAGTGCGATAGCGCACGCTCTACGGCGGCGATGGTCTCGGGGGAATCCCACTCGGCGAACTCGTCGATCGAGGGGGAGGGGTGCTCGGAGCAGCTGATTCCCGGAGACGACGAAGCTCCCGCGCCGCGGCGCGAAGTCTCAAATGCTGCTGGATCCGGTTTCTGGTTGAAAGCGAAACCGATTCTCGTCATCCGGTACCCGCGCTCTAAAGAAGAAAAACTTCTCGCGGGATTATAAAAGTGACTGGATAGTCACGCAACGAAATTTTTGAGCGTCGCGGAGATTTTTTTCGGCGGAAAAATTTTCTATAGGGGAAAAAAATTTCGGAGCCGAAAGAAAGTTTTTTGTGGCGGGGGAAAAAAGGGCACGCGGAGTCGCGCGGTCAGAAAAGGGTCGGTGCTTCGCCAACCCACGAGAGGGGCCAAGCGGAATCCAAGCTGTTGGCACTGAGTAGAAAAACAGTGGTCAGAGGGAAGTCAGACCCGCGGAACGTCCAGTACTGAGTACTCAGTGCTCGATGGTCTGCCGGTCTGACTTCCTACTTTCCACTGATTGGTCCACTCACTGCCAAAAGCTTGGATCCCCCGTCAGAATCCCTCGGGGTGGCGGTCACACCTTGTGGTAAGCAATTCGGGCCGCCTCTCTGCGATCGTCGGCGGTGTAGACCTCGAAGTCCGAGAAGAAGCCCGGCGCCTCGGCCTGCATCAGTCTCAACGCCGTCACCGCGAAGCGGCGGATCTCCAGCTCGGCGCCCTCGGACGACCGGAGTTCGAGCATGGTCCGCCAGGCGCGGGCGTTGCCGGTCATGACGATCTTGGTCTCGGTGGAGTTCGGGAGAACTCCGCGGGCGGCTTCGCGGGCCATCTTGCGGCGGTGGATCTTGTCGGCGACCCAGGAGTAGCGCTCCATGAGATCGTCCACGAGGGCGACGTAAGCTTTCTGGGCGGTCTCCATCTGGGTCTTCCACGCCTTTTCGAGAGCTTCGTCCTCGAGGATGGCGGGCGGGATGACGAAGTGGGCTTCGGACTCGTCCACGTAGCGCTGCGAAAGCTGGCTGTTGTGGGTCACGATCCCGTTGGCGACGAAGTTGTGGTTGCCGCCAGCCATCTCGATGTCGTAGGTCTCCTGCTCGCCGGCGTAGGTCACCTTCACGATCCTAACCAGCTTCGGCATGAGCAGCGGCAGCGCTCCCCGCGGCGGACGGGGGAGGGGATCGGGGAGCTTCGCCCCCGGAACGAAATGCCCGACGTGCTCCAGCTCGCGCTGGTTGAGCCGCTCGAGGTGACAGGTGCGGCAGACGGTCACGATGTTCTCGACATCCGCCGCGAGGTCGGGGCGATACCAGATCGGCAGGACGTGGTGCAGCACGAGGCGGGTCTTGTCGCGGCCGCATAGCCGGCACCGGTAGCTGTCGCGGGCGAGGATTTCGGGACGGAGCTGCTCGACTTCCCGGCGGAGCACGATGGCCTTCCGGGTTATCCCCCCGCGCCATGCGTGGTTCTTCTCGCCTTTCTTCGCGGCGCCAAGCGCGGCGCGGTTTTCGGGAGTGTGGTGCCAGCCGGCCACGTACCGCCGTCCCTTGTTCCACGGTTTCCGGCCGATGGTCCACGAGCCCATCGGCTTTTGGAGACCGTGCTTCCGGACCCACGAGCGGATGCAATGCTTCGATACCCCCGCCAACTCAGCGATGTCTTCCTGTTCCCGGCCCATGGTGTGGTACTGCTCCTTCAACCACTCGCGGTCTTTGTAGGCGGGGATTCCGTTTACCATGATCTCGCCAAGCTCGCCGGTCACGGCGAGACCTTTCGGCGAAACCGACAATCCCCCCACCAGGTCGGCCAGGGACTTCCAGCCGTCGCTCGAAAGGAAGCGATGATCACGGGAGCAGGTGATGGTCTTGCCATCCTCCAGCTCGACGCGGAAGACCGGCTTGATACCAGAGCGTGAGACGGCGGCGATTCTTCCGGTCGTGAAAGTCCCGGTCACTTCGTCGAGACACCGGAGCTGCATCAGAGGCAGACGAGACCGGCCGTGCGGCGTCAGGGTCTTCTCGTAGATGCTCTTGATGCTTCGCTTCTTCGCGCCGTTACGCTTCCCGCCCTCGCGGCGCTCGCTGTAGATCAGCGTGTCGCCCGCCAAGCAGTATCCCCAGCCGGCTCTGTGCCGGACGAGCTCGTGGGTGAGCGTGCGGGAGATTCCTTCCGCCAGCACGGAGTAGTTGGCGTGCTCGAGGACGGAGCCGTGGCCCTGCCGCTTGATGTTCTCGAGATAATCCCGGGTTTCACGGTTGGCCGGGTTGCGCTGGGACATGTAGCAGAGCCGGCCGGCAAATTCGGCCAGCCGCTCCCCGTCAGAGGATTCTCCCAACCAGTTAACCGGGAGATGTTCGGGCTCGGTGAAGACGGGGCGGGAGATGATCGTGAGCTTGGGCGCGGAGTGGAACACAAGGGCGGAGTTAGGGAAGGGCGAAAAGCAAATGCCACTTAGAAAAGCCAAGCGGCGAGCGGCCAGCTGGGAGCCGCCAGCTACGAGCAGATTTGTCTTCGCTCGCAGCTGGAAGCTTCCAGCTGGGAGCGCGCAGCTTGGCAGTTCTAGGTGGCAGTTGCTGTAAACTCAAAACTATCGGCTCTCGGATAGCAGCGACAGCCGATGAGTGGCGTACGCCTTGTCGCGCGAGACCTTCTCGAGGACGACCATCGCGGGGACGGGCAGGGGCTCGAGCGTGGGATCGTACTTCACGGCTTCCAGCGGCTGCTGTCCCGTGAGCGGGAGCTTCACGCCGGGGTTGAGGATGTTCGCCGGGTCAAAGGTGTCCTTCACGGCGCGGAAGAGATCCATGGCGTTCGGCTGCTTCCACGCTCGGTGCAGCAGCGGCGCGCGCAGGCGGCCATCGCCGTGCTCGCCGCTGACGGTGCCGCCCAAGGTCACGACGAGATTGGTGACTTCGTTCAGCAGGGCGTCGAGTTTCGCCCTCCAGGCTGGATCGCGGACGTCCACCAGCGGATTCACGTGCACGTGGCCGTCGCCGGCGTGGCCGAAGATGACGGCTTCGAGTTTTTGACGAGCGAGGGCGGCGCGGACGCCGCGGATGTAGGCGGACATCTGCTCGGGCTGGACGGCGGCGTCTTCGATTACCTGGACGGATTTCAGCACGGGATCCCTGGCCAATATCGGGCTCGCAGCATGCCGCAGATCCCACAGCTCGCGCTCCTCCGTCGGGAGCGAGGCCTGCTCCACAGATCGCGCGCCGCACTCGGTGAGCGCGGACTTCAAGGCTTTCATCTGCTGGGCGGCGCCGGCGTTGTCGTCGGCTTCGACTTCGATCAGCAAAACCGCGGTGGCGCCGCGCATGAACTTCGGGAGCAGGCCGCCCGACTCGGCGATCTTCAAAAAGGTGGCATCGAGCAGCTCGCACACGCTGGCGCCGAGCTCGCGGACCATCGAAGCGGCCGACGCGATCTGGTCGAGATCGGCGAAAGTCGCGCGAAGACTGGCGGTCGCTCCGACAGTCGGAGCCAGCTCGAGCTCGACGCCCACGACCAGCGCGAGCGTGCCCTCGCTACCGACGATCAGATCAATGACGTCGCCGGTGCGGGCGAAGTCCGCGACGCCATAGCCCGACGCTTCCTTGCGGACGCCGGCGTGCCGCACGGTCGCGCCGGACTCGGCGAGCGAAGCGCGGAGCGAGCGCTCGAATCGTTCGAGCGGCGGAGCGCCGGAGTCGGACGAGAAACGCGAATCGCCTCGGCGGATGGTCGCGCGCGAGCCGTCGGCGAAGATGCAGTCGAGCGCGGTGACCCACTCGCGGGTGGAGCCGTACCGGAGGGTGTGCGCGCCGGACGCATTCGTGGCGACCATCCCGCCGATGGTGCAGAACTCGCCGCTCGAGGGATCGACGGGGAACCGCAGCCCCGCCGAGCGCGCGGCGCGATCGATGTCGCCGCGGAGCGCGCCGGGCCCGCACCACACACGGCCGGCGGCGTGATCGAGGGTGATCTTCTTCATCAGGGAGAGATCGATGATCAGGCCGGGCCCGATCGCGCCGCCGGACATGCTCGAGCCCGAGCCGCGAGCGGTGATGGGCATTGCCGCGGTTGCCGCCCACTGGACGAGCGCGCGGACATCATCGGCCGTGGTGGGGGCGGCGACCGCGGACGGAATGATCCGCCCAATTCCCGCAGCTTCGGAATAGACAGCCCGGGAGATTAGATCGGAAAGAACTGTTTGCGGTGCGGGGTAGGTCACGGAGCGCTAGTCAGGCTCGAGGGATTTTGATGGGGGATCCAAGTTTGGAGTGTGACAGTCAGGAGGGGGGAGTCAGGAGTAACTCCAAACTGCCCTACTCCTCACTGCCACACTCCGTACTTGGATTCCCCCGCATCCTACTTCTGGCCTGCCAACCGATTCGCTCCTACCCCTCGCGCCGGAAGCTGTAGTTCTCCGTGCTCGATCCGGTCCAGCACCTGCTCGATCGCGAGCTGAACGCGCTGCGCCACCGAGCGGTGACTTTCTGCGGTCGCGTATGCCGCCGAGCCGAAGCCGACGATGGGGACGAGCGCGCCGGCGACGATGAAAATGGGCGCGGCGGTGATGGCGATGCCGAGCAGCGCCAGCGCGCCCGCGCTGACGACTCCGAATCCGCCGAGTATGGACGCGTTGCGGACGCGAGCCTTGCGGCTCTGCGACATGTCCGCGTCTATGCGGATGTGCGTCCGGCCCGGCGCGACCTCGGACACGGTTCCGGCGACCGCCGCGGCGCGCACGAGATCGTAGCCGCGACCGGCGATGTTGACGGAGCGCTTGATCCCGCTCCACATCCCGCGTTGCGGCTCCCACACGATCCGCTCGCCGAACTGGCGCTGAACCGCGAGGCACTCCTTGTCCTGCATCCACGCGTCCACCTGCGCGAGAACCTTGGCCGGCTCGCCCGCGACGGTGCGGCTGGCGGACGCGTAGCTCGGGCCGGCGACTTTCGCGACGAGCCCGCCTTCCTCCATGAGCTGAACGCGGGTGCGCTCCTCGGCCAGCGCCTGGCGGAGGACGCCTGGTGAGAGGCCAACCTCTTTTCCGATCTCGATGATCTGGTCTTCGGAGATGGATTCGGCGGTATCGCCGACGGCGCCGGCGAGCTGGATCTCGGCGGCTCGAGCCAGCACTCGATCGAGGGCGGCACGATCGAGCGATCGGGGAGCGACCGCTTTGGATGAGGACTCAGTCACTGGAGCAACCTACAGGGATGACTATGGGGGATCCTAGCTGTTAGCGATGAGTGGAAAAATCAGTACTGAGCAGGAAGTACCGGCGGAGATACACTGACAGTTATGGGTAAAGTTTACCCTATCGAAACTTTACTCATAACCTGGCAGTCCCGCAGGTATGACTTCCTGCTGGCAACTGATTAGTCAACTCAACGCTAAGAGCTAGGATCCCGCTTGGCCCCACTTGGGGGTTGCCGTTAGCACGGGCCTCGCTGCGGCGTGTCAGGCACCCGCTGCTCGTTGCAGCGCTTCGGCCGCCCATCGGTTGATGCTCTTGGCTTCCCGTTCCGCGGCGACCGTGATAGCGCGGTGGACCTCGGGCTCGACTCGCAGGACAAACCTGCCGGAAAACGGCTCCTCAGGCTCCCGCCCGTCCTCACGGCATACCTCGCGGTAAACCTCGAGAGAGGCCGCGAACTCGCGCAGCAGCTCCTTCGGATTCTTTCCTTCGAAGGTCACAACATCGCTGATGTTGGTGATCCGTCCGTGGAAAGTGTTGTCCTCCTCGTCGAAATCGATTCGGGCCACATAGCCCTCGAGCTCCATTGTTGCCATCGTCGCCTCTTCCGTTAAGCG
>CAYGJL010000003.1:37788-98476 GCA_964350145.1 uncultured Gemmatimonadaceae bacterium
GGGCCACATAGCCCTCGAGCTCCATTGTTGCCATCGTCGCCTCTTCCGTTAAGCGGCTCGTAGCGTGGACGCCTATTTCACGCCCGCACGTTCCAAGAAATCCCGTACGTCTCTTATCGTCCACTTCTTTGCAACCGGCTTGGGATGCGGCCGGTGAAATACCGCGGTCATGCCGTTCAGGACAAACGCAACGCGCGACCCCTCGCGTTCAGATACTTGACCTCCGAGAGCTTTCACCAGCGATTCCACCGCCGACCACCGGATGTCGCTGCGAACGGGGTTCTCGAAGATGGCATCCAGCGTCCGGCGGTGCCGCTTGCCCATAGCACTAAATATAGTATCATCCAAGCCGGGCGCCAGTTCCCCTGGGCGGGGTAGGTCCGAGCCAGTTGACGGGGAATCCAAGTAGGGAGTGTGGCAGTGGGGAGTAATGAGTGGGGAGTAACTCCTAACTCACCCCTCCAAACTGCCACACTCCAAACTTGGATTCCCCTTCCTCCGCGCAGGGGCTATATGCCCCCGAGCACCACATCAAGCTGTCTTGCCAGCGCCGTTCCGATCGTCTCCGGCAACGAAAACACGGAAGCCAGCGTGGTCTGCGGATTGCTGCCTGCGGACCGGCTCGCAGCCCGGAGGTAGTACCGGGCGTACCCGTCGGCCAAAGACGGAATCGTCTTCTGCAGCAGCATCACCCCGCCGCGGACAGCCGCCGCGCTGATGTAGCGCTCGCCCAGCCCTTCGCGCTGCTCGGTGGGCGTGATGTTGTCGCTCACCGCGGTGTTGGCCGCGGCGAACATCAGCTCGTGCACGATCACGTAGATCGCGTCCGTGGCGGCGCCCTCGGTCGCGGGGAATGTCACCGCGGTCACGAGGCGGTTCGGGCCGGCGGACATGGTGCGGCCTTCGCCGTTGAGCGGGAGCGAGAGAAAGACGGTTCCTTCGCCCTGCTGGCTATTGGTCATGTACGTCTGGAGCGCGGGGCGGTGCTGCTGCCAGAGCGCGTCCACCGATCGCGCCACGAGCGCGCGGTTGGCCTGCTCGCGGAGCCAGTAGTCGTGATAGAAGCGCGTGCTCTCCTCGTTCAACGCCTGCCAGAACAAGCGCAGCCAGTCGCGGTCCTGCCCCGTGGGGAAGTAGCGCGCCATTAGCGCGATCGCGTTCGCTCCCTCCTGCGACCCGGCGCGACGCGGATCGCCGTCGGCCTCGATGAACAGGTTGATCGCGTCGCGCATGGCGTCGGGCGAGTCGAACTGGAGCGGGAGGAATTGCGCGTTGCCGAGGTTTGAGTTGAGCAGGAAGCGCGCGCGCAGCGTCTCCATGTTGGCGTCGAGCTGCGTGACGATGTTCGCGCGGCTCCGGATCGCCTGCATCTCGGTCTTGTACGCGCGCCTGAACAGCGGCACGAGCGACGTGTCGTCCTGGATCATCGCGTAGCCGTGCAGCCAGAGGTCGAGGTGCTCGCGGGTGCGCAGCGGCCACGTCTGGTTGGCGGATATGGTCTGGTCGCCGGAACCCGCGCGGCCGTCGTTGGGGAGGCCGGTCGTTCCGGTTCCCGCGGAGGCGCACGCGCCGAGCGCGGCGGCGGTCAGGCTGAGCAGTGTGAGTCGAATGATTTTCGTCATGGCGTGATCCGGTTGAGGCTCAGGTACTCGGTCGGCCGCAGCCAATGCAGAACTTCCAGCCCTGCTCCATCTCGGTGCCGCACGCGGGGCACTGGTTGACCGCGAGGTTCTGGCCGCAGTGCGGGCAGAAGGTGGCGGTGCGGCCGTCGGGCAGAGTCCCGCCGCAGTAGCGGCATCCCTCCGGCACGCCGGGCTGCGGGGTGTCGCCCAAACTCTTCGGCCTCGCGGGCCGCGCGGAAAGCGGGGGCGAGTCGCCGTCGCTCACGCGCTGGTCGAGCGTCGCGGTGGGTGAGATCGAGATCGACGCGGTCGCGAACTCGCGGAACGCGCCGGTGTCGGGGTTCTGCGAGGCGATCTCCTGCTTCAGCGCGTCCTGCATCGCGTCGTCGCCGACGATATAATCGCGCTCGCCGGACAGCAGCCGGATGACGGCGATCTCGTAATCCTGATTGGTCTCGATGCCGAGCTCGCGCCGGTTGTGGCGGTACGGAATCAGCTGCTCGTACAGCTCGGCGACCGTAAACGAGAGCGTGAGCTGCTCGGGCGAGCGCGACTTGATGTTCTGCACCAGCCGCTGAAAGACACGATCGAGATCATCCATTGCGCGTACCCTTGAATGTTGTCGCCGTCGGAAACGGCGCGACGGCGCCGAGCGTTTTCACGCCCGGTTTCTTGCCGGCCATCCACTCGTCGAACAGCGAGCGGTTGAGGCCGTCCGAGCTCGACTGCTCGGACGCAGCCCGGAGCGCCAAGAAATTGGCATACTCGTTCTGGGGGTGGCCGGCGTGCCCCCGGACCCACTTCCATTGCACATCGTGTGCACGGACGGCTTCAACCGCTTGTTTCCAGAGCTCGAGATTCAGGATGATGCCCGTTTTGCGGGTCCACCCCCGGGCCTGCCAGCCGTGGACCCACTTGGACATCCCTTCTATGATGTACTTGGAGTCGGAGGTGAAGGCGACGTCGAAGTTGCGGCCCTTGCTGGAGATGCCGCGGAAGGCCTCGATGACCGAGCGGAGCGCCATGCGGTTGTTGGTGGTCGCGGGCTCGGAGATCCAGTAATCGAACCGCTTGACCTTTCCGGTTGACGCGCTCATCCACTCGATGACGCCGGCCGCGCCGCCGGGGTTCTCCCCTTCGCGGCCGTTGCCGAGGCAGGACTCGTCGGCGTAGATGGCGAGCAGCTCGGCCGGCCGCGGGTCGGGCGCGGCTTCGGTCACCAGACGACCTCGAACGAGTCAATATCGTCGAGGAAGAACTTCATGATCTCGCCGGTGGTGGGGTGGATGGCGTGCAGCCGTTCGCGCGCGCCGGTTCCGTCCACCCGCTGCGGGATCACGGAGAACTCGCTGCCGCGGCGGAAGATTACGACGCGGCGGGAGTCGAGAATGGCGCGCTCGAGGGCGTCGTATTGGTTCGGAGTGAATGGAGGCATCTAGTTGGGAGGCTGCGATTGCGGATTGCGGACCTTTGCGGCCTCAGGACTAACGGCCATCGCGGATCGACGATTAATCGAGGACGGAGGATCAGGGAGAAAGACAACTACCTCGCCCCGCCGTTCCGCTCATCCGTAGTCCTCAGTCCTCAATTAGTCGTAGATCTGCGATTGTAGTTAGTCCTGAGGCCGCAAAGGTCCGCAATCCGAAATCCTTACTCTTGGCTCCAGCGGTGAAGGAGTCGGGTCAAGACGGATGTTGCCGTCTGGATCTCGTCGAGCGAAACGTACTCCTCCGCGCTGTGCGCGAGGGCGATGTCGCCGGGTCCGAAGCAGATGGCGGGGATGCCGGCGGCGTTGAACAGCGCGGCGTCGGTCCAGGCGGTGAGGCCTTCGATGTGGGCTTCCACGCCTTCGTCCTCGAGCGCGGCCACGAGCGCGCGCACGATCGGCGCGTCCACGGGGACGTCGCTCGGGAGCTGCGCGGTCTTGAGGGTGGCGGTGGCCTTGAGGTTGGGGGCGCTCCCCTTCACGCGCCTGAGCGCGGCGTTGATCTCGGCCAGCGGGTCGGGTTTGAGCGGATCGGAATCGTCGAACGTCGTGGGGCTGAACTGCAGCCACTCGGACCACTTGAAGCCGGACGACTCGTTGGGAATCGTGCGCCGCTCGACCGACAGCAGGCACGCCTCGGGATACGTGGACATTCCCGTGCCGCCGCGGATGAGCGACGCGTGCAGCGACGCGTGGCCGAGCAGCGGGTGCGTGCGGTGCGTGAGCACCGCGGCGTTGTAGATGTCGAGCTCGGCCAGCAGCAGTCCGGCGTGGGTGATGGCGTCCACGCCGATGTCGTAGCGGCTGCCGTGCGCGGCGACGCCCTCGAAGGCGATGTCTATCCAGGCGAAGCCGCGATGCGCCGGCGCGACCGCGAGCCGGGTGGGCTCGGTGACGATCGCGGCGTCGGCGGAGATGCCGCTCTCGAGCAGCGCGCGCGTGCCGATGCTCTCGTACTCTTCGTCGCACACCGCGGCGATGGTGACGCTCAAGTCGTCGCCCGCGTCCCAGGAGTGGACCGCGGCCGCGCACATCGCTGCGATGCCGGCTTTCATGTCCGCGGAGCCGCGGCCCCACAGGCGGCCGTTCTTTATTTCGCCGTCGAACGGCGGGTGCCACATCCCGTCGGTGCCGACGACGTCGAGGTGGCCGTTGAGGATGATCGAGCGCGGGCCGTTCCCGCCGGTGGCGACTACGTTCGGGCGGCCGGGCGCGACCTCGGTGATCTCGGTGTGGAAGCCCCACTTGTGGAGCGTCGCCGCGAGGAATTCAGCGGCTTCCATCTCGCCCGCGCCGCCGGGGACGAGGGTGGGATTGACGGAGTCTATCCGCACGAGCGCCTGCGCCAGCGCGACGGCGTCGCCACGCGCTGGTAGTGCTCGGGTCACAAAAGGTTTTTGGATTGTGGTTCTTGGATTGTGGTTATCAAGGCTGCGGTTTCACTCAGCAAAAACCAAAATCCAAAATTCAAGAACCCCGCGTCAGCGCCGCGCGGCTTTCTTGGCGGGCTTTTTCGCGGGCGGCTTTTTGGCAGGAGCTTTCTTCGCGGCTTTCTTGGCGGCGGGCTTCTTCGCGGCGGCCTTTTTCGCAACTGGCTTCGCCTTATGGGCGGGCGCGTGCTTCGCGGCCGGCTTGTGCGCGGCGGACTTCGCCGGCGCCGAAGGACGGCTCGCGCCCGACGGCTTCCGCTTGCCGTGATGTTCCTCGACGTCGCGAATGAGCTTGTCGGCTTCCTCCTGCGTCATCTGGCCGCGGCGCACCATGTACTGCACGAGATCGCGGGCGCTCTCGGCCACGAATCCGGTGAGGCCGGCGGCGGCGCCGATCACGTCCTTCATGGCGGCGGCCATCTTGCTGCCGGCTTCGAGGCTGATCTCCTGCGCCTTCGCGGTCATCTCCGCGACGGTGTCGCGCACGTCCTGGCCGCGGTGGCCGGGGCTGCGGCGCGGCGGGATCACGGGCGCGCCCGGAGCGGCCGAGGGTGCCGCAGGAACTGTTGGAACTGAGGGCTTTTCAGCCATTTCTTCTATGGAAGGAGAGGAGGGGATGCAGGGTGGTGACTAGTGACTCGTGACTAGTGACTAGTAACTGCAAACCTAGGTGCGTTGAGCGGGCGTAAGTATATGTCGCTATGGTTGATACGCAAGTGATGCCCGGGGCATTGTAGGGAGACGGCAAAGCAGACGTATTGAACCGTTTTTAACGCCAGTTTAACGACAGTAATAATTCAGTATAGCAACAGTTAGACAGAATAGCGATGTATTTGGACCAGTTTGTGTGAGGGTGAAAATGCAGTCAAAATTCATTTTGCAAGGACCGCCCAATCCGCACGTGCTCGAAGCTGGCTGCTCCCAGCTGGCAGCGCGCAGCTTTTCTGTTCTATGTGGCAGTTCACCGTTTCCGTTCTATGTGGCAGTTTCCCCAGGTTGCCCCCGGGGAGACCTTATCGTCAAACAACGTGAGACCCGCACCTTCGCCCCCCGCTTCGAGTCTTTCAGCGATTCCCACGCAGCGTTACACTAGCGCCGTGGACCAGTCCGCTTACGCCCCGCAGCAGCCGCAGTACGACGATCCCGACCCGGCGATAATCGCGCGGGTACTCGACGGCTCGAAGGACGCCTTCTCCATCCTCATCGCGCGCTACAGCGATCCGCTGTACCGGCACGCGCTCGGCATGACCGGCAGCCCCGACGTCGCCGAAGACATTCTGCAGACGTCGTTCATCAAGGCGTTCCAGCACCTCGGTGAAGTGCGCGGGCGGTTTGACGCGTGGGTGTTCCGCATCGTCGCGAACGCGTGCAAGGACTGGCTGAAGAACATTCGCCGCTCGCATCTCAGTTACGATGAGGACGACCAACCGTCTTCCCTTACGGGACCCGATGAGGAGATGGATCGCAGCGAGCTGCGCGGGGATCTCGAGGGCGCGCTCGCCACGCTGGCGCCGACGCTGCGGGAAGCGTTCGTGATGAAGCACGTGGAAGGCAGATCGTACGAGGAGATGGCGGTGCTGCTCGAGACGACAGTTGGCGCGTTGAAGATGCGAGTGCATCGGGCGCGCGAGGCGCTGCAGGCGCTGCTCGAGGGCAAATACGAATGACAGGCGAGGGGACAGGACCAATGGACGACAAGAAAGACGAGAAGACGCCGGTGGAGCAGGACAAGGCCGCAGTGTGGGACAAGATCAACGACGAAGCCGAGATGCTGCGGCGACGGACGACGCCGGTGTACATGAAGCAGCGGATCATGGACGCGCTGCCGGAGGCGCCGGAGCCGGCGAAGCCGTGGTACAAGCGGGTTCTGGACAAGTAGCGTCCCCGGAAGCGTTAAACTGCCACTTAGAACTGCCAAGCTGCGGGCGGCCAGCTAGGAGCATCCAGCTTCGAGCGAGTTCTTAGCCCGTAGCTGGCAGCTCCCCGCTGGCCGCTCGCAGCTTGGCAGTTCTAAGTGGCAGTTAGCAGTTCCAGCTGCAGCACGTCCTTCCCGCCGAATCTCGGCAGCTCCGAATCATCCTCGTCCTCCATCCGCGACGACCCGCGCACGCCGTACTTCGCGCACGTCTTCTCGAAAAACTTTGCCAGCCCCTCGCGGTACCGCTCGCCCGCCTGGTGCCCGCGGCCGTACGTCGCCCGGTAGCTCGAAGCCAGTTCCGGGAACTCCGTCTCGATGAACGGCAGATAGCGCTGCTTGGCAGAGCTGCGCAGCCGGAGCGCGCACGCGGCAACGTGGGTCGCGCCCGCTTCGGCCACGCGCTTCACCAGCGCGTCGAGATCCGCGGGCTTGTCGGTGATCCCCGGCAGCACCGGCATGCAGTTGATCCGCGACTCGATCCCCGCCGCGCGCAACCGCGACAGCGCGCGCACGCGCGCTTCGGGAGTGGGCGAGCGCGGCTCGAGCTTGCGCGCCAGCTCGCGGTCGAGCGTGATGAGCGAGATGTGCACCGAGAGTTGCGAGTGCCGCGATATGCGCGTGAGCAGGTCTATGTCGCGCGTGATCAGCGGACTCTTGGTGATGATCACGATCTTGAGGCCGGGGTGCATCGCCAACACCTCGAGCACGCCACGCGTCACCCTGAATCTGCGCTCCGCGGGCTGATACGGATCGGTCGCGCTGCCGATGAGCAGCACCGTACCGTTGACGAGCTGCCGGTGCTTGTCGCTGCCGTGGCGAAGCGCGCGCGCGAGCAGCTGCGGCGCGTTGGTCTTCACGAAGATGTTGCGCTCGAACGCGAGCCACGCCGGCATCTGCTCGTACTTCGCGGCGAGCGGATCTTCCATCCGCCGCGCGTCGGACGCGCGCTCCATCACGTACCGGTGGGCGTAGCGCGCGTAGCAGTAGGTACAGCCGAAGGCGCAGCCGGTGTAGGGATTGAGCGACCAGAAATCCATGCCGGTGGTCTCGGGTCCGTTCAGGACGTTCTTCGCGGGGGCGGCGTAGTAGCTGATGTCCTTCTGCTCCTCTAAGAGCGGAAGGAGACGGGACTTCCGGTCGTACTCCGGTCCGAAGAGCCCGGCTTGTACCGGAGTTGGCTGCCGCTTCGTCTTGACCACACAGGGACGGTACCGAAGGAAAACCGAAAGGGCAAGAGGAACTGCCACTTAGAACAGCCAAGCGGCGCGCTGCCAGCTGGAAGCCGCCAGCTTCGAGCCAGTTGAAGCTCGCGGCTGGCAGCTCCCCGCTGGCCGCTCGCAGCTTGGCTGTTCTATTTGGCAGTTCTCACTATCTTCGAACCATGCGTGACCTCTTGTCCGACATCGCCATTCATCGCGGGCTGGCCAGCCTCTCCGGCTGGTCGCGGAAGGGCGACACCATCACCAAGACCTACCAGTTCAAAACCTTCCCGGCCGCGATCTCGTTCGTCGGCCGCGTGGCCGAGGCCGCGGAGACCGCGGACCATCACCCGGACATCGACATCCGGCACATCAAGGTGACGTGCACGCTGAGCACGCACGACGCGGGCGGGATCACGCAGAACGATCTGGATCTCGCGGCGGAGATCGATTTCGCGGAGAACGGCTAACTGAGCTGTTGGCTATTGGCTATTGGCTGTTAGCTAACAACTCCTTCCTTTCCGGTTCTTCCCGTAGTTCCGCCCAGCTAATAGCCAACAGCCAATAGCTAATAGCTATCGGTATATTCAGCTCATGGCTCAGCATCGCCAGTCCTCCTTGGATCGCCTCATCGCCGACATCGGTCCCGTCGACCAGGTGGGCATCGAGGAGCGCGCCGCCAAGTTCACCACGCGCAGCATCAAGAAGGGCTCGAAGCTGTGGGGGCTGAAGACGGCGGTGTCCATGGTGGACCTCACCACGCTCGAGGGGAAGGACACGCCCGGCAAGATCGCGTCGCTCTGTCAGAAGGCGAGAGCGCCGAGCCCCGATCCGGAGGTGCCGTCGGTCGCGGCGGTGTGCATTTATCCCTTCCTGGTGAAGTACGCGCGCAAGGCGCTGGCCGATACGTCCATCAAGGTCGCGTCGGTCGCGACTTCGTTCCCGTCAGGGCAGAGCTCGCTCAAGCTCCGCTTGCAGGAAGTCAGGCAGGCGGTGTCCGACGGCGCCGACGAAGTGGACATGGTCATCAACCGCGGGCTCTTCCTCTCCGGCGAGTTGGACGCGGTGCAGGACGAGGTCGCGGCGGTGGTCGAGGCGTGCGGCGAGTCCACGCTCAAGGTCATTCTCGAGGTGAGCGAGCTGGAGACGTACGACAACATCCGCGCGGCATCCATGCTGGCGATGCGCGTGCTGCGCGCGGACGACTTTATCAAGACGAGCACGGGCAAGGCGTCGGGGAGCGCGACGATCGCGAACACGCAAGTCATGTTGGAAGCGATCCGCGATTTCTACCTCGCGACCGGCACGCCGATCGGGATGAAGCCCGCGGGCGGGATCCGCACCGCGAAGCAGGCGCTGCACTATCTCGTCGCTGTCAAGGAGACGCTCGGCGACGCGTGGCTCAACAACACACGCTACCGCTTCGGCGCGAGCGCGCTGCTGAACGACCTGCTGCGGCAGATCGAGAAGCAGAAGACCGGCGCGTACCAGGCGCCGTACTACTTCTCCGAAGCGAGCGGGAGCTACTGATGAGTCTGACCAAGGCCGCGCCGAAAGCGCGCAAGAAGACGCAGGCCGTCGCGACGGCGCACGTCCCCGAGCTCATCTTCGGCGACCTGTGGGAGTTCGATCCCGCGCCCGAGAGCGCGGACCCGAAAATCAAGCCGCAGTACGAGCTGTTCATCGGCGGCGAGTTCGTCGCGCCGGAGAGCGGGAAGTACTTCGACTCGATCAATCCGGCGAACGAGAAGAAGCTCGCGCGCATCGCCGTGGCGGGCACGCACGACGTGGACCTGGCCTACAAGGCGGCGCAGAGCGCGTTCGACTCGACGTGGCGGAAGATGCCGGGGAAGGAGCGCGGGAAGTACGTGTACCGCATCGCCCGGCTCATCCAGGACCGCGCGCGTGAATTCGCGGTAGCCGAGACGATGGATGGCGGGAAGCCGATCAAGGAATCGCGCGACTTCGACGTGCCGATGATGGCCGCGCACTTCTTTTACCACGCCGGTTGGGCCGACAAGATCCAGTATGCGATACCGGGCCGTCCGACCGAGCCGCTCGGCGTTGTCGGCCAGGTGATTCCGTGGAACTTCCCGCTGCTGATGCTGGCGTGGAAGGTTGCGCCGGCGATTGCGACGGGGAACTGCGTCGTCCTGAAGCCCGCTGAAACGACGTCGGTGACGGCGATGAAGTTCGCCGAGCTGCTGCAGGAAGCGGATTTGCCGCCGGGCGTGGTGAACTTCGTGACGGGCGCGGGCGAGACGGGCGCGGCGGTGATGTCGCATCCGATCGCGTCGAAGGTGGCGTTCACGGGCTCGACCGAAGTGGGCAAGCTGATCATGCGCTCGCTCGCCGGCAGCGACAAGAAGATGACGATGGAGCTGGGCGGGAAGGCCGCCAACATCGTGTTCGACGACGCGCCGCTGGATCAGGCGGTGGAAGGAATCGTCAACGGAATCTTCTTCAACCAGGGGCACGTGTGCTGCGCGGGCAGCCGGCTGCTGGTGCAGGAATCGGTGGCGGACGAGGTCGTCGAGAAGCTGAAGCGTCGCGTCGCCGTGCTGCGCGTGGGCGATCCGCTGGACAAGAACACCGACATCGGCGCGATCAACTCGCGCGCGCAGCTGGAGAAGATCGAGGAGCTGGTGCAGTCGGGAGTGGAGCAGGGCGCGAAGATGTTCCAGCCGTCGTGCCGGCTGCCGGGCTCCGGCTTCTTCTATCGTCCGACGATCTTCACCGGCGTGACGCAGAGCCACCGCATCGCCACCGAGGAGATCTTCGGTCCGGTGTTGAGCGTGCTGACTTTCCGCACGCTGGAGGAAGCAGTCGAGAAGGCGAACAACACTGCGTACGGACTGTCGGCCGGCGTGTGGACCGACAAGGGCTCGCGCATCCTGAAGATGAGCACCGAGCTGAAGGCCGGCGTCGTGTGGGCGAACACCTTCAACAAGTTCGATCCCTCGTCACCCTTCGGCGGCTACAAGGAGAGCGGCTTCGGCCGGGAAGGCGGGCGGCAGGGATTGCTGGACTACGTGAGGTTGACCTGATGCCCGGGGGCAATCGGAAGTCCGGAAATGGTTCGTCCTCTCCAGGGCGCAGGCCGCAGCACGCAGCACGCAACGCCGTTCCCCGCGTTCCGGTTGCAAAGACCCCCAAGGTCTACGTCGGCGGCGAATTCATCAGATCCGAATCCGGCCGCACGTATCCCCTCAACGGCAACGACGGGAATTTCTTTGCCAACATCCCGCTGTGCACGCGCAAGGATCTCCGCAACGCGGTCGAGGCTGCCGCGAAAGCCGGCGCGTCGTGGGCCAAGCGCACGCCGTACAACCGCGCGCAGATCGTGTATCGGCTCGCCGAGATGTTGGAGTCGCGCTCCGACGAGATGGCCGCGGCGATCTCGGGACCGAGCGGCGTTTCCCCCACCGTCGCGCGGCGGGAAGTCGCGGCCGCCGTGGACCGGCTGATCTACTACGCCGGCTGGGCCGACAAATTCGAGCAGGTGCTCGGCAACACCAATCCCGTGTCGGGGCCGTTCTTCAACTTCACCGTCGTCGAGCCCGTCGGGATCGTCGGCGTGATCGTGGACGACGGCTCACCGCTGCTCGCGCTCATCTCGCAGGTCGCGCCGGTGATCGTGAGCGGCAACGCCGTCGTCGTGCTCGCGTCGGAGCAGCACCCGTATCCCGCGATCGTGCTCGGCGAGATGCTCGCGACGTCGGACCTTCCCGGCGGCGTCGTCAACATCCTCACCGGCCAGCGCAAGGAGATGGTGCCGACGTTCGCGACGCACACCCACATCCGCGGGCTCGACGCGGTCGTGCCCGCCGCCGAGAAGAAGGAGCTCGCGCTCGGAGCGGCCGAGAGCGTGAAGCGGCTGCGCGCGCGGTCGTCGGAGAAGGTTATCGACTGGTATGCGGATTCGGCGCAGAGTGTGTACGAGATCCGCAACTTCATCGAGTTCAAAACGACCTGGCATCCGATCGGGGCGTAGCCCCGGCCGGCAATTCCGTCGCGGGGTTATGGACACTTGTTGAAATGACGGGTGTGTACCGAGCGGCGTTTGCCGCCCAAGCGGCACTGTTGATCTACCTGCAGGTCATCGAGTGGGTTGACCTGTATCCCTGGAACGACATCCGGGGCGGGAACAGTCAGGAAGCGCTCGACATCGCTCTCGGAGTGTTCATGCTTCTCGCGCTGGCGGCCACTTGGCGCCGCTGGTGGCCCGGACTGCTGATTGCGGTGCTGGGGTACCTGGCCTGGATGTACCTGCAGATCACGACGTTCTGGGTTCCGTACGTGGGCGGTGCCACTCCCCGGTGGCAGCGGATTCACGCGGCCAACTTTTCCGAAACGGTCCAGTGGTTACCCCGGTGGGACAGGCATCTGCCACCGGACGCGAGTCATTTCGTGCTCCAGCTCGTCCTTCTCGTTGCGCTCGTCATGACGACCATCGCGCTGCGAGAGGCGTATCGCGAGCGGCCAACCGGCTTGCGGACGACTGCAAACATGGTACTCGGCGGGATCGCGCTGACGCTGGGAGCGGCGATCTCTGGATGTATTCCGCCGCCTCCAAGTTCAGGCTGGATAGGGGCATTTGGATACACTGAGGCGGACGTCCACTCTTTGGACGTCGGGGATTTCGGCTTCCCTTACGTACTCGTGCGCATCGGGAGTACTCGCCTCTGGCTGCCGTTCGACACGGGGAATATGGTCGGTCTCAGCGTCTCTTCAGTGCTATTCGATCAGCTAGGCCTGACGGCAGACGGCTACTATGACAGGGTGAACTCGGCAGGTGAGACGGTCGCGACCCTGCGCGTCGCTGACGCCCTCGACGTTTCGGTTCTCGGTCGCGATCTGGGGCCCACGCGCATCTACGAACTGGATCATCCGAGTTTGCCCGGGCTGGTAGGGCCTACTCTTATTGAAGGCGGACATTTCACCCTCGACTACGGGTCCCGGAGAATGGGTGTGGGCACCGGGAACCTGCCCGATTCCGTGCCGGGGTTCCGGCAGATTCCGTTGATCCGATCGAGTCGTCATCCGTTGCTCATTCTGGTGCGAGGCACGATCGAGGGTCGGGGAGTCCTGCTCGAACTAGACACTGGCAAAAGTCGCACTGTCATCAGCCCTGCCCTCTCTTCTGAGTTGGCGTTGAGGCGGGGGACCCAGGGAGTCGCGATTGACCGCTTGCGCATCGGCGATCTGTCGTTCGAGGTTCCGAGCGCGAAGGAGGTCGACCAGACTGCGATCGATCCTTCCTTGCCGGAGCCGATTCTTGCGGGGATAGGATCTGATATCCTTTCACGCTTCGTCTGGACCGTGGACTACGAGGCGGGAGTGCTATGGATTCCTGCCACTTCTTAGCATTCAGGATGCGGCAGGGTGTTTCGCGCGAGGGTGGGTGAGGTGGCATTCTCCCCGCGTACGCCGAGCTCATCGCCCTCGGCCGCGGCGCCTAACAGAGAAATGGAGCTGGCGAGCCGCGTCGCAGCGCGAGAGCGTCGGAACCCGGCTATCTCTCGGCGCCCAAGTCGTCCTCGTCCTTCTTTACCATCTTTTCGACTACCTCAATGTCCTGCCGCTCAGAGGTAATCGCCAGCCGCAGCCGTCCGAAAAGACTCATGTAAATATTTGCGATCCAGACGAGCGAGAAACCGGCGATGAGGTACCCGCGCCAATCTTCAAATACCAGAGTGAACCGGGTCAGGAACAGCATCCCGATCGCGACATAATGGCTGAAGCAGTACTCACAGGTGAACACGTAGAAAAACTTGCGCGACAGAATGCTCCGGCTCGCGTCGCTCCGGGCGGTCATCCACTCGCGGAGTTCGCGGAAGAGATCCTCGTGGGTGACCGTCCAGCTCACGCACGCGACTGGAATCGCAAAGAGGAACAGCAGGAGCACCTGGTGACCGATTGGCACGTGTAGAACTCTATTGCCTGCCGTGCCCAAACACCAACCGCTTCAGAGGGACGAGATCATGAACTGGGGTATTGGACATTCGGCCATGGCGACGGCGAGCGAGCCCGGTGACGCGGTGCGGAGATTCCGCGATCGCATCCCGCACGTCCTGCTCGCCGCCTACGTACTCCTTTTCATTTGGGGCGCGATCAGACCGTACGACCGCGCGGTATGGTGGGCGGAGAATATCCCGATTGTCCTGCTCGTGCTGGCTTTGGTAGTTCTGTATCTGCGCGGCGTGAGGCTCTCTCCGCTCGCCTACATTCTGATGTCGATCCTCCCGTATGTGCATACGATCGGAGGACACTACACGTTCGAGCGAGTACCGTTCGACTGGTTCAACCGCGCGTTCGGGTTCGAGCGGAACATGTACGACCGGATCGGCCACTTCAGCGTCGGCTTCTACGCGTTCGGCATTGCCGAATACCTGATCGTCAGGAAGCGGCTGAGCGTGGCGATGGCATGCCTTTTCGCCATCTTCGCGATCAGTTTCGTGGCGATGTCGTACGAGCTCATCGAGTGGGTGTACGCGGCGTATGGCGGTAACGCCGAAGCGGGGGCGGATTTTCTGGGCAGTCAGGGCGACATCTGGGACGCTCAGAAGGACATGTTGATGGACACACTGGGCGCGGTCGCGTCGATTCTGCTCTATCTCGTGCTGGCGCGGCATCGCTCCGCGCATGCGTTGATGCTCATTGCCGCCGCGCTCTTCGCGAGCGGATGCGTTCTCTCCGTCAACCCGATCGTCGCAGAATCAGACGCTACGTTCGACCCCGCATTGCTCGGCATTTGGGAGGAGGTTGGCGGGTCCGACCGAGCGGTGGTCTCACGCGGTGCCGGCAACACATACGGCATCGAGTATACGACCGACGGCAAGGCGACCAAGCTGGAGGGACGGCTTGGCCGACTTGGCAGCAGATCGATACTCGACGTGTGGCCGGCTGCACCGGATAGCAGCACACGAGATCTCGCCGCAGGGTTTGCGATTCCCGGGCATGTGCTAGTGGCTCTGGACATCGGCGCGAACGAAGTCCGCATTTCGTTGCTGGAGCCCGACTCGCTGCTTGCCGGCCTCCGGTCGGGCGGCGTTCAGCTGGAGCACGCGGCCATCGGAGGTCGACCATTTCTCCACGGTACTACGGAGCGGCTTCGCGCGGTGCTCGAACCATATCTGAGCCGCCCAGGAAATCTGTCGGAGTCCACGGCTTGGCGACGCGCAGCCTCACCCGATCCGAAGCCGGCCGCTCGCAGTGTAGACGTGCCCTGTTTCGAGGCGTCCGCGTGGCGCGCAGCCGATCGGCTCTTCCGGGAGGATTTGAATTGGGTCGGTGGGGACGTCGCGTCCACTGTCGATCTCGGTGGCGGCCGCATTCTATGGTTGTTCGGTGACAGTTGGATCGGTCCATCAGGCACTGCTACGCGCCGCGGCGCGCGGATGGTCAGCAACAGCGTAGCGATTCAAACGGGCACCGACCCGAGTACCGCGGCGATCAAGTTTTACTGGGGCAGGGCGTCCGACGACAAACCGGCGGCCCTCTTTCCGGACAGCGACGGAGAATCGTTGTGGTTCGGTAACGGCATTCGCGTGCGCGAACGGCTGGTGTTGTTCTTCGCGCGCACGCTCCGGGGTGTAACGCCAGCCGCCGGCGGGCTCGGCTTCGAGCACGTCGGGTGGACAGCGGTGATGGTAGAGAATCCAGATGATGAGCCGTCCGCCTGGCGAGTGCGATCCCTCGAGACACCCGAGAACCCATTGGGCGTCCTCCTCGGGTTTGCCGATGTGATACAGCTTGGCGAACACGTCTATGCGCTGGGATCGCAGAACCCCGTGAAGTCGCATCCGATCTACGCCGCGCGCTGGCGCGCCGAAGAGGTCCGGCTGGGAAATCTCGTCAATCCCGAATGGTGGGCCGGAGAGCGGGTCGGATGGGTTCCGGACTCGTCGCGCGTGCAGCGGTATCCGATCTTCGAGAACGGTCGGTCAGAGCTTTCGGTGCATCTGGACCCGGCGACGCAGCGCTTCATCGGCGTGCAATCTCACACCTTCGGTCCGTCGGATGTCATGTTGCGCGCAGCGCCCGCGCTCACCGGACCATGGACCACGCCGCGCATGGTGTACCGTCCGCCGGAATATTACCGGCCGAACGTCGCGATCTATGCGGGCAAGGGCCACCCCGAGCTGACCGGCGCGGATCTCGTGCTGACGTATGTCAACAGTTCGTTTCACTTCTCCGATATGCTTACCGACACCGACACGTATTATCCGCGTTTCGTGCGTCTTACGCGCTGCAAATGAATTGTATGGGTACGAGAGCCGCGGTGGCGCGATGGCGTTTTCAGCGTCCTAACGGAGTGCGCAAGCAATACCATTTTTCAGGCAATCGGACCGTGGGCTTACCGTGGAATTTGGCGCGGCGCTGAGAGCGCGATATCTCGACGCGGCGAGCTGCGCGTGCGTCATCGACGGACAGGGCCGCGCGCCCGAGCGAGTGTCGAAGCGGACGATGAACTCCGGCCAGCATTGGCGGACCGAGGGCGTCGTGGACGTGGCCTATCGGATCGAACTTCCACGCGCGTTCCTCTTCGATTTCCTCGCCCGTGATTTGCCCGAGTACATCGCCGACTGCAAGGCGCACCCCGACCCCGAATGCAGGCTCGACAGCACGTTGCGGGCGGCGAACTGGCCGGATGCCGGCGAGGTCATGCAGCGGTCGGAGCTGACGCGGTTCTTCGCCGAGTATCTCGCCCATGATCTGCTGCTGCACTGGTTCGGCGACGTCGCGCCCGAGGGCGACGGCGGGTTCGTGCTGAACACGGTGGACAGCGTGGACGTCACGGGCGCCCGCGTGATCACGCTCGAGGGGAAGGCGCGACCCACGGGGATGCCGGTCCGCGATCAGGACGTGTGAGGGAAACCTTCGGTAGGTCCGGCGCGTAGTCCCTACCAACCAAACCCGGCACGCAATGACTCGACGCACCAAGCTCTGGCTGTACGGTTCCTTGCTGTTCGCGGTCGTCAACGCCGCTGGCGCGGTATTCGCCGCTGCACGGGGTGGCGACGTTTCGCATGTGGGGACTCACATCCTCCTGCTGGTCCTCGGACTGTACGCGGCGCGGCGAGTCGCCCCGCGCAGCAAGAGCGAAGCGACGCCGAGCGCACCGTTGTTCGACGAGCGCCTCGATCGGCTGCAGCAGTCGCTCGACGCTATCGCAGTGGAAGTCGAGCGCGTCGGCGAGGGGCAGCGCTTCGTGACGAAGCTCGGGCAGCAGGTGGCGGAGAACAACGATTCGCGGTGAGCCGTACCGCGGCCGCGAAAAAGATTCTACCCTCTCAATCGCTCGTCATGATGAACAGCGGCGCGCCGTCGAACTCGTAGATTGGCCGCAGGCGCTCGGTGTGGTAGTACTTCTTCACGTCCACGACCTTTTTGTCCGACGTCACGCTCGTGATGGGAACGCTGTCATAAAAGCCCTTGTGGACGCTCACCAGCCGCCCGAACTGCTTCTTCAGGATGAGGTCGAGCGCGAGATTGCCGAACGCCATCGGCACGATCGAGTCGAGCGCGTCCGGGTCGCCCGAACGGACGAGGTAGCCGAGCCGCTGGCTGACGACGTCGATCCGGCGGCCGTTGTTGTACCTGGGCGAGTACTCCTTCAGCGCTGACGCGACCTTGTCGCCGATGCCGCCGAGCTTGCGGTGGCCGAACATGTCGGTCTCCTCGCTCTCGAAGCTCATGCCTTCCTGCGAGGTCAGCCGCGCGCCCTCCGACACCAGCACGACCGAGTACCTGCTGGGATTCCGGTTGTGGTCCAGCGTCAGCAGCTCGGTGAGATGCTCGAAGTCCACCGGGTGCTCCGGGATGACGCAGCGGTCGGCGGCGCCGGCCATCGTCGGCAGCAGCGAGGTGAAGCCGGCGTATCTGCCGAACACCTCGATGACGAGAAAGCGCTCGTGCGATCCAGCCGACGTGCGCAGGCGGTGCGTGAGCTCGATGGTGCGCGTGACGCAGGTGCTGAAGCCGATGCAGTAGTCGGTGCCGTACACGTCGTTGTCCATCGTCTTCGGGATGGCGACGACGTGCACTCCCTCGTCGTGCAGCCGCTTGGCGTAGCTGAGCGTGTCGTCGCCGCCGATCGGAATCAGCACGTCCACGCCGATGTGCTCGAGGTTCCGGAGCACGTCCTTCGTAATGTCGTTGATCGGCTGGTCGTAGCCAGTGAGGTGCGGCGGGACGCGCTCGCGCGGAAGATGGCTCGGCCGCGTGCGCGACGTGTGCAGGAAGGTGCCGCCGGTGCGTCCGGCGCGGTTCACGATTGCCTCGGTCAGCTCCTGCACGTTGGCGGAGTTGTCGGCACCTTTCGCCGGATCGTAGTCAACGAGTCCCGCCCAGCCGCGGCGCACGCCGACGACGCGGTGTCCCTCGCGCAGCGCGCGGATCGTTATTGCGCGGATCGCCGGGTTGAGGCCGGGGACGTCGCCGCCGCCGGTGAGAATCGCGATGGTTCGTACGTCGCTCGCCATAGGTCCAAAGCTAGCCGTTCACCGGCCCGGCGGGCGCATGCTATGCGAGTGGATTGGTCCAGTGCAGCCTGGGGAAGCGCGCGAAATCGGTGTCGCTGGAACACAGCTCGCCGCCGCTCTCGATTGCCAGGGTCGCGAGGTGCGCGTCGGTGGTCAGGTTGCCGGCTGCGCCGGCTGCCTCGAGCAGCGAGCGCAGGATGGGCCAATGCTCCGCGCCAGGCCCGAGCGGCACGACAACCGGTTGCGCGATCCACGAATCAACGACGCCGAGCGCCTGCTCGACGGTGAGCGGACGGGGCAGGATTCGGGCCGTCGTGGTGATTCGAAGGAAGCCGAGGAGAACTATCCAGGGCAGCGCGACCGGCTCGTCGCCCGACAGCGTTTGCTCCAGCCAGGTCCGCGCGCGCGCATGGTGCACGCTGTCGCGGTTGACCGCGTACAGGAGCAGGTTGAGATCAACGACCTTCACAACGGCTACTTTCGCAGCTCGAGCTTGCGCGCGATCTCTTCGTCCTCGAAGCTACCGGCAACCGCGAGCGCTTTGTCGAGATTGAAATGGGGACGACCCATGGCGAACGTAGGGCAGCGGTAGCGCCCGCGCGTGGCGGGCTGTCGCTCGAGCCCGCTGCGCAGCGCGGCGGTAAGCACGTCCTTGAAGGGCACACCGCGCCGGTGGGCCTCGGCGCGGAGGCGCTTCAGCAGATGGGGATCGAGATCAACGGTCGTGCGCATGCTTGATGCTAACGCATCAAAACGCGGATGTCAATACATCGGCCGCAACCCCTACGGAGGAACAGACAGTGGCTGACAACGATCAGGTCCATCACGAAATCAACTACATCGAATTCGAAATCACCGACATGGTCCAATCGAAACGCTTCTATGAATCGGCGTTTGACTGGAAGTTCAACGACTATGGGCCGGACTACGCCGGGATTCAAAAAGGACAGGGTGGCGAGGCCGGCGGGCTGCGATTGAAATCGGAAGCAGTGACCGCCGGTCCGCTGGTCATCCTGTACTCCACCGATCTTGATACGACCATTGTCAGAGTTCGTGCAGCCGGTGGGCAGATTACACAGGAACCGTTCGACTTTCCCGGTGGCCGCCGGTTCCACTTCAAGGACCCGAGCGGCAACGAGCTAGCGGTTTGGTCTGACAAGTGAGGTCCGGATCGCCCACCGCGACCGTAGTTTCATCCGTCCCAGTAATAGAGGATTGCCATGACGCACTCGTTGTTTCGAATCTCGCTGGCCGCGCTCGTGCTCACGCTGGCCGCGCAGTCGTCCGCGCTCGAGACCGGATTGGAGCCGCCGGCGCGGTGACGCTCGTACTTTTGACCGGCGCGACCGGATACGTAGGTGGGCGGCTGCTCTCTGTGCTGGTGGAGCGCGGGCATCCTGTTCGGTGCGTCGCGCGAAAGCCCGAGAAGCTGACGCCCAAAGTGAGGCGTACGACGGAGGTCGTCGCGGGCGACGTGCTCGACCGCTCCAGCCTCGACGCGGCGCTACGCGGCGTGGACGCGGCGTACTACCTGGTCCACTCGATGGGCTCCGCGGGATCCTTCGAGAGCGAGGACCGCGCGGCCGCGCGCAATTTCGGCGCGGCAGCCGCAGCCGCGGGCGTGCAGCGCATCATATATCTGGGCGCGCTCGGGAGCGGCGATGAGGAGCTGTCACCGCATCTGCAGAGCCGGCACGAGGTAGGTGACATCCTGCGGGAGTCAGGGGTGCCGGTGATCGAGCTGCGCGCGTCCATCATCATCGGCGCGGGGAGTCTTTCGTTCGAGATGATCCGGGCGCTGGTGGAGCGCCTTCCCGTCATGATCACTCCGCGGTGGGTGAAGGTGCCGGCGCAGCCGATCGCGATCGACGACGTGCTTGAGTACCTCGTGGCCGCGCTGACGATTCCGACGACGCGGAGCGCGACCTACGAGATCGGTGGGGCCGACGAGATGTCGTACGCCGACATCATGCGCGAGTACGCGCGGCAGCGCGGGAAGCCGTTGCGCATCATTTCCGTGCCGGTGCTGACGCCGTTTCTCTCGAGCCTGTGGCTCAGCCTAGTCACGCCGTTGTACGCGCGGGTGGGCCGCAAGCTGATCGAGAGCATCACGCACTCCACCGTCGTGCGCGACCGGGCCGCGCTGAGCGCGTTCGCGGTGCGGCCGATGGGCGTCGAGGAAGCGATCCAGCGGGCGCTCGCCGAGGGCTAGTTCCGGTGTAGCGTCCGGTGAGGGCGGTATTCAGGGCGGCGGCGTCGGCCAATTTGGTCTGGTCCTCGGAACCCGGGTCTTCGGGGAGCGGAGAGTATGCGGCCAGGCACGGCATGCGGCAACCGCCGGTCCGCCGTTACCGCGCCGGCTGGACGAATGCATAAATGAACCCGCTTTCGTCGCCGCTCTGGAGTCAGGGCTGCCTTTGCTGCGCCGCGCCTGATGCTCTGATGCTGTACATGGTGCTCGAGACCTTCCGCGGTGGCGACGCGGTTCCGGTTTATCGCCGCGTGCGCGACGGCGGTCGCGGCATGCCCGACGGCTTACGCTAACTCGATTCCGCTGGTTTGGCGGAATCGGATCGTCGTTGCGAGGGCGCCGCACTCGAAGATGATTTCGTCAGGCAGCAACACGCCCGGGTAAACATCCTTACCGGTCACCGGATTCCTGATCGGAGAGCGCCGATCAGGTCGTCGATCGGGGCGTCCGTGCGCTCGTCGATCAGAATGGTGCCTTCCGCGAACCCCGTTCGACTCTATATTCCAGCCTCTTGAGGCAGAAGACACCGAGGTGAGACTGTGCCGGTGACTTCCGGACGAGGGTTTGCCGCGAGCGCGCTCGTGCTCGTCGTCGAGCGTGACCCGCACGTGCGCGAGCTGGAGGAATATTTTCTCAGCGAGGCCGGCTTCTCCGTCGAGTTCGCGGTGGACGGCATCGCCGCGCTGGAGATCGCGCGCGCCGTGGGCCCCGCGATAATCGTCACCGAGATCCTGGTGCCCAAGCTCGACGGATTGGCGCTGTGCCGCGCGGTTAAAAGCAGCCCCGAGCTGGGCGACACCGCGGTCCTGATATTCAGCATTCTGGCCGCCAACGCGAGAGCGATCGAAGCGGGCGCCGACGCATTTCTGATGAAACCACTCGCCGAGCGCCGCCTGGTCGACACGGTGCGGCAGCTGCTCGCGCGCAAGAAGGCCAACGACCAGAACCCCGCCCGCGCATGAGACTCGACGAAGTGGAGGAGACCGCCGTGCGTTTTCCGCGCATCTCGACCGGCGACGCGCAGGCGGACGAGATACTGGGCGGCGGCTACCCGGCGAATTCCATCAACATCGTCATGGGGCAGCCCGGGACCGGCAAGACGATCTTTGCCGAGCGGCTGCTGTTTCACAACGCCGATGGTGACCGTCCCCTGCTGTACGTGACAACGCTGTCGGAGCCGATGTCGAAGGTCGTGAGCTACGCGCAGCGGCTGGCCTTCTTCGACATGGAGAAGATCGGCCGGCAGATCGTGTACGACGACCTCGGGCCGCAGCTGGCGCGCGAAGGGATCGAAGCGATGGTCCCGTTCGTGAGGGACGCGATAAAGCGCATGGCTCCGGCAATCATCGTGATCGACTCGTTCAAGGCCGTGCACGATCTGGCGACGTCCACGCAGGCGATGCGGCGGCTGATCGCGGATTTCGCCGGACTGCTGTCCGCGTCGGACACGACCGCGTTTCTGATCGGGGAGTACACGCAATCCGACAGCGAGTCACACCCGGAGTTCGCGGTGGCCGATTCGATAGTTCAGCTCGAGCGCCACACGCTCGGCGCGAGGGACGAGCGATTCTTCCGCGTGCTCAAGCTGCGGGGGAGCAGGTATCGCGAGGGACAACACGCCTTCCGGATCACTGGCAACGGCCTGCAGCTCTTTCCCCGGCTCATCACTCCCGACTTCACCGATTATTCGCCGAACGTGGAGCGGGTGCGGACCGGAGTCCCCGGGCTCGATGAGATCGTTGGCGGCGGGTTCTGGTGTGGGAGCACTACCGTGCTGATCGGCTCGACCGGCACCGGCAAGACTACTATTGCTCTGCAATTCGCGCTGGCCGGGATCGCGGCGGGACAGGAGACGTTGTTCGTGAACTTCCAGGAGAACCCCGCGCAGATGAAGAGGCTGATGGCCTCGCTCGGCGCCGACGTCGAGGATGCCACGGCCGCCGGATTCCATCACTTGTACGTGTCCCCGGTCGAGCTCCAGATCGACAGCGTCATAGTCACCATCTTCGAGATGATCCGAAGCGAAGGGATCCAGCGGGTGGTGATCGACGCCGTCGGCGACCTCGCCAACGCGGCGAGCGATCCGCAGCGGCTGCACGACTACATGTATTCGCTCGTGCAGCATTTCGTCGTCAACAACATTACCAGCATCTTGAACTTCGAGTCACCCATCGGACTCACGTCGCAGGGCCGCAACGAGCGGCGGTTCAGTTACATGGCCGACAACGTACTGCTGCTCTCGCCGGCCGACGAGAGCGCGCGCACGATGAGGGTGATCAAAACGCGGAACAGCGAGCACGATCGGAGAACTCACGGGATCGTGATCGGAGAAGACGGCGTAACGGTGCAGGTCAACAACGTATCAGGTGGGTCCGACCGGTGAGTTCAGAGTGATAGCGCGCGAAGCGCTCTCGGCGGACGATGCGCCGCGTCCGGCGAAACACTCGAAAGACCTGGAGCGCCTGACCCGGCTGAGTCGCGCCTTCACTTACGCGACGTCGGTCGCGGAGATGCTGGAACTGGCGGTCGAGCAGGCGGCGGAGATGCTGGGCGTGGAGCGGGCCCTGCTGCTGCTGCCGGATGAGAACGGCGTGCTGCACGTGAGCGCGTCGCACGGCGTGACCCGCGAGCTGGTCGAGCGCTTCAGCGACTCGCTGAACGAATCGCTGCAGCGCCGGCTGCACGATCTGCTCGGAGCGCCTATGGCAGAGGGGTTTCTTGGTGTTCCGCTCGTGTCGAACGGCAATGTCATCGGCCTGCTCGCCGTTTTTCGGCCGGACCACGCTCCGATCACGGAGGAGGAGGAGTGGCTGTTGTCGGCGATCGCGGACCAGGTCGCGGTGCCACTGGAGAACGCCCGGCGCGCGGAGACGCTCGAGCGCGCGGCGCTCGTCAACGAGAACGTCAGGCTGCTCGAGTCGGAGCGTGTCGCCCGGAAGGAAGCCGAGGCGGCGCTGGAGCTGGCCGAAGCAGCGTCACGTCGGGCGGATATCGCGCGGCGGGAAGCCGAGGTGGCCCGGGATCTCGCGCAGGAAGCCGACCGGAGCAAGGCTTCGTTCCTCGCCGCGATGAGCCACGACCTACGCACACCACTGAACGCCATAGCCGGCTACGTCGAGCTGCTAAGGCAGGGCGTGCGCGGCCCAATCACCGAAAATCAGGCCGCGGACCTCGACCGGATCCGCAACAATCAGCAGCACCTCCTTTCGATCGTGTCGGAGGTGCTGGAGTTCGCGCGCATGGGCGCGGGCCGGCTCGTGTTCCACTACGAGGACGTGTATCTGGACTCGGTGCTGCGGGATGCGCAGGAAATGGTGATGCCCCAGATAATCGCGAAGGCCATGGAGTTCCGCTACGACTCGCCCCGCGATCCGATCCGCATGCGCACCGACCCCGGGAAAGTGAAGCAGATCCTGCTCAACATCCTGTCCAACTCGATCAAGTTCACCCCGCGTGGTGGCCAGATCCACATCACCTCGGAGACGGCGGCCAATGGCGGACACGCCGCGGCACCCGCAGCGCCCACCGTGCGGATCCGGATCGCGGATACCGGACCCGGCATTCCTCGCGACAAGCTCGAGTCGGTTTTCCTTCCGTTCGTTCAGATCACGCGCGAGTTGAATCATCCCGCCGAGGGAATCGGGCTTGGCCTCGCGATCAGCCGGGATCTGGCGCGCGGCCTTGGCGGCGATCTGACGGCGGAGAGCGAGCCCGGAGGGGGGGCGGCGTTCACGTTGACACTGCCTTACTCGAGCTCCTCGGAATAGGGGAAACGGAGTAGTGTCGGCAGAGCCGAGCGATCCGTGGGGCGGCATGTGGAGCGCGCACGCGCTCTCCCCGATCGCCGCCGCGTGGATTCTCTCCGTCGCGTTCGACCTGTTCCTGCACGGCGGATTGTTGGCGCGATTGTACGTTGTGCCGAACCCGTTTCTCCTGCCGCTGGAGGACGCGTTTCGCCGCATCCCGCTCGGGTATGCCGCGTTCCTCGGCCTCACCATCGCGCTGTACTGGCTGCTCGCTCGGCTCGGCGTGCGCGGCTGGCGCGGGGGAATGCGCTACGGTTTGGTCGCCGGCGCGATAGTGTGGGGCGCGCTGGTGATCGGGCTTTACTCCATCAGCACGGTGTCGGTGCCGCTGCTTGCCGGCTGGTGGATCGGTCAGGCAGCGGAGTTGGGAGTCGCTGGGGCGGTGCTCGGCGCGGCGGCGGCCGGGACTCCGCTCAAGCGCATCTACACGGTAGTCGCGGCGGCCGCGGTCGCGCTCGTCATTGCGACGATAGTGCTGCAGTCGCTGGGGCTGGCGCCGGCGATGAAGATGGGGTGATGGTGACGCACGAGCACCAACACCACGAGCACGGTACCGAAGCGGAAATCCGGCGGAAGGCACCCGCCGACGCGGCCGCGGCCCACGGCGCGCACGACAAGCACGCGGGCCACAGTCCGGGAATGTTCCGCGACCGGTTCTGGCTGTCGCTGCTGCTCACGCTGCCGGTGATCTACTGGTCCGAGCACGTGGAGATGATCCTGGGTTACCGCGCGGTGAGCTTCGCCGGCTCACGCTGGATCGCGCCGGTGCTGGCGACGGTGGTTTTCATCTACGGCGGACTCGTCTTCCTCCAGGGCGCCTGGCGTGAGCTGAAGGCGCGGCTGCCAGGGATGATGACGCTGATATCCCTCGCGATCGTCGTCGCGTTCGTCTTCTCCTGGGTGGTGCAGCTCGGGTTCGTGGAGGCGGAGCCGATCTGGTGGGAGCTCGCCACGCTCGTGACGATCATGCTGCTCGGCCACTGGATCGAGATGCGCTCGATCACGCAGGCGCAGGGCGCGCTGCACGAGCTGGCCAAGCTGTTGCCGGACACGGCCACGCGCGTGACGGATGCGGGCGAGGAGCGGGTGCCCGTGAGCGAGCTGCGCACCGGCGACGTCGTGCTCGTCCGCCCCGGAGAGAGCGTGCCGGCCGACGGCGTCGTCCGGAAGGGAAGCAGCGATCTCAACGAGTCCATGATCACGGGCGAGTCGCGCCCCGTGAAGAAAAGCGAAGGGGACGAGGTGATTGCCGCTACCATCAACGGCGAAGGCGCGCTGCAGATCGAAGTCACGGGCACCGGCGACGACACCAAGCTCTCCGGCATCATGCGGCTCGTGGCCGATGCGCAGACTTCCAAGTCGCGAGCGCAGCATCTCGCCGACCGCGCGGCGCAGATTCTCACCGGCGTTGCGATAGTTGCCGGCGTGGTCACGCTGGTGGTGTGGCAACTGCTCGGCGCGTCCATTGACTTCTCGGTCGTCCGCATGGTCACGGTGCTGGTAATCTCCTGTCCGCACGCGCTCGGCCTGGCCGTGCCGCTGGTCGTCGCGATCTCCACGACGCTCGGCGCGCGCAACGGTCTGCTGGTGCGCGATCGCCGCGGACTCGAGGAAGCGCGCAACGTCGGAACGGTGATCTTCGACAAGACCGGCACGCTCACGCTCGGGGAATTCCGGGTGGTGCAGATGGCAGTGGCCGAGGGGACGGCCGAGGACGAGGCGCTCCGAATCGCGGCGGGGATCGAGTCGCAGTCCGAGCATCCGATCGCGCGCGGGATCGTGAAGACCGCCGAAGATCGCAAGCTCGCGCTGCCAGCGGCCGATGGATTCAGGGCGATCACGGGCAAGGGCGTGGGCGCTTCTATAGAAGGTGTGGACTATCACATCGGCGGCCCCGCGCTGCTGCAGGCGGAGGACGTACAGGTCCCCGAGGCTCTCCGGGCCGCGGCCGATGCCGCCGCCGGCCGCGGGCAGGCGGCCATCTATCTCGTGCGGGATCGCAAGGCGATAGCGGTTTTCGCCGTGGCGGACGCGATCCGCGAGGAAAGCCGCGAGGCGATTCGCGCGCTGCACGAGCGCGGCATCAAGGTCGCGATGCTCACCGGCGACGCGCAGGCGGTTGCCGACGCGGTGGCCAAGGAGCTGGGGATCGACACCGTGTTCGCGCAGGTGTTGCCCGAAGACAAGGCGTCCAAGGTGCGCGAGCTGCAAGCGGACGGAACGAAGGTCGCGATGGTGGGCGACGGAGTGAACGACGCTCCTGCGCTCGCGACGGCCGACGTCGGGATCGCGATCGGCGCGGGCACCGACGTGGCCGTCGAGGCGGGCGATATCGTCCTCGTGCGCTCCGATCCACGCGACATTCCCCGGATCGTCACGCTGTCGCGTGCGACCTACCGGAAGATGCTGCAGAATCTGTGGTGGGCGGCGGGCTACAACATCGTGGCCATCCCGCTCGCGGCCGGAGTGCTGTACTCCTGGGGAATCCTGCTGACGCCCGCGGTCGGTGCCGTCTTCATGTCGGCGAGCACGGTGATCGTGGCGATCAACGCACAACTATTGAAGAGGGTAGCATTGTGATGACGAAAGTCAAAGGCATTCCAGCCAACTCCTCCGTCGTCATCCCGCGTCTGTTCTGCCGCGACGTCGCCGGAGCCATCGATTTCTGCGTCGCTACGTTCGGCGCCGTCGAGCTCGGGCGTAGGCCAGGGCCCGACGGTAGCGTGGTACATGCGCTGCTGACGATCGGACCGGCGATGGTCATGATCGAAGCGGAGTGGCCCCAACTCCCGAGCCGCGCGCCGACTCCGGACGGGAGCTCGCCTGTCGTGATCTTTGTGTATGTCGAGGAAGTCGATCGCACGGTCGAGCGCGCGGTCGCGCTCGGGGCGAAGCTGCTCTTCCCGGCGCAGGATCAATTCTGGGGAGATCGCACGGCGTGGATCATGGACCCGTCGGGGCACGTGTGGACCATCGCGTCGCGTATTGAGGAGCCGACGGAAGAGGAAAGGCAGGTGCGGTGGTCGAAGACCCTCAGCGATCGCAAGGCTGGCAACCCGTGACGCGGAGCTTCGCATGGCCTTCGGAGAGATTACGTCGACTCCGCCGAGCGGGCCCCTGAGTCGCTGGCCGATGGACTATCTGGTGATTCATGTGCTGCCGTGGCCAAAAGGGAAAGCCAGAGGACCGGGCGAGGCCTTTCGAACCGCGCCGGGAGTGTGGGCCGCCGATCGCGCCGCGGTCGTCGCTCTCGTGCAGCGGTTCGCGGCGCCGGATCCTGCGGGCGCGTGGCCGGCGAGTTCGATATTCGGCAACCTGAGCGGAAACGATTGGGGTGTTCTGTGTTACAGGCACCTCGATCATCATCTCCGCCAGTTCGGGTGCTAGGCCAGCCAGAGCAGCTCTAGCTCGGTCTCGGCAGCACCGTGTAGACGCGGGCGATGAAGTTGCAAAACTCCTGCATGTACTCGCGCAGGAACTTCTCGGTGGATTCCACCGTCACCCGGCCTTCGTCGTCGATCATCCCTTTTTCGAACTGGATGTACGCCTCGGGCGAATTCATCTGCGGCGAGTTGCAGTAGCTGAGGATGCTGCGCAGGTGCTGCTGCGCGACGGCGGTCCCGATCTTACCGGGCGAGGCGCCGATGACGGCGGACGGCCTGCGGGCGAACGCGTTCTGGCCGTACGGGCGGCTGGCCCAGTCGATGGCGTTCTTGAGAGAGCCGGGGATGGAGCGGTTGTATTCCGGCGTCAAAAAGAGGATCGCGTCGGAGCTCGAGATCTGCTCCTTGAGCGCGGTCGCCACGGGCGGGAAATCGTCGTCGAAGTCGTAGTTGTAGAGGGGGAGATCGGCGATCGGGATCTCGGCGAACTTCAGCTCCTTCGGCGCGAGGCGGATCAAGGCCTGCGAGAGCTTGCGGTTAATGGACCGGCTCGAGAGGCTGCCGATCATGTATCCAACGGTGTAGGTAGTCATACCTGTCAGCAGGCGCAGGGATAGTGCCACCGGTTGCGAATGCGGATTGAGAACCGTTGCGGCCTCAGGACTAACGGCCATTGCGGATCGGCGATTAAGTGAGGATCGAGGGGCGGAACTGCCCTTTGGTTGACTCGAGGCGGGAAACAACTCTATTATTCAGAGGACTCTAAAAGAAGGAGCATCGCAATGGCTGAAGGCGCGTCCGGCGCCGGCCCGGAATTTCCGCGGCGGCTCGCGGCGCTCGACACGTTGCTCGATCACCGGGTCCGCCTGGCGATCTGCGTGCTGCTGTCGCGCTACGACCGGTTGTCGTTCTCGCGGCTCAAGGAGCTGACCGCCGAAACCGACGGCTCGCTGGGCGCGCACCTGCGCAAGCTCGAGGACGCGGGCTACGCCAGGGTGACGAAGGAATTCGTGGGGCGGAAGCCCACGAGCTGGTATTCGCTATCCCCGAAAGGGATGAGCGCGCTGGCGGTGCACCTACAGGCGCTTACGGAGCTGCTCTCCGGGGAGGGCGCCTAGGCCGGGCGACATCGTCGCGGCGGGGCGCATCTTCCTTATGACTGTAACATGCGCGCCTCCTGACCTGAGCTTTCAGTCCGGAAGCGGGTAAAGGCGGATCGGCAGCAGGGTGGAATAGCGCGGGAAATCGCGATCGACGGTGAGAATGGGGAGATCGCGGCGGGTCGCTACGGCACAGATGAGGAAATCGACGGCCGATCCCTGAATTCCCCGGCTGCGGCATCGGTTGTAGAACAGCGCCGCGCCTTCGTGGTCGTCCGCGTGTACGACGACGTCCGGAAACGCGCGGAGATACTTCCTGAGCACTTCGAAGCTGCGCGCATCCGGCATCCCCGAGAGCAGCTCCTGGCGGACGAGCCCGAGTATCAGCGCATCGCCGCTGTCGATGAGGGACGCGAGCGCCGTTCTGACCGGGTGGTCGACTTTGTGCGTCCGCCGCAATGCCAGGGACCAGGCGGAGGTGTCCACGAGAGCTCTCACCGCCGGTGGCGGGCCCGCTTGTAGTCGCGGTCGAAATCCGGATGAAAATCGAGCTTCCCGAAAAGCTTCAGGATGCCACGTTGCTTGCGGCGCAGGATGTACTCCTCCAGCGCCTCGGTAACGGTCGCCTTCTTGGTAGAGTGTCCGCCGAGCTTGAGCGCTTCGTTCAGCAGGCGATCGTCCAGGGCTAGATTGGTCGGCATGTGTAGAAAGCTACACATTGCGGCGGTTCTTGCAATCAGCCCGCGGCCGTGCGGCGACTTGGCTGCCGTTGAGCTCACCCCGAACCTAGCCGGGGCATCGGGGTGACTGGCGCATCGAAATCGCGCCCGCAGTACATTTTGCAGCGATGATTGGCGCGCGGAGCGAGCAAATGGGCGCACGCTTGAGACGGACTGACCGCGCTTCCGGAAAACGAATGGTGGTTCTACCGTGCTTCCGGCTGGCGCGGACCCATTCCGCGCGAGTGCCCACCGGGGAGGGACGCGATGGGGTGGCGGTATCCCGCGTCTGCCGGAAAAGATCCGAACGCATTCACGCTCGTCGAGCCGGAAAGGGATCGTTGACCGGTCGTCGCGGCGGTGAGGTGTAGGGTCTAGTCCTACCGAACGCCGGGCTTTCGCCAGCGGCGCGAAATTGTGCGCGCGCGATAAATTCCCCTGCGATGATTTCCCGCGGAGCATTTCGCAAATGAAGATTGGCGTGCCCCGCGAGACTTTCCGCGGCGAACGGCGCGTCGCGCTCGTGCCGGGAGTCATCGCGTCGCTCAAGGCAAAGGGCGCCGAGGTGCTGGTCGAGAGCGGCGCGGGAACGTCCGCCGGATTCACCGACGCCACGTACACCGACAAGGGCGCGCAGATAGTCCAGCGCGCGCAGGTCTTCGCCGACTCCGACGTGATCGCGCAGGTTCGCGCGGGGGAAGATCTCGCGGGGCTTCGCTCCGGCCAGGCGGTGATCGCCTTCCTCGATCCGCTCGGCGCGCCGCAGGCGATGCGCAAGCTCGCGGGCACCGGCGCAACCGCGTTCTCCATCGAGCTGATGCCGCGCATCACCCGCGCGCAGAGCATGGACGCGCTGTCGTCGCAGGCGACTGTCGCCGGCTATAAGGCAGTGTTGCTCGCCGCCACGCATCTGCCGCGTATGTTCCCGATGCTCATGACCGCGGCGGGGACGATCACTCCCGCGCGCGTGTTCGTGCTGGGCGCGGGCGTCGCGGGGTTGCAGGCGATCGCGACGGCCAAGCGGCTCGGCGCGGTGATCGAGGCGTACGACGTGCGCGCGGCGGTGAAGGAGCAGGTGCAGAGCGTCGGCGCCAAGTTCGTGGAGCTGCCGCTGGACACGTCCGCGGCCGAAGGGAGCGGCGGGTACGCCGCGGCGCAGGACGAGTCCTTCTATAGAAGGCAGCGCGAGGTGCTTGGCAAGGTCGTGGCCGGCACCGACGTGGTGATCACGACCGCGGCGATCCCCGGGCAGAAGTCACCGGTGCTGATCACGCGCGAGATGGTAGAGAGCATGGCGCCCGGCTCGGTGATCGTGGACCTGGCCGCCGAGCGCGGCGGGAACTGCGAGGTGACGAAGGCGGACGAGGTCGTGGAGCTGAACGGCGTGACGGTACTCGGCCCGACGAACCTGCCGGCGACCGTGCCCTATCACGCCAGCCAGATGTATGCCAAGAACGTGTCCACGTTCCTGCTGCACCTGATCAAGGACGGCGCGTTGAGCGTGGACCGGGAGGACGAGATCACGCGCGAGACGCTGGTGACGCAGGGCGGGGAAGTGGTGCACGAGCGGGTGAAGAAGCTGCTCGCCGATTCGGGGAACGGATAATGGAAACCTTCATCAGCGCGCTCACGATCTTTGTGCTCGCGGTGTTCGTGGGCGTGTTCGTGATTAAACGCGTGCCGCCGCTGCTGCACACTCCGCTCATGTCGGGGTCGAACGCAATCTCGGGGATAACGATCGTCGGCGCGATGATCTCGATCGCGACGCCGAGCCCGCTGAGCACGATCTTCGGCTTCATCGCGGTTGTGTTCGCGACGATCAACGTGGTGGGCGGGTTCCTGGTGACGAACCGCATGCTCAGCATGTTCAAGAAGAAGGACTAGGGGATGTTCTCGCTGATCAACATCCTCTATCTCGCGGCCGCGGTGCTGTTCATCCTCGGCCTGATGGGGCTGTCGCACCCGAAGACGGCGGTCGCGGGGAACATGAAGGCGGCGGTCGGCATGCTGCTGGCGATCGTGGCGACGCTGCTCGACCGGAACGTGATCGAGTCGGGGACGCGCGGACTGATGCTGATCGCGGCCGGCATCGCGGTCGGCGCGATCATCGGCGCGGTGTTCGCGCTCAGGATCAAGATGACGGCGATGCCGCAGATGGTGGCGTTGCTGAACGGGTTCGGCGGTGGGGCGTCGGTGTTGATCGCCGGGGCGGCGCTGCACGACGCGGTGAATCCCAACCTGCAGCTGCTGATCGCGACGGCGGCGTCGGGGATCATCGGCGCGGTGACGTTCTGGGGGAGCCTGGTGGCGTTCGACAAGCTGCAGGAGTTCCTGCTCCCCGGTAAGCCGATCCACTTCCCGGGGCAGCAGGTGTTGAACTCGCTGCTCGCGATCGTCGCGCTCGCACTGGCCGTGTGGATCGTGGTGGATCCGACGTCGGACATGACGTTCTGGGCGCTGGTGCTGGTTGCGTCGGTGCTTGGTGTGCTGCTGACGATCCCGATCGGCGGCGCGGACATGCCCGTGGCCGTCGCGCTGCTGAACTCCTACTCGGGACTCGCGGCCGCGGCCGCGGGGTTCGTGCTGAACAACAACGCGCTGATCATCACCGGTTCGCTGGTGGGTGCGTCTGGGATCATCCTGAGCCAGATCATGTGCAAGGCGATGAACCGGTCGCTGGCGAACGTGCTGCTCGGCAAACTCGGTTCGGGCGAGAGCATCGGCGCGAGCGCGGACGAAGTGTACGCCGGGAAGGTGAAGTCCACTTCACCGGAAGAGATCGCGATGCTGCTCGAGACGGCGCGGCGGGTGGTAATCGTGCCGGGCTACGGGCTGGCGGTGTCGCAGGCGCAGCACGCGGTGCGTGAGCTGGCGACGCTGCTGGAGTCGAAGGGGACGACGGTCGAGTTCGGGATTCACCCGGTCGCGGGGCGGATGCCGGGGCACATGAACGTGCTGTTGGCGGAAGCGGACGTGCCGTACGACAGGTTGAAGGAGATGGACGAGATCAATCCGCAGTTCGGGCAGGTGGATCTCGTATTGGTGATCGGCGCGAACGACGTGGTGAATCCGCTGGCGATCACGGATCCGACGAGCCCGATCGCGGGGATGCCGATTCTCGAAGTGCACAACGCGCGCAGCGTGGTCGTGATGAAGCGGAGCTTGAGTCCGGGGTTCGCGGGGATTCCGAATCCGCTATTCGCGGCGGATAACTGTCTGATGTACTTCGGAGATGGAAAGGCGGCGGTTCAGGCGCTCGTAGCGGCGGTCAAAGAGGGCTGACGCACACTCAGGCGCGCTCGAGCTCGATGACGAAGGTCGATCCTTCACCGAGCGCGCTCTCGACCGAGAGAGTTCCCCCCATCATGCGCGAGAGCTCGCGGCCGATGGCCAGCCCCAACCCCACACCATCGGATCCTGCCGACATCTCGCTCGATCCCTGCACGAACGGCTCGAAGATGTTGCTGAGCTTGTCCGGTGCGATGCCGGGGCCGGTATCGCGCACGAAAATGCGGACGTTTCGCGGCCCCGCACTCCAGCCGAGCGTCAGCGATCCTTGTTCCGTGAACTTGATCGCGTTGGCCGCCAGATTGAGCAGTACCTGCTGTAGCCGTTGAGAGTCGGCGCGGACCATCGCGCCCTCTGGTCCACCCACCGAATGCAGCACGAGTCCCTTGGCCTGAGCCTGTGGCTCCACGAGCGTGCCAACCTGCTGAAGCGCTTGAGCAACCGGCACGGCCTCCATGACGAGACTCACCTGGCCGGCCTCCAGACGCGCGAAGCTCAAGATGTCATTGATGAGCATGAGCAGGTGCTGCTGCGCGCGCTGCACGCGCTCCAGCGCTTCGCGCTGCGGGTCCGTCACCGGTCCGTGTATGCCGAGGAGGACGAGTTCCGTGAAGCCGCCAATCGCGTTCAGCGGCGTTCGGAGATCATGCGACATGCGGGCAAGGAAATCGGCCTTCGCCTTGTTCGCGGCCTCCGCTTCGGCGCGGGCGGCGTGGAGCTCCTGCGCCTTCGCTTCCACGAGTTGTCGCGCGCGCACCTGGTCCGTGACCTCCACCGCAAAGCTCATGACGCTATCGACCGCGCCCGACGGCTCTCGCAAGGGTTGGAAGATGAAGTTGAAATAGCGGTCTTCCGGCACCCCGTCGTTATCGAGGTCGAGACGCAAATGGACCTCGCTGCCGATGAAAGGCTGCCCGGTCCGCGACACCCGCTCCTGAATCTCCAGAAAGGGCTTCACGTGCTCGTCTGGAAATACATCGCCCGCACGTTTGCCTGTCAGGTCTCGCCCGCCGACCAGCGCCCGGGAGCGCGCGTTCTGATACGTGATCATCTGCGTTCGTGAGTTGGTCACGGAGATCAGCGCCGGCGTCTGATCGAAGAGCCGAAGCAGCTCGTCACGCGAGGCCGCCATGCTCGCCGCCTGCCGCCGCAGCTCGTCCCGCTCGACCATGCGAGCCGTGACGTCCACGCTGATCCCCACGAGGCGCAGAGGACGGCCCTCGGGCGAGTAGATGAAGCGGCCGTGCGAGTCCAGCCAGCGCACCTCCCCCAAGGGCGTAACGATGCGATGCAGAACATGATGCGTCTCCAACTTGTTGCGCAGCGCTTTCTCCACTTCCGCCCAGGAACTCTCGCGGTCCTCTGGATGGATGCGGCTCATGTAGTCCGCCGTCGTTCCCGAGAAGGTTCCCTTGGACAATCCGTACAACCGCTCCTCCTGTGGCGACCAGTGTACGCGGTCGTGCTCGATGTCCCATTCCCAGGTTCCCATCTCGGCGGCGGCCAGCGCGAGCTCGAGATGTGTGCGGCTGCGCTCGGCCTCGATGCGCAACGCGTGCTGCTCCGTTACATCGCGCGAAACACCCACGAGCTCTACGACGTGGCCCGCGTCGTCTACAATCGGGGACTTGACCGTATGGAAGTAGCGGATAGTTCCGTCGCGCGCGACGTTCGGCTCCTCCTCGCGTACGACGGGCTGCCCTGTTTCGAAAACGACGCGGTCGTCGCGGAGGTACTGCTCGGTAAAGTCGAGCTGGTTGTACGGAACGTCGGTGAGGCCGTGCAGCTGCTCTTCAGTGGCGCCGTAGTACGCCTGTGTGGCGCGATTGGCGAACGTCACCTGGTAGCTCGCGGACTTGCAGAACACCATGTCCGACAGGCTGTCCAGGATCTTGCGGTACCGACTCGCGTCGTCCGCCGTCAGCGGGCCAGGGAGTGGCTGAGTCGGGGGCATTTGGGATGCAGGTTCCGTCATGTCGTTGCGCCTGAGAGGGCGGAACTAGTGTCGCTTCGTTCCAGAACCGGCCTTGACGGTCCCAGATTCCTGCGGTGCACTTTACACCTAAGTGCCTCAGGGCACCAGCCGCTCCCTTGTACTCATCCGGACCGGAGGCCCCTGGTAAGGATAAGCATCGCACGGATTCCGTTTTCATTGTCCTGCTCCTCTTCTCCCGCCGGCTGGATGATTCTTTCGAGCGCTTCCAACACGTCACCGGCCGTGGAGCGCAGCGCAGCATCGATTTCGTGCTCGACCCCGAGCGTGAGCGGCGTTTGAATCCGCCTCTGCAACGCTGCGACACGCTCGGAAAGCCGCGGGCGCTGGTGCCGGGGACACAACGACAGCTGGCGGGCGAGCCTCGTCGCGATTCGCCGCGCCAGCGCGGTCGATCCGGTGCGCGTGTGCCCGGCGTCGTCCGAAGCCAGCTCGTCATCGATCCATTGGCGGATGCGGGCATAGGCGGCCGATACCTCGCCCGGTGGAATCGACGCGGAAGCGCCGGTCGCACGCTCGACTATCTCTCGAACCAGACAGGGCGCCGCCGACAACCGGTCACCGTCGCTCGCCAGCAGCATCGCTCTTCCGCGCACCGTCACCAGCGCGAGGAGTGCGTCGCGGTCCGCCATAACCGCTGCCCATAGTGGCGGACGCATTCTCGCAGCGGGTCTGTTTTCCGCCCAGGTGGCCAACGCCCTTCGCAGTGCTTCCGCGAATTCCACTTCGCTGCGCGCCGTTGCCGCCGCTCGGGCGAACAATGGTGGAATGCGTGAGGCGCCCACGCTCGCGTCGGCCAGCTCGGTCTTGCGGCGGATGATCGACTCGACCCGGAGAAGCTGCGCGCTTGCTGCCGGCGGGGTGATGGAATAGACGAACACATCGCGGCAGCGCGAGCCCAGCCGCGCCGCGCGCCCGACGCGCTGCTCGAGTGTCGCTGCAGTCCACGGCAGGTCGAGATGCACGATCACCGACGCGTCCTGGAGATTGACGCCTTCGCTCAGGAGATCGGTTGCGATGAGCAGAGAGATTTCCTGGCCGGGGTTTGGCGGCGCCGCGTTCGACGACGCAGGCGCGAACCGTTCCAGCGCCTCGCGCCGGGTGATCGCCCCGCTGGCGATGCGGGCGCCGCGAGACGTCAACATTGCGGTCCCACCCGAGCAGGCCAGAGTCCGGTAGTACATCGCGACTGTCTCGGAGAACTGCGAGAAGGCGACGATCTTCGCGGAGGCATGTGTGCGGCGCAGCGCACGCAGATGCTCGGCGCGCGCGGCGTCGGCGACCGAATCCCGCGGAAGCGCCGCAAGCAGGCCAGCCAGCTTGCGCTCATGTTCGCTCACCGCGCCGAGCAGAGCGGCGGATCCGGCGAAGGCCTGCGGAGCGAGAACGTGAGCGAAGCCAAGTTGGACCGAGCCCTCCGCATAGGTCCATGCGGCCAGCTCGTGCCGGGTCGGATAATGCCCGGCTTCGAGCGCCTCACGGATGGCGATCGCCTTTGCCAATCGCTTGCGAAGCCCCTCGCGCAGCGCCGCGTCGCTCGAGGCCCAGAGCCGAACGAGAGTCCGGGTGACTATCGCGGCTGCCATTCCACCATCCTGCGGCGGAATCGGCGGGGGGAGCGCGAGCAGCTCCTCCAGCAACTGCGGGTCGTGCGGCAAGTCGAGGTGCACCGGCTCGCGTACGCGCGGGAATGAATCGCTGGCCTCGCTCTGGCCGCGCCGTACGACGAGACAGGCAAGTTGCTCCCGCGACAGTGCTCGCGCCGCCGAGCCGAGGAACAGTTCGATGAGCGCGGTCAGGTCTTTGGCTTTGTTGTGCACCGGCGTGGCCGAGACGAGCAGGACGGGTACGCGTGCCGCGAGCGTCGCCACTGCCCGGTAGCGCGCGGTTGATGCCGTCCGGAAATGATGCGCTTCGTCGATGACGATAAAATCGTGATCCCGCTGAAGGGGGAGAGCCCTGCTCAGTGATTCCAGCGAGACGAACCGGATCGTCACGGCGGATCGGCCGGCGGCGTCGAGCCACATGGCGCGGAGCGACGCGGGCGCAACGACCAGCGGTTTGGAGTACAAGCCGGCGATCGCCAGCGCCACATAGGTCTTGCCGAGTCCCACCTCGTCGCCCAGCAGCGCTCCGCCGTTGCGTTGGATCAAGCCGCGTACGCGCCGCGCGGCGTCCAACTGATGCGGACGCAACCGCACCGAGCCGAGTACTGAAGGGATCGCGTCCGCGCGCAGCCATTCGCCGGCGATGATTCGGCGAACGACGTCGGGATGCGCGCGCTCTAACCGGTCCACGCCAGCAGCGGCTCGACGTCGGCGAACCGCACGCAGTACGCGCCGAGCACCGCGTCGAGCAGGTCACGCGAATCCGCGCTGCCATCCATCACTGCCCGGGCGACGCTTGGCAGCGTCGCGCACGCTGTGCTCCAGTCCCTGGGGAGAGGCAGCAGTGCGAGCGTCCAGCCGAGATAGCGGTGATAGCCGCCGCGCGCGGGCTCGGCGACCAGATTGAGCCACGCCGCGGCGATATCGCTGTTCAGGACGGCGGCGAAGGTGAGCGCTTCGCGCTCATTTCTGCACCTGACTACATAGCAGCTGTTGAGCGGCACGGCGTCGTCGTCCTGCGCCAGCACCACGGCGCGGGGCCGCTTGCCGACGTCTGCCCAGACGACGCGCGGGGATCCACCGGCTGCGCCATCGGTACGGAACAGCGACCACCAGCGGTCGCTCGCGCGACTGTCCGTGCGCGTCTCGAGTCGAGCGCGGTAGTGGCCGAGCCAGCTTCGCGCCCGTGGTGGGAGGGTTCGCAGCGCGCGCCCGTCATCGCCATGCGTCCAAATCACTCGGGTGCCGCCTCGCGCGCAACGCCACGGCGAAAGGTGCTCGCCCTTGATCGCCGGGCGGAGCAAAGCGGACTCTACGTCCCCGGCTCGATCGCCGCTGCGTATGAGAGTGGTAGCGGAGTTTTGATCGCCGGCAGTGGTGACCACGAAGGCTTCGTTGCAGCCCGACTTCACGCCGAGGAGCGGTCGTCCCAAGCGCGTGTCGGCGAGCGGGACGCCGGCGGAGCGCAGCTTGTCGAAAACGGCGCGAACGTCGGGAGGAGTGAGGATCCACGGGCTGCCCATGGTGTCGTCGAGCGGAATTCGCGCGGACTGTGTGCGCCACGCGAAGAGCGTCGCGCGCCGGTGCACCGCGCAGCGCGTGAGGCTGGCGCTAGCGGGCGCGGTCTTGCGGGCGACGAGCAGCGACGGGTACACCGCCGCGTCGAACGACACAGCCGCGCCACTCAAGTCTTCCAGCGTGAGAATCGCGGATTCGTCGCCCAGTAGCGCACGGACGCCGCCGCCGGCAAGCGCAGACCAGAGCTTCGCGGGGAGCAGGAGCGCCGTGATTCCGCCTGGCCGGAGCAGGGCGAGCGAGCGCTCGACGAAGAGCGCCGCCATGTCCACCTGCGAGCCGAAGCCGGAGCCCGCGCGCGCGGCTTCGGCTCCGGCCGTCCAGGCCGATCCCCTGAACACGCGAAACTCCTCGCGCAGGCGGGCTCGCATTCGCGCGGGAATGCGGTGCAGGCGGATCCACGGCGGGTTGCCGGCGACGAGATCGAAGCCGCCTGCTTCGGCGACTTCGGAGAAGTGAGCCGCGAACGAAAAGGGCAGTGCTGCTCCGGCAAGCAAACCTTTCTTTCGCTGCCGGAGCTCGCGCAACGCGCAACGGACGTCCGCGAGCGCGCGGCGGGTGTCCGCCCCGGGTGGCTGACGGCCGCCGAAGAGATCGCGCGCGCGCGCGGACAGGAGCAACTCGCGCCGTGCGTTTTCCAGGGTTTTCATCTCGCCGGCGAGCGCGTCGATCGCCAGCGCCCGCTCGGTCCGATCCAGCATCCGCGCGAGCGTTTTTCTGCGGGGTCCGCGGGACCGCGTGTAGCGAAGCCGCAGACGCGAAACGGCGAGGGAAGGGACGCGGCTAGTTGCCGCGAACGTGCCGCCAGTGAGCGTATCGCCCACGCGGATCTGCCTGTCGAGGTTGGGTAGGGGCGTGACCGCGCGAATCCCCTCGTCCCGCTGCTCCATCACCATGGCGAGCCAGAGGCGCAGCTCGCATAGCCAGACCGCCATCGGGTTGGAATCAACGCCAAAGATGGAAGTCGTCAGAGTCGAGCGGGTGACGTCGCCCGAGGTTCGTCCATCTCCGCACGCGGCGGCGAGCCAGCTCAGCTCCGCGAGAGCGTAGACGAGAAATGCTCCGGAGCCGCACGCCGGATCCAACAGGCGAAAGCGGCGCAGTCGGTCCAACAGGACGGCGCGAGCGGCGAACGGAACCTCGCGGGTCGTCAGAAACGATTCGATCGCGTCCCCGGACACGGACGCGTCCTCGTCCGCGAGTGCATGAGCGAGTGCTTCGCGCATTACCCGCTCGACGAGTGGTTGCGGCGTGTAGAAGGCGCCGGATGACTTGCGGTCCGGTGGCGCCATCAACGACTCGAAAGCCTTGCCGAGCATCTCGGGATCAACGGCAGCCTCGGACCATTCGCTCGAATCTTCGCGCGGGGTGAAGCGATGGCGGCAGAGCAGGTCGCCGTAGAGAACGCCGATCGCTTCGTCGGAGAAGTCGACGGCTCGCGCTCGGCGCTCGAGGGCGCTCCGGGAGAACAGTCCGCCGTTGAGGAAGGGGATGTCGCCGAAGCCGCGCGCGCGGGCGCTCCTCGCACGCGGCGGAGTGTTGAGCGTTCCGAAGAAGAGCGGCAGCAGGACGCGGCGGTGGTACCGGCCGCCGTCCGCCATGCAATCAGCAAAGCCGTTGGCGAGGAAGCCGTGGTCGCCGTTGAGCCAGCCCTGCGTTTCCAGGAAGGAAAGGAAGAGCAGGCGCGAGACGTACAACAATGCAAGCTCGCGGGAGTCATTCGGTCCGAGGGCAGGAGCGATTGACCGCGCGAGCGACTCGACGACCCGTTCGAGGGTGAGATAGAAGCGGCGCGTGAGAGCCTCGCGGCCAAGTATCTCGGTCCACCGGCAGTGCATCAGCACGTCTATCCGCGCGCCCGCCGACGAGAGCGCGCAGAGGGTCTCGGCGTCGCTGTCCAGCACGTTCGCGCGCTCGGAGAGGAGCGCGCGGGTGCGGGGCGGATGCCGCTCGTGGGAGAACGTGGCAACGGCGACGTGCTTCCGCTCCGCGTCGATCGCGAGGAGCAGCCAGAGCAACTGCGGCGCGCGCGAGGACAATCGCGACGCCGTGCAAGTCAACGCCTCCTTCAAGGTCATGGCAGGGGAGACGTCGAGCAGCAGCGCTCTGGTGGAGCCGTTGCCGCGGCTGATCCTCACCTCCGCGACAGCGGAGGGAATTCCGATAGCCTCACGCGTCGCGCTGTCGAGGCGGCGCGAGGGTCCCGGGAAGCCCAGCTCGCGGGCGATGGATGCGAGCTGGTCGAGGGACGATGCTTCGGAGAGGAGAGCGCGAGCGCGGGTGAGGGAGAGCACGGTGCACGATCAGCACACGCTGCCGACCGCGACTCATCGTTCTGTTACCGGTGTTGTCCGATCTAGCTCGCTACGTAGTCCCGCTCCTTCCAGCTCACTTTGCGGCCGCGCGCGATGGCCCGCGCGTAGATGTACAGCGTCATCGCCGCGCCGAGCGGGTACAACAGCGCCAGCAGAACCGATTCCTTCGCGTCCAAGTAGAATTTCATCCACATCAACACGGTCGTTGCCGTGGCGACCGCCGCCCATACGAGAACCGGATAGGACACGAGCCCGAGCGCGGCGACTACAAGAGTGACCGGCGGCAGCAGGTTGAACAGCGGTGGAAAGACCAGCCCGAACGGGAATACCCAGCGCGGCACGAAGGGCGGCATGGCGTGCATTCCCCCAGCGTACACGTTCTTCCCCCAGCCGGCGACCATCTCGCGCAGCGACGTGTACATGCGGGTCGAGAGCTGCTCCCGCCCCTCGATGAACAGCACGCGCTTGCCGAGCCGGTGGAAGCGCTGCGCCAGCATCAGGTCCTCGGCCACGGTGTGCTTCACCGCCTCGTGCCCGCCGGTCTCGTCGTACGCCGCGCGCGGGATCACGATATACTGGCCGTTGGCGATCTTGCGCCACGCGTGCTTCGAACGGTTGATCTCCTCGGTGCCGCCGTACCAGGCGTTGAGCATCCCGAATACCTGCGCCTGCACCAGCTTCTCCCACAGCGTCACCATCTCCTGCCTGCCGGAGACGGTGAACAGGTCCGCGTCGAGCGCGCGCATCGCATTGATCGTGCGCGGGATGAGATCGGGCGCGTGCTCGGTGTCGGCGTCGGTGAAGCAGAGGATGTCGCCGCGCGCGCGGGCCCTCCCCGTCCAGCACGCCCACTGCTTGCCGAACCAGTCGGCCGGGAGCGGCGGAGTCTCGATCACCGTCGCGCCCAGCCCGGCGGCGATCGCGCCGGTGCCGTCGGTGGACTGGTCGTCCACAACGATCAACTCGACGTTGGGATAGTCAGTCGCGAGGATCGAGCGGACGCAGCGCCCGATGTTGCGCGCCTCGTTCCGCGCGGGGACGATCACCGATACCAGCGGCGCGTCGCGCGGCGGGTCGGCCGTGAATTCGTCGAGCGTGCGCGAGCGCCGCATCCGCAGAACCATCCCGATGGGCAGCAGCACCCACGGTAGGGCCGCGAGCAACGCGATCTGAATTGGAGTCACTGGAAAAAACTAGCGGGGCGTCGCAGTGGCGACGCCCCGCTGACCCGCCGAACCCGCGCCAGGTTAACGCCGGCTCCCTCTGTCAGGATCCTCGCGTCCGTCGCGTGTCGACGTGCCTTCCTCTCCGCCGGGGCGCGAAGTCGAGCCTTCCGACGTCTCGCCGCCGAGCCCGGTCGGGCCGGTGGTACCGTTCGACCCCTTCATCCCGCCTTCGCGCGTGTTGCCGGGCTCGAATCCATCACTCTGGTTCTCGTTGCTGCTCTCTTCACGGCTGGAAGACGTGCCAGCCGGGTCTTTTTTGTTCCAGTTCGAGTTCGCCATTTCTCGTCCTCCTGCTAAAGTCAATAACGACCTTCTTGCCCGTTTAAAAGGCAAGCGATATGCCATTCCGTACCTGTGCCGTCGAATGCATCGTCTTCTCGTGAAATAACATTTCATGCCACTCGCCCCGATTCGTCCCGTTCCTCCGCTGGCCCCCGGCGCGCGCGTCGCGCTCGTCGCGCCGGCGGGCACGCTGATCGGACCGGAGGACGTCGAGCGCGGTGAAGCCAACGCGCGCTCGCTCGGCTGGGAGCCGCGCACCGGCGCCAACGTTCTGAAGAAACACCGCTATTTCGCGGGGACCGACGACGAGCGACTGCGCGATCTCAACGACGCGATCCGCGACGACGAGGTGGACGGGATCTGGTGCCTGCGCGGCGGCTACGGCGCGATGCGGATCCTGCCCGGCGTGGACTTCGACGCGCTCGCGCAGAAGCCCAAGCCGATCATCGGATTCTCCGACCTCACGTCGCTGCTGTTTGCGGTGAGCGGGAAGTCCCGCATCGTGTGCTTTCACGGCCCGACCGCGCGGGTACGGCTCACCGACTTCAGCCGCGCGTCGCTGCTCGCGGCGGTGAGCGAAGGGACCGAGCCGTGCGGCGCGGCGCCCAACGCGCGCGTGCTCCGCGGCGGCAGCTGCGAGGGGCGGCTCGTGGGCGGCAATCTCGCGCTGGTCGCGGCAATGGTCGGCACCCGGTTCGCGCCGGACCTCGAGGATTCCATTCTCTTTCTGGAAGACGTTGGCGAGCGCACGTACCGCGTGGACCGCATGCTGCGGCAGATCTATCTCACCGGCGCGCTCAGCGGCTGCCGCGGGATCGTCTTCGGCGAGTGCACTGACTGCCCTTCGAGCTCGGCCAGCGGCGCGCGCGAGCTGGACGAGATACTGACGGAGATGGCCGAGCTGGTGGATGTGCCGTGCATCACCGGCGCGCCGATCGGCCACATAGACGACCAGTGGACGCTGCCGGTCGGCGCGCGCGCGCGGCTGGACGCGGACGCGCGAACTCTCAACGTTTTGCCAATCACCGGAGGTCGAGCATGAGCAACAAGACGGGAGCGGATCTGATCGAGGAGGCACGCGGCCGGATCGAGGAAGTCACGCCGGCCGAGGTGGCCGCGATGCGCGAGCGCGGCGAGCAGGCGATCTATCTCGACGTGCGCGAGCCCAACGAGTGGAACCTTGGCAGGATTCCAGGCGCCGTGTTCATACCGCGCGGCCAGCTGGAGTCGAAAGTCGAGGAGGCGGCTCAGCGCGACGCGAAAGTGATCGTGTACTGCGCGGGGGGAAATCGCTCCGCGCTGGCGGCCGACACGATGCAGCAGATGGGGTACGACAACGTCGCGTCCATGTCGGGCGGGTTTCGGCAGTGGGCCATGGAGGGGAGGGAGGTCGAGTCTTGAGGCAGGAGTTCGAGCTCGCCGCGCCGGGCGGTCGCACGGTACGCGGCGATCTGTACGGCGCCGAGGGAGCGAGCAATGGCGTCGTGCTCTGTCACGGGTTCAAGGGGTTCGCCAGGTGGGGCGCGTGGCCGGTGCTCGCCGAGGCGCTGAGCGAGCGCGGGCTCAACGCCGTCGCGTTCGATTTCTCCGGCAGCGGCGTCGGGGCGGACCGCGAGAACTTCAGCGAGATCGAGGCGTTCGCGGGCAACACGTACGCGCGCGAGCTGGAAGACCTCGGCGCGGTGGTGAGCCACGCGACCGCGGAGGGTTGGATCGCGCGCGACTTCGGGTTGTTCGGGCATTCGCGCGGCGGCGCGACGGCCATACTCTTTGCCGCGGGCTCGGAGCGCGTGTCCGCTCTCGCGACGTGGGCGTCCATCGCGACGATCGAGCGCTGGGGCGAGGACCAGATACGCGACTGGCGAGAGCGCGGCTACACCGAAGTCGTGAACAGCCGCACGGGCCAGGTGCTCAGGATAGACAAGTCCGCGTGGGAGGAGTGTGAACGTGAGTCTCGCTCGAGACTCGACGTCGAGCGCGCCGCCGCACGCGTGCGCGCTCGGTGGCTGATCGTGCACGGCTCGGCGGATGACGTAGTTCCGGTGAGCGACGCGCACCGGCTGGCCAAGGCGAACGCGCGCGCGGAAGTGCGCCTGATCGAGGGCGCGAACCACGGGCTGGGCGCCGCGCACCCGCTCAAGACGATTCCCGAGCAGCTGCGCGGGGCGATCGCCGCGACCGCCGACTTCTACTCGGCGACTCTGCCCGATTGAGATGAGCCTGGACCGGACGCTGGCCGACCCCGAGGTCGTCAGAATCGCGCAGTCGATCGCGGCCAGGCCCGGGGTGGGTGCGCCCGATCCGGACGCGCGCTCGGCGGCCGTCGCGCTGGTGTTGCGCGCGGTGGAGATGCGCGGACTCGAGCTGCTGTTCATCCGCCGCGCGGAATACGCCGAAGATCCGTGGAGCGGGCAGGTGGCGTTTCCTGGTGGGCGACACGAGCCGGGCGACGAATCGCTGGAGCGCACGGCGATCCGCGAGACGTGGGAAGAGACGGGAATCGACCTCGCGGCGAGCGGAGCGATACTCGGCGCGCTCGACGACGTCAGGCCGAATACGATACTGCTGCCGAGGATAGTGGTCCGCCCCTTCGTGACCGCGGTCTCCGCTGAGGCCGCGATTCAGGCGAGCGGCGAAGTCGCGGAGGCGTTCTGGGTGCCGTTGGACGCGCTGCGAGAGGAGTCGGGCTGGGGCGAGACCGAGGTCAACGCGCGCGGGATGGCGATGCGGGTGAGAGCCTTCCAGCACGGGGACCACGTGGTCTGGGGAATGACAGAACGGATTGTGGGGCAGTTACTTAGCCGCTTGTCAGCTTCTGGTTAGAAGGGAGAAACCGCAGGGGTTGCGAGAGAAGTTAGGCTAACCTAAATTCTCGGACGCCATTCACACGAGAGTCATTTGGCCGGGCCAGTAAAACGACCGCACGACATGGAAGCGCACGTGAATCCGCCCGCGGAGCCGGGGTGGCGGCACGCGCGGCTGGCGCCGTCGCTGGCTGAGGTTTACCGGACCATTCCGGTAACCGGGGCTGTCTGGTGGCGGAAGATGCTGGCGTTCGCGGGGCCCGGGTACCTGGTCGCGGTCGGCTACATGGACCCGGGGAACTGGGCGACCGATCTCGCGGGCGGCGCGCAGTTCGGGTACGCGCTGCTCAGCGTAATCCTGATGTCGAACCTGATGGCGGTGTTGCTGCAGGGATTGTCGTCCAAGCTCGGCATCGTCACGGGGCGCGATCTGGCGCAGGCGTGCAAGGACCACTACTCCAAGCCGGTCTCGTTCGTCCTGTGGGTCCTGTGCGAGCTGGCGATCGCCGCGTGCGATCTCGCCGAGGTCATCGGGACCGCAATCGCGCTCAACCTGCTGTTCGGGATTCCGCTCACGTGGGGGATCGCGATCACCGCGCTAGACGTGCTGCTCGTCCTGTACCTGCAGAACAAGGGATTCCGGCTGCTCGAAGCGCTCGTGATCGTGCTGCTCGGCACCGTGGGAGTCTGCTTCGCGCTGCTCATCGTGAAGGCGCAGCCGCCCGCGGCGGGCGTGATGTTCGGCTTCGCGCCTCCGCCCGAGCTGCTCAACAATCCCGCGATGTTGTACATCGCCATGGGCATCCTCGGCGCCACGGTGATGCCGCACAATCTGTATCTGCACTCGTCCATCGTGCAGACGCGGAAGTACGAGCAGAGCGTGGCCGGGAAGAAAGAGGCGGTGAAGTACGCGTTCATCGATTCGACGATCGCGCTGTCGTTCGCGTTGTTCATCAACGCGGCGATCCTGATCGTCGCGGCCGCGACCTTCCACGGCACGCCGAACCAGAACGTCGCGGAGATCCAGGACGCTTACAAGCTGCTCACGCCGCTGCTCGGCGCCGGCGCCAGCACGATGTTCGCGCTCGCGTTGCTCGCTTCCGGGCAGAATTCGACGCTCACGGGCACGCTCGCGGGCCAGATCGTGATGGAGGGCTTCCTCAACATTCGGCTGCGCCCGTGGCTGCGGCGGCTGATCACGCGCGCAATCGCCATCGTCCCCGCCGCGATCGTAGCGATCATCTACGGCGAGAGCGGGACCGCGCAGCTGCTGGTGCTCAGCCAGGTCATCCTCAGCATGCAGCTGTCGTTCGCGGTGTTTCCCCTGGTGCGGTTCACCTCGGACAAGCTGAAGATGGGGGAGTTCGTCAATCCGGTCTGGCTCCAGGTGCTGGCGTACGTCATTGCGTTCGTCATCGCGTCGCTTAACATCTGGCTGCTCGTGCAGATTGTCGGCGGCTTCGGCGGGGGAGGGTAGCCGTGTACAAGCGCATTCTGGTACCGGTCGAGAACTCGGAGTACGACGCCACGATCATCGAGCACGTCGCGCGGCTGGCGAAGCTGTGCGGCTCCACGGTCGTGATCATCCACGTGGCCGACGGCTGGGTGGCACGGAATATCCGTCAGCTCGATCTCCGTGAGTCCGAGGAAATGAAGGAAGACCTGGCGTACATCGAGCGGCTGGCGACTTCGCTGCAGCAGGAAGGGATTACGGCCGACGCGGTCCTCGCGAGCGGCGACCCCGGCGCGGAGATCACCGCGGCCGCGGACCGCGAGAAGTGCGACCTGATCGCGATGACCACGCACGGTCACAAGCTGCTCAACGACCTCTTGCGCGGGAGCGTCGCCAACGCGGTTCGGCACAGCTCGACGGTGCCGGTGCTGCTGGTGCGCGGGATGCCGCGCGGCGCGGACGCGGCCCAATGAGCAGAAGCCCGGCGCCCGACTCGAAGCGCGATCCGGTCAAGGAGCAGGAGTCGGTCATCACGGGGCCGGCCGAGGATTATCTCAAGGCGATCTATGAGCTGGAGCTGGCCGGCGGCGCCGCGTCCACGAACGACATCGCGGCGCGGCTGTCGTTCGCGCCGGCGTCCGTGACCGGGATGATCCGGCGGCTCGCCGAGCACGGGCTGCTCGCGTACGAGCGCTACCGCGGCGTGACGCTCACGAAGGCGGGGCGGCGCGCGGCGCTGCGCACGCTGCGACGGCACCGCATCATCGAGTCATATCTCGTGGAGGCGCTCGGCTACCGCTGGGACAACGTGCACGAGGAAGCCGAGCGGCTCGAGCACGCCGCGTCGGAGGAGCTGATAGACAAGATGGCGGCCGCCATCGGCGAGCCGGTGGTGGATCCGCACGGCGCGCCGATCCCCACGCGCGAGGGCACGGTGGACGAGACGCAGTACTGCTCGCTCGCGGACCTCGGCCCGGGCCATCGCGTGGCGGTCGTGCGCGTGGGCGATGACGACCCGGAAGTTCTGCGGTATCTGGCGTCACTCGGGATAATGCCGGGCGTGACGGTGGCGGTGCTGGCGTGCGAGCCGTTCGACGGCCCCATCACGCTGTCCATCGGCGGAGAGCGGATCTCCATCGGCGCGCCATTGGCGGCGCAGGTGATGGTGGATATGGTCGGCGACACTCAGGCTCCGTCGCACTAGGACGGGTTTTAACTACCAAATAGAACTGCCAAGCTGGTAGCTGCCAGCGGACTACGCTGCCAGCTGCGAGCTTGCCGCGATGTTGACGGTTTTAGCTCGTAGCCGGCAGCGTAGTTTCGCTGGCAGCTATCAGCTATTCCGTTCTATGTGGTAGTTAACCAGCTTGCAGCATGCTCGGAAATTTCCGCGTGGGCACCCAGGGCTGGAACTACGAAGCGTGGGAGGGGCCGTTCTACCCCACCGGCACGCGCCCGTCCGATTTTCTGTCGGTGTACGCGCGCGCGTTCGACTCGGTGGAAGTGGACTCGACGTTCTACGCGATTCCGGCGCTCACGACGTTTCAGAGCTGGGCCGAGCGCACGCCGCCGGGGTTCGCGTTCGCGCTCAAGCTGCCGCAGGAGATCACGCACGAGCAGCGATTGCGCGACACGACCGGGGCCACCGAGCTGTTTTTCGAGCGCGCGCGGGCGCTGGGCTCGAAGCTCGGCCCCACGCTGGTGCAGCTCGGCCCCGATCTCGCGCCGGCGGAGCTGCCGGCGCTCGTCGCGTTTCTCCAGCGGCTGCCGCGCGACCTCCAAGTGGCGATCGAGTTCCGCCACCGCGGCTGGATGAGCGACGGGATCTACGCGCTGTTGCGCGAGCACAACGTCGCGCTCGCGCTGGTGGAGGGGCGGTGGATCCCGCGGAAGACGATGCTCGCGCTGGCGCAGAATCCGACCGCCGACTTTGCCTACATCCGGTTCATGGGCCCCAACCGCGACATCGTGGATTACTCGCGCGTGCAGGCCGACCGGACGCGCGAGGTCGAGCTGTGGCGCAACGCGCTGATCTCGCTCGCCGCCAGCGTGACGATGGTGTACGCGTACGTCAACAATCACTTCGCGGGCCACGGCCCGGCAAGCGCGCGCGCGATCCAGCGCGCGGTCGGGCAGACACCGGTGGCTCCGGAGACGATCGGCGAGCAGCTGCTCCTCTTTTGACGAGGCGCGAGATAGTCCTGCTTGGAATCGCGCTGCTGTTCGCGGCGCTGTTCGTGCGGCTCGGGTTCTGGCAACTGGAGCGGTTGCGCGAGCGGCGGGCGTATAACGCCCCGATCGAAGCGCGCGCTGCCCTGGAGCCGGTGGCGCTGGGCGACCTACCGCGCGACCCTCGCGAGGCGGTTCACCGGAGCGTGCGCGTGAGCGGCGAGTACGACTACGACCGCGAGATCGTGCTGACGCTGCGGTCGCGGCAGGGATCTCCGGGGGTGAACCTGCTGACGCCGCTGCGGATTGCCGGCGGCGACACGGCCATCCTCGTGAACCGCGGCTGGATCTACGCGCCAGAGGGTGTTTCCGCGGACACCAGGCCGTGGCGGGAGCCGGATCCGGTGGACGCGGCAGGCTACGTGCGCCTGCTCGAGATCGGAGATACTACCGGCGCGCGCTCTGCCGGCAGGCCGGACGGCATCCGCCGGCCCAACCTGGCCACGGTCGCGGCGATGCTGCCGTATCCCGTGGCGGCGTTCTACGTGGTGCTCACGGCTCCGGGGTCCGACCCCGAGCGCGCGCCCCCGCGGGTCCCCCCGCCGGCGCTGGACGAGGGGAGCCACCGGAGCTATGCCGTTCAATGGTTCACGTTCGCGATAATAGCCCTGGGAGGGACCGCGATTCTGGTGCTGCGGAGGCGGGCGGGTGATTAGTGACTAGTGACTAGTGACTAGTCACCAACATCATGCGCCCACCTGCCTCCGAACAAGACGCCCGCGACGTCGCCGAAGAAGCCCGCGAAACCGAATGGGCGCACCCGAGCTTCGTGCGCGAGATGTTCCTGGGGCGGTTCCGGCTCGACCTCATCCATCCGCACCCGAGCGACGATCCCGCGGAGACCGCGCGCGCGGCGCCGTTCCTCGGGAAGCTGCGCACTTTCCTGGAGAAGGTGGACTCGGAGGAGATCGACCGGACCGGCGAGATCCCGGAGCCGATGGTGCAGGAGCTGCGCGACATGGGCGCGTTCGGGATCAAGATCCCCAAAGAGTACGGCGGGCTCGGCCTGTCGCAGCTCACCTACACGCGCGCGATGCAGCTGGTGACGTCGAAGGACGGCTCGCTGGTCGCGCTGCTGTCGGCGAGCCAGTCCATCGGACTGCCGCAGCCGCTCAAGCTGTTCGGGACCGACGCGCAGAAGCAGAAATACTTCCCGCGGCTCGCGCGCGGCGCCATCTCGGCGTTCGCGCTCACGGAGGTGGACGCTGGCTCGGATCCGGCCAACATGGCCACGACCGCGACGCCGTCGGCGGACGGCAGCCACTTCATACTCAACGGCGAAAAGCTGTGGTGCACCAACGGCACGCGCGCAGAGCTGCTGGTGGTCATGGCGCGCACGCCCGACGTGGTGGTGGACGGCAAGCCGCGCAAGCAGATCACGGCGTTCATCGTCGAGACGTCAATGCCCGGCGTATCGGTCGCGCAGCGGCTGCACTTCATGGGGCTCAAGGCGATCGAAAACGGTCTCATGCGCTTCGAGAACGTGCGCGTGCCGCGCGAGAACATACTCGGCGAGGAGGGGCGGGGGCTCAAGCTCGCGCTGGTGACGCTGAACACGGGGCGGCTCACCCTGCCCGCGGGCGCTGCCGGCGCCGGAAAGCAGATGATCAACGTCGCGCGGACGTGGGCGAACGAGCGCGTGCAGTGGGGGCAGGCGATTGGGAAGCACGAGGCGGTGGCGCAGAAGATCGCGCGCATGACGGCGACGACGTTCGCGATGGAAGCCGTGGCCGAGCTGTCCACGATGCTGTATGAGCGCGGGAACTACGACATCCGCCTCGAGGCCGCGATTGCGAAGATGTACAACACCGAGGCCGGCTGGCGGATCGTGGACGAAACGCTGCAGATTCGCGGCGGCCGCGGGTACGAGACGGCGACGTCACTCATGAGCCGCGGCGAGCCGGGCATTCCGGTCGAGCGCGCGATGCGCGACTTCCGCATTAACCTGATCTTCGAGGGGTCGTCGGAGATCATGCGGCTGTTTATCGCGCGCGAGGCGGTGGACCACCACTTCGCGCTGGCGTTCGACATCGTGAACCCCAAGCTCGGCACGAAGCAGAAGCTGCGGGCGCTGGCGCGGGCACTGCCGTTTTACGCGACGTGGTATCCGATGCGCTGGTCGCCGGCGAAGCAGGTGAAGAGCTACTCGGAGTTCGGCCGGCTCGCGCGGCACGTGCGGTACGTGGAGCGCACCACGCGGCGGCTCGGCCGCGCGCTGTTCCACGCGATGGTGCGGCTCGGGCCGAAGCTCGAGAAGCGGCAGATGGTGCTGTTCCGCGCGGTGGACATCGGGGCGGAGCTGTACGCTATGTCAGCCGCGTGCGTCCGGGCGCACATGCTGAAGAAGAACGGGAATGCCCGCGGGATCGAGCTGGCGGACATGTTCTGCCGCGAGGCGCGGGGTCGGATAGAGGCGAAGTTCGACGAGCTGCACGGAAAGCACGACGCGGCATTGTACCGGCTTGCCATGCAGGTACTGAAAGGAGAGCATGCATGGTTGGAGAGTGGCATTGTCTCGTCGCGGCAGGAGGCTCCGAGGTAACTGACGGGAAATCCAAGTAGGGGGTGTGGCAGTAGAGAGTAAGGAGTTGGGAGTCGCCCGCAGGTACTTCCCACTGCAAACTCCCTACTGCCACACTCCAAACTTGGATTCCGTTGCAACCGTACCGGACCCGCTCGCAAAAAAACGGCGCCCGTGAGGGCGCCGTTTTGCGAGCGGTGAATCAGTCTAGATGGTGGAGCCTGTCGGGGCGACTGTCGCCGGCTTCGCCGTGAATCCGACGCCGGCCAGGATCGCGCCGAGCACGACGTGCAGCCATACGTCGTTGCCGCCGAGCGGAACGAAGCCGAATCCGTCGGGCGCGAAGTAGCCGACGACCGCGAGCACGAGGTAGATCACACCGGCGAGCTGCGCGTACTGCTTGGCGCCTGTGTACGAGCGCGCGGCGGCGAGTCCCCAGATGCCGAACAGCAGGTGCACGATATTGTGGAGCAGGTTGACCGGGAACATCCCGAAGATCGCCGGCGCCGTCGCCGGATCCGCTTCCATGCTCATCCCGCCGGTGTAGAAGCCGACGAGTGCTACGAGGACGAATACCACCCCGAAGATCTGTGCAACCCGTTGGACCGTCGTCATCTGCTGTCTCCTGTTGTTTGCTTGCAGGGAAAGAGGCGAACGTGGTCGGGGGTCAGCCCGATTCGAGTCCCATAGTAGGGAGAACCGGGTGTTTCCGCTATAGTAGAATGCCGCTCAGGAGGAAGAGCGCGACACTGAAGTAGATCGTCAGTCCGGTTACGTCCACCAGGGTCGCGACGAGCGGCGCAGACGCGCTCGCGGGATCGAGCCCGGCGCGGCTCAGCACGAACGGCAGCATCGAGCCCACGAGCGAGCCGAACGCGACCACGCCGACCAGCGTCGTGCCGACGGTGAGTGCGACCAGCAGGTAGTGGTCACCGTAGTCCCACAGGCCGAGCTGCTGCCACAGGACGATCCGGAGCACGCCGAGCACGCCGAGCACGGCGCCGAGCGCGAGGCCGAGCGGCAACTCGCGCCGCGCGATCCGCCACCAGTCGCCGAGCGTGACTTCGCCGAGCGCCATCGCGCGGATGATGAGCGAAGTCGCCTGTGAGCCGGAGTTGCCGCCGGAGCTGATGATGAGCGGGATGAACAGCGTCAGCATGAGCGCCTGCGTGAGCTGGCTCTGGAACTGCTGCATCGCCGACGTCGTAAGCATCTGTCCGACGAACAGCGCGACGAGCCACACGACGCGCTTGCGCATCATGGCCGAGAAGCCGATCTGGAGGTACGGCTCGTCCAGCGCTTCCATTCCGCCGAACTTCTGCACGTCCTCGGTGTGCTCCTCGACCATCGCGTCCATGACGTCGTCGACGGTGACCACGCCGAGGATGCGCTCGTTCTCGTCCACGACCGGAATCGCGACGAGATCGTAGTTGGACGTGAGGCTGACGACTTCCTCGCGGTCCGCGGACGCCGGTACGCTCACGACTTCCTCCCACGCGATCTCGCTGATCTTCGCGCCTTCGGCGGCCGCGAGGAGTTCGCGCAGCGACAGAACGCCTTTGAGGGCGCCGCGCTGATCGGTGGCGTAGATGGCGTGCATCGCCTCGCGCCTGCCGGCGCGCGCGATGTGCCGGACGCCGGCGAGCGCGGCTTCGACGGTCGAATCCTCCGGAACCGACACGAATTCCGTCGTCATCAGCCCGCCCGCGGTCTCCGGGTCGTACGCGAGCAGTCGCTCCGTCTCCTCGCGCGCGGCTTTCGGAATCTCGGAGAGGATGTCCTCGTAGGTCTCCTCTTCCAGCTCTTCGAGCGCGTCGGCGCGGTCGTCCGGCGTCATCTCCGTGACCAGCCGCGCGGCCTGCAGCGGGGACATCTCCTCCAGGACTTCCGTGCGGAGATCGTCGCTCAGGTACTCGAGCACGTCGGCCGCGCGCTCCGCGGGAAGCGCGCTCAGCAGCGCGATCACGCTCTCGCGCGGCAGCGCCTCGACGACGTCCGCGAGATCGGCCGCGTGGATCTCCTGGGTCTCGGCGGCGACGCTGTGCGGCGCGGTCTTGAGCAGCTCCTGGATGTCGGGCGCCAGGAGGTTCGCGAGCGCGCGGTGGTCGGAGGTGTTCATCAGAGCTGCGGCAGGATCCTGCGGTTTTCGTCGGCGTCGATTACCGAATAGCCCGCGGTCTCGACGGCCTGCTTCAGCGCGTCGAGCTTGACGGTTCCGTCATGCTCGACCTCGGCGGTCCCCACTCTGACGTCGGCGCGCGCGATCCCCGGCACGCCGGAGAGCGCGGTGAATACGGCGCGCGTGCAGTGCGCGCAGGTCATTCCGGAAATCTTCAGCGTAGTGACCATGGCGCCGAATATAAGGAGTTCTCCCGTGTCACTGCTCGTCCGCCGTCGGACCGTATATCCCCGGGACCGGTACGTCCAGCAGCCGGAGATACACCGAGAGCTGGGCGCGGTGGTGGACCATGTGATTCATGCCGAAGCCGCGAAAGACGCTCCAGCGCGGCGCGCTGAAGATCGTATGCGGTCCGGCCTTCAGGGTCCACGGGGTATCGAGACCGGCTTCCGTCGCAGCCGCGATCGCCTTCCGGGCGATCTGGACGCTCCGGTCGAAGAGCGCGACCAGCTCCTCGCGGCTCTTGCAGTCGGCAGCGGTGAAAGCGGGGCCGTCGGGCGGGCGGAAATCGAATTCGTCGGCGCTGAAGATGTTCGACGCCCAGTCGGGGAGCTGGGCGACGTGCGACGCGAGCTGGCCTAGCGACATGGATTTGGCGTGTGGCTTCCAGTCGAGCTGGTCCTCGGGGACCCGCTCGAGGACACGGCGCGTGGTGGCCATTTCCTGGTCGAACTCGGGGAGGTAGTAGCGAATAGCGTTCATTCCGACTCCGAAGGTTACGAGTTCCGAAAAGCCAAAAACAGGTTCGGGTAGACGGTTGTAGGTTGTTGGTTGCGGGTGAAGCGACTGGTGTTCGGTGTTCGGTGTTCGGTTGGCGGTTGGCGGTGTTACGGAGAACCAATGGCCGCAAACCATCCACCAATGCCCAGTCAGTTAACCCGGAACCAACAACCTACAACCGTCCACCCGAACCCGTTGTCGGCTCTCCCATGAAGAACAACATGAACGTCGCTTTTCTCGGCCTCGGCGCGATCGGCTATCCGATGGCGCGTAGGATCGCCGAAGCCGGGTTCGAGCTGGCCGTGTGGAACCGCTCCGGCGGGAAGTCCGCCGATCTCGCGCGCGCCGCTTCGGCGCGCGTCGCGTCCACACCCGCCGACGCCGCGCGCGCCGCCGCTGTCATCGTGACTTGCCTTCCGACGTCGGACGAGGTGGAGTTCGTGACGTTCGGCACCGACGGGCTCGCTGCGACGATGGCGAGCGGCGCGATTCTCGTGGATTGCACGTCCGGCGATCCGCACGCGAGCCGATCCATGGCGCGGCGCCTGGCGGAGCAGGGCGTGGATTTTCTGGACGCGCCGGTGAGCGGCGGAGTCGTCGGCGCGGAAGCCGGCAAGTTGACGGTGATGTGCGGCGGGGACGGCATGGTGCTGGAGCGCGCGCGACCGGTGCTGCAGGCGTTCGGCGCGAAGATCGTTCTTTGCGGTCCGACGGGCGCCGGTCACGCCATCAAGTCGCTGAGCAACGCGCTGCTGGCGATCCACCTGTGGTCCACGGGCGAAGTGCTCGTCGCAGCGGCGAAGGCGGGAGTCGCGCCAGCGATCGCGCTCGACGTGATCAACGGGTCAGCGGGCCGGTCGAACTCCTCGGAGAATCTGATTCCGCAGCGAGTGCTCACGCGCGAGTTTCCGAGCACGTTCCGGCTGGCGCTGCTGGACAAGGACGTGCGGATCGCCGCGGCGGTGGCGCACGAGGCGGGGACGCCGGCGGGGTTTATCGAGCTGGCGCACGAGATTTTCGAGCGGGCCCACGCCGAGCTTGGTAGCGAGGTCGATCACACGGCCGCTCTTCGGATTCTGGAGCGAGACGCGGGCGTGGTCATCAGCTGGGAAACTGCCACTTAGAACTGATAAGCTGCGAGCGGCCAGCGAACAACGCTGCCAGCTACGAGCAGCTCGCAGCCGGCAGCTCCCAGCTGGCAGCGCGCAGCTTATCAGTTCTAAGTGGCAGTTAAAGAGCTGGCGTTGTCGATGATACTGACGGCCGCGCAGCCGGAGCCGGCCGCGGAGCGGGAATTGGCGCTCGATTCACCGGCACCGGCGGCACTTTCTTGCGCGACACCAGCGTGCGCTCAAGTGCGGGGACGAAGATGTCGTAGTTCGCGCCCGGGTGCCACAGCACCCAGCCATCATAGCCCGAGTCGTACACCGCCTGCTTCTGCGCGCGGATGTGCTCTGGCCCGTACTTCGGCTGGCCGAGGGAGAATGCCTGGAGCCACGGGCGCACGTGCTCGCCCGTCACGCCGATCGCCTCGTTGCGCTCGCGCGCGCGGGAGATCGCGGCGTGGATGATCCTGTACGGCTCCGCGTTCGGCCGCGCGATGTTGAAGGAGCCGCGCGGGTAGTGCGACGGGTACACCATCGGCAGCACGACGTCGGTAACCTTTGCGATCGGCTCCCACTGCTGGCCGATCTCGAGCGCGCCGTTGACAGTGGTCACGAGCCCAAAGATGTCGGCGGTGGTGCGGATACCCGATCGCGCGTACCGCGCGCGCGCGGCCGCGAGGAACTCGGCCAGAACCTGCGGCTTGCTGCGGTTGTTGGAACCGGGGAATACCTGCTGCGGCAGCGACTTGTACGGCTCGGGGAACCGGATGTAATCGAACTGAATCTCGCCGAAGCCCAGCTTTATCGCTTCGTCACCGACGCGGAAGTTGTACTCCCAGATCTCGTTCGAGTACGGATTGACCCACGTCAGCCCTTCGCGATCCCGCCAGGGCGAACCGTCGGCCTTCCGGATCGTGTGCGTCGGGTTCATCCGCGACGCGACGGAATCCTTGAACACGACGATCCGCGCGATCGGCAGGATCCCGTGCGCGCGCATCGTGTCCACCCACGCCTTCAGGTTCACGGCCTTCGTCATCGTGCCAGCGTTTTTCTGCAGCATCGGATCGCTGGACACCAGGTTGAGCCCGAACTCGTCCTTGATGTCGATCACGAAGGCGTTGATCTCGGTGGAATCGGCGAGCGCGATCAGCTTCCTGAGCTTGGTCGAGCTCTGCACCGAAAAGCGATTGAGATACAGTCCCCGGATCGGCGCGTTGGCGTCGCGCTGGAGCCGCAGCACCTCGGCGGAGCCCGTGGCGGGTCCGGGCTGAGCGGGCTGGGTGTCGGATGAGACCGGTCCCTCAGTCGAGCCGACCTGGGAAGTCGCGATCGAATCCGCGGCCGATCCGAGAGCGGCGGCGTCGCCTCCGGTGGTGCAGCCCGACCACAGCGTGAGCGAGGCGAGCGTGAGGATCAGAGATGTAATGCGGCCGTATGAATGCACTTGTCGGTGGTGTTCTGCGGTGAGATGGAGTCGTCGGACGCTCGCCCGGGCGCGTGAAAGCTATGCACTATATTTGCCAGCGTCGCCCTTCTTTCTTACCCCGGCCGGCGCGCCGGTTTCCGCGAGACCGAAACTTTGAAGGAATTGTCCGGCACTGAGAGGACGAGCACCGTAGCCGCGACGCATCATGAAGCGGCCATGCTGATGATGCCGCACCAGGAGAACGTCCTCGGGCACGTGTTCGGCGGAGTCATCCTGGCCATGATGGACACGACCGCGGCCGTCTCGGCGATGCGGCACGCGCGGACCCCGTGCGTGACGGTGTCCGTGGACAGGGTGGACTTCCGGGAGCCCATCCACATCGGCGAGCTCGTGACCATGAGGTCGAGCGTGAACTTCGTGGGGACGACGTCCATGGAAGTGGGCGTCCGTGTGGAGACCGAGAATCTCCTCACCGGGGAGCGGCGGCACACGAACTCGTGCTATCTGACCTACGTCGCCATTGACGCCAACGGCCGTCCGGTGAAGGTCGCCCCGATTGAGCCGCAAAGCGCGGACGAGAAGCGGCGGTTCGCGGCCGCGCGTGAGCGGAGGCGTCGGCGGCTGGAGGAGCGGAACGCGGAAGGGAAGCAGGAGGACTGACGGATGAGCTCGGTGATCGAGCCGGCGCGACTTTTCACGATCGAGCAGGCCAACCGGATGCTGCCGCTGGTGCGGCGGATCGTGGAAGACATCGTCCAGGACTACGCCCGCTGGCGGGAGCAGGTCGGGGTTATCGAAGTGGTCGCGGCAGGCCGCCGCGGCGATTCGCCCCCCGACGAAGCCGAGAAATTCGAGCGCGACGCGCAGCGCCTGGCAGCGGACATCGAGCGGTACGTCACGGAGCTGAAAGAGCTGGGCGTGGACTTCAAGGGGTTCGATCAGGGCCTGGTGGACTTTCCCGCCGAGCTCGATGGGCGGCGTGTGTATCTATGCTGGAAGCTGGGGGAGGAGTCGGTGGAGCACTGGCACGATGTGGAGGCGGGGTTCGCGGGGAGGCAAAAACTGGTGACTAGTGATTAGTGACTAGTGACTAGTAACTGCACGACGATTGGGCCTTGTAACTCACGACAGCCAACAGCCAACAGCCAACAGCTAGTAACTTTCAGCCATGAAAATGAAACCGTTTCGCGGACCCGATGGCACGAGCTGGGGAGTCGAGGTGAAGCTTCCCGGCGCGAGCAATGCGATGGTCGTGTTCCATCATCCGGCCGGGGGAACGGCGCGGAACGACCGCTACGCCTGGGTCAACTGGAGCGGCCCCGAGTCGCGCAGCGTGACGTCCCGGGTCTCGGCTGAAAAGGTTCTGGAAAAGCTGAACGACGAGAATCTCACGGAGCTGTTCAAGCGCTCGTTCCCGATCTCGCGGGTAGCGGTCCCGGCGCCGGCGCTGGTTGGTAACTAGTCACTAGTCACTAGTCACTATTCACTATTCACTAGTCACTAGGTCGCCAAAGGCGACCTCCAGTTCCATTCCGTCGCGCGCGATGTAAGTCTCGCGAAAAACCGCCCGCGCCTCGGACTGTAGCTCGGTCGCGTCCCGCGTGTAGCGCGCGGAGAAGTGCGTGAGCAGCAGCTTCTTCACTCCCGCTTTGGCAGCAACCTCGGCCGCCTCGCGAGCGGTGGAATGTCCGGTTTCCAGCGCTCGCAGCCCCTCTTCATCCGAGAAAGTCGCTTCGTGCACCAGTAGATCGGCGTTCACCGCGGCCGCGATCGTGGCCTCGCAGGGGCGCGAGTCGCCGGTGAGCACTACGCGCCGGCCGGGACGCGCCGGCCCGACCAGCGATTCCGCCGTGACGACGCGGCCATCGGGGAGAGTCACGGCGCGGCCGCGGTGAAGCTGGCCCCACATCGGACCTTCGGGAATGCCCATCGCCCGCGCCCGCTCGGGATCGAAGCGCCCGAGCCTCTCTTTCTCCACCAGGGCGTAGCCGATCGCGCGGCGGCCGCCATGATCGACCGCAAAGGCCTGTAATGCGTACTGCTCGTGCTCGATGGCGTCGCCCGGCCGGAGCTCGGTGACCTCGATGGGAAATGGCTGCTTTTCCGAGCCGAGCTGGATCGCGCGGCGCAGGAGATCGTCCGCCCCCGGCGGGCCGAACAGGTGCATCGGCTCGGTGCGGCCGCCGAGCGCAAGCGTGCGGCACAGGCCGATGATGCCGAGCATGTGGTCGGCGTGCATGTGGGTGAAGAAGATCCGCGACAGCGCGAAGGAGATGCCGTAGCGCATCATCTGCCGCTGCGTGCCCTCGCCGCAATCGAACATCAGCGTCTCGCCCTCGCGGACGAGCACGAGCGACGAGACGTTGCGCTCGACCGTAGGGCGGGACGCGGAAGTGCCGAGAAAGCGGACGGTCAGCGACATGCGCACCAATATATCGGGAGCGCGCCTCGTACCGGCCCGGTGAGTGGCCTAAATGCCGTGCTGGCATTGACTTCCGTGGCCAGGGCGGTTATCATCCGGAGTAGTCCCGAAACGGGTTTCACTCGTTTAGACTACGCACCGGCCGAATGCGACGGGCGGTACTCTCCAGAGGGCGAAGCAGTCGCAAGGTCAGTTTTGGGGCTGTAGCTCAGCTGGGAGAGCGCTGCATTCGCATTGCAGAGGTCAGGGGTTCGAGCCCCCTCAGCTCCATCGGTGAAACGATAGTTGCAACAAATCGTCTAACCAGCGAGTATTATTAGTAACAATCAGTAGGTACCCGCCATCGCTCGGTAGGACGTAGAGTTCCAATGGCTATGCGCTGGGTTACCTGCTGAAGCGGGGAACGCCGCGAATCTCAATCCCGAGATTCGCGGCGTTCGTGCATTTCGGCGTCCGCGCGGAAGCAGGCCGAGGAACTGCCACTTAGAACTGAAAAGCTGCGAGCTGCCAGCGAACCACGCTGCCAGCTACGAGCTGGCTCGCAGCCGGCAGCTTCCAGCTGGCCGCTCGCCGCTTGGCTGTTCTATGTGGCAGTTAGTCCAGTCTCGCGGTCACGTCTGCGCGTATTGCGGCGAAGACGTCTTGAAGGAACCGGGACTCGTCCACTTCCGTCTTGCCGTAGAAGTCGCCGGTCGCGCGCGCTGAGAGCCGCGCGAAGAAGCGCAGGATCCCGCTCTCCTGCACGACGACGTTCCCGCGGCGGCTGAGGATCGTCTGGCCGTTCGGGAGACCGTACACCAGGATTCGATACGACGCGCCGTCGCCGGCGAACGGGCGCTTGAGCGGGGTCGGAATCAGGTGGCGCGTGCCGAGTGGGAGCCGCCATTCGGGCTCCTTCCTGAACTGGACCAGCCAGCCACGCTGGTTGCCGGCGCGGATGATCGAGAAGTCGGCGACGAGGTTGGTCCAGCCGACCGTGAGGAATCCGATCTTGGTCGCGAGATCCGTGTGGAGGATGAGCAAGTCCGGGAGCGCGCGCGTGCCGCCGTCGAGCGGTGCGAGCCTGCCATCGCGCGACCGGAGCCGCACGGTGAACAGCTTGTCGCGGAGCGTGACTTCCAGCCAGCGCGAGCCGCGTGCATCCGTCGCGATCAACCGCATTCGCGTATCCGTCAGGTACTCCTTCAGGTAGTCCGCGTACGCGCCGGGCATGCGCTCCGGGGTGATGCGGAGTGCGAGCGTCAGCGTGGTGCCGCCGTCACGGCCTTGCACAGTGCGCAGGGTGTCCACCCGCCACAGCTTCTCCAGCGCGGCGAAGGTTCGTGGCAGCTCGGCGCGGAACTGCGCGCGCAGCGCGGCGCTCGAGCGGCCGTCCGCGGCGGTGAACAGACCGGCAATTACGCGCGCGAATCCTTCCGGCGAGATGCTGCCGACCGAGAAATCGGAGGTCGTGGTCCACTCGTACTCGCTCGCGCTGAGCCGTTTGAGGTGCAGCCCGTGGATTCCGTCGGCGGGCGCGTCGGGAACGGGAGCGGGTACCTGTGGGACGATGCGGTATCCGCGCGGCGCGGCCCGGCCGGCGAGGATCAGCGCGCGCGTGCTGTCGCGGCCGTTGACGTAATTCCACACCGACGCGTCGGTGTAGATGAGCGAAGGCGTGAATGTGTGCTGCCCGAACTTGCGGCGCGCGGCGGTGGCTTTGGGCGTGCGCGTCGGGCTGGTGAAGCGCATCGAAAGCGAGCCGAACAGGTCGTCCGCGGCGGCGCGCGCGGGCGCGGGCCCGGCGCGGAATCCCTCGGAGGACGGTGAGCAGGCCGTGAGCGATGCGAGCAGCACGAGCGCGACGGGTGACAGGCGCTCGGGGCGCACACATGCAAAAAACCGATTCAGGTTGTTGCTCCGTGGGGCGGGGGAACGTCAATCGGACAGTCGCGAAAGGTCATTACCGGCGCAACGCCTCGAAAGGTCCAATCTCGCTGTTAACGGCTCGTCTGTCCGCGGCGTCAAATCGCGCGGATCTGGAGGCAGTCATGGCCAAACTTTTCAGAGCTACGGTAGCAGTGTCGCTGGCGGCGCTGGCGGCGCTGGCGGCGGGATGCGGCGGGGCTGACTATGTGGGCGGTCCGGGCTACGTCCCGCCC
>CAYGJL010000004.1:0-3300 GCA_964350145.1 uncultured Gemmatimonadaceae bacterium
GTACGCCGAGGGGCTGCCGTCCAAGCGGTACTACGGCGGCTGCGAGGTGGTGGACAAGGTCGAGCAGATCGCCATAGACCGCGTCAAGCAGCTGTTCGACGCGGAGCACGCGAACGTGCAGCCGCACTCCGGCGCGCAGGCGAACGCGGCGGTGTATCTCGCTTTTCTCAAGCCGGGCGACAAGGTGCTGGGATTGGACCTGTCGCAGGGCGGGCACCTGACGCACGGGTCGCCGGTCAACTTCTCTGGGTTGCTGTACAACGCCATTCACTACGGCGTCAAGCCGGAAGACGGCCGGATCGATTACGACCGAATGCGCGAGATCGCGCGCGCGGAGCGGCCGCAGATGATCATCGCCGGCGCCAGCGCGTACGCGCGGATAATCGACTTTCCCGCGTTCGCCGAGGTGGCGCGCGAGGTCGGCGCGAAATTCGTGGTGGACATGGCGCACATCGCCGGGCTGGTCGCGACGGGGCTGCATCCTTCGCCCGTGCCGCACGCCGACGCGGTGACGAGCACCACGCACAAGACGCTGCGCGGTCCGCGCGGCGGGCTGATCCTGTGCAAGGCCGAGCACGCCAAGGCCGTTGACAAGGCGATGTTCCCGGGGACGCAGGGTGGGCCACTGGAGCACGTCATCGCCGCGAAGGCCGTCGCATTCAAGGAAGCGCTGGACCCGTCGTTCAAGGATTACTGCAAGCAGGTCATCGTCAACGCTCAGGCGTTGGCAGGCGCGCTCATGTCGCGCGGGTACGACATCGTCTCCGGCGGAACGGACAACCATCTGCTGCTGGTGGACCTGCGCAACCGGAACCTCACGGGCAAAGTCGCGGAGCAATCGCTGGACAAGGCGGGTATCACGGTGAACAAGAACACCGTTCCGCGCGAGACGCAGTCGCCGTTCGTGACGAGCGGGATCCGCATCGGCACTCCGGCCGTGACGACGCGCGGCATGAAGGAGCCAGAGATGGAGCGGATAGCGGGGCTCATCGAGCGCGTGCTGGCCGCACCCGACGACGAGTCTGTGTGCGAAACGGTACGGGCGGAAGTGCGGGAATTGACTGGCGGGTTTCCGCTCTATCCCGCATCATTTGTGTCGTAGGCAGACCGGGAGAGTGAATTGGTAGAGCTGGCGTTTCGGGACGGCATCATGGACAGGATCAGGCTTCGCGAGCCGCGGTTCGAGGAGGGCGCGTACCTCTTCGTGCTGGCCGGCCTGGAGTTCTGTCAGTCCCGCCTACCGGAGCGTCGCCATATTACGGGTGCCGAGCTGGCGCACGCCTGCCGCGATCTCGCTCTCAGGCGGTTCGGTGTGATGGCGCGGCTCGTGCTCGAAGGTTGGGGTCTGCGCAGCACAGGCGACATCGGCGCGGTAGTGTTCACGCTCGTAAGCGAAGGTCTGCTCCTCAAATCTCCGACGGATAACCCGGGTGACTTCATCGGCGTGTACGATTTCGCCGGCGCTTTCGAGCGCGACTACCCCTGGGGCTGCGCCAGCCCGGCGTAGCTTTTGCGCCGCGGCCGCGGCGACATCGGCCGGTGGACGACCACTCACATGACCGTGCTGGTGACCACCGCCGCGGAAGCGGCGGCGCTGGATGCCGCGACGATTGCCGCCGGCACGCCGTCGCATGAGCTGATGCGGCGCGCGGGCATGGCGGCTTCCGCGGAGATCGCGCGCCTGCTCGGCGAGCGTGCGCGTACCGGAGTGCGGGTGCTCACCGGCGGCGGCAACAACGGCGGCGACGGCTGGGTCGTGGCGGAAGACCTCGCGCGGCGTGGAATCCCCGTCGCCGCCGTCGAGATCGCGGATGCGCGCACGGAAGACGCGAAGGCGGCGAAGTCCGCGGCGGCGCCGGTGCTCGCCAGCGCGACAGCGCCCGGCGACGGCGCAGCGGTCGTGGATGCACTGCTCGGAACCGGATCGTCCGGCGCGCCGGCGGGCGCGATCGGAGCCGCGGTCGAGGCGATCGCCAAGGCGCGCGCCGCCGGCGCGTACGTGATCAGCCTCGATCTGCCCAGCGGGCTGGATGCTACGACCGGCGCGCACACCGGAGCGGTAGTCGCCGATACGACGCTGACGTTCGGCAGCGTCAAGCGGAGCCAGCTCATCTCGCGCGCGAGCTGCGGCCGCATCATCGCTCTCGACATCGGGCTGCTCCCGCCGGACGCGGAGACGCAGCTCCCCGAGCTGCTCGGCGCGGGCGACGTGTACCCGCTCATCCCCGCAATCCCGGCGCGCGCGCACAAGGGGACGCGCGGGAAAGTCGCGATCGTCGGCGGGAGCGAGGGGATGGCGGGCGCGGTCCTGCTCGCGGCGCAGGCGGCGTTCCGGAGCGGCGTTGGTCTGCTGCGGCTGTGCGTCGCCGAAGGCAGCGTGTCGGCCGTGCACGGCGCGGCGCCGGCCGCGCTCGTCACGGAGTGGCAGCCCGACAGCGAGTTCGACGATTCCAACACCGCGTGGGCGGACGCGGTGGTGATCGGCCCCGGGCTCGGCAAGGCCGCGCGCGCGAAGCGGTTCGCGGAGCACGTTCTCAAAGGGCAGGTGAAGCTGCTCGTGGTGGACGCCGACGGGCTCAACATCTTCGCCAGCGACGCTGGCGCGCTCACCGAGCTGCTGGACGGCCGTCCCTCCGTACTCACGCCGCACCCGGCCGAGCTCGGGCGCCTGCTGCAGCGCGATGCTGCAGACATTGACGCCGCGCGGTTCGAGGTCGCGCTGGAGGCGGCGCGTTACTTCGGCGCCGTGGTGTTGCTCAAAGGCACGCCGACCGTGATCGCCGCGCCGGACGGCGGGATTCGCGTGAGCGCGGCGGGCACGCCCGCGCTGGCCACCGGCGGCAGCGGTGACGTTCTCGCCGGCATGATCGGCACTCTCCTCGCGCAGACCGGGGATCCATTCGTCAGCGCATGCGTCGCGGCATGGATTCACGGACGCGCCGCCGAGCTCGCGACCGGCGATCGCAACTCGCGCGGCACGACGCTGGACGACGTGCTCCGCATGCTTCCCGAAGCGTGGCAGCCCGTGGAGCAGAAGCTTGCACACGGCGTGCTCGCCGAGCTTCCCGCGATCCGATGACGGAGCGTGGCGGCGCGTTCGGTCACATCGCGCTCGGGCCCGGCGGCGAGTTCGACATCATTCGGAGGATGCTCGAGGGTTGGGGCGAGTTAGCGAGAAGCATCGGCGACGACGCCGCGATCGTGCCGCTGCCGCAGAGTGGTCAGCTCGTAGTGAGCACGGACACCAGCGTGGAGGACGTGCATTTTCGCAAGGAGTGGCTCACCCACGCGGAGATCGGC
>CAYGJL010000004.1:3310-66519 GCA_964350145.1 uncultured Gemmatimonadaceae bacterium
AAGAGATTGGATATCGCGCCACGGCCGCGGCGCTGAGTGATCTCGCCGCGATGGCGGCGAAGCCGGAGGGAATCTTCCTTGCGCTCACGCTGGCCGAGAGCGACGTGCCGCTGGCGGGCGAGCTCGCGGACGGAATCGGCGAGAGCGTTCGATCGGCGGGGACGCTCATACTCGGCGGCGACGTGACGCGCGGCGCCGGACTGTCGTTGACCGTTACGGTGCTCGGATCTTCGGCCGCACCGCTGCTGCGCAGTGGCGCGACGTCGGGCGACAGGATCTACGTAACCGGGCGGCTGGGCGCGCCGTTGCGCGCCCTGCGGGAGCTGCGCGAGCGGCGAACACCCGCCGCCGCGCTCCGCGACCGGTTCGCGCACCCGGTGCCGCGGCTGCGCGAGGCGCGCTGGCTGGCGGAGCGGGGCGCCAGCGCGGCGATCGACATCTCCGACGGCCTGATCGCGGACGCGCGCCACCTCGCGGTTGCCAGCGGCGTCGCGCTGCACCTGCGGAGCGAGAGAGTTCCCACGTTCCCGGGGACGACGTCGGACGACGCGCTCGCGAGCGGGGAAGAGTACGAGCTACTGGTGACGTCGTCCGGTGAGCTCGACGTGGCGGCGTTCCGGCAGGAGTTCGGCCTCGACCTCACCGAAATCGGCGAAGCGCAGGGAGACGAGGCCGAAGTCGTGCTGACCGCCGGCGGCCGCCGCGTTGCACCGCCCGCGGGCTACGACCACTTTATCGCGCAGTGAGACTCATCCTCGTCGCGATCGCGGCGCTGATCGCGACGCCCGCGCTGACCCTGTTGCTGGTCGCCGCCAGGCTGCTGCGCATTCCCGATCGCGCGGGCTCGGTGTATGACGGCATCCCGCGCTGGTGGGCGAAGACGCTGCTGTGGGTTGCCGGGGTGGACGTGCGGGCGAGCGGCACGGAATTCATCGGCGGCGAATCGCCCCGAATATTCGTCGGAAATCACGTGAGCTGGTTCGACGTGCTCGCAACCGCCGTCGTCCTCCCCCGCGGCAAGTACGTCGCGAAGGCGGAGTTGTTCCGCATTCCCGTGTTCGGCCAGGCAATTCGCTGGATCGGCATGATCGCGATCGAGCGGGAGAACAGGAAGGCGGCGCTTGAATCGATCGAGCGCGCGGCGGCGAAGATCAGGGCCGGGAATCCCGTCGTCATGTTCGCGGAAGGGACACGCGGCAATGAGTACGCCCTGCGCCCGTTCAAGAAGGGTCCATTCGTACTCGCCATCACCGCCGGCGTGCCGGTTGTTCCGATGGTCATTTACGGCACGATCGAACGGATGCGGCGGGGAGGCTGGAAAATCCATCCGGGCACAATCGAAGTAACTTTGCTCGAGCCGATCCCGACGGCGCAGTACACCTACGATGACCGCGGCGAGCTGGTCGAGCTGGTGCGGTCGCGTATGGCGAAGGTGCTGCTGGAGCGGTACGGCGTAGCAAGCGAGCTAGCAGCTAGCAGTGCAGTGTAGTTATCAGTTACTAGCCACTAGCCACTAGCCACTAGTCACTAGTCACCAGTCACTTTTTTTCAAATGCCTACCATCGTCGACATACGCGCCCGCGAGATCCTGGACAGCCGCGGCAATCCCACCGTCGAAGCCGACGTCACCCTCGCCAGCGGCGCGTTCGGCCGCGCGGCCGTGCCGAGCGGCGCTTCCACCGGCGAGCACGAGGCGCTGGAGCTGCGCGACGGCGACGACGAGCGATACGGCGGGAAGGGAGTGCAGCAGGCGGTGCAGAGCATCGTCGAGCGGATCGCGCCGGCGCTCAACGGGATTGCCGCCGCGGATCAGATCGCGATAGACCGGCTGATGATCGAGCTCGACGGCACGCCGAACAAGGGGAAGCTGGGCGCGAACGCGATCCTGGCCGTGTCGCTCGCGGTCGCGCGCGCGGCCGCGGAGGATACGGGGCTGCCGTTGTACAGATATCTCGGCGGACCGATGGCGCGGACGATGCCGGTTCCGATGATGAACATCCTGAATGGCGGCGCGCACGCTACCAACACGGTGGACCTGCAGGAGTTCATGGTGGTGCCGATCGGCGCCGACACGTTCGCCGACGCGCTGCGTATGGGCGCCGAAGTGTTCCATTCGCTGAAGAAGGTGTTGGTGAAGCGGAAGTTGTCCACGGGCGTCGGCGACGAAGGCGGATTCGCCCCCAATCTCGAGAACGACGAAGACGCGCTGCGCGTGGTCGTGGAAGCGATCGAGAAGGCGGGCTACTCACCTGGCACCGAGATCGCGATCGCGCTCGACCCGGCGGCGTCGGAGTTCCACAAGGCCGGCAGCTACACCTTCAAGAAGAGCGGCGGCGGGACGTTCGACGCCGACGGGATGATCGAGCTGTATGCCGGCTGGCTGGACAAGTATCCGATCGTCTCGATCGAGGACGGACTCGCCGAGGACGATTGGGACGGCTGGGCCAAGCTCACGGCGGCGCTCGGCGACCGCTGTCAGCTCGTGGGCGACGATCTGTTCGTCACCAGCACGGAGCGCCTCGCGCGCGGGATCGAGGGCGACGTCGGCAACGCGATTCTCATCAAGCTAAATCAGATCGGCACGCTGACGGAGACTCTTGAAGCGATCGAGCTGGCGCGCGGCAACGGCTATCAGTCGGTGATCTCGCACCGGTCGGGGGAGACGGAGGACACGTTCATCGCCGATCTCGCGGTGGCGACGGGCGCCGGCCAGATCAAGACGGGGTCCGCGAGCAGGACCGATCGCGTCGCCAAGTACAACCAACTGCTGCGGATCGAAGAGCAGCTCGGGCCGCTGGCGGAGTATCCCGGCGGCGCGGTGTACGGACTCTGAGCGAGCTATTGGCTGTTGGCTATTGGCTGTTGGCTAACAGCTCCCTGGGCATCGCGTGATGCGTAAGCCGTCGTGGGCGCGGGTGGCGCTACTGCTCTTTTTGGGGGGCGCGCTGTATTTCGCGATTCAGGGTGGAGAGTACAGCACGGCGGACGTAGTGCGGCAGTTCGTGGCCGAGCGGCGGATGCAGGCCGCGGTGGATTCTCTCCAGCGGCTAGTGGATTCGATGGGGAAGACGCTCGAGGCGATCGAGACGGATCCGGCGGTGCAGGAGAGGATCGCGCGGGAGGAGTTCGGTATGGTACGGGGGGAGAAGGAGCTGTTGTATCGCTTTGCTGCACCGGACTCAGTGCGAGCGCCTTGATACGACTGCGGATTGCGGACCCTTGCGGCCTCAGGACTAACGGCCATCGCGGATCGGCGATTAATCGAGGACAGAGGATCGCGGAATCCTCCCTTCGCACTCCTCAATTAGTCGTCGATCGTCGATTGTAGTTGGTCCTGAGGCCGCAAGGGTCCTGAGTCCGCAATCGCAGATGAACGGAAGCCCGTCCACCCAGTTGACCAACGCGTCGTTTGAGACCATCTTTACTGTCTATCGCGGGGTGGAGCAGCCTGGTAGCTCGTCGGGCTCATAACCCGAAGGTCGCGGGTTCAAATCCCGCCCCCGCTATGCGACAACCAGCGGCCGGTCCGAAAGGGCCGGCCGTTTTTGTACCGCCGTCCGAAGCACGGCAGCGTAGCTCAGCTGGCTAGAGCGCACGACTCATAATCGTGAGGTCGGGAGTTCGAGTCTCCCCGCTGCTATCACGCAACGAAAGCCGCAGGCGCGATCGCGGCATTCTCAGGAGTCTTATGCGCGTCTTTTTCGTTGTTGCCGTACTCCTGGCGTCAGCCGGCTGCTCCACTCTGCTGGGTCCCGGGCGATTCTCGTTCTCGGCCACGAAGCCGGGTTTCAACTCCCTTGCTGACTTCGCGAGCGTGACGAGCGTTGCCGAGGCGCAAATTCAATTCGCCGGTGCGATGTCTACTCCCACGCCCTGCTATCGCGTCACCGGGGCGGCGAATGTCGCCGACCGCGAGATCACCATCACCGTTTCCGCCGCCAGCACGCTTGGTGCAGGGGAGGGATGCGCGCAAGCCGTGGCGAGCTCCAGCTACACGGGCGCCGTCAGGGAGCTGCGATCGGGGTCGCACCGGGTGGTCGTGATCCACACCATTCCGGGCACCGGGTGGCCCACCCGCACGCTAGCGGATACTTCCGTGAACCTCCCGTAGCGCGTGCCGTCAAAAGTTCTCGGTTGCGTCGTCGCTGCCGTTCTCGTTGGGTGCACGACGGTGCCAGTCTCCGACCGGATACCCGCTAATGCGACTCCGATCGATCCCGCGCTTGCCGTCGCGACGTTCGATACGGCGTGGACGACGATCCAGCGGACCTACTACGACAGCACCTTCCGCGGCATCGACTGGCCCGGTGTGCGAACCGAGCTGCGCCCGCGCGCGGCGTCAGCCCGCACAGTCGGCGAGCTGCGCGCGACCATCCGCGCGATGCTTTCACGCATGGGCGAGTCGCACTTCGGCTTGATTCCGGCCGAGATCGTGAGAGCGACCGCCGACGCGGATGAGGACGAGCCCGACTCCGGCGCTCCGGGTGACGTGGGGATCGAAGTGCGGATCGTCGGAGGCGCGCCGGTGGCTTGGCGGGTCGATTCGACGGGCCCGGCATACGCCGCGGGAGTTCGCCCGGGGTGGATCATCGAGGAAGTGGACGGGCTTAGTGTCCGCCCCGCTGTCGCCGCGGCGCTCGCACTACCCGATCCGCGCGACCGGAAGGAAGCCTTCCGGCTCGCCGGCGCGCGGCTCCGCAAGCGGCTCGATGGCGACTCCGGCACGACCGTCCACGCGCAATTCATTGACGGCAGCGGACGGAAGGCGATCCTGGCGATCACGCGCCGCAGCGAGCCCGGCCAGATCGTACGCTTCGGCAATCTTCCGCCGCTGAACGTGCGGCTGGAGCGCTCCCGCGTTCTGTCGCCCGGCGGCTGCGTCGGATACGTCAGCTTCAACATCTGGCTGACGCCGATCAGCGCGGCGTTCGACAGCACGATGCAGGAACTGGCCGATTGCCGCGGAATCGTCCTCGACCTGCGCGGCAATCCCGGAGGGATCGCCGGGCTCTCGATGGGCATCGGCGGCTACTTCGTGGACACCATCGTGCCCCTGGGGATCCTCAAGACGCGGGGCAACGAGCTGCGTCTCGTGACCAACCCGCGCCGGGTGTCGTTCAGCGGACGGCCCGTCCGCGTGTACGACCGGCCCCTGGCGATCCTCGTGGACGGGGAGTCGGTGAGCACCAGCGAGATCTTCGCGGCCGGACTGCAGTATCTTCAGCGGGCGCGGGTGTTCGGCGATACCACCTCGGGGCAAGCGCTGCCCGCCCTGATGAAGCGGCTGCCCAACGACGACGTGCTGCTGCACGTATTCTCGGATTATACGCTGCCCGACGGAACCAGGCTCGAGGCCAGGGGTGTCATCCCGGATGAGGTCGTGGGCGTGAGCCGCGGCGATCTGCTGCTCGGCCGGGATGCGGCCCTGTTGGCCGCTTTCGCGTGGATCCGAAGCAGGTGACTAGTGACTAGTGACTAGTGACTAGTGAAAACACGACGCACCTTATAACCGACGTTTTTCCGCAGTTCCCAACCACTAGCGACTAGTCACTAGTCACAGGCTCTTTAAGGAGATACAAGTGATGTCCACCGTACTCAGCCGCCGAAACGGGCTGCTTGCTGCGCTCGCCTTCCTGCCGTCGCTCGCGCTCGCGCAGACCACGCCGCTTCCGGCGGCCAGGGACCTCGTGGCCAAGCACGTCGTGGCCATCGGCGGCCGTGATGCCGTTCTGCGCCACCCGTTCTTCCGAGCCAAGGGCACGTTCGGCATGCCCGCCGCCGGCATGACCGGCGAGATGGAAGTCGCAGGCGCGCAGCCGAACCTCGTCTTCATGAAGATCACGATTCCCGGCATGGGCGACATGCTCCAGGGATTCGACGGTACCAACGCCTGGTCGCTGGATCCGATGCAGGGTCCGCGTCTGATCGAGGGCGAGGAGTTGGCGCAGATGGCCGACGAAGCCGAGTTCGCGTCCGTGCTGCGCGAGTCGGCGAGCATCGCGTCGCTGGAGACCACCGAGATCGTGACGCTGGGCGGCCAGCAGTGCTACAAGGTGAAGATCGTCCGCAAGAGCGGCCGCGAGACCTTCGATTGCTACGCGGTGGAATCCGGATTGCTGATCGGCGGCTTCGCCAAGCAGAAGACACCCATGGGCGAGATCGAGGCGACCACAGAGTACTCCGACTACAAGGACTTCAACGGAATCAAGCAGCCGACGAAGGTCACGCTGAGCATGATGGGCCAGCAGCAGGTGATGGAATTCACGTCGTACGAGTACGGGCCGATGGACGCGGCGGTGTTCACGGCGCCGGCGCCCGTCGCCACGCTGATCGCGCAGAAGCCGGGCAACTAACCCGACGGTGTACGCCACATCGAGCGCGCCGTCGGCCGTCCGCGCGCTGGCTACGGGCCTCGTGGATTACGCGGGCCTGTTCCCCCCCGCGCAGCTCGGGATGCCCGAGTCGATGCGGAACTACGCCGGGTACCAGGGCGGCCCGCATGCCTGGATGCTCGGGCGCTTCATCGTGCCCGTGGCGAGGCTAGCCGAGTTCGACGCCATTTCCGCGGAGCTGTTGCCGAGCGGGGAAGGATCCGCGCCGTGGAGGGTCACCGCGCTCGCCGGCGACGATTTTCCAGCCGATGTACAGGAGGCGCTCAAGTTCAACTGCCGCCACTGGGAGGGGTCGGCGATCGGGCACGCCGTCATAGACACGATCGAGCTGCGCGCATCGCCTGGCTTCGATCCGGCCGCGGCTCGCGCGGCCGCTCCGGATTTCTTCACGCTGTACGTGGAGATCGCTCCGGGCGGAGACGCGGGACCAGTGCTCGACTCGGTTCAGCGCGCCGGCGTGCGCGCGAAGATCCGCACGGGCGGGGTGACGGCCGATGCGTTTCCGGCGCCGGACGACGTCGTAGCGTTTCTGGCGGCGTGCGCGGAGCGCCGGCTCGCGTTCAAGGCGACGGCAGGGCTGCACCACGCGGTTCGGGCCGTGTATCCTCTCACGTACGAGAGCGGGAGCCAGCGGGGAACGATGTACGGATTTCTCAACGTGTTTCTCGCCGCCGCGGCGCTGCTCGCCGGCGCGCAGGCGGACGAGGCGCGGGCAATTCTCCTGGAGTCGGACTTGAGCGCATTTCGATTCGACGATGGCGGGGTTACGTGGCGCGAGCGGCGGCTCTCGACGGAAGCGATCGCGCGCTCCCGCGAGCTCGCGACGTCGTTCGGCTCGTGCTCCTTTCGCGAGCCGGTGGACGAGCTGATCGCCGCCGGGCTGATCTGATGCCTGCGATCAACGAGACGCACGATCCGGCGCTGCGTTCGTGGGTGGAGTCGGCCAACGATCCCGCGACCGACTTCCCGATCCAGAACCTGCCGTTCGGCGTGTTCTCGCAATCGGGCGGTGAGCCGCGGGTCGGGGTCGCGATCGGTGACCAGATCCTCGACGTCACAGCCTGCCTCGAGGCCAACCTGCTGGAGAGCGACGCCGCGTTCGCGGCCGCGGAGGCGTGCAGGTCCACGACGCTCAACGCATTGATGGCGGCGGATCGCCTGTCGGTGTCGGGGCTGCGACTCGAGCTCAGCCGCCTCCTGCGCGACGAGGAGTCCGGCGGCCCGGGCGCGCGCGCGACGGCGGCGGTGCTCGTTCCGATGAGCGAGGCGCGAATGCACCTTCCCGCCGACATCGGCGACTACACCGACTTCTACGCGTCCATAGATCACGCCACCAACATCGGGAAGATGTTCCGGCCCGACAATCCGCTCTTGCCGAACTACCGGCACGTGCCGATCGGCTATCACGGGCGCGCCTCCTCCATCGTCGCGAGCGGCGCGGCGGTCCGCCGTCCGCTCGGCCAGACGAAGCCCGCCGACGCCGAGACGCCGGTGTTCGGGCCGTCGAAGCTGCTGGACTACGAAGCCGAGGTTGGGTTCTTCGTTGCCGGCGGGAACCGGCGCGGAGAGACGATCCCGATCGCGCGCGCGGAAGACCACATCTTCGGCTTTTGCATCGTGAACGACTGGTCGGCGCGCGACATCCAGGCGTGGGAATACCAGCCGCTCGGCCCGTTCCTGGCGAAGAATTTCGCGACGACCGTATCGCCCTGGGTGGTGACGACGGAAGCGCTCGCGCCGTTCCGCGTCCCGGCGCGCGAGCGCGGCGGGGACGAGCCCGCGCCGCTGCCGTACCTCTCTTCGACGGGCAACGAAGAAGAGGGCGGCCTGGCACTCACCCTGGACGTACTGCTGCTCACCGAGCGCATGCGCGCCGAGAGCGCGGAGCCGTTCCGCTTGAGCCGCGGAAGTCTCGCCGACATGTACTGGACACCCGCGCAGATGCTGGCGCACCACGCGAGCAACGGCTGCAACCTGCGTCCCGGTGACCTTCTCGCGAGCGGAACAGTCTCCGGTAGCAGCGAGGATTCGCGCGGCTGCCTGATGGAGCGCACGAGCCGCGGCGCGAATCCCGTCGCGCTGCCGAACGGCGAGGAGCGCCGATTCCTCGAGGACGGCGACGAAGTCGTGATGCGCGGCTGCTGCCGGCGAACGGGTTTCGTGACGATCGGGTTCGGGGAGTGCAGGGGAATCGTGGAGAAGAGCTATTAACTGTTAGCTATTGGCTACTGGCTATTGGCTGTTAGCTACTGCTCCGATTGCCGAGATCTTCCTGTTGTTCCGCTCAGCTAATAGCCAAAAGCCAATAGCCAGCAGCTGTCAGTTCGAGCGAACAAAACTTGCACGCGTGTTGTAGTACGTTGAGAGATCAGATCCAGCCCTCCGCACCATGCTCAAAGAATTCTTCTACAAAGAGACCCTCGGCATCCGCATCACCGTCCGTCCCGTGTACCTGCGGGACCAGTCGGACGCGTCGCGCAATCACTACGTGTTCGCCTACTTCGTGCGCATAGAGAACGTCGGCGAGCAGCCAGCTCAGCTGCTTTCGCGCAGATGGCTGATCCACGACTCGATCGGCGAGGACACGGAGGTGGTAGGCGACGGAGTCGTCGGGCAGCAGCCGCTCATCGCCCCTGGCAAGGTGCACGAGTACCGCAGCTTCTGCGTGCTGAAGTCGCAGGAGGGGCACATGGAGGGGCAGTACAATTTCATGCTCCCCGACGGTGGGGAGTTTTCGGCGGAGATTCCGAGATTTGTTTTGAGCGCGAACTCGTCGAGTGGGTTGCCATCGTGACAGCGCTGCGTGCTGCGTCCTGCGGCCTGCGCCCTGGCTGGCTGCGGTGCCTCACGCGGCATTGTCGGAGCCCGCTGGCAATGCAACGGTCGTCATGAATCGTCAGTGGTTCGGTAGGACCAGTCGGGAGTCGAGATTTCTGCTAGGGCGCAGCACGCAGGACGCAGGGCAGTTAACCGCCGTCCGGTTGTCGTGCGCAGAATAATCGACATCTCCACGCCGGTGGTTAACGGCGGCCTGGTCTATCCCGGCAATCCGGCCATTGAGATAACCCCGCAGCAATCAATCGCAAAGGGCGCGTCCGCCAACGTCAGTTCCGTTTTTTTCGGCTCCCACACCGCCACGCACGTGGACGCCGCCAAGCACTTCTTCGACGACGGCGAGACGGTGGATATGCTGCCGCTGGACAGGCTGATCGGGCGCGCGACGGTGCTCGAGTTCGCCGAGGACGTCATGCAAATCGGCGCGAAGGAGCTGGATGGCCAGCCGCTCGACGGCGTGCGCCGGGTGCTGCTCAAGACCCGCAATTCCGCGCTGCTCGAGCAGGCCGAGTTCACGCGCAACTATACGTTTCTCGCGCCGGATGGCGCTGAGCTGCTCGCGGAGCGGGGTGTAGAGCTCGTGGGGATCGATTATCTATCCATCGAGCAGTTCCACTCGGGCCATCACCGCACGCACCGTACTCTGCTCGAGCGCAGGATCGTGATCGTGGAAGGGCTGCAGCTCGGAGGGGTCGCGCCGGGCGTGTACGACTTCATCTGCCTGCCGCTCAGACTCGCGGGCATGGACGGTGCACCAGCGAGGGCGGTCCTGCTGGAGATAGACGCGGACTAACGCTGGGCGGCAGACTGCCGCGAACGAGCAACCTCCGGAGCTCACATGCAACTGGCGATGATCGGGCTCGGCAAGATGGGCGGCAACATGAGCGCGCGGCTGCTGCGCGCGGGACACTCGGTCGTGGTGTACGATCGCGATCCAGAAACAATCGCCCGGTACGTCGAGCTTGGCGGGACAGGCGCGCGGGAGCTGGGCGAAGTAGTGGATCAACTCAGCCCGCGCAGAGTCGTATGGCTGATGATACCGGCGGGTGCTCCGGTGGACGAGACGATCGACGCGCTCAGGCCCCGGCTTGCCGCCGGCGACATCATCATTGACGGCGGCAACTCCAACTACCACGACACGCGCCGCCGCGCGGCGCTGCTCGAGCGCGACGGGATCGAGCTGCTGGACTGCGGCACGAGCGGCGGGATATGGGGGCTCGAGCTGGGCTACTGCCTGATGATCGGCGGCCCGCGGGGCACGTTCTCGTATTGCGAGGAGATCTTCCGCGCGCTGGCCCAGGAGGGCGGATACGCGCACGTCGGCGCCGCGGGCGCCGGGCACTACGTGAAAATGGTCCACAACGGCATCGAATACGGCCTGCTGCAGGCATACGCCGAGGGCTACGAGATACTGAATGCGTCGCCGTACGAGCTCGATCTACACAAGATCGCCGCGCTGTGGAATCACGGCAGCGTCGTGCACTCGTGGCTAAACGAGCTGGCGGAGCGCGCGCTGAAGGATCCGGCGGGCGTGGAAGCGCTGCAGGGTTTTGTGCCGGACAGCGGCGAAGGTCGCTGGACCGTGCAGGAGGCGGTGGACCTCGACGTGCCGGCGCCGGTGATCACGCTCGCGTTGCTCATGCGGCTCCGGTCGCGGCAGGACGACTCGTACGGCGCCAAGCTGATCGCTGCACTGCGCAACGAGTTCGGAGGTCACGCCGTAAAGAAGTGACTGGTGACTAGTGACTGGTGACTAGTAACGACCGCCGCATCACGGCTCCGGATGCCGTGTTACTTCACGCGAGCGCGGATACGCGCCGCGTCGCGCGTCAGCTCCGCGCGAAAGTCGGGGTGGGCGATCGAGATCAACGCGTCCGCGCGCTCGCGCAGTGAGAGCCCGTGCAGATTCACCGCGCCGTATTCCGTCACCATCCAATGCACGTGACCGCGCGTCGTGACGACCCCGGCCCCGGGCGCCAGCTCGGCCACGATACGCGAGATCGTCCCACCACGCGCCGTGGACGGCATGGCGATGATCGGCTTGCCGCCCCGCGACCGCGCCGCGCCGCGGATGAAGTCCATCTGTCCCCCGATGCCTGAGTAGATGCGGTGTCCCATCGAATCGGCGCAGACCTGTCCGGTGATGTCGACCTCGATGGCCGAGTTGATAGCTGTAACTTTCGGATTGCGCGCAATGAGCGCGGTGTCGTTAGTGTGGTCGCAGGGATGAAACTCGACGAGCGGGTTGTCGTGCACGAAGTCGTACAGGCGCCGGCTTCCGTTCACGAACGAAGTCACGATGCGTCTGTTGTGGACTTGTTTGAAGCGATTGGTTACCGCCCCGGACTCCACGAGGTCAACGATGCGGTCGGAGAACATCTCGGTGTGAATCCCCAGGTCCTTCTTGTCGTGCAGTCGGGAGAGGACGGCGTCCGGAATGGCACCGATCCCCATCTGCAGCGTGGCGCGGTGCTCGACGAGGCCGGCGACGATCTCGCCGATACGCCCCTCAGCCGCGCTCTCCTTTTCCGGGAGGTGCTCGGGGAGGGGCCGGTCCGTGACGCAAAAGGCGTCGAGGCGCTCGAAGGGTATGGCCGTGTTGCCGAGAGTCCGCGGCATCTGCTCGTTGATCTCGGCGATCACGAAGCGCGCCGAATCGACGGCGGCGCGGGCGCAGTCCACCGACGTCCCCAGCGAGCAGAAGTTGTGGCGATCCGGCGGAGAGAGTTGCACCATCGCCACGTCGAGCGGGACGACGCCATTGGTGAAGAGCGATGGAATGTCGGAGAGGAAAATGGGGACGAAGTCGGCCCGCCCGTCATCCACCGGCGCCCGCAAGGAGGGGCCGCAGAAGAGCGCGACGGAGCGAAAGTGCTCGGCACGATCGGGATTCGTCCACGGAGCCGCGCCCTCGGTGTGGACGTGGTAAAGACGCACCCCTGTGACATCGTCCCGGCGCGTCAGCGCCTCCAGCAGCGCGAACGGCGTCGCCGCCGCTCCGTGCGCGAAGACCTTCATCCCGCTCGTGATGAGGGAGACGACGTCGCCGGCAGATCCGGCGCGGGATTTCCAGTTGGTGATGTGCATGAGGGGATTGTTACTGGTGGCGCCCGGCGGTGCCGCCGTCGTGAAGTATACCTGGCGCCGATGGCTTTGGGTGCAGGCATGTCGGCCCGACGCGGTAAAGCAGACAATCGTTTCCTGAAGCCGCGGGTCCCGGGTGGCGCACTGCTTGCCTGTGCTGACAATGAACTCGTCTTGGAAAAGAAGACTTGCCAATGAGTCAGCCGATAATCGCGACACCATCCACGCGCCCTCCACCACCGTCGGCACGCCCGCGCCAGCACGGCGATCCGTGCACGATGATCATCTTCGGAGCGTCCGGGGATCTCGCGCGGCGGAAGCTCACGCCGGCGCTGTATTATCTCGCGGCGGCGAACCTGCTGGACGAGGGGTTCACGGTACTGGGAGTCGCCCGGGAAGAGATGACCGACGAGCAGTACCGCGAGCGCATGCGGGCGGAGCTCGAGAAATCGGACGGATTCAAATCGCTGGACGAACGCGCGTGGACGTGGCTCGCGAGCCGGATGTGGTACTCTACGGCGGACTTCACCGACGCGGCGACGTTTCCGGCGATCGAGGAGAAGCTCTCCGCCGTCGACGCGCCGCGCGATGGAGCGGCGAACCACCTGTTCTATCTCGCCATACCTCCGAGCGTCTTCCCGGCCACGGTGACCAGCCTGGCTTCGTCCGGGCTGATGCGGCGCACGGCATCGGCCAGCGAGCTGCCGTGGAGCCGGATCGTCGTGGAGAAGCCCTTTGGGCGCAGCCTCGCGACCGCGCTCGAGCTCAACGCGTTGCTGCTCGACCGCGTGGGCGAGCACCAGGTTTACCGGATCGATCACTACCTCGGCAAGGAGGCAGTCCAGAACATTCTCGTCTTCAGGTTCGCCAACTCGATCTTCGAGCCGCTCTGGAACAGGCAGTACATATCGCACGTCCAGATAACCGCGGCGGAGTCGATCGGCGTCGGGACGCGCGGCAAGTATTACGAAGAAGCGGGCGTCGTGCGCGACATGTTTCAGAACCATCTGCTGCAGCTGCTCGCGCTCGCGGCGATGGAACCGCCCATCGCGATCGAGGCGGACGCCGTCCGCGATGAGAAGGTAAAAGTTCTGCGCTCACTCCGCCCACTGGTGGAGCGTGGAGCGGCCACGGCGGTGCGCGCGCAGTACGTGGCGTCCAAATCCTGCGAGGACGGCGCAATTGGTTATCGTTCGGAGCAGGGAGTCGCGGCCGACTCCACGACCCCGACCTTCGCCGCGATGCGGATCGCGATAGACAACTGGCGCTGGAAGGGCGTGCCTTTTTTTCTCAGATCCGGCAAGCGATTGAGGCAGCGGAAGTCCGAAATCGTCGTTGTGTTCAAGTCACCGCCGCACATGATCTTCGGGGCCGCGGGCGACACGCACGTGCCGCCCGGCCGGCTCGTGATGCGCGTGCAGCCGCGCGAGGGGATCGCGCTGCGCTTCCAGGTGAAGGCCCCCGGGACCGTGCACGAGCTCACGCCCGGGTTCGAGACTACGCCGGTCGAGATGGACTTCTGCTACGCCGAGGCATTTGACAAAGCTCCAAGCCCGGCGTACGAGACGCTGCTGCTCGATACGATGGTCGGGGACGCCACGCTGTTCACCCGCAGCGACGAAGTCGAGATGGCATGGCGTGTGATGGATCCGCTGATCGAGCTGTGGTCGAACGGCGCGCCGCGCGACATGCCCGAGTACGGGGCCGGGAGCTGGGGCCCGCGCGAGGCGGACGAGCTGATCACCACGGAATTGCCGGGAGCGCAGTGGCTGTGACATTACACGTCGTCCGAGCGATCACCTTTCTGCTGTGCACCACCGCCTGCGAGCGGCAGCAGGTCTCCGCCACGTCAGCGCCCGAGGCGCCCGAGGCGCTTCACGCCGACAGCATCAAGATCACGCTGGAGCAGCCGGCCCGCGAGCTGGTCACGAGGGCGCGCACCTACGACCGGGCCAACAAGCTCGACAGCGCGCGCATCGGCTACCTCGAGGCGGCGGAGCGCGTACCCGAGATTGCGGACTGGCTGTATCTCCGCGCCGCGGGGGTGACGCCCGACAGCGCCGCGAGAAATGAGCTGTACGACAAGATCACGACCGACGTCGCCCGCGCTCGGATCCGGATGAGCGAGGCGCTGGCGCGCGAGCGCACGGGCGACATGATCGGCGCGATCTCGGCGTACGATCGCGCGGGCGCCCCGACCAGCGCCTTCCGGCTGCGCCTCGCGCGGGCGAGCGACGACGCGGCTCGCGCCGCGGTCCGGACCGGGCTGCTCGGACTGATCCGGTCCAGCAGCGGCGACTCGCGCGAAGCGATCACGATGTTCGACCGGACCTTCACGCAGCGGTCGCCCGCCGAGGAGCTCGCGATCGCCCGGACCGCCGCCCGGACCGGAATGACGGGCCGCGCGGCCATCGGCTTCAAGGAGGCCGGCAAAGCGGGACTGCTGACCGCCAACGACCGCTTCACTTTCGGTCAGATGCTGGCGCGGCTGAACCGCGACGCCGACGCGGCGGCGCAATACGCGCGCATCACGGCCCCGGCCTCGCTGGCGGCACGCGCGCAGTACCAGCGCGCGCGCGCGCAGATCGCGATGCGGAACATCACGGCCGCGCGCGCCACGCTGCGCGCCATCACCACGAAATATCGCACCGACACCAGCTCGGCCGCGGCGCTGCTGTTGCTCGCGGACCTGGCCACCGACGAGAGCCGCGACGGGAATGCGCGGACCGCGCTGCGCGACGTGCTGCGCCGGTTTCCGTCGTCGTCCCAGGCGCCGATCGCCGTCTTCCGGGCGGCGATGATCTCGTTCATCCAGGGCGACTTCGAGACTGCCGCGTCGGAGTTCGAGGCCCTGGCCCACCAGTATCCGCGCAGCAGCGACGCGACGGCCGCGCGGTACTGGGCGGGCCGCGCGCATCACGCCCTCGGCGACACCGCGCGCAGCCGCGCCGGGTGGCGCTCGCTCATGGCCGACGAGCCGTCGTCGTACTACACGGTGCGCGCCGCCGAGCGCCTGGGAGTGCCGCTCCCGCTCGGCGACGCCGCGCGCGACACCATTCCGAAGGTGCAGGAGCTCGAGGACGGGCTCCGGCGGATAGCGCTGCTCGGCGACCTCGGGATGGACGTGGAGCAACGCCATGAGTACGGCAAACTGTTCAGCGACGCGGCCAAGTCGCCCGATCGCATGGTCGCGACGGCGCACGCGTTCTCCGGCACGCCGCAGGCATCGCGCGCGGTCGCGCTCGGCTGGCGCGTGATCAACGAGCACGGCCGCAGCCCGCTGCGGTACCGGCTGGTGCACCCGATCCTGGAGCTCGAGCGCATCGCCGCGGAAGCCGGGGAGAACGGACTCGATCCGGCGCTCGTGGCCGCGCTGATCAAACAGGAGTCGAACTTCAATCCGCGGGCGACGTCACCGGTCGGAGCGCGGGGAATGATGCAGATCATGCCGCCGCTCGGTACCCGGATGGCGCGTGCGCGCGGCATCCAGAACTGGCACATTGACAGCCTGTGGAATCCCGCGATCAGCATAGACTTCGGCACGCAGCACCTGGCGGAGCTGCTCAAGTCCTACCCACACCTCGAGCACGGACTCGCCGCCTACAACGCGGGCGCTACTCCCGTCGCGCGCTGGCGCTTAAAGGCCGGCGCGTCCGACCCGGAAGTGTTTACGGAACGGATACCGTTCGTCGAGACTCGCGACTACGTCCGAGCCATCGTGCGAAACCGCGCATTCTATCGGGCGCTTTATCCCTGGTGAACGCGACCGCGTCCTCCAGCAGCGTGTAGACAACCGGCACCACCAGCAGCGTCAGCAGGGTCGAGGTGATCAGTCCGCCGATCACCGCCCGCGCCATCGGCGCGCGCTGCTCCGCTCCCGCGCCCAGCGCGAGCGCCAGCGGCAGCATTCCGAAGATCATGGCGACGGTCGTCATGATGATGGGCCGCAGGCGGATGCGGCCCGCGAGCAGCAGCGCCTCCATCCGGTCCTTCCCGAGCGCGCGCTGCTGGTTGGCGAAATCCACCAGCAGGATGCCGTTCTTGGTCACCAGTCCCATCAGCATGATGATCCCGATCATCGTCATCACGTTGAGATTCCCGCGCGTCAGCAATAGCGCGAGCGCCACCCCGAGGAAGCTGAGCGGCAGCGCCATGAGAATCGCGAGCGGCTGGAAGAACGAGCCGAACAGCGATGCCAGGATCAAATAGATGAAGATGACCGCGAGCAGCAGCGCTTCCGCGACGTAGCCCTTGGTCTCTTTCAGGTTCTGCACGTCGCCCGTGAACACGGTGTGGTACCCGACGGGGAGCCCGAGCGAATCGATCGCCGCCTGCGCCGCGTCCGCGACCGTGCCCATCGAATAGCCCGGGAGCACGCCGGCGCTGACGGTCATCTGCCGCTCGAGGGCGCGGCGCTCGATCTGCTGCGGCCCGAGGCTCGAGCGAATGTCGGCTACCTGTGACAGCGGCACGCTCCCGCCGCGGCCGGTGGACGGGTCGATCGTGGTGCTGATGACCGGAATGTTCGCGACGTTCGCCGGGGTGGACCGCATCGAGTCCGGATAGATGACGATCACGTCATGAGAGTAGCCCTGCGGGTCCTCCCAGCGCGTCGCGCGTTGGCCGGCGAACATCGGCTGCAAGGTGGACGCGATGCTGCCGATTCCCAGTCCGGCGGCCCACGCCTGCTGCCGGTCCACGTTTACGTCCAGCTGCGGGATCGCGCCTTCCTCGCTCGAGTTGGGCTCCGCCACGCCGGGCACCGCGCGCACGGCTTCCAGAACCTGCATGGCCGCGATCCGCAGCCGCGATTCCTCCGGACCCTGCACCTGGATGCTGATTGGTTGGCGGTAGCCACCGAAGATCGAGGGGGTGCCGGTGATGGACGGCTGGATCCCCGGAATCATGCGGAGCGCGACGCGCAGCTCGTTCTGGAAATCGTCCTGCGATTTCGCGCGCTCCGATTTCTGGACCATCTTCACGTAAACGGAGCCGTTGTTCGGCGAGCCGCGAAATCCGCCGCCGATCGTCATGTACGTCAGCGTCACCTCCGGCTTGCTACGGAGAAACGCGTCGACCTCCTTGCCTTTATCAAGCGTGTGCGAGAGCGACGATCCGGGCGGGGTGCGGAACTGCACGTTGAATTCTCCGCCGTCCACTTCCGGCAGCCAGCTGAAGCCCAAGCGTGGAAGAATCAGTCCAGCGATGACGATCGACGCCAGCGCGCCCGCCATCACGATGCCGCGGTTCATCAGCGCCCAGCGCAGCCTGGACGGATACACGTCGGCGGTGCGCTCGAACCAGTCGTCGAACGCTCCCGCGATCCGCCTGATGCCGCGCCGCTGGCCGGGCTCCTGCTTGTACGCGTCCGGATCCTTCCACACGCTGGACAGCATCGGGTCGAGCGTGAACGACACGAACAACGAAACGAGCACGGCGAACGAAACGGTCACGCCGAACTGGAAGAAGATCTTCCCGATCATTCCGCCCATGAACGCCACGGGGATGAACACGGCGATGACCGCCATCGTCGTGGACACGACCGCGAGGCCGATCTCGCTCGTACCCTCGCTCGCCGCGCGGTGATGGTCCTTACCCATCTGGACGTGCCGAACGATGTTCTCGCGCACGACGATCGCGTCGTCGATGAGCAGTCCGATGGCGAGCGACAGCGCCAGCAGCGTCATGTTGTTGATCGTGAAGTCGAACACCCACATCACGAAGAACGCCGAGATGATGCTGACGGGGAGAGTCAAGCCGGTGATGATCGTCGAGCGCCACGAGTTCAGGAACAGGTAGATGATCGCGATCGTCAGGATCGCGCCGAGCACCAGCGTGAGCTGGACGTCGTGCAGCGAGTCCCTGATCCTGTGTGAGTCGTCGCGGATGAGCCGGAGCTGCACGTCCTCAGGCAGCCGGCGCTGAAGCTCGCCCATGGCCACGGCGACGGAATCAGAGACGGCGACCGTGTTTGCGCCCGACAGCTTGATGATGTTGATCGCGACCGCGGCGGTGTCGTTGAGCAGCGCGGCGGAGCGTGGAATCGCGACGCCGTCCACCACGCTCGCGACGTCACCCAGGCGGATGGGCACGCCGTCGCGCACGGCGATCACCACGTCCGCGAAGTCGCGCGGATCCACGATTCGGCCCGTGACACGGATTGACCGCTCGCTCGCGCCCTGCTCGACGCGGCCCGCGGGGACTTCCTGGTTCTCGCGCTGCAGCGCGGCGGTGATCTGCGCTGGCGCTATCCCGTACGAGCGGATCGCCTCGGGGTCCAGCTCGATGCGGATCTGCCGTGTGGCGCCGCCCACCACACTTACGTCGCCGACGCCGGGCACGGCGCCGAGTCGCGTTGCCACGACCTGCTCGGCCATGCTGGTCATCTCGCGGAGCGGGCGCTCCGAGCTCTGGAGTCCGAGCGAGATGATCGGACGCGAGTTCGGATCGAACCGGTTCACGATCGGCTCTTCGATATCGGGCGGCAGACCGCGGCGGATCCTGGCGATCTTGGATTGTACGTCCTGCTGCGCGGTCAGCACGTTCACGCCGAGCTCGAGCTGCACGCGCACGATCGCGCTGCCGTTCATGGACGTGGACGTGATTTCGCGGGCTCCCTCGACCGTGTTGAGCGCTTCCTCGATCGGGCGCGCGATGTCACGCTCCATGACCTGCGGTGAAGCGCCGGGGTAGGTGACCTGCACGATCACGACCGGATACGTGATGTCGGGGTACTCGTCGATGCCAAGCCGCTGGTACCCGACGATTCCCAGGATGACCAGCGTCGCCATCATCATGGTGGCGAATACCGGGCGGCGGATGGAGATGTCGGCGAGAATCATGGCGACGCCGGTCTGGAGGCTGGCCGCGCCGGCGCGGCGCCGTCACCGGCCGGCGCGTCGCCGCCGATGATCGCGACGCGCATTCCGCGGCCGACCGTGCCCACGTTGCCGACTATTACGCGGTCACCCGCGGCGAGACCTGACAGGATCTGCGCGAGCCCGGACGCTTCGTCCATGACTCCGATCGTCACCGCGGGCTGCTCGATGACGCCGCCCGCGATCTTGTAGACGAACGATTCCCCGGACGCAGCTTGCCGCACCGCGGGAATCGGCACGGTCAGGGCGTTGCTGATCGTGCGCGACACGACCGTTCCGCTGGCGAACGTCCCGCCCTTGAGCAGCGCGTTCCCGTTGGGCACCTGGACGTACACGGTCAGGGCGCGCGTCGACGGATCGATCGTCGGGCTGAAGCGAGAAACACGGCCCTCGAACTGCCGTCCGGCTGCCTCGAATCGCACGCGCTGCCCCACCGAGATGCTCGACGCGCGGCGCTCGGGGACGGCGGCGGCCAGCTCGAGGACGTCGCTGCGCACCAGGGTGAACAGCTGCGTGCCGCGCGCGACGTGCTCGCCTGGCTCGACATGCCGCGTCTGCACCGTAGCCGACGAAGGAGCCAGCACGCGCGTGTCACGAACCCCGAGCCGCGTGGATCTGAGCCGCGCATCGGCAGCCGCCTTGCGGGCGCGGGCGGTGGTCACGGCCTGCTGGGCCGCGCGCAGGTCGCGCTCCGGGATCGCACCCACGCGGTGCAGCTCGCGGGTCTGCTCGAGGTTCCATTCGGCGGTGGACAGCTCGCCCTGCGCGGCGACCTGATCAGCCCGCGCGCTCTGCTCACCGCCCTGCTGATCCAGCGATTCGAACACCGCGAGCACCTGTCCAGTACGCACACTCTCGCCTTCACGGACGTACACCGCGGTGAGATCTCCTTCCAGCCGCGAGCGAACGTCTATGGTCTGGATCGGGCGCAGCGTGCCGGTGATCGGTACGCCCTCTTCGACGGAAGAGTTGCGCGCGATTGCGATGTCGGTCGGACCGAGGGTGACCGCCCGCTGCGGGCGCCCTCCGGCAGGAACGCCGGCCGTGGGCGCCCCCCCGGCTCCCGCCGGGGTGTCGGCGTCGCCTCTGGAGCAGCCCGCGACCGCGATGAAAGCCAGGACCAGCAGGCGCATGTCAGTTCGTGTCCGCACCGGAGCTCTCAATGACGGGAATCGAAACACCGAGCGCCCTCGAGAGCGACGCGGCGGCGAGATAAAGATCATAGACGGCGCGCGCTTCCGTCATTTGCGCGGTGATCAGCGCGAGTTGGGCGTCGGACACCTCGAGCTGGGTGCCGAGTCCGCGCGTGAAGCGCAGTGACGCCAGGCGAAACGCCTCGTCGGCTTCGCTGACGGTCTGCCTACGCGCGGAGTACAGCGCCTTGGCGCGGTCCAGGTTCTCTCTCGCGCTCGCGACCTCGATGCGAACGCGCTCGCGCTCCTGTACGAGGTCGAGCTCGGCGAGACGGGCCTGGGCCCGCGCGAGCGCGATGTTGCCCCTGGCACGCATGCCGTCGAATAGAGGGAGGCTCACCGCGACGTTCATTGAGCGGTCCGGAAACCAGCCGCCGTTCTGCTGGGTGCAGACGCGGTCCGGCGCGCTACCCGCGGGACATGTCACCGGCACGAGCCGGCCGCGGCCGGGCGGGAAGCCGCTGACGGGGAACGCGAGGTAGCCGAGCTGCGCGTTGAAGCTAACGCTCGGCAGCAGGTCGGCGCGCGCCGCGGAGACCGCGTCGCGGCGCGCCGCGGCCACGAGCTCGGCCGAGCGTATCGCCGCCCGCTCGGCGGTCGCGCCGGCGGCTTCGGCTTGCGCGACCATGCGCTCCACGGTGGCGCTGTCTATGACGGTGACGAGCTCGAGCGGACGGTCGAGCGGCGCGTTGACCAGCCGCTTGAGCTCGAGCTGGGCGAGTTCGGCGTCGCCGCGCGCCTGAATGACGTTCGGCTCGATGTTGGCCTGCTCGACGCGCGCACGCAGCACGTCGTACCGGGCCGCGCGGCCGGCGCGCTCGAACTGCTCGGCCTGGACCACGCGCTCGCCGGCCAGCGCGTACGCCGACGTCTGGATCTCCAGCGCGCGGGCGCTGAACAGCGCCTGCAGATATGCGCGCTGCACGTCGAGCGCGACCTGCGCCCTTTCCTCAGACTCGTTCAGCCGCGCGGACTCGCGCACGCGCCGGGCAGCGCGCTTGCCCGCGGTCAGCCGTCCACCCTGAAAGAGCGGCTGCGAGAAGCTGGCGTTGGTGTTGTACGTGTTCGGCTGGTTGAACACGGCGCCAACCGCCTGGGCGCGCGCGCTCTCCATGACGTGCGTCTGCGTCGCGTTGAGGCGGAGTTGCGGGAGCGCGGCCGCCTGCGCAACGGTCACCTGCGCGTCGGCAACGTCCACCCGCAGCGCGGCGGCGCGCGCCTCGTCCCCCGTCCGGAGCGCGGACGCGATCGCGGCGGCGAGGGTGAGCGGGAGACTGTCCGCTGTCTGCGCGGAGGCGGCGGAAGTCACAAACGACAACGCGGCCAGGAGCGCGAACATCTCGGCTGGCCGCGGCAGCATTCGGTGCATGGAGGGCATCATCCCAAAATACCTGGGATCGCCCGAAATCGTTGAGACTAGGGAGCTTCCTCCGAGTCCTGCTGCGACTTCTTCCGCGCCAGGAATTTGTCCTGTAGCCAGGTGCCCGGCATCACGAAGAGCGGCGTCAGAACGATTCCCAGCAGGGTGTTGATCCAGATCAGCGCGATATAGAACGCGATCAGGCCGAAAGAGACCCAGAGAGTGCCGAGGGGACCGTGAGTTTCCATGCTTGAAAGATAAAGGTGACCAGTGGCTAGTGACTAGTGTACCGGCGATTGCGGATCGAGGACTTTGCGGCCTCAGGACCAACGGCCATCGCGGATCGGCGATTAGTCGAGGATTGCGGAGAGAGGCATTCCGCAATCCTTCCCTCTGTTCCGCTCATCCTCAGTCCTCAATTAATCGCCGATCCGCGATTGTAGTTAGTCCTGAGGCCGCAAGGGTTCGCATTCCGAAGTCGCTTATGGGCGGCCACGGACTAATCAAGCGCGATCGGTGACTAAGTTGAGTGTGATGTCCACGTTCCGCTGGCGTATTCTCTTGGCGTGCTTCCTGGGCGCGTCCGTGTCCGCTCGGGCGCAGGAGCCGCAGCCGCCCGAGGGCGTGCGGTTGGCCCTCACGTATGCCCCTGGAACCCGTCCCGCCGTATTGGTGCTGCCGGTCGAGGGCGCCGAAGGCGATTCGGTCCGGGCGATTCTCCAGCGCGATCTCGACTTCGACGATCGCGTGACACTGATCTCCCTGGACGGAGGGGCTGCCAGGGCGCTGCTGCCGCGCGCTGGGGGCGAGCTGGATCTGGAGCGATTCGCGCCGTTCGGCGCCACGGCCATCGTCGAACCCCGTCTGACGCCGGCCGGGCTGACTGTACGGGTGCACGACGTGCCGTCGAGGAGGCTCGCCCGCGGCGCCGATTTCACGCTCCCCGTGGACGTGTACGGGCCCGGCTGGCGGCTGGCCCTGCACGGCGTGAGCGACGAGCTCGGGCTGTGGATCTTCGGCTCGCGAGGCGCGGCGCAGACGCGGGTGCTGTACACGGGCGGCGACGGGCAGGTATGGGTGATAGACAGCGACGGCGCCAACGCGCGCCGGCTGACCTCGGCGGAGCTGGCGCTGTCACCGGCGTGGCGGCCGGACGGATCGGGCTTCGTCTTCGCCGGTGTGAGCGCCGGCCGATGGCGACTGGGTGTGTCCGGCCTCGCGGCCGGCTCGACGCGGTGGCTCAACGGAATTCCGTCGCGCGGGATCAGCATCACGCCCGCGTTCTCCCCGGACGGACGCTCCATCACGTACGCGCACGGCGACGAGGAAGGGACGAACCTGTGGGCCGTCGGCGCGTCCGGCGGAACGCCGCGACGGCTCACGCCCGCTCGCTCCGGGGACAACACCGGACCGTCGTTCGATCCCACCGGGCGGCGCGTCGTGTTCACGTCCGGGCGTGCGGGCCAGCCCGACCTCTACCTCATGGATGCCGACGGGACCAACGCGCAGCCGCTCACTACCTCCAGCCTGGCGCGCCGCAGCGAAAACGGCTCGCCCGACTGGTCGCCCGACGGCCGGCGGATCGCGTACCAATCGCAGGCGGGTGGCGTGTTCCAGATACTGAGCCTCGCGCTGCGGGACCGCTCGACGAAGCAGCACACCAGTGAAGGCGAGAACGAGGACCCCTCGTGGTCGCCGGATTCGCGCCATGTGGTATTTTCCTCCACGCGGACCGGCGCGCGTCAGCTGTGGGTCGTGGACACGGAGTCCGGCCGACTGCGGCAGCTGACTCGAACGGCGGGCGCGAAATTGCCGGACTGGTCTCCTATTCTCGCACGCTGATCACGCGGCACACATTCCAACCCACTGGACGATGACAAGAAATTCGCTTCTGCTGATAGCCCTGGCCTCCCTCACTGCGGCGGCGTGCGGCAAGAAGGTGAAGCCGCTGACGCCCGCCCCGGTCAGCACCGCGCAGGCCGATTCGATCGAGCGCGCGCGGCAGCAGGCAGTCGAGGACAGCCTCCGCGCCATACGGGAGCGAGAGCTCGAGCGCCAGCGGGTCGAGGCCGAGCTGGCCGCCGCGCGCGAGCAGGAAGCCATCGCGGTGATAACCGGCACCGTGTACTTCGACTACGATCAGTCCGCGCTGTCGCCCGAGGCACGCGTAACGCTCGACGCCAAGGTTCCGGCGCTGCAGGCGCGTCCGGCATTCCGCATCCAGATCACCGGCCACACCGACGAGCGCGGCTCCTCCGAGTACAATCTTGCGCTCGGTCTGCGCCGCGCCGCCGAGCTCAAGGCGTATCTGGTTGCGAACGGGATCGACGGGTCGCGGATCGACATCTCGAGCATGGGTGAGGAGCGCCCAGCCGCGCAGGGATCCAGCGAGGCGGCGTGGGCGTTGAACCGGCGGGCGGAGTTCGTGCAGGTCACTGGAGAGCAGTGATTCGTGATTGGTGATTGGTGATTAGTGACTGCACAACACTGCAGTTACTAATCACCAGTCACCAATCACCAATCACTTCACAGGCATCCAGAACGTCGCCTTCACCGCAAAGAAATTGCTCCCCGGTGCCGAGAAGCCGTCGAGCACATCGCCGACGCTGATTCGGCGGCCGTGCGGCTCGTCCGCCGAGCGATTCTGCTGCCACACGAGGAAGAGGGTGCTGCCCGGGCGGTACTCCCAGCGCATGACCATGTTGCTGCGTAGCGAGCGAACGTTGAAGTCGCGGAGCGGGAGCGTGAATGTCGTGGGCCCTCCGCCGGTCGCCGGGACCGCCGGATCCGTGATCGTGATCGAGCCGTCTTCGTTCTTCGTGGCCGTGGTGCCGTAGGTGCCGTAGTAGCGCAGCTCGAGCGCGCGCGGCGCGGGCAGCTCGCCAAAGTCGTAGTACCGTCCGCTTGCCGCGAACGGCTGAGCGTACACCTCCAGTGACAGATCCGGCTTGAACGTGTAGTTGGCGCGGAGGCTCATCTGGAAGATGTTCTGCTCAATGAACGAGAAGATGTAGCGGCGGTCGTACGTCTCCGGGCGGCCGTCCGTGCGCGTGGTGATGTACTGGCGCGAGTTCACGAGGTGCAGGTAGTTGGGGTCCATGGACAGCTGCCAGCGCGAGGTGGGCCGGAAGGTGATCCCTCCACTGTAGCGCGTAGTCGGCGAGCCGAACTGATTCACTCCGTGATATATCCGCGCGTTCCAGCGCGTGTTCGCCCCCCACGAGTTGCTGAGCTGGATGATCCCAACGTTGGACGTCGGCGTCTCCATGACCGGGCCGCCGCGCGTCAATCGCGCGTCGAATGAGTTCACGTCGTGCCAGGCCGTGAGATTCAGGTTCCAGAAGTTCTTGAACTCGACGCTGGCGTCGGAGCGAATAGCGCCGAACTGGCGGTCGCGATCGTAGTTCCACTGGTTCTCGTGCGACATCGAGACCGAGTACTGGCGAAGCAGGCGACTTTTCGGCTCGTTCTCCCGGTATGTGAGCTGCCCCACGGCGGTAATTCCATCGGCGGTGCCGAGCCGTCCGGCATCGTTCAGCTCGAAGCCCGGAGATTCGGTTCCGAGAAAGATCGATGGGAGCCAGCGGCCGCCGCCCGTCCGCTGCACCTCAATGAAGGAATTCACGCCCGTCAGTGAAGTGCGCGTCGGATCAACTTGATACGATTCCGCGTCAGGACGCTGGAAGTAGCGCGCGCTCGAGCGCTGCGCGAGCAGGATGGCCGCGGTGTCGCCCTGTATGTGGCTGAAGCCGAGCCGCGCTGCGACGTTCCAGGTCCGGTCGGCGAGGCGGAGGTTCACGTCCGCCGCGCCCGCATATGCCCGGCGGTTGAGCAGGGAAGCGAGCTGACTGCCGTCGTCGAGCCACCGCTCCACGGCCGTGAAGCCTATCGATGTCGTGGAGGCGTTTCTGCCGAACTCGCGCTGCACGCGCCCGGCGCCGTACGCGGTGAGCGGCGCTACCACGGTCCTGGTGAATGCATTCGTCGTAGTGTCGTATAGCTGCGCGTACTCGCGGTTCGTCACGGCGAGCAGACTTCCGATGGACGTGCCAGAGCGCAGCCGGCCGGTGAGCTTGGCCGCGCCGAGGATCGTGCTGTTGTCGGGATAGTCGACAAAATCCGACGCTGCCGGCCCGCGCGGACGCGCGCCAACGCGGCGCGAATAGAAATAGCCGGGCAGGAGCTGGCTGCCCTCGAGGAAGAACGGCCGCTTCTCCGAAAAGAACGTCTCGAAGGCGGAGAGGTTGACCTCGGCCGGATCCGCCTCGACCTGCCCGAAATCCGGATTGACCGTGGCCTGCAACGTCAGGTTCGGCCCGACGCCCATCTTCAGGTCAGCGCCAGCGCGCGGCGTCAGGTTGACGCCGTTGTCGAACGGATTCCGCGGATGGCGTTCGGCGTTGAGCTTGGCTTCCGTCGCGACGTAGGGAAGTATCTCCAGCCGCCGCGTGGGCCGGACTCCTTCGATGCCGCGCAGCTCGCCGAACCACGAAGACCAACCGCGGACGTTCCGCGGCACGGGGATCCAGAATACGTCCTCGTTCCGCGACGGCACCCAATGGTTGAAGTTGACGCCCCACACGTGGCTGTCCGCGCGCGTGAACCGCAGCTGCGAGAACGGGATCCGCATCTCGGCGGTCCACCCTGTCGAATCCACGGCGGCGTGCGCCTCCCACACAGGGTCGAATGAGCTGTCACGGTTGTGCTCGTCGTCCGAAGGGTGGTACCAGTCCGCGCGGATGCCGGAGGCGGTGATGACGAACGTGTACGCTGTGCGGCGGTCGCTGTACGTGTCGAGCGAGACCTGGATGTGCTCGGATTGGGTCACCGCATCACGGCGGCTGATCGCCGCCTGGATGGGACGGCGGTCGCGCGTGCGGACCCGCGTTCCCACGTACAGCGCGTCGTCGTCGTACGCCATCCTGATCTCGAGCCGGTCGGTCGGCGCGCCGCCTTCCACCGGCTGCTTCTGGAGGAAGTTTGTCGTCGGCGCCACGCCCGCCCAAACCGCGTCGTCCAATCTTCCGTCAACGCGGACGGCTCCGTTGGGAATCCGGGCCGCGGCGATCACCTTGCCCGCCTTGATCGAATCGCTTGTCGGCAGCCGCCGCGCGGAGTCGGCTTGCGCATCGGCGAGGGAGGGGACGAAAGCGGTCACGAGAATCAGGACGACGGCGTATTTCATATTGGAGTTGACGGAGCGGATGTGGGAGGCGGTGCGGAGTCTCGGGGAGGGCTGACACCCGAATGCGCCCGGGGCCGTAGGGTGATGGGCATAATACGGCTGTTCCCGCCAATTGTTGCAGCCCTTCAAACCCTCTGCCCGAAGCTTCCGTCTAACAGTGCACAAGGACATGGAAAGCGCTCCAATGGCCACAGCCGCGGTACCCGAGACTATCGGGCCGACAGCCGAAGCAAACGACGTAGCGGCGGCCGCGGCGGGAGACCGCAAGGCCTTCGAGCGGTTGTACCGACAGCATTCGGCCAGGGTCTACACCCTGTGTCTGCGGATGACTGGGAACGTGACGCGGGCCGAGGAGCTGACGCAGGACGTGTTCGTGAGGGTGTGGGAGAAGCTGCCGCTGTTTCGCGGTGAGAGCGCTTTCACCACCTGGATGCACTCGCTGGCGGTCAACGTCGTGCTGAGTGCGAGAAAGACGGAAGCGCTGGATTTCGGGCGGCGGGCGGAGCAGGGCGGAGAGGGATCTGATGAGACGGAGGCGTGGGACGCCGCGGCGGGGCCCGACAAGGTCTCGTTCAGCGGAGAAAGGATAGATCTCGAGCGTGCGATTGCGAGGCTGCCGGCGGGTGCGCGCCGGGTGTTCGTGCTCCACGACGTCGAGGGTTACAAGCACGAAGAGCTCGCGGGGATGCTGGGCATCACCACGGGCGGCAGCAAAGCGCAGCTTCACCGGGCGCGCTTACTACTAAGGAAGGCGTTGATGTCATGAGCGAACACGAATTGACGGACAAGGAGATCGAGGCGATCCGGGCCGCGGCGGCGAGCCTGCCGCTGGTCGAGCCATCGCGCGATCTGTGGCCGGGGATCGAGGCGAGGCTGGGCGCGCGAGTGGTTGACATCAATCACGTCGCTCAGCGACGTTCGCGCGGCATAGTGATAAGCGCGCGCATGCTGGCCAGCGCCGCCGCGATCCTTATGATGGCGACGGCCGGTACTACATACCTCGTGCTGCGTGACAGGCTGCCGGCCGGCGGGACCCTGGCGGGAGTCGCGCCGGGAGCGCAGCCCGTCCCGGGCGGGCTGGCGACTCAGGCATCGCTCACCGTCGGCGGCGAGTTCGGCGCTTACACGGCGGAGATCGACGATCTCCAGGGCGCGATCGCCGAGCGGCGGTCGAGACTCGATCCCGCGACCATCGCGGTGATCGAGCGCAATCTCAGGATCATAGATGCGGCAATCGAGGAGAGCCGGCGCGCTCTCGCGAACGATCCGGCGAGCCCGCTGCTGACGGCTTTGCTCAGTGAAGCACTGGCAAACAAGGTTCGACTTCTCAGACAGGCGGCGCTGCTGCCACCACTTACATGACGGGAATCAACGTGAAGTCTCCAATTCGCTTGGCGGTTCTGGCCGCCGCGCTCGCCGCTCCGATGGTCGCTTCGGCCCAACAGTCGCGCGGGCAAATCGTCGGACGCACGAGCATAGACACCATCGTTCCGCTGAACAGCAACGGCACCGTGGATCTCTCGCTGATCTCGGGCACGATCGACGTGTCCGCGTGGTCGCGCGACCAGGTCAAGATCGAAGCGACCACGGAGCGCGGGAGTCTCCGGTTCACGGCGTCGCGGTCGCGCGTCGGACTGAGCGTGGACCACGAAGAGCGTCGGGGCAACTATCGCTCCGGAAGGACCATCTATAAGGTCGTGGTCCCGCGCGGCGCGCGGCTGATCATGGCGACGGTGTCCGGGCCCATCACGGCGAAGGGCGTCGGGGGCGAGACGAAGGCCGAGAGCGTGAGCGGCACGATCGAGATCGAAGATGCCGGCTCGCTCACCGTCGAGAGCGTCTCCGGCGGCGTCCGCGTCAAGAACGTGCGGGGCCGGGCGAACGCCGAGTCGGTGAGCGGGCACGTGATCATGGAGAACGTCAGCGGCGACGTCGAGGCGGGATCGGTGAGCGGGCCGATTCGCCTCAGCGGGATCACGGCCAAGAGCGTGAGCGCCAGCACGGTCAGCGGGCCGATCCAGTTCTCCGGCGGTGTGGATCCGGCCGGCAAGTACGAATTCGAATCGCACTCGGGAACGATCCGGCTGGCGCTCCCCGAGGATGCGGGCGCGCGGCTCAGCCTGGAGACGTTCAGCGGCTCGTTCCGCAGCGATTTTCCCGTGACGATCGGAGGAAATTCGAACTGGAATGACAACCGGCGGTTCTCGGGCCGGTCAGCCGAGGGGCGAATCGGGAGCGGCAACGCGCGCATCGAAGCACAGACGTTCAGCGGCAGCATTCTCATCATCCGCGGTCAGAACCGCGAATAACCGGGGCACACATGAAGAAATCGATTCTAGCGGTACTGGCTCTCGCTCTGCTCGCTCCGGCGGCGGCGCTGGACGCGCAGGAAGGACTCGGCCGCGACCAGGAAGTGTGGACGTGGAGCGGGCCGCTCGCGGCGGGGCAGTGGGCCAGGGCGCACTCCGTCAACGGCGCGGTGCATTTCGAGCCGAGCCCGGACAACCAGATCCATATCCGGGCGGAGAAGAAGTGGGGGCGCCGGGGAGACCCGCAGGACATCTCGTTCGCGCTCGTGCGTACGTCCACGGGGCTGACAATCTGCGTGCTGCGGCACGAGATCGACACGTGTGAAGAGGACGGGATCAATTCGCGGAGACAGCGGGACTACAACACCGACGCGCGCGCCGACCTCACGATCCAGGTGCCGCGGGGCGCGCACGTGACCGCTAACACCGTGAACGGCGGCGTGCGCGTGGACGGGATGAGCGGCGAGGTCAAGGCCAGCACCGTCAACGGCGGCGTGACGGTCGCGACTTCCGGTGGACCGGTGTCGGCTACGACGGTAAACGGCTCGGTGCGCGCCGATATCGGCACGGCCACGAGAGAAGAGATGCGGTTCCGGACGGTCAATGGATCGGTGGAGATCTCCCTGCCGGGCGAGACCAGCGCGGACCTCGACATCTCGACCGTGAACGGGAGCATCAACACCGAGTTTCCGATCACGGTGACCGGCCGGTGGGGTCCCAAGAACGCGCGGGGGACGATCAACGGCGGCGGTGAGACGATCTCGATCAGCACGGTGAATGGGAGCGTGCGGCTCCGGCGGTCGTAGAAACCGTGACTAGTGACTAGTGACTAGTTAACTACGACAGAGGTATCCTTACGGTCCTATGACAGCGACCGTGAGGACGATTCACAACGCGGTCGTGCGGGCGCTCGAGCCCCACGACCGCGTCGTGCTTGCGGTATCGGGTGGCGCGGACTCCATGGTGCTGCTCGACGCGGCCTGCCGCGCCGGATGCGGCGTGACGGTCGCGACATTCGACCACGGCACCAGCCCGGCATCCGCCGAAGCCGCGGAGCTCGTGGAGAGGCGATGCAGGGAGCTCGGCGTGAAGTGCGTCGTCGGTCGCGCGCGCACGCGACTCACGAGCGAAGCAGCCTGGCGGCGCCAGCGCTGGGGATTTCTCCGCGGGATCGGGCGCGAGGATTTGTCCGTCGTCGCCACCGCCCACACGCGGGACGATCAGCTGGAGACGGTGTTCATGCGGATCCTGCGCGACGCGGGCCCGCGCGGGCTCGCCGGATTGTATGCGCCGTCGGACATCGCGCGGCCGCTGCTCGGGATTCGCAGAAGCGAAGTGGAAGCGTATGCCGCCGCGCGTCGGATCGAGTACGTAGACGACCCGTCGAACCTCTCGCGGCGGCACCTGCGCAACCGGGTGCGGCTGGATCTGCTCCCGCGAATCCTCGCGGCTCGGCCGTCGTTCGCCGGCGAGCTGCTCGACCTGGCGCGCCGCGCGGCGGATTGGCGTTTGGCGGTCGTCGCGGCGGTGGACGCGCTCGGCGTCGAACGGCACGCCGACGGCTCACTTTTCGTTGCACGCCACGCCCTGGACGCGTATGATGCACGGGAGCTCGCCATTCTCTGGCCGGAGATCGCGGCGCGCGCGGACGTGACCATGGACAGACGCGGAACCCATCGGGTAGCCGCGTTTACTATTGAGGGGGCTACCGGCGGCTCCATCCAACTTTCCGGGGGAATAGAAGTCGTGAGAACTCGCGAGCACTTCGTCTTACGACGGAAGGTCCCGTGAAGGACGCCCTGGTTGCCGATCCGCGGCTGCTAGGCAGGCCGGTCCGCCGGATCGCTTTCGACGAGCGCGAGATCGCCGAGCGCGTGGAGCAGCTCGGCGCCGAGATCAGCGCGGCGTATCCCGATGGAGATCTGCTCGTGCTCGGCCTGCTCAAGGGGAGCTTCATCTTCCTGAGCGACCTGGTCCGCAAGATCACCCGGCCGCTGCAGGTGGATTTTCTGGTGGCGTCGAGCTACGGCGACGCGATGGTGTCCAGCGGGAACGTGCGGCTGCTGTACGATCCGGAGACCGAGCTGGCGGGCAAGCACATCCTGCTCGTCGAGGACATCGTGGACTCCGGCCGGACGCTCGGCCGGATGCTGGAGATAATGAAGGAGCGCGGTCCGCGGTCGCTGGAGATCTGCGCCCTGCTGCACAAGCGCATCGCCGAAGGGATGAAGCACGAGGTGAAGTTCGTGGGGTTCGACGCGCCGAAAGAGTTCCTGGTGGGTTATGGCCTGGACCACGCGGAGGACTTCAGGCACCTGCCGTATATCGCGAGCTTGGAGTAGCGCTGTTAGCTATTGGCTATTGGCTATTAGCTAAAGGCACTAACCGGATTTTTTTTGTGTTTTCCTAACAGCCAAGAGCCAACAGCTAATAGCTTTCTTTCATAGCCATGCCTCCTCAACCGCCCGTGCCCAAGCCGCCGAGAAAGCCCTTCAACTGGGGCAGCGTCTCGAAGACGATCTCGTTCTGGATCCTGGTGATCCTGATCCCAGTCGCCTTTATCCAGTTTTCGGGGAAGGGCGCGGAGCAGGCTCCGATCATCTCGTATACCCAGTACGATCGGGAGCTGCTGTCGGGCAACATCTCCAAGGTGAGCATCGAGGCGGGCAGCGCGATCACCGGCGAGTTCAAGAAGAAGGTGCTGGTCAATCGCCGCGAAGTCGCCAAGTTCAACGTGCGTCTTCCCGTGGAGAACTCCGAGGACGAAGTGGCGCGACTGCGCGCGCACAACGTCGAGATCCACGCTGAAGCGAAGCGTGCGTCGTTCGGCGCCACGGTGATCACCTTCCTTCCGATCCTGCTGATCGTCGCGTTCTGGATCTTCCTCTTCCGGCAGATGCAGGCCGGCGGCGCCAAGGCGTTCTCGTTCGGCAAGTCCAAGGCGAAGCTCCTGACGGGCGACACGCCCAAGGTCACCTTCGCCGACGTGGCAGGCGTGGAAGAAGCCAAGGTCGAGCTCGAGGAGATCATCGAGTTTCTGAAGGATCCGCAGAAGTTCACCAAGCTCGGCGGACGGCTGCCCAAGGGAGCGCTGCTCGTCGGCCCTCCGGGAACCGGCAAAACGTTGCTCGCCCGCGCCATCGCAGGTGAAGCAGGGCGGCCGTTTTTCTCCATGTCTGGCTCGGACTTCGTGGAGATGTTCGTTGGTGTCGGCGCCAGCCGCGTGCGCGACCTGTTCGAGCAGGGCAAGGCGCACGCGCCGTGCATCATCTTCATTGACGAGATCGACGCCGTCGGTCGTCACCGTGGCGCGGGACTCGGCGGCGGGCACGACGAGCGCGAGCAGACGCTCAACCAGCTGCTGGTCGAGATGGACGGCTTCGAGTCGAACGACGGCGTGATTCTGGTCGCCGCGACCAACCGTCCGGACGTGCTCGATCCCGCGCTGCTGCGCCCGGGCCGGTTCGATCGGCAGATCATCGTGGACGCTCCGGATCTGCGCGGTCGCGAGGGGATCCTCAAGGTGCACGTGCGCAACAAGCCGATCGCCGAAGACGTGGACATCACGACGCTCGCGCGCGGTACGCCGGGAATGGCGGGCGCCGACCTCGCGAATCTCGTGAACGAAGCGGCGCTGCTCGCGGCGCGGCGGAACCACGACAAGGTGTACATGGTGGACTTCGAGGACGCCAAGGACAAGGTCATGCTCGGCGCCGAGCGGAAGTCCATGGTGATGAAGGACGAAGAGAAGCGCCTGACGGCGTACCACGAAGCCGGTCACGCGATCTGCGCGATCAAGGTCGAGGGCAACGATCCGCTGCACAAAGTCACGATCGTTCCGCGCGGGCGGGCGCTGGGCCTGGCGTTCACGTTGCCGGAGGACGATCGCGTGTCGGTGACGCGCCGCCAGATCGAGGCGCGTCTCGCGATGGCGTACGGTGGTCGCACGGCCGAGGAGCTGGTGTTCGGCCGCGACCGGGTCACCACAGGCGCCGCGAGCGACATCCAGCAGGCCACCGCGATCGCGCGGCGGTACGTGTCGCAGTGGGGGCTGTCCGACAAGATCGGGCCGATCCTCGTGGGCGACAACGAGCAGGAGGTTTTTCTCGGGCGCGAGCTGCAGCACCGGCGCGAGGTGTCCGAGCGCACGTCGCAGCTGGTGGATTCCGAGGTGGAGCGAGTGATTCGCGAAGCGTACGCGCGGGCGCTGGAGACGCTGAGTGCGAACCTCGACCTGCTGCATTCGGTCGCCGGGTCGCTGCTGGAGCGCGAGACGCTCACTGGCGACGAAGTGCTGGCTCTGGCCCGCGGCGAGCAGTTGCCGCCGCGCGCGCCGGAGCCGCCGGTGCATCCGCCGGCCGTGATAGCGGCGCCCGCGACGCAGCCGAAGACTGCCAAGAAGCCGCTTCTGGCTGGACCGGAGCCGGCTCCGGCGTGACCTCGTCGGCCGCGGCCGGCGCCAGCACGCGTTCTCGTTGGATAGTCGGCGGGAGAACAATCGAAATCGAGAAGCCGGTCCTTCTGGGGATCGTCAACGTCACCCCCGACAGCTTCAGCGACGGGGGTGTTTCGTTTTCCGCCGATCGCGCCGTCGCGCGCGGACTCGCGCTGCTGGACCAGGGTGCCGACGTGCTGGACGTGGGCGGGGAGTCCACGCGGCCCGGCGCGGCCCCGGTGAGCCTCGACGAAGAGTTGCGGCGCGTGCTGCCGGTGATCGAGGGGGTGCTGGCCGCGAAGGCGGACGCGCTGATATCCGTTGATACGGTGAAGGCCGGCGTAGCGCGGCGCGCGCTGGACGCCGGCGCCGTGATCGTGAACGACGTCTCGGGACTCCGGCTGGACGACGCGATGCCGGGTGTGTGCGCGCGCGCGAAGTGCGGCGTCGTGTTGATGCACTCGCGGGGGGGCGTAGCCGAGATGGCGTCGTACGGGGTGGCGAATTACGGGAGCGACGTCGTCGGTGACATCGTCAGGGAGCTCGCCGACGGCGTGGAGCGCGCTGTCGCGGCGGGGGTCGAGCGGTCGAGCATCGTGCTGGATCCGGGATTCGGATTTTCGAAGACTTCGGAGCATTCGCTCGCGGTGCTGCGGGAGCTCGACCGGGTCTGCGAGCTCGGGTTCCCGGTGATGGTGGGGCTGTCGCGCAAGCGGATGATCGGTGAGCTGACCGGCGTTGCCGCGGCTGCTGAACGCGACGCGGGGAGTGTGGGCGCGGCGATCGTCGCGCTGATCCGGGGGGCGCGGGTGTTTCGGGTGCACGACGTACGGATGCATCGGCAGGCGTTGGACGCAGCGTGGGGAGTGATCAGTTGAACAGCCCTGCGTCCTGCGTCTTGCGTCCTGCGTCCTATCAGGCTCTGGTGAGTGACGCAGCGATGTCAGGCCCACAGGCAACCTGCCAAGCCGTATGCAGTTGTCAGTGGGAAGGCATGCGCTCTCATTGCTCGATGATCTTTCTAGGACGCAGGACGCAGGACGCAGGACGCAGGGCCGTTCCTCTGTGACCATGCTGCGCCCCCGCGCCGTCGGCTGGTCCGCCTTTGCCGCACTTGTAGCCATCTACTCCGCCACCCTCGCCCCCTCCGTCACATGGTGGGACTCCGGCGAGCTGATCGCCGCCGTGCACGCGCTCGGCATTCCGCACCCGCCCGGCACGGCCCTGTACGTCATTGCGGCCAACGTGTGGGCGATGCTCCTGTGGCCGCTGGATTACGCGCTGAGGGTCAACCTGCTCTCCGCGGTCGCGACCGCGGCGGCCGTGGCGCTGCTCGGTTCCATGCTCGCGCGGTGGACGCGGGACAACGGGGCCGGATTCGCGGCGGCGATATGCGCGGGCGCGGCGTCGAGCGTGTGGCGCAACGCCACCGAGGCCGAAGTGTACGCGCTCGCGCTGCTCGGCTCGGCGCTCATCCTGTGGAGCGCGGATCGGGCCGGCTCGAGCGATGCCCGCTCGCCGTGGCCGTGGATCCTGCTGTGCGGCTACGTCGCCGGGCTGTCGTATTCGCTGCACCTCGCCGCGCTGGTAGCGGTGCCCGCCGCGGTGCTGCTCATCGCGCAGGCGCGTCCCCGGCTAACAGTCGCTCGCTTCGCCCAACTCGCGCTGGTGGCCGCGGTTGGCGCATCGGCCGTGCTGTTTCTCTTCGTGCGCGCGCAGCACGATCCCGCGATCAACCAGGGGAACCCCGCGACGTGGGCCGCGTTCCTGGACGTGCTGAGCCGCGAGCAGTATGCGAATCCGGGCTTCTGGCCGCGACAGGCGCCGCTCTACCTGCAAATAGGGAACTGGTTCGAGTACGCGGACTGGCAGTTCGCGTTCGGCCTGCATCCCGTTGCTCCGCCGTCACCCGCGCGCACATCCGTCACCGCGCTCTTCGTCGCGCTCGGCCTGTATGGCAGCCGTTCGCATCGCGCAGTCGAGAGGAGGAGCTGGCGCGCGCTCGCGCTGCTGTTCGCGACCGCGTCGCTGGGCGTGATCCTGTACCTCAACCTGAAAGCCGGTCCTTCGTTCGGTGACGGACTGCTGCCCGACGGCGCGCCCCGCGAGGCGCGGGAGCGCGACTATTTCTTCGCGACGTCGTTCCTGGTCTGGGGTCTCTGGGCCGGTTTTGGAGCAGTGCGGGTTACAAGAGCCCTGGCCGCCCGGCTGTCGAGTCCGTCCGCGAGAACCATTTTGCGACTCGCGGGTATCGCTGTCGTGGCATCGCCCATCGTCCTGAACTGGAAAGCGGTGGATCGACGCGCCGGCGCAAGCCCGATGGCCGCGCGTGACTCGGCGCGGGAGCTGCTCGGCCGCGTTCCGAGCGGAGGAGTACTGCTCGCCGCCGGCGACAACGACACGTACCCGTTATGGTACGCGCAGGAAGTCGAGCGCCTCCGGCGCGACGTCACCGTCGTAACGGTCCCGCTGCTGGGAACCGCGTGGTACCGCGGCGAGCTGGCGCGCCGACACGAGTTGCTCGATTCCGTAGGAACCGCGACGTGGCGCGGATTCAGCGAGACGCTCGCCGAAGTGTGCTTATCCGCGCGCGCGCGCGGCCGGCCCATCCTGGTGGCGCCCGGCGCCGCCACCCGTACATTGCCGGCCAACTGCCTGGCTTCCTTTGCAACCAGATCCGAGAACGAATAACCGATGCTGCGTCGAATCATTGCGGTAGTCTTCAGCCTCATCTCCTTCGCCGAGCTCGGCGCGCAGGATGCTCAGTCCGCGAGATACGCCGTGCTCCAGGGCGTAGCCGTGGACAGCGTCCGCGGCGGGTTCCTGCGCGGAGCGACGGTGGGCGTGCTCGGCCCGTCGCGAATGGGCTTCACCGATTCGCTTGGCCGGTTCCGCATAGACAGCATTCCGCCGGGCGAGTACCAGGTGGCGCTGTTCGATCCGCTGCTCGACACGCTCGCGCTGGGCGTCCTCTCGCCGCCGACGCGCTTCGCCGCCGGCGAAACGGTCGAGCTGGTGCTGGCCATCCCCTCGCAGCTCGCGATCGTCACGGCGAAGTGCGGCATGCCGCGCGGCGAGGACGACCGCGCGCTTTTCGGACAGATCCTGGACGCGGCGACCGAGCAGCCCGTCGCGGGCGCGCAGGTCACGTTGAACTGGAGCGACATCACCATCGGTGAGAGCACCGGCGTTCGCAGCGAGCCGCGGCGGCGGCAGGCCCAGTCGGATGAGCGGGGGTATTACCGGATCTGCGAGCTTCCGGCCGAGCTGACGGCCGAGGTGTTCGTGCAGCGCGGAGCGGACAGCACGGGCAGGGTGCAGATTGTGTTCGGCGACGCTCTGCTCGGTATGGCGACTTTCATGCTGCCGGGCGCGGGCGCCGTCGCGGCGGGCGATACTGTTCCCGGTCCCGCCGGGGGGACCGCCACGGCGACCGTCACCGGGACCGTGGTGGACGCCGAGGGCACGCCGATAGGCAACGCGCACGTGGCCGTGACGGGCGGGAGCAACTCTGCGACGACCGATTCCACGGGCGCCTTCACGCTTACAGGGCAGCCCACCGGAACGCACGCGCTGGTCGTGCGGCGGCTGGGCTACATGCCCGTGGAGCTGGCCGTGAACCTGACGCCGCTCCGGTCGAGTGAGATCGCGGTGGAGATGCAGCAGTACGTGCCCGTCCTCGCGGCGGTGGTCATCGGCGCGCGGCGCGAGGCAGCGCTGGACCGCATCGGCTTCAACACGCGGAAGGCGCGGGGCACCGGCCACTTCATCGAGCGGGATTACATCACGGATCGGAATGCGTACCGGCTGGGGAATTTGTTGGAGAACGTCCCCGCGCTTCGGCGCCCCGGCGACGGATTCGGCGGGACCTGTACGAAATACTGGGTTGACGGAGTCGAGTGGCGCGGCGGCTCGTCTGGCAGCAGTGGGGGTATGACGACGCCGTTGGACGAGTTCGTCATGCCGGATGAAGTGGAAGCGATCGAGGTTTACACGCGGAGCTACACGCCCGTCGAATTCCAGACGTACGATCGCTGCGCGACCGTGGCCGTGTGGACGCGATGGAAGCTCCGGCTGTTCTAGCATGAAATTCCGCAGCGGTCTCGCATTGTTGTTGGCGGTCGCTTTTCCGGCGGCCGCGCAGGCGCCGCGCGCGCCGGCGTTCGCCGCCGCGGAAGGCGTGGTCCAGGACAGCCTGCGCGGTGGCGTCGTTGACGGCGCAACGGTCGCCGTCGGCACCACGCGGCGATTCGGTGTCACGGACTCGCTCGGACGTTTTCGGATTGACAGTATTCCGGCCGGGGATCATCTAATCCAGCTCTTCCATCCGACGCTCGACACGCTCGGCGTCAGAGTGCTCACTCCGCCCGTCGTTTTCGCGGCCGATTCGAGCGTGCGTCTCGAGCTCGCGATTCCGTCCGCGCGGACGGTCATGCGCGCGAAGTGCTCCGGATCCGCCGTCGGCTCGGGCGCATTGATCGGGCTCGTGCTGAACGCGGACAGCGAGGACCCGGTCGCCGGGGCCGAGGTCCGCCTGTGGTGGATCGAGGTGGTCGTGGGCGAGCGGGTTGGAATGCGGAATCAGCCGCATCAGCGTGTTGCGACGACGGACGAGAGTGGCCGCTACAAATTCTGTGGCTTGCCCACTCAGCTCTCCGCCAACATCTCCGCCACGAGCGGCGGCGACAGCACGATCGCGCTGCCCATCACGTACGGCGCGCCCGGGTTGGGAATGGCGACGCTCTTCCTGGCGAGCGCCGGCGCCGCCGCGGGCACGCCGGGCGCCGAAGTGCGCGGCATAGTGCTCGATGCGGCTGGCGCGCCGCTTGCCGGCGCGCGCGTCGCGCTCGCCACCGGAGCGGACGCGACAGTCACCGATTCATCCGGCACATTCGCGCTCACCGGGCAGCCATCGGGGACGCAGGCGCTGGTCGTGCGCAAGGTTGGGTACGAGCCCGCCGAGTTGATCCTCAATCTCACGCGCCGCGAAGCGCGCGAGGTGATCGTGCGACTCGGCGCCTTCGTGCCCGTGCTCGAGGCCGTGCTGGTGGAGGCGCGCCGCGGCGCCGCGCTCGAGCGGATCGGGTTCACCGAGAGGCAGCGGACGGGGCTGGGCCGGTTCATGACGCGGGACGATCTAGACAAGCGCTTCGCCGTCGAAGTTTCGGACTTTCTGCGCCATCTGCCGCCGCCGCGCGCGAGCGGACTCAGCGATGTTTCGTGCACGCACTACTGGGTGGACGGCAACCGCTGGCGCGAGAGCCTACCCGACGACTTCATGACCCCGCAGGAAGTAGCCGCGATCGAGGTATATGAGGACGCCACCGTGCCCCCGCAGTTCCAGAGCTTCGAAGGCACCTGCCGCGTGGTCGTTATCTGGACAAAGTGGAAGCTCGGGACGCGATAGGAGCGGACAGTCGCGGCGAGAGTTGTCAACTCATGAGCAGCTGGGCGCCGGGGAGGCGGCTGGCGCCGCGGTCGAAAGTGACAAGTACGGCTCCGGCCTGTTCGTAGTCGCCATGGATCAGCCGGTCGATCAGTCCCGGCGCGGCGACTTCGCTCGAACGAAGCGCGAGCACCTGGCGAGCCACGCCGGTGGCAAGGATGGCCGGGTCGTTCAGCAGCTCGCGTAGCGCGGCCACAGCTTTTGCGTGCGGTACGCCGTAATGATGCCGGAGGGCGAAGTAACTCTCGCCCACAACGAGGTCTGACACGAGGGCGGGCGGCGCCCCCTCCGTCGCACGATCGTCCAAAAGCCGGCGAGCCGCTTCAGCCTGCTTCACCGGCTCTCCGATCAGCAGGCGAACCACGATCGACGTATCGAGTCCGGGGATCACGCTCGACGCGGTCGTTTCCGGGCGATACTCCGGCGGATCCCCGGCAGATCGTGATCTCCACCCGCGTTGCGCGCGTATCCGCGCAACGCGCCGAACCACGGCCGTTCGGGCACGGCCTGACCCTGTGCAGTCCCTGGCGGCCGGTCGAGCACGTATCGCACCCCTTCCTGCACCAGCTCGCGGATGGTGCCGCCGCGGCGAGCGGCCTCGACCTTGAGGCGACGGTACAGCGTCTCCTCGAAATCTATGGTTGCTTTCATGTAAGCAAGCTAACTGGTTAGCTGGTTCCAGCCAACTCCCAGGTCATGAGTTCCGAAAAAAGCCCCGCCATCGCGGCTGGGCTTTTTGCAGTTACCAGTCACGAATCACTAGTCACTAATCACGTCTTTAGTATCTGTAGTGCTCCGGCTTGTACGGCCCGTTCATCGGCACGCCGAGGTACGCGGCCTGCGCCGGCGTCATCTGCGTCAGCTTCACGCCGAGTTTGTCGAGGTGCAGTCGCGCCACCTTCTCGTCGAGCGCCTTCGGCAGCGTGTACACCTTCTTGTCGTACTTCTCGGAGTTGGCGTGCAGCTCCATCTGCGCCATCACCTGGTTGGTGAAGCTCGCTGACATCACGAAGCTCGGGTGGCCCGTGGCGCAGCCGAGATTCATCAGGCGGCCTTCCGCCAGAATCATCACGCTGTGGCCGTCCGGGAACACCCACTCGTCATACTGCGGCTTGATGTTGATCCGCTTGATTCCCTTGAAGTTCTTGAGCCCCGCCATGTCTATCTCGTTGTCGAAGTGGCCGATGTTCGCCACGATCGCCTTGTCCTTCATTTTCGACATGTGGTCTACGGTAATCACGTCCTTGTTGCCCGTGGCCGAGATAAAGATGTCGGCGCTGCCGAGCACGTCTTCGACCGTCGTGACCTGGTACCCCTCCATCGCCGCCTGCAGCGCGCAGATCGGATCGATCTCCGTGATTACCACGCGCGCGCCCTGGCCGCGTAGCGCCTGCGCGCAGCCCTTGCCGACCTCGCCGTAACCGAACACGACCGCGACCTTGCCGCTGATCATGACGTCGCTGGCGCGGTTCAGTCCATCAATCACCGAGTGCCGGCAGCCGTAGATGTTGTCGAACTTGCTCTTCGTCACGGAGTCGTTGACGTTGATAGCGGGGAAGAGGAGCGTGCCCGCTTTCATCATCTGATACAGCCGGTGCACGCCGGTCGTCGTCTCCTCCGACACGCCGCGGATGGCCGCGGCGGTGCGCGTCCAGCGGCCCGGGTTCTTCGCGATCTGGTCGCGGATGAGATCCAGGATGACGCCGTACTCCTCGGGATCGTTCTTCGGATCGAACGCCGGCACCATACCCGCCAGCTCGAACTCGTTGCCCTTGTGCACGAGGAGCGTGGCGTCGCCGCCGTCGTCCAGGATGAGGTTCGGGCCGTCGCCGTCGGGCCACACCAGCGCCTGCTCGGTGCACCACCAGTACTCGTCGAGCGTCTCGCCCTTCCAGGCGAACACCGGGATTCCTTGCGGATCGTCGGGTGTGCCGTTCGGGCCCACGACGACCGCGGCGGCCGCGTGGTCCTGCGTCGAGAAGATGTTGCACGACACCCAGCGCACGTCGGCGCCAAGCGCGGCCAGCGTCTCGATAAGAACGGCGGTCTGCACGGTCATGTGCAGCGAGCCCATGATGCGAGCGCCGGCGAGCGGCTGCGCCGCCGCGAACTCTTCGCGGATGGACATCAGGCCGGGCATTTCCTGCTCGGCGAGGCGAATCTCCTTGCGGCCGAATTCGGCGAGGGAGAGGTCGCGGACTTTGAAATTCAATAACGTCGTCGGCTCTGCTAGTGCTGTCACGGTCAACTGTCCTTGTAAAGTGTTGGGATTGCTCTTGGCTATTAGCTGTTGGCTGTTGGCCTGCAGCGGAACGACAAAGCGGAACTGCGGGAGCTTTTGGCTAACAGCCAATAGCCAACAGCCAATAGCTCCTTCACGCGGTTTTCGGAAACGGTATCGCCTTATCGCCGTCCGCCGCGGCGACGGTCATGCGGGCGGCGTAGCCCGCGAGTGGAGCGGCTTCGGGCACGCGCGCCGAGGCGGAGAACAGCGCCGGCCCCTTGGCTTCGGCGTCGGCCGGCAAGGCGTGGTAGCGCGCGCCCTCCAACTGCTCGGCGGTGAACCACTCGGTCACCGTGTTCTCGCTGAAGCCCTGCCACACGTGGCCCATGGTCTGACGGTATTCCGCGTGGTCGTGCGGCATCATGTCCACCACGAGAATGCGGCCGCCGGGGCGCACGACGCGCGCGGCCTCGGCGATGGCGAGCGCGGGCTCCGGCAGATAGTGCAGCACCAAAAAGAGCAGTGCCGCGTCGAGCGAGTCGTCGGCCACCGGCAGGTTCTCCAGCTCGCCGCGCCGCAGGTGCACGTTGCGCGCTCCGACCAGCCGCTTCTTCGCCGAGCCAAGCATCGCCTCGGACGAATCAATTGCGACGACGCGCTCGACGAACGGCGCGATCGCTTCGGTGAGCTGGCCCGTGCCGCAGCCAAGATCGCCGACCGTCCATCGGTCGTCCACCAGCCCGATCAGTCCGACGAGGTCCGAGCGGCGGCCGAACAACTCGCCGCGCAAGCGGTCCCACTCGGCGGCGGCGCCGGAGAAGAACGTCTGGCTGCGCTCGCGCCGGCGGAGCAGAACGGAGTCGAGCCGGTGAGCGTCCTGGTCCGCCGCGGCACTGGCCGAGATCTGCTCACGCACGATTCGCCACAGCCGCTGCGCTCCGGGATCCACGCGGTCGCGCGACATCCGGTAGTAGCGGCTCGTGCCCTCCTGCCGCGATCCGACCAGCTCCTCGTCGGCCAGAACCTTGAGGTGGCGGCTGACGGTGGACTGGGGAAGCTGCAGCACGGTGCAAAGCTCCGTCACCGTGCACTCGTGGCGCTCGAGGACGAGCAGCAGCCGGCTCCGGGTGGAGTCGGCCAGTGCCGTCATGCGGTCGAGAATCGCGAAGTCTGATAGCATCCGTATATCCGGATGAAAGATTACATATAGATCGGTTCCAGTCAACCGCTCGAGCCGGTTTTCCACAGCGATCGGCCGATCTGTGAAAAAATCAACTGTACGGGCGACCCAGGACCACTTAACTTGATGTGCTATGCCACTTTCCGGCTCGTCACAGGCCTTGGCGGGCGGCTCGCCCGCGGCCGGCGAGAGCGCGGAATCGGGGTATGCGGGATTGCCGGCGAGACTCGCGGAGATCCGGCAGCGGATAGACGAGGCGAGGGAGCGGGGCGGGCGGAAGCAGGATGTTCGGATCGTCGCCGTGACCAAGACGCACGGGGCCGAAGCGGTCACCGCGGCCGTGGCCGCCGGGATCGGCGACGTCGGCGAGAACCGCGTGCAGGAAGCGATCGCGAAAATGGGCGAGGTTGACGTCGCGGTCCGTTGGCACCTGATCGGGCACGTGCAGCGCAACAAGGTGCGCGAGGCGGGCCGGTTCGCGTTGATACATTCTCTCGACAGCGAGCGTCTAGCTGAGGCGCTCGACCGTGAGGCCCAGCGCGAGGGGCGCGTGTTCGACGTGCTGCTGCAGGTGAACGCGTCGGGTGAGGTGTCGAAGGGCGGCTTCGGTACGGACGAAGTGCCGCGGGTCGCCGGGCAGTTGCAGTCGCTGGCCGGTTTGCGCGTCATGGGATCCATGACGATGGCGGCGCTCGGTGCGGACGAGCCGGAGCTGCGCGCGTCGTTTGCCCGCGCCCGCGCGGCGAGGGACGTGTTGGCGGCGGCCGGTCATCCGGCCGGCGAGATTTCGATGGGTATGTCACAGGATTACGAGATCGCGGTCGAGGAAGGCGCTACTTTGGTGCGCCTCGGCACGATTCTGTTCGGAGCAAGGGAGACACGATGATTGACGAAAGCTTCCATCTGACGCCGCTCGACGTGCGGCGCTACGATTTCGGCCGCGCCTTCCGCGGCTACGATCCCGCGCGCGTGGATCAGTTCCGCGACCAGGTCGCCGAGGAGATGGAGCGGCTCGCCCGGATCAACCAGGATCTCGACGCGAAGGCGCGGAGCTTTCACGAGCAGCTGCGCTCGTTCCGCGAGCGGGACAAGGCGCTGAATGACGCGCTGGTCTCGGCGCAGCAGCTCCGCGCCGAGATGCGCGAGCAGGCGGAGCGTGAGGCGCAGCTGATCGTGCGGGAAGCGCAGCAGGACGCCGACAAGCTGGTCGAGTCTGGAAAGGCCGAGCTGAAGAAGATCGAGGGCGAGATGGAGGCGCTGACGCGGTCGCAGCGCGCGTTCATCGCCCAGATGCGCGGGCTCATCACGCGCCAGATGTCGGAGATCGACGCGGCGGACGGCCCCGCGTACGTGTCCGGCGCCCGCAAGACCGGCACAGCAGAAGAGTGAGCCCGGCTGGCGCTGACGCGCGTCCGGCTCCGGTCGGGCGCGATCCGGCATTGCGGTACCGCCAGCTTCCGGCCGATCGCACGCCCGACGAGCTCGAGCGCGAGCTACTCGCGCGTTGGACGGAGGAGAAGCTGTTTGAGCAGACGCTGGCCGCGAGCGAGGGACGGCCCGAGTTCGTCTTCTTCGAGGGTCCGCCCACCGCGAACGGCCGCCCGGGCATCCATCACGTGTTCGCCCGGACGATGAAGGATCTCTTCTGCCGGCACCGCGCCATGCGCGGTTTCCACGTCGCGCGCAAGGCGGGCTGGGACACGCACGGGCTGCCGGTGGAGATCGAAGTCGAGAAGCAGCTCGGCATCAGCGGCAAGCAGGACATCGAGCGCATCGGCGTGGAGAAGTTCAATCAGCTGTGCCGCGAGAGCGTGTTCAGGTATCGCGCCGACTGGCAGCGCATGAGCGAGCGGATCGCGTACTGGCTGGATTACGACGACGCGTACGCGACGTACACCAACGATTACGTCGAGAGCGTGTGGTGGGCGCTGAAGACGTTGCACGAGCGCAAGCTGCTGTACCTCGGCCACAAGATCCTGCCGTACTGTCCGCGGTGCGGCACGTCGCTGTCGAGCCATGAGGTCGCGCAGGGCTACAAGGACGTCAGCGATCCCAGTGTGTACGTCGCGCTCGACCTGGTGGACGAGGCCGCGGCGGAAGGCGCGCCCCGGCGGCGGCTGCTGGTGTGGACCACGACGCCGTGGACGCTCGTGTCGAACGTCGCCCTGGCAGTGAGTCCCACGATCGAGTACGTGGAGTTGCGAAAGCGCGGCGGCAAGACCAACGAGACGATTATTCTCGCGGAGCCCCGCGCGGCGGCGGTGCTCGGCGAGGATTTCCGCGACCGGTGGGAGCGCGTGGCGACGTTCGGCGGAGCGTCGCTCGCGGGGACGCGCTACCGCCGCCCGCTCGACTGGGTGCCGTTCGAGGACGGCGCGCGCGAGATCGTGGTGGTCGAGTCGTTCGTCAGCGCGGAAGACGGGAGCGGCATCGTGCACATGGCGCCGGCGTTCGGCGCGGACGACTATGCCGCCGGGCGGCGGCACGGGCTCGCGTTTCTTCAGCCGGTGACGGGGCGCGGCGAATTCACTGCCGACGTTCCGGTGGTCGGCGGCGTGTTCGTCAAGGACGCTGACGCGAAGATCGTCGAGGAGCTGCGCGCGCGCGGCGTCCTCTGGAAGGCGGGCAAGCTGGAGCACTCCTATCCGCACTGCTGGCGCTGCGACACGCCGCTGCTGTACTACGCGCGGACCTCGTGGTTCATCCGCACCAGCTCGTACAAGGACGCCATGCTCACGCGCAACGCGCGCGTGGACTGGCATCCGCCCGAGATCGGCGAAGGCCGGTTCGGCGAGTGGCTGGTGAACAACATTGACTGGGCGATCTCGCGGGACCGGTACTGGGGCACGCCGTTGCCGCTGTGGGTGTGCGACGCCGACCCGGAGCACGTCGAGGCGATCGGTGGCTACGCCGACCTGGCGCGGCGCTGGGGCAGGGAGCTGCCGGCCGACTTCGATCCGCACAAGCCGTACATAGACGCGTACACGTGGAAATGCGCGCGGTGCGCGGGGACGATGGCGCGCGTATCGGAGGTGGTGGACGCGTGGTTCGATTCCGGGTCCATGCCGTTCGCCCAGTGGCACTATCCGTTCGAGAACCGCGACATGGTTGCGCGCTATTACCCGGCCGATTTCATCGCCGAGGGGCAGGATCAGACGCGCGGCTGGTTCTACTCGCTGCTGGCGATAGCCACGGGACTCGGCGACGCGCTGCCGAACAATCTCCTCCAGCACGAAGCGGCCGCGAACGAGGGCGTGGGCGCAGCGCCTTACCGCGCTGTGGTGGTCAACGGCGTGCTGCTTGACTCGAAGGGCGAGAAGATGTCCAAGCGGCTCGGCAACATCGTGGATCCCGACGCGCTCATCCCGGCGCACGGTGCCGACGCGGTCCGCATCTCGCTCATCTCGGCCAGCCAGGTGTGGCTGCCGCGCAACTTCGACGAGGCGGTGATCCGCGAGAGCGCCGGCCGGTTCCTGATCACGCTGAAGAACGTGTACTCCGGCATCTTCGCGCTGTACGCGAACTTCGGCTGGGCGCCGGGGGGCGAAGATCCCTCACCCGCGGACAGGCCGCCGATCGATCGCTGGGTTCTGTCGCGCCTTGCGACTGTCGAGCGCGACACGGACGCGCTGCTCGAGCGGTACGAGTCCATGCTCGCGCTCCGCGGGCTGATGGAGTTCTTCGTGGACGACGTATCCAACTGGTACGTGCGGCTCAACCGGCACCGCTTCTACGACGTCGAGGCGCCAGACAACCGCGCCGCGTTCGCGACGCTGCACGAGGTTCTCGCCGTCACCTGCCGGCTGCTCGCGCCGTTCGCGCCGTTCGTGTCCGATTGGATCCACCGCGAGCTCACCGGCACCTCGGTGCATTTGTCCACCTACGTACGCTCCCGCCCTGGCGAAGTTGATATCTTTCTGGAGCGCGGAATGGAGTCGCTACGGAAGCTCGCGACCCTCGGCCGCGCGGCGCGGGAGGAGGCCGGCGTGAGGGTGCGCCAGCCGCTCGCGAAGATGGTATGCGTGGTGCCCGACGCGGCTACGGAGGCGGTGCGGCCGCTGGTTCCGCTGCTCGAGTCGGAGCTGAACGTGAAGGCGGTGGAATTCGTGTCTTCGGCCGACACGCTCGTGCGGCTCGAGGCGAAGCCAAATTTCCGCTCGCTGGGGAAGAAGTTCGGGAAGAGCACGCCGGCGGCGGCGCAGGCGGTGACGGAACTTGGCGGCGACGCGCTGCGTAACTTCGAGCGCGGCTCGCCGTTGTTTATTTCGGTGGGTGAGGATTCGCGCGCTTTGGAGGCCGACGACCTGACGATCATCAGGCGGGCGTCCGGCGAGATGGTGGTGAAGGAGGAAGGGGCGTATTTCGCCGCGATCGACGCGTCGGTCACGCCCGAGCTTCGCGCGGAAGGCTTGGCACGAGAGCTGGTTAGCAGGGTACAACGCTTGCGAAAGGAAGCTGGATTCGCGGTAAGCGATCGCATTTCGGTCGTGGTGTGGGGAGATCCGGAGCTGGAGGGCGCGGTCGAGGCCCATCGCGAGTGGATCGCCGAGGAAATACTGGCGCGCGAGCTCGCAACCGGCGGGAGCGCCTCACGGAACGCGGCAAGGGAGGTCGACCTCGACGGGGTCACCGCCCATGTCGCCTTGAAGAGGGTAGGATGAAGACAACTGCAGCTAGCGGTAGCGACAAGTCCAAGCCGATGAACAAGAAGATGCTCGGCCACTTCGAGAAGCGATTACTCGAAGAGCGGAAGCGCGTGCTCCGCGAGCTCGGGCATTACGACGAGACCTTCGGAGCCACCGAGCAGGGCGCCGACGGCTTCAGCTCCTATTCCTTCCACATGGCGGACCAGGGCACCGACGCCATGGAGCGCGAGAAGGCGTTTCTCTTCGCGAGCCAGGAGGGCCGGTTTCTCTGGCACATTGACGAGGCGCTCCGTCGCCTGTACCGCTCGCCGGAGACGTTCGGCAAGTGTCACAACTGCGGCAACGACATCGGCTACGACCGCCTCGACGCGCTGCCGCACGCGCGCTTCTGCATCGAGTGCAAGCAGCGGGAAGAAAATGGAAAGCGACAGGCGTAACGCCCCGCTGTTCTGGTTGGTCATCGTCGGCGTCGTGCTCATGGACGTCGTAACGAAGGCCATCGCTGTCTACGCGCTGGTGCCGCAGCGGATTCCGCGGCAGGTGATCGGCGAGTATCTGCGATTCACGCTGGTGTACAACCCGGGCGCGGCCTTCGGCCTGCACCTGGGCGATTACTCGCGCTGGATATTCACGATCCTCACGATCGGGGCGCTGTACATCCTGGCCCGGCTGTACCGTACCACGCGCGCGGACGACTGGCCTCGGACGCTCGCGCTCGCGCTGGTCTGCGCCGGCGCGATCGGCAACCTGATTGACAGGCTGCGCTCGCCCCTCGGCGTCGTGGACTTCATCGACATCGGCCTGAGCCCGGACCTGCGGTGGTGGACGTTCAACGTCGCGGACATGGCCGTGAGCACCGGCGCGTTCATGCTGGCGTGGGTCCTCTGGGGAGAAGAGAAGGCCGAAGCAGTCGCCACATCGCAGCTCCGCAGCAAGCCGAACGAGATATAGCTCTGGAGACGCGCCACACGTTCGTGGCCGAGGCCGGCTCGGAAGCGCGGCTCGATCTCCTGGTCGCGCGGCGGCTCGATCTCTCGCGGACGGCGGCAGCCACGCTGATAGCCAACGGGCACGTGACCGTCGCGAGCCGCTCCGAAAAGGCGAGCTACCGCCCGGTCGCGGGTGAGCGCGTGGACGTCGTGATTCCGCCGGCCGAGACGCGCGAGATTCTGCCGGAGAAGATCGATCTCTCGATCGTCCACGAGGACGACTCGCTGCTCGTCGTGGATAAACCCGCGGGAATGGTCGTGCATCCCGCGCCCGGCAACTGGAGCGGCACGCTGGTCAACGCGCTGCTCGGCCGCGAGGGTTGCGACGCCGACGGAGTGCCAGATCGCGCGGGGATCGTGCACCGGCTGGATAAGGAGACTTCCGGGCTGCTGCTGGTGGCGAAGACCGAGCGCGCGCAGCGGTTGCTCGGCGCGGCGATCGCCGACAGGCGGGTGGCGCGCCGGTACGCCGCCATGGTGTGGGGCCATCTCGCCGAGGACAGTCTGACCATAGACCGGCCGATCGCGCGCGACCCCAACGACAGGAAGCGCATGGCGATCGTGTCCGCCGGTCGCGCGGCCCGGACCGACTTCGTCCGCCTCGCGCGGTACAACTCCGGGGACCTGCTCCGGGCCCAGCTCCATACCGGGCGCACGCACCAGATCCGGGTGCATCTCGCCTCGGTGGGCAAGCCCGTGATGGGCGACGACGTGTACGGCGGAGGAGGAGGCCGCAAGCTCGCGGGCCTCCCGCCGAAGCGGCATTTCCTGCACGCGGCCTGGCTCCGGTTCGCGCACCCGGAGACGGGCGCCATGCTGGACCTGCGCTCGCCGCTCCCGCCGGAGCTGCACAAGTCGCTCGCGGCCGTGGCGGAGGACCCGCGGCTGCTCGCTGCCGCCGATCCGCTGACCGAGCTGGGGTTCTACAACGCAAGTGAGTGAGCCGACTCGCGTTCCGGGTTGTATTCTTGATGTAGCAACCTGTCGCGGCCGCGACGGCGGCCGCATCAGTTCCTGCCTGCGAGGGATGCCGGATGCCCACTGTTAACTACACGGCGCGCGAGATCACGTGCAAGATCGTGTATTGCGGCCCGGGCAGGTCGGGGAAGACCAGCAACCTGCTGCACGTGTACGACGAGCTTCCCGAGGACAGAAAGGGGAAGATGATGTCGCTGGCCACGGAGGCCGACCGCACTCTGTTCTTCGATTACCTGCCGGTGGACCTGGGAAAGATCGCCGACTTCTCGACCAGGCTGCAGCTCTACACAGTTCCGGGGCAGGTTTTTTACGAGGCGACGCGGCGCCTCGTCCTGGAGGGCGTGGACGGCGTCGTGTTCGTGGCGGACAGCCAGACCAAGCAGCTCGAGGACAACATCGAAAGCCTGCAGGACCTGCACGCGAGTCTCGCGGCGCACGACGTGGACGCGCGCAAGCTTCCGATGGTGATGCAGTACAACAAGCGCGACCTGCCGGAGGCGGAGATAATGCCCGTGGACGATCTCGACGAGATCCTCAACTTCCGGGGCGTGCCGTCGTTCCCCGCCGACGCTCTCCGCGGGACCGGCGTGTTCGAGTCGCTGCGCGCGATCACGCAGCTCGTCTTTCAGCGATTGGATTCCGGCAACGGGGCTGGCAAGTGACGCCCGAGCACGGCGGCGCCGCCGACGGAAACGACGCGCCTCCCGGCGAATTCGATTCATTCCTCAAGGAACTGTCCGGGGCCGTCGCGGAGCGGGTGCAGGCGCTCAGCCCGAAAAAGGCGTCGCAGATCGACCCGGTGTTCTTCGATGATACGAGGACGATCGTCGAATGGCCCGAGCGCAGCGCGTACGTGATCGAGGAGCTGCGCTAGATGGCGATTCGCGGCAGCTTGCGCGAGGCGAGCCTGCCGGACGTTTTGCAGCTGCTCTCGATGGGCAACAAGATGGGGTTGCTCACGATCGACCGCGGCGATCAGCTCGGCCGCATCTACTTCGACGGCGGGCGGATCGCTTACGCCGAGATCGAGCATCGCCAGCTCTCCGCCGAAGAAGCGGTGTACCTCATGTTCACCTGGGACGACGGCGCATTCAATTTCGCTCCCGCTGTCCCGCCGCCCGACGGGGTGCCCGTCTCCTCCATCGATCCCCAATCCGTCCTGTTGGAGGGCGCGCGGCGGGTGGACGAGTGGACCGTCGTCGAAAAGAAGATTCACAGCTTCGATCTCGTCTTCGCGCTCGAGCGGCAGGAGCTGCTGCGCACGAAGCTTGAGCTGACGGCCGACCAGCAGGCGCTGCTCCCCCTGATCGACGGACACCGCGACGTGACCGCGCTGATCGAGGAGTCAGGGCTGGGCGAGTTCGTGGTGGGCAAGGAACTGTACGGGCTCATCACGGCCGGCTTCGTGATCGAGGTGGGACGCTCCGGATCCATGCCGAAGTCGACGGACGGCCCCGACGTGGACGAGCACCGCAATCTTGGCATGGCCTTCTTCCGGGCCGCGATGCACGATGAGGCGATTACCGAGTTCACCCGCGTGCTCGAGCTCAAGGAAGACGACGCGCCGGCGGCGTTCTACATCGGGCTCATCTCGATCGCGCGCCGTGATTGGGCCACGGCAGCGTCCGCTTTTCAACGCGCCATGGTGTACGCGCCGGACGCGGTCTCGCCGCTGCACAACCTGTCGTACTCGCTCGCGAAGCTGGGCCAGGCGGGCAAGGCCCGACGCGTCTGCGACGAGATTCTCTGGCGCACGGAGCGGCGCGAGCCGGTGATTCTCACGTGGTCGGGCGCGCTCGCGATCGAGGCGCGCGACCCGAAGCTCGCCAACGCCGAGCTGGAGGCGGCCCGCCAGCTGTGGTGCGCGCAGCCCCCCGCCGTGTGGTACCACCACTCCGCGCTCGCGGCCGCGGTCGAGGGCGACCTGCAGCGCGCGGAACGGATACTCCGGGAAGCCATCGCGACGCATCCGCACGGCGCGGCCTTGTACAACAACCTCGCCGTAGTCCTCAGCCGGCGCGGACGGTACGACGAGGCGCGGGTGGTCGCCGAGCAGGGAATTGCCGCCAACGCCAGTCTGCCGCAGCTGCACGCCATCCTCGGCGACATCCTGCTGCACACGGGGATGCATGCCGAGGCGCAGGCGGCGTATCGGCGGGGGCGGCAGTCTGCGCTACGGTGAGGCAGCGTGATTAGTGATTCGTGATTCGTGATTGGTAACTCCTCACCAACCCCTCCCTCTACCTTTCTTCCTGCTACTTTATCCCCATGATGAAGCCTGATACCTCAGCGAGCAGTGGCGCTAGCCGCCTTCCCGGTAGCCGCGCGGTGTGGTGGGGCCTCGCCGCGGCGGCAATTCTCCTCGGCTTCGCCGACCTGTGGCGGGGCGGCGAGACGATAGCCCCGATTCTGCTGGTGCTCGGCTATCTCGTGTTGGTGCCGATAGCAATTCTGAAGTAGCCGGGATCAGTGACCAGTAACTGCGTGAAGAACGGTTACTAGTCACCAATCACGAATCACCAATCACCAATCACGGCTACTCCGGCACCACCGCCCGCCCAATCGTCCCCGCATCCGTCCCAAACCAGATCGACCGTGTGGCGGCATCGTACACCATGTGTCGCACCGCGCCGCCGCCGCTCTTGATCGGCGTCGTCCCGATGAACCTGCGGCTCTTCGTGTCGAAGCCCACGAACTGATTCGGCGTGATGCCGGTCTCCACGAACCAGAGGCGGTCCCGGTCGTCAACGGTGAGCGCGTAGGGTAGCGACGTCGCCGCGGACGGGGCTGCGTACTCCTCGACGTTCCCCGATCGCGGATCGAGCCGGCCGATGAAGCCGCGCGTGTAGTCCACGTACCAGATGCCGCCGTCGGACGTGGCGACGATGCGCCGCGTGCGACTGCGCTCGTTCGGCAGGGTGAATTCGCGCACAGCCAGCGTCGCGGGATCCACCACGCCGATCTTGTTGGTTCCGAACAGATTGAACCACGGCCTTCCCGTGCCGTCCACCACGATTCCGTAGGGTCGTCCGCGTTTGGTCGGCACCGCAGCGACGCGAATCTCGCCCGTGGAGACGTTGAAGTGCCCGACGTTCCCGGCTCCCTGCGCTGTGAACCAGATATTGCCCGCACGGTCAAACACCAGCGTATGCGGATCGCGGAGCTGATCGGTGGGCGTCGCGAACTTGTGGATTTCCCCGTTGGCCGGATTCAGCTTGCCGATGTGAGCCTGTCGGTTCCCGGCGTACCAGATGGTGCCGGAGTTGTCCACGATCAAATTGTGCGGGCCCGCCCCGTCGTCGAGCGTGAAGCGCTTGAATTCCTCCGTTCGCGGATCGAAGCGAGCCACGTAATGGCCCGTCTGCCCCACGAACCAGATGCTGCCGTCGGGCGCGACGGACGGATCGCGCGGCCTGGTGTCGGCCCACGGCACTTCCCATTCGGTGATCGTGAGCGTCACGGGCGTCTGCGCGGCGGCCTGGCCGGCGACAAGGGGAGTGAGCGCGAGCGTGAGGAGAAGTCCGGGTCTATTCATCGGTAGGAGCCGTTAAGGTGGCCAGGTAAGTCAACATCGTTCGCAGCTCGAAGCTGGTAGCTTCCTGCTGGAAGCTCGCAGCTTATCAGTTCTCTATGGCATTTTGTCACTTCATCTACGCGTCTTGCGGCCTATCTGCTGAAATTCGCTATCTCGGCGCACCGCTTGCAATGCGCTTCACATCCGGCAAGCTTTCCCGCTCCTTGGCACCCGCCACGGATCCGGGCGAATAGCTCAGTTGGTTAGAGCGCCTGCCTTACACGCAGGATGTCGGGGGTTCGAGTCCCTCTTCGCCCATTCCGGGGCACTTCCTCGGGTGGAACCGTACTGGAACTAGGCCGGCGGAAACGGGTACAGATGTTCACCGTATTGGAGGTTAAAACATTGAAGGCACGTTCAGGTCTTTCGATCGCCGCTGGAACCGCGCTGACCATTGCTGTGATGGTCCTGGCAGCGATGCCCGTTCAGGCGCAGCGTCGCGATGCGCCGCCGCCGCCGCGCGTCATGGTAGCCACGTTCCAGAGCACGGAGCCCGGCGTCGGCGTGCAGTTCGCCGAAGTGCTGCGCGCGCGGCTCGGCCGCGACGCGAATTCGCGCGACCTTACGGTGATCCCGAAGGCGGACATCGAGAACACGCTCAAAGCTTCGGGCTACTCCACGACAGAAGCGCTGAGCCCCAACGACGCCAAGGCCCTCGCGAGTCTCATTCGCGCGAAGGATTACATAGACGGCACCGTGATGCGCACCCCGGCCGGATATCGGGTGGACGCGCGGCTCGTGCTGGCCCGCGACAATACCGTGGCGCAGGCGCTTCCCGCGGCCGAGGCCGGACGGCTCGACCAGGCGGCTCAAGCCATCTCCCGCTCGTATCTGCAGGCGCGCAGGCAGATCGAGCACGAGGAGCGCTGCTACAACGCCCTTCGCGCCGGGAACGCCGAGGAAGCCATTCAACATGCGAACACCGGGCTGCGCCAGCATCCCGACGCCAACATGGTGCGCGTCTGTCTCGCCAACGCGTATGTGACGCGCGACACGCCGAAGGACAGCGCCTCCGTGATTTCCGCGACCACGCTCCAGCTCGTCGAGCAGGTACTGGCGACGGATCCGCGGAACATTCAGGCGCTGCGTTTGGCCGCGCTCGGATACAAGGCTGCCGGGAACGAGGACAGGTACGTCGAGACGCTGACCGGTCTTCTCGCTGCCGCACCGTCTGATCTGACGCTGCAGCAGCAGGTAGTCAACGAGCTCGCGGCCAGCGGCCGCGCCGCTCTCGCGGCTCCCATCATCAAGGAAGCGTTGCGCCGCAGCTCGGGCGATCCGTCCATGCTGCGTACGGCGTGGCTGGTGCTGCTCGCCGCGCGTGATTTCGAGTCGGCCGTTCCCGTGGGCCGGGACCTGATCGTCGCAGACACGTCCCAGGCGACGGCGGATTTCTACCGGCGTCTCGCGGCAGCGATGTCGGCGCTGGCGTCGGCCGAAAGTGCCGGAACGGACCAGAGCCGCAATCAGGGGCTGATCACGGTTCTGACCACGGCCACGCAGAAGTTCCCGAATGACGCGATGCTCTGGGTGGCATTTGCCGAGGCGCAGCGAAAGTCCGGGAACACTGTCGGCGCGGTGCAGGCCGCGCAGCGCGCGCTCGCAGCGGACGCGAACGCGATCGAGCCGTACGTGATCCTCGCCACGATCTACAGCGATGCAAACCAGCCCGACAGCGTGTACGGGGTGCTGGCCCGCGCTCCGAGTGCGGCCGCTCCCATGGTGGCGCAGCTCGCGCTGCAACAGGGCAACAATGGGTACCGGGCGGGGAACGCTTCCCGCAGCCGGACGGATTTCCAGCGCGCGGTGCGCTTCCTCGAGCTGTCCAACCGGCTGCAGCAGAGCAACGCGGCGCAGTTTCTTCTCGGAGCGTCCGCGTTCTCCATAGCGCAGTCGGCCACCACGGAAGCGTCGCAGACCAGAAGCTGCGAGCTGGCGCGTCTGGCTCAGTCGTCGCTCGCGACGGCCCGGGCGAACGTGCCTGCCGGCGAGATTGAGTTTCCCGAGCCGACCGCCCAGCTGATGGCGGCGATTCCGCAGTTCGACTCCCCGGTATCGCAGATGATCAGACAGTTCTGCCGGTAATACGGCGGTAACAAGCATGACCTTCAGCCCGCCGTCGCCCAGCGACGGCGGGCTGTTGCTATATTGACGCAGCGATCCACATCAGACTCGAGGGATGTCCCCGACCGCGCCTGCCGCCGTACTCCGCCCGCCTGATGGCCGCTGGGATTCCGCCTACCACGCTCCGGTTCTCGTGGGCGAAGTGCTGGAGATGCTCGCGGGCGCGCGGCTCGTCCTCGACTGTACCCTGGGCGGCGGGGGACACAGCGCGGCACTGCTCGAGTCGGGCGCCAGCGTCGTCGGACTCGACCGCGATCCGGCAGCGGTGGAAGCTGCGTGCGACCGGCTTCGCTCGGTCGAGCAGGACGCGAGCTTCAAGGCCTACGTCGGCAACTACGCGTCGGTCGCATCGCTGCTCGAAGTCCGCGGACTGAGCTTCGACGGCATCCTGCTCGACCTCGGCGTCTCCTCGCACCAGATAGACGTCGCGGCCCGCGGCTTTTCCTTTCGCGACGGCGCGCCGCTGGACATGCGGATGGGATCCGACGCCGTGAGCGATGCGGCGACGCTGCTCAACACGATGGATGAGCAGGAGCTGGCGTGGGTCTTCCGCGAGTACGGCGACGAGCCGCGCGCCTTCCGGCTGGCGCGCGAAGTCACGCGGCGGCGCTCGACGCGCCCGTTCGCGATCAGCGACGACTTCGTCGGCGCGATCCGCGCGGTCCTGGGCCCGCGGAGCGGAGCGCCCGAATTCGCGCGGCTGTTCCAGGCGGTGCGGATCGCGGTGAACGACGAGCTGGCCGGGCTGGCGCGCGCGCTCCCCGACCTGCGCGACCGATTGAGCCCCGGCGGCGTGCTCGCCGTTATCGCGTATCACTCCGGTGAGGACCGCATCGTGAAGCATGCGATGCGCCAATGGAGCCAGGCCTGTACCTGTCCACCGCTGCTACCGCGGTGCGAATGCGGCGGGCAGGCTGTCGGCAAGGTGCTGACGAAGCGGGCCATCGTGCCTGCCCCCGAGGAAGCCGCGCGGAATCCGCGCGCGCGCAGTGCCCGGTTGCGGGGATGGCGAAAAGCCGCGTAGCGTTACGCGGCCGATCCATGGTCGCGCTGGTGCTCGTCGCGTTCGTGCTGCTCGCCTCGCTGGTGATCTGGCGACGCAGCGTGGGCATCGCCGGCGCGGGCGAGCTGCGCGAGTTGGGGCAGAGGCGGCTGCAGCTCGAAGGCGACCGCGCCCGGCTGGCGCGCGACATCCGCGCGGCGTCGAGCCGGGAGAGGCTCGTCCCGATCGCGGAGCAGCGGCTCGGCATGCGGGTACCCACTGACGATCAGATGATAATTGTCGAGCGGAGGTCGGTTGGCGATACGGCTCCCTAGCCGGACGGGCGTGGTGCACGCCGTGCTCCTGCTCTTCGCGCTCGCGCTCGTGGCGCGCGCGGCGCAGGTCCAGCTGCTCGAGCACGAGAAGTGGGCCGGGCGAGCCGAACGGCAACACTTCATCTCGGCATCCCGCCCCGCTACGCGCGGCGCCATTCTCGACGCGGCGGGCAACGTGCTCGTCGAGACGCGGGAGCTGCGCCGCATCAGCATTGCGCCCCGCGAGCTGAGGGACAGGGCGGCGACGGCGAAGCTGCTCGCCCGGGCGGGCGTGCCGAAGGCGTGGGTGAACCGCGCTGTGGACACCAGCCGCAAGTGGGTGCCGCTCCCCGGCGCGTTTCCGCCGGAGGATGTCGCGGCGCTCCTGCCGATGCGCGGCGTGCATTCCACGGTCGTACTGGACCGCGTCTACTCCAACTACGCCGGCATCCGCAAGCTGGTCGGGCGCACCGACGCGTCCGGCGTCGCGCTCGACGGACTGGAGCTGGCGATGGACACGCTGCTGCGTGGCGACAGCTCCACTTCGCGGCTGGCGCGGGACCGCAGCGGCCGCGCGATACCCAACCCTTCCGGTGCGTCCGCCACGGGCGCAACGGTCTCGCTGACGCTGAGTCGCGACCTGCAGGACATCGCCGAGCGCGCGCTGGCGCAGGCCGTGGACAGCCTCGACGCGAGCGGCGGTGACATCGTGGTGCTCAACCCGCACAGTGGCGAGGTGCTAGCGCTCGCGAGCAATCGCGCCGACCCCGCCGCTTTCGCCAATACGGCGATCACCGAGCCGTTCGAGCCGGGATCCACGCTCAAGCCATTCATCGCCGCCGCGCTGCTCGAGCGCGGGCTGGCGTCGCCGGACGAGATGATGGGCACGTTCAACGGGACGATGGAGCTCGAGGGGCGCGTCATCCGCGACGTCCACAAGGCGTCGGAGATGTCGCTCGCCGACGTGATCCGCTTTTCCAGCAACATCGGCATCGTCCGCTTCGCCGAGCGGCTCAGCGCGCGCGACAAGTACGAGTTGATGCGGGATCTGGGCTTCGGGGCTCCCACCGGCGTCGCGCTGCCGGCTGAAGCATCCGGCACGCTGCGCGAGCCGCGCCGCTGGTCCAGGACGTCAGCCGCCTCGCTCGCGATGGGCTATGAGATCGCGGTGACGCCGCTGCAGCTCGCCACGGCGTACGCGGCGATCGCCAACGGCGGCGAGCTGATCGAGCCGCAGATCGTGCGCGAGGTCCGCGACGGCGATCACGTGCTGTACAGCCGGAAGCGGCGGGTGCTGCGGCGCGTCTTCTCTCCGTCCACCGCCGCCACGATGCAGCAAATGCTGGTCGCGGTGGTGGACAGCGGAACGGCGACGAAAACGGACCTCGCGAACTTTCTGGTCGGCGGCAAGAGTGGAACGGCCAGACGCGCTGAGGGAGGAAGGGGATACGTGCCGGGGAGTTACACGGCTTCCTTCGTCGGGCTCTTTCCCGGCGACAGGCCGCAGTTCGTGGTGGTGGTCAAGCTCGACAACCCGAAGCGCGCGATCTACGGCGGTGAAGCCGCCGCGCCGGTTAGCCGCGTAGTGTTGCAGGCCGCGCTCGCCGCGCGCGATGCCGCGCTCGACCGGACCGCGCTCGTCGCCGCGCGACTCCCGGACGCGCCGCCGCCGGCCGCCCGTGGCGTTCCGGCTGGGGTCGCCCGTGGCGTCGTGCGGCTCCCGCACGCGCCCGCGCGCCGCCAGCCGGCGGACAGCGCCCGGCGCGTCGTTCCGGACGTGTCGGGGATGACGCTACGCGGCGCGATCGGCGCGCTGCACGGCGCGGGACTGCATGTGCGGCTGGTGCCGGGAGACACGATCCAGTCGTATCCGGGGGCCGGCGCGGTCGTCGCCCATGGCAGTCTGGTGACGCTGACGCACCGGCGATGACGATCCGGCTCGGCGCCATCGCCGACGCGTTGCGCGACGCCGGGCTGCTCACGAAAACCACGGGCACGCTGCCGGCGCAGGCTGCCGCAATCACGGAAGACAGCCGCGCGATCACTCGCGGCTCGATCTTCGTCGCCGTGCGCGGCACGGCGGGCGACGGCCACGACTTCCTTCCCGCGGCGGCGTCCGCGGGTGCCGTGGCGGCAATCGTCGAGGACGCGGCGCTCGCGGAGCTGCCGTCGCTCGTGGTCAACGATTCACGCGCCGCCGCCGCCGTCGCGGCGGCCGTCGCGTACGGCCATCCGGCGCGCGAGCTCCGGCTCGTCGCCGTCACCGGCACGAACGGCAAGACCACGACGACCGCACTTCTGCGCGCGGTGCTCGACGAAGAGTCCGCTCCCAGCGCGTCGGTGGGCACGCTCGGCGTGCTGGTCGGCGCCGGCGGCGAGCCGAGCCCCGGCGGCGGAGGGTTGACCACGCCCGGCCCCGTGGAGCTCCAGCGCGTGCTGCGCGCCCTCGCCGGCGCGGGCGTGCGGACCGTCGCGATGGAGGTGTCTTCCCACAGCCTCGACCAGCGCCGCGTCAACGGGCTGGAGTTCGCGGCCGCGGTGTTCACCAACTTTACTCGCGACCATCTGGATTATCACCGCACGATGGAGGCGTACTTTCTCGCCAAGGCGAAGCTGATCTCGTACCTCGCGCCCGGAGGAGTGGTGGTGGTGAACGCGGACGACCCGGCGTGGGAAGCGCTGCCCCCCGCGCCCCGGAAGTTCAGCTTCGGCCGCCGCGGCGACCTGCGCGTCTCGAGCCTGATCGGGCACTCGTTCGCCGGCGCCGAGTTCGATCTTACATGCGAAGGAGTTCCGCACCGGGTAGAGCTGCCGCTCGTTGGCGAGTTCAACGTGGAGAACGCCGCCGCCGCTGCGGCAGCCGCGCTCCAGCTCGGGGTGCCGTTGCGGGTGGTGGCCGCGCGGCTGTCGTCCGCGCCGCAGGTGCCCGGCCGGCTCGAGATTCTCGCCAGGGACCCGGCTATTATTCGTGATTACGCGCACACGCCGGACGCGCTGAAGCGTCTGCTGAGCGCGCTGAAGCCGATGTGCGCGGGCCGGTTGATCGTCGTGTTCGGGTGCGGCGGCGACCGCGACAAGGGCAAGCGGCCGCTCATGGGCGCGATCGCGTCGGCGCAGGCGGATGTCGCCATCGTCACGAGCGACAACCCTCGAACGGAAGATCCGGAGAGCATCATTGACGACGTCGTCGCCGGCATGACTGCGGGTGGGTACGAGCGCATCGAGGACAGGCGCGCCGCGATCGAGCGCGCCATCGAGCTGGCCGACCCGCGCGACGTCGTGGTCGTCGCGGGTAAGGGCCATGAGACGTATCAAATCCGTGGCACCACGCACTTTCCGTTCGACGAGAAGGAGATCGTGAGCGAAATCCTGGCGCCCAGCCGGTGACCGTCGCGTTCTGGACGCTCGACCGCGTCGCGGCCGCGCTGGGTACGGGCCCCGGCGGGCAGCAGCCCGTACGCGCAGTCTCCACCGACACGCGCACCATTTCGCACGGCGACGTCTTCGTCGCGCTGGAGGGCGAGACGTTCGACGGGCACGATCATCTCGCGGCGGCGGTGGAGCGGGGCGCGGTGGCCGTCGTGGCGTCGCGGGTGCCGCGCGGCGAAGCGCTGGGAGTGCCGGTGTACCAGGTGCCGGACACGCTCGTCGCGCTCGGCCGGCTCGCCGCCTTCTGGCGGAACGCGTGGGGGAAGCCGGTCATTGCCGTGGCCGGGAGCAACGGCAAGACCAGCACCAAGGACCTGCTGCGCGCGGCGCTGGGGTCGCGGCTCGCCGTGCACGCTACCGCCGGCAGTCTCAACAATAGAATCGGCGTGCCGCTCACGATTCTGTCGATCCCGCGGGCCGCCGACATCGCGGTAGTCGAGGTCGGAACGAGCCTTCCCGGCGAGGTCGCGATTCTCCGCGACATCGCGCGGCCTGACATCGCGCTGGTTACGTGCGTCGCGGAGGAGCATCTCGAAGGGCTGGGCGATCTCGCGGGCGTGCTGCGCGAGGAAGCCGCGTGCTACGACGGCGTCGAGGTCGGAATAGCGCCGGCGTCGCAGCCGGAGGTCGTGGCCGAGGCGCGCGCGGGGGCTCGCTCCGTGGTGAGCGCCGGGCTGGACGAGGGAGATTTTCGCGCCAGCGCGTGGCGGCTGGCGCCCGACGGGCTGGGCGAGATAGACGTGGCCGGCGTGACCGTGCGCTCTCCGCTGCGCGGCGCGCACAATCTGCGCAACGCCATGCTCGCGCTCGCCGCGGCGCGCTCATGCGGCGTGACGATGGAGGACGCCGCGCGCGGGATCGCCGCGATGCCGCAGCCGAAGATGCGCACCGCATGGGAGCAGCTCGGGAAGGCGACCGTGATCAACGACGCGTACAACTCCAACCCGGGCTCCGCGCGGGCCGCCCTGGATCTGATCCGCGCCGCGGACGGCGCCCGGCAGCGCGTGGTCGTGCTCGGCAGCATGCGCGAACTGGGGGCGGGGTCGGCGCGGTGTCACGCGGAGATCGCGCGACTGGCCGTGGACTCGGGGGCGGACGTAGTCGCCGGCATCGGAGAGTTCGCGCCGGCGCTGGACGGGATGTCGCCGGTCAAGGCCTGCGTCGTGACGGCCGACGACGTGGAAGCGCTCTGGCCGCGTCTCGAGCCGCTCCTCCAGGCCGATGCGCTCATATTATTGAAGGCCTCGCGCGGAGTCCGGCTCGAGCGCCTGCTACCCTATCTCACCACGTGGGCGGAGAAATGCTGAACTGGCTGCTGTATCCGCTCTCGAGCGAATACGGGTTTCTGCGAGTCTTCAACTACATAAGCTTTCGCGCCGCCGGCGCGGCGATGACGGCGCTCATCACCGCCTTCATCGTCGGTCCGTGGATTCTGGGCCGGCTGCACCACATGAAGCTGCACCAGGTCGTGCGCGAGGGGACGCCCGCCGCGCACAGCAGCAAGAGCGAGACGCCGACGATGGGCGGACTCATCATTCTCATCGCGACGATCATTCCCACGTTGCTGTGGATGCGGCTGAGCAACCGCTACGTACTGATCGCGCTGTTCGCGATGGTGTGGATGGGGCTCATCGGTTTTGCCGACGACTACCTGAAGCTCAAGCAGAAGCGGGAAGGGCGGCAGAACAAGGGAATGGTCGAGGCGCAGAAGCTGCTCGGTCAGGTCATCCTCGGCTTCGCCATCGGGTATTACATCTGGAAGTTTCCGATCTCGACGCTTCCGGGCGCGTCCACCACGCTTCCGTTCTACAAGTACATGCTGATCGTCCCCGCGACGCAGGCGCTCGGCTGGCTGTACGTGGCGTTCGTGACGTTCGTGATGACGGGCACCAGCAACGCGGTGAACATGACCGACGGGCTGGACGGCCTGGCCGCGGGGCTGACCGCCATCTCGGCCGCCACCTTCGCGCTGTTCGCCTACGTGATCGGCCGCATAGATACGAGCGCGTACCTGCACATCTTCTATCTCCGCGGCGCGGGAGAGCTGACGATTTTCTGCGCGGCGGTGATGGGCGCGTGCATCGGCTTCCTCTGGTTCAACACGAACCCGGCGCAGGTGTTCATGGGCGACACCGGCTCGCTCGCGCTCGGCGGCGCGCTCGGCGCCATCGCGATCCTGCTCAAGTCCGAGTTCGTGCTCCTCATCATCGGCGGCGTGTTCGTGCTGGAGATGCTGTCCGTGATCGCGCAGCGGTACGTCTTCAAGTACCGGAGGCGCCGGTACGGGCTCGAATACGCCAGTAGTCACAGGGTGCTGCGGCGGGCGCCGCTGCACCACCACTTCGAGGAGCGGGGCTGGACCGAGAACCAGGTGGTGGTTCGCTTCTGGATTCTCGGAATTCTGTTCGCGTTCCTCGCCCTGAGCACGCTCAAGGTGCAGTGAGCGGGGACCCGATCGCCGGGATCCCGACCGAAGGCGAGATCGCGGTGCTCGGCCTGGCCCGCAGCGGACGGTCCGTCGCGAAGTTGCTCGCGGGTCACGGGCACAAGGTGTATGCGTCCGATGTGTCGTCCGACGCCGCCGTAGCCCGCGCCGCCACGGAATTGTCCGCCGCGGGCATTGCCGCAGAGGCCGGCGGCCATGATCTGGGGCGGGTGGAGGGCGCGGCGATGGTGGTGGCAAGTCCCGGGATCCCGCCCTCGGCCGCGCCGCTCGCCGCGGCACGCACCCGCGCGGTTCCCGTCTTGAGCGAGGTGGACGTCGCGTTGCGAGCGCTGGGCCGGTCGCGCGTGATCGCGGTCACCGGTACCAACGGAAAATCCACCGCGACCGCGATGATCGGCGGCATCCTCGCCGGGCTCGGTGCCGACGTCGAAGTGGCGGGGAACATCGGGCGACCCCTGTCCGAGGTGGCGCTTCTTCCGGACGCGCCGGGCTGGATCGCGCTCGAGTTGTCGTCGTTTCAGCTGCACGACACGCCGTCGCTTTCACCGGCGGTCGGCGTGCTCACCAACCTCTCGGCCGACCATCTCGACAGATACGCCGGCGTGCGCGAGTACTACGCCGACAAGGCGCTGCTCTTTCGCAACGCCGGCGACGCGTCGGTCTGGGTCAGCAACGCCGACGACGCCGACAGCGCGCGCATGACCGCGGGAGTAGCCGGCCGGCACGCTCGATTTTCGCTGGCGCAGCGCGCCGACGCGTGGCTCGACGCCGAAGCCGGCGTGCTGCGGCTGGGTGATGACGAGCTGATGCCGCGCGGCGACCTTCCACTGCTCGGGACGCACAACGTGGCCAACGCGCTCGCGGCGGCGTTGGCGGTGAGCGTCGCGGACGAATCGTTCGCCGGCCCCGGCGTTCGCGAACGGATCGCGCGGGCGTTGCGTAACTTCCAGCCGCTGAGTCATCGTCTCGAGCTGCTGGGAGAGTTTGGCGGAGTGCAATGGATCAACGATTCGAAGGCGACGAATGTGGGCGCCGCGCTGGTGGCTTTGCAGGCCATGCAGCGGCCGACCGTGCTGCTGCTGGGCGGGCGCCACAAGGGCGAGCCGTACGCGCCGCTGCTCGGTGAGATCCGGCGGACGGTGCGGCGCGTGATCGCGTACGGCGAGGCGGCACCGCTGATCGCGGGCGAGCTCGCGGTGATCGTGT
>CAYGJL010000004.1:66529-82774 GCA_964350145.1 uncultured Gemmatimonadaceae bacterium
GCTCGCGGGCGCGACCGACGTGCGCGCACTCGGCAATTCATTCGAGCAGGTGGTTGCCGAAGCGCGGGCGTCCGCGCGGCCGGGCGACGCGGTGCTGCTGTCGCCGGCGTGCTCCAGTTACGACATGTTCGCGAGCTACGAGGAGCGCGGCGACCGGTTCAGGCACCTCGCGCCGGCGGAGAGCGCATGAGCGAAGCAGCCGACACCACCTATCGCTGGCGCATCGGCATCGAGGGCCGGGTGCTCGTCGTGCTGATGTGGGTCCTGCTCACAATCGGCCTGGCGACGGTGTACAGCGCCAGCTCGATCACCGCGGATCAGATGGGCCGCGGCCACGCGTTCTTCCTGCTGCGGCAGCTTACCGGCGTGATCGCCGGGCTCGTGGTGTTCGCGATCGCCGCCAAGGTGGACGCGGAGCGCTGGTACGGCTGGGCCTGGCCGCTGATGGTACTGGCGCTGATTCTGCTGACGATCGTCATTCTTCCGGGGACGGAGTCCATCGCGCCCCGGATCAACGGCTCGCGTCGGTTCCTGGTGGGCGGGTCCTTTCAGCCGTCGGAGCTGGGCAAGCTCGCGGTGATCGTGTGGACCGCGATGCTGCTCGTGAAGAAGGGCGACATGATGCGCCGGCTGACGAAGGGGCTGCTACCGTTTCTCGTCGTGCTTGCCGCGCTCGATGTGCTGGTCGCGCTCGAGCCCGACCTGTCCGTCGCGCTGATGTACACGCTCATAATGGGGATCGTCCTGTTCGCGGGCGGCGTGCGCATCGGGCACTTCGTCGCCCTGCTGATACTCGTCATTCCGCTCGCGTGGCAGCAGATCGAGCGGCTCAACTACGTGCTGCTGCGGATGGTGTCCTTCTTCGATCCCGGCTCGGCGCTGGCGGAGACGGGCTATCAGCAGACGCAATCGCTCATCGCGGTGGGGTCCGGCGGCGCGCTCGGCGTCGGTTTCGGCGAAGGGCGGCAGCAGTATGGGTTTCTGCCGTACGCCTATGACGACTTCATCGCCGGGAACATCGGCGAGGAGTGGGGCTTCGTCGGATTGCTGGTCGTGATCGCGGCTTTCATGCTGTACGGAGTCCTCGGCTTCCGCATAGCGCGGCTCGCGCGGACGCAGTTCCAGAAACTGGTGGCCGTCGGCATCACCGCGACGGTGATCATTACGGCATACCTCCACATCGGCGTCGCCATCGGCATGCTCCCGACGACCGGGCTGACGCTGCCGTTCATCTCCTACGGCCGGTCGAACCTCGTGATCACGATGCTCATGACCGGGATGCTGGTGAACATCGCGAGCACGCACGAGCGCGTCATCGGAGCGGGTGCGACCGACCCGCTCGCACCGGTTCCCGCTTGAGGGTCTTTATAGCCGGCGGCGGGACCGGCGGTCATCTCTATCCGGGGCTCGCGATCGCGCGCGCGCTGGTCGCGGCGAATCCGGCAGTGCGGCCGTTCTTCATCGGCGCCCGGCGCGGAGTGGAGAAGGAGGTGCTGCCGAAGACCGAGTTCCCGTTCGTCCTGCTGGACCTGCACCCGCTGTATCGCTCGCGGATCTGGCAGAGCTGGCGAACCGTTTTCGGCGGGGCGAAAGCATGGACGGCCATCGGGCGGCTCGCGCGGGAGGAGCGGCCGCGCGTGATCGTCGGGACCGGAGGATACGCCTCCGTCATCGCGCTCGCGTACGGCGCAGCGCGCGGAATTCCGCTGGTGCTGCAGGAGCAGAACAGCTACCCGGGGATCGCGACGCGCGTGTTCAGCCGGTTCGCGCGGCAGATACACCTCGGCTTCCCGGAGGCGCGCAAATACCTCAAGCCGAGCGCGGATGCCGTCGTGCTCGAGAGCGGAAACCCGATTCAGCCGCCGCCGGGGATGCGCCCGGCGCGCGACGTGGCGAAGCAGGGATGGGGATTTCCCGGGAACGCGCGCGTCCTGCTCGTGTTCGGCGGCAGCCAGGGCGCGCTCGCCGTCAACGAGGTCGTCGCCGCGTGGGTTCGCGCGGGCGTCCCCGACGGCGTGCACGTGATCTGGGCGACCGGGCGCGGCTCGTTCGACAGGTACGCGGCGCTCGAGAGCGAGCGTGTGCGGGTGCGGGACTACATCGCGCCCATGGAATCGGCGTACGCGGCGGCGGACGCGGCGCTCGCTCGCGCTGGCGCGATGTCCACCGCCGAGCTGGCCGCGTGGGGAATTCCCATGATTCTGGTGCCGCTGCCGACCGCCGCCGCCGACCACCAGACGACCAACGCTCGCGCGCTCGAGTCGGCGGGCGCCGCGACCGTGATCGTTCAGCGTGATCTCACTCCCGAGCGGCTCGACGCGGAAGTGCGCGCGGTGTTCGAATCACCCGGGCGGCTCGAGCTTATGTCGGAGAGCGTTCTCGCGCGGGCCCGACCGCGTGCGGCCGAGGAGATTGCCGGGCGGATGTTGCAGCTGATGGAGTTCCAGTGACGCTACGCGATACAACGGATCCACGTCCCATCCATTTCATGGGGATCGCCGGCGCGGGTATGTCCGCGCTCGCGGAGCTGTTCGTCATGCGCGGCATCGCGATCACCGGGTGCGACGCAGACGCCGCCGGCGCGGCGCGCGTGCTGGCGGGCGGCGTGACGGTCGAGGCAGGACACGATCCCGCCCACGTCGCCAAGGCGCGCGCCGTGGTAGTGACGTCGGCCGTGAGAAAGGACCACCCCGAGCTGCTCCGGGCGAAGGAGCTGGGCATCCCCGTGGTGCGGCGCGCGGAAGCGCTGGCCCAGGCCGTGGACGGCGGCGACGTCGTCGCCATCGCCGGCACCCACGGCAAGACGTCCACCACGGTGCTTGCGACCGAGGCGCTCACGTCCGCGGGCCTGGAACCGACCGGAATGGCGGGCGCGCGCGTGGCGGATTGGGGAGGGAACATCCTCAGCGGCGACGACCGCCTGTTCGTGGTGGAAGCCGACGAGTTCGACCGCTCGTTCCTCGCGCTTCGTCCCACGGTGGCCGTCGTCACGAACATGGAGGCCGATCATCTGGACACGTATACCGGCCTCGACGACATCCGGACCGCGTTCGCGCAGTTCGCCTGCAAGGCGCGGGCGATCGTGGTGTGCAGCGACGACGAAGGCGCGGCGTCCATCCCGCTGCCCGCTACGGCAGAGATCGTCCGGTACGGGATCGGTTCGGCGCACGCGCGGCTCGTCGCGACGGACCTGCGAGAGAGTCCGGCCGGCTCCGTCTTCCACGTGATGTACGACGGCGATCCGCTGGGCGAGGTCGAACTGTGCATGCCCGGCCGGCACAACGTCCTGAACGCGCTCGCCGCGATCGGGAGCGGGCTGGTGCTCGGCGTGAAGGTGGACCAGATGCGCGCTGGCCTGGCCAAGTGCGTCGGCGCCGACCGCCGCTTTCAACGAGTGGGGGAAGCGCGCGGCGTCACGGTCGTGGACGATTACGCGCACCATCCCACCGAGATCCGCGCTACGCTCCAGGCAGCGCGCGCGTTCTATCCGGGCAAGCGGCTGGTCGTCGCGTTCCAGCCGCATCTTTTTTCGCGCACGAGGGACTTCGCGACGCAGTTCGCCGACGCGCTGGCCGGCGCGGACGAGCTGTTCCTTGCGGACATTTATCCCTCGCGCGAGCAGCCGATCGCGGGCGTGACGTCAGATCTCATCGCGGAGCCGCTGCGCGACCGGGGACGCGCTCCCGCCTGGGAGGGCGCGCGTGCTTCGCTCGCGGGCGCTCTCGCGGCCGCTGTGCGTCCGGGCGACGTGGTGATCACGGTCGGCGCGGGCGACGTGACGCTGACCGCGCGCGAGCTGCTGGATCTGCTGGGCGCCGGCGAGTGAGCGTGCGCGAGCGGCTGCGGCGCCCGGGGTGGAAGATCATCGGCTTCGTGCTGCTGATCGTGTTCATCATGGTTACGGCGCGCTTCACGAGCCGGCTCATCTCCGGGCTTTCGTTCTTCACGGTGCGCGCCGTGGACGTGCGCGGGCTTCGCTACCTGTCGGAGGACGTCGTCGTGGCGCGGCTGCGCGTGGATACCCTCCAGTCCGTCTGGCAGGACCTATCGATTCTTCGCCGCCGAGTGCTAGGGCATCCGCAGATCCGCGACGTCTCCATGACCCGGCGCCTGCCCGGGACGCTCGTCGTGACAGTCGTCGAGAACCTTCCCGTGGCATTGCTCTCGGACGCTCGCGGGCTCCACCCGTACGCCGGGAGCGGCCGGGCGCTGCCGATAGACCCCGCGCGCGCGGCGCTCGCGCTGCCGGTGATTTTTGCGCCGGATCCGAGGCTGCTGGCGGTGCTGGATCGCGTCCGGCGGGAGCAGCCGGAGTTCTTCGCCCGCATCAGTGAGGCATCGCGGGACCGAGCCGGCGATCTCGTCCTCGGACTCGACGGATTCAGGGTACGCGCACCGCTAGGGGTATCCGCCGATGGATTGACCGATATCTTTCCCGTAGAATTTGATCTCGCGCGGCGCGGACTTCTCATCGCCGAGCTCGACCTACGCTATCGCGACCAGGTAATCGCAAGAATTCAATGAATCTCGAGCGCATAGTCGCCGGTCTCGACATAGGATCCGCCAAGACGACCGCCATCATCGGAGAGGCGGTGGGCGAGAGCCGTCGCTCCACGATCAAGATCCTCGGCGTGGGGCAGGCGCGCACGACCGGACTCCGCCGCGGGATCGTCTCCGACATCGAGGAGACCACCCGCTCCATCAAGAAGGCGATGCAGGACGCCGAGCGGATGGCAGGGGCGCAGGTGGATTCGGTGTACGCCGGGATAGCCGGCGAGCACGTCCGGGCGATGACCAGCAAGGGGATCGTCGCGGTGAACGGCGACGAGATCACCAAGGCCGACGTGGACCGCGCCAACGAAGTGGCGCGGGCGCAGCCGATCCCGCAGGACCGCGAGCTGCTGCACGCGATCCCGCAGGAATACACCGTGGACAAGAACCAGGGGATTCGCGATCCCGTGGGGATGATCGGCACGCGGCTCGAGACCGAGATGTACCTGGTGACGATCGGCAGCTCGCCGGCGATGAATCTGCGGCGGTCGGTGGAGCGGGCCGGGTATCGCGTGCGCGAGCTGGTGCTGGAGCCGCTGGCGAGCGCGCTCGCCGTGCTCACCGAGGACGAGCGCGAGCTGGGCGTGTCGCTGGTGGAGCTCGGCGCCGGCACCACCGACATCGCGATCTTTCATGAGGGGAAGATCCGACACCTCGCGACCATCAACTACGGCGGGAACAGCGTCACCAGCGACATCGTGCACGGCCTCGGCGTCACGCAGGCCGACGCGGAGAAGCTGAAGGAGCGGCACGGGTGCGCGTACGAGCCGCTGGTGGATCCGTCCGACGTGATTTCGTTGCCGAGCACTGTGGCGCAGGGTGACAGGCAGATTCCGCGGGAGCTGTTGTCGCACATCATCCATCAGCGGATGGACGAGATCTTCAATCTCGTGCAGCAGGAGATCACCGACGCCGGCTACGCCAATCGTTTGAGCGGCGGGCTGGTGATGACCGGCGGCGCAGCGGCTGTGGCGGGTATCGCGGAGCTTGCCGCGGACGTGTTCGGAATGGGCGTGCGGGTGGGTGTGCCGAGTGAGAACATCGGCGGGTTGAGCGACTCAGTCGAAGCTCCACGCTTTGCGACGGTGGTGGGTCTCGCGATTTACGGCGGGAACAAGGCGGCGGGCGGGAACGCGGGGATGATCAAGCGGCGGCAGATTGGGGGCGCCGGTCTGGAGCGGGTGGCGGAGCGTTTCAAGACCTGGTTCCAGGATTTCTTCTAGCGATTGTTGCCGAGGGGCAGTGGCACTCTGTCCAACGAATCGTCCCCTCCGCGGACAGCCGCCACCACGAGGCTACACGCGTCGTCTAGCCGCAGCGAGGCCAATCTTGCTTCAGTAGATTTCGCTTCATGTCATCAAGTCAAGTTCTGCACTCGGCAGAGGTAAGCGCGCTCGAAACCCTCATCGAGGAGGCGACACGGTCAACGGACGAGGGCGTACGCCGATTCGTCGAACCCGCGAGTGGGACGCTCAGTCGAGCGATATCACGCCAGCATCACCTGGTGTTTGGTCGCAGGGGATCGGGCAAGTCCAGTCTCCTCCGTAAGGCGACGGCGGATCTTACGGTTGACCGACGCCCCATCGCGTTCGTCGACTTGGAAACTTTTAAAGGGCACGCGTATCCGGACGTGCTCCTCAGTGTCCTGGTCAAGACCTTCGACGAATTTGCGAACTGGCTTGATACGGCGGCAGTGGCCCCCGCTACGAAGTCAAAGTTTTGGACGCGCCTCTTTGGCGCAAAACCAACTCGTGCGGCGTTCAACCGAACACGGGCAACGGAACTAGCGACTGCCTTGCGGAAGGCTGTCGAAGAGCTGCGGATGCTTCTGTTTCGCGAAGAAGCGATAGCCGTCGAAGCTACGCATGCAACGAAACAAGGCGCCACGGATCGTTTAACTACGCACGCCTCGCTAGCAGTTCCTGGTTCTGGCCTCCGCACCGGCGCAGCGGGAGAAGAAGGTACTACTTCCGAAGATGCAAGGGCGGTCACCGAGAAGTATGTGACAACCAAGCTGGATCACCTGCATCGCCACATCCTCGACTACCAAGCCCTGTTTCGCAACATGTCCAGGCTTTCAGGCGGGGACGCTTTCCTTTTTCTCGACGACCTCTATCATATCAGACGGCGGGACCAAGCTCAGGTCATCGATTACTTCCATAGGATTGCAAAGGGCAACCATCTTTGGATCAAGGTCGGCACGATTCGCCATCGAACTCAGTGGTACATCAACGGCGACCCCCCGATCGGTGCGAAAATTGGTGACGACATCAGCGAGATCGATCTTGATCTAACTCTTGAGCGATACAGTAATACCCGTGGGTTCCTCAGCAAGGTTCTCGATTCCTTCTTGGCCGAGAGCGGGGTAATCCGAAGCGATGTTCTCAGCGATGGTGCTTTCGATAGGCTCGTTCTCGCCAGTGGCGGCGTTACGCGCGATTTCTTGGGCATTTTGAGGCGTTCGATCATAATCGCGCGGGAGCGGGGAGACACCGCTCGTGGGCCAAAAATCGGCGTGGAAGACGTCAACGAAGCCGCTGGAGAATACGATTCGTCGAAGCGCGAGGAGTTGAGCCGCGACACACTCGGAGAGAGCGAGCTCCTTGAGGCCGAATTCGCTCGCATCGGCACGTTCGTACGCGACATTGCGAAGGCCAACGTTTTTCTGGTCGACCGAGAATTACTGGAAGGCGATGTGGCGGCCATTGAGGAACTCGTCGATCTCCGCCTCATCCACCGGGTCAAGTCCAGCGTTACCGTCCGTGATCGCCCTGGGAAGAAGTTTGAAGCGTTCATGCTCGACGTCAGTCAGTATACGGCCTCTAGGAAAAAACGAGGGTTTGAAATCATCGAGTTCTGGCGATCCGACGCAACGGACGCTATTCGCCGCACGGGCCTGATCTACAAGGAGCGCGACGGCAAAGAAATCGTGGCGTAGGTTATCGGATATCGAGCAGGCGATAGCCGCCAAGTTGCCTGCATTTGCGGACGCTGATGAACGTACTGGCTGAGCACGATGGCAAGATATACGCCCGAGCCACCATCGATGGCCCGGACGGGTTCGCTTCGCCATTTTCTGGCGCTTTATTCCCCTGCCTGATCTGGGACCATGACGGTCACTTCACCGATGCCGGACGTTCTACGATTGCTAGGGAACTGCTCGCAGCCGGATGTCGCTACGCCGTATGCGGCGGCGAGAACTGTGAGGCATGGCACGATGCCGTCGATGAAGTATTTGTCGCGGCGCATCTTGAGGACCCTGACGACGTTCAAGACACGGCGTTCGTCATGACGTCGTGGCACGAAGGGGAGAGTCCAGACGACGTAGCTTTCTTCTTTGTCCTCAATACGAACTTCGACGCCCATGACTTTAGGCGATACTTAGTCCTCCATGTCGGCGCTGGTCCGGCACAGAATCAGGTCGATGCGGCCGTGAGGAAGCATGCACTCAACGAAAACGCGGCCTAACAACAGCATGCAGTGGACGGCGCTGCGCGCCGCCGCTGATGCTGAGCGTTAGCCAGCACACGAGCATCCATGCCAGACAAGGAGCGGGAACGACATTACCTCACGCAGCTCCGAAGGTGTGTCGAGCTACCCAGCGGCGAACCTGAGGAGCCGGAGCCGCCGGACTTCTTGCTTGGCTTGGCCCCTCAACGGATCGGGATCGAGATGACCGAGTATCACCACCCGCCAAATCGGGGGGAGCGTCCACACCAAGAGACCCAGAGCCTCAAGGACCAGGTTGTGGATACGGCAGAGCAGATGCACGCGGAGGCGGGCGGTGCGGCGTTATACGTCACGGCGATCTTCGGCCGCCACGGCCGGCTCGCGAAAGACGGCGTTCAGCCAATCGCGCGCGCACTGGCGGGCGCGATTCTGGCGCAGCATGTGCCGAGATCCATGCACGAGCCGGACGTCGAGATTCTGCGTGGGAGCCTGCCGCGGGAGATAGCGCACGCTCGCATTCATGGTAGCGTTGACGGCGAGGACAAGCTGTGGTACGCCGATGCCGGTGGATGGGTCGCCAAGATCACGTCCGCCGATGTGCAGCGAGAGCTGGATCGGAAGGGGCGCATGGCAAGTTCAGCACGCGCAAAGTGCGATGTGCTTTGGTTAGTGATCGTGCATAACCACCTGCGCGGCGCACCCAGCGAACTCACAGCTGAGGCAAGGGTGGCGGCATACCGGCACGCTTTCGACCGAGTGTTATGGCTCGATACACATCGGCCGCGGGCTATCGATCTCGCGCGTGCTGGCTAACCAATCGTTGCGCCTGACGAAGCCGCCCAGCGATCTAGCCGGCGCGAGACCCCAAAAGGGTTCACCACGCTCGTTACCATTTGGATATTCGCTTCCGGAAACGATTGCTCAAGGAGCAAGCCTAGCCGTAGATACTCCTTCTCGTCGATCGTGACGATGAGCACGGAACCCGCTGGATTCAGCAACTCCTTCGCGAGCAACAACCTCCGCTCCATGAAGGCCAACCACTTGCTGTGGCGGTAAAGGTCGTCACCCTCCACGTAGTCGTTGTTGTACTTCCAGTCCTTCGCGCCCGTGTTGTACGGCGGGTCGATGTAGATCGCGTCCACCTTGCCGCGGTGAGACCACGTCAGCGCCTTGAGCGCGTGGTAGTTCTCCGCATTGATCACCGTGTGATACGGTTTGTCGCCGCCGCGCTCCACCTTTCCCGTGCTCACCAGACCGGGATAGATGGTGTCCTTGAACTCGGCGACGACGACGAGGTCTTCGAGGGCCACTGACTGCGTTTCCGGCGCTGCCACGTCGAGCAGCTCCAGATCGGCGACTTTTCGTTTGCCGGCGGTGGCGATCCTCACTACCCGCCACAGTCGCTGGTCACCCTTCTTCGTTGACCCGCGCTCGGGCAACACACGGACCTTGTCGCCCTTCCGGATAGGACGCAGCGGCAGCTCGACCGCCTCCGGCCGATGGCGCTCGAAATTCAACCCGAATGGCAGGCGCGACGACAGCGCCTTGAACTCGCGTTCGAGGTCCGCACCCACCTGCGGGTCCTTGGCCTTTGCCTGGGCAATCAGGTCAGTAAGTCGAGACACGTTCGCTCATTTGCTTCGGGAAGACAAACGCTGGCGGTGCGCAACATGGCCTGTCGGCAAAGAAACTAGTTGTTCTCGAGCGGCGCCACCGCCTCCTGCGCGCCGGGCAGGTTGACCACCGGTCGCCGCGCGGCAACTTCACACCCCTGGTTGGGTATCGATGTTGCGATCTTTCGGAAGTGATCGTAAGGTTCCAGCAGGGAGGCGTGCGTGCGGCAATGCGCGCGCTTGGTGGACAGGATACTGAAAGGCGGTGCAGCTCGCTGCGCTGATCCGATATTCACTTAAAGGATTTCTTGGCATGAGCCCCTCCATAGCGGAAATCAGGCGGAAGGTTACCGCAGCCATGGTTCGGCGTGGCGTGGTGAGCGCGAGCGTTTTCGGCTCCGTCGCACGCGGTGAAGCCACGGAGGGTAGTGACGTTGACTTCCTGGTCGAGTTCGAGAAAGGCCGAACCCTTGTCGACCTCTCCGGACTTCGTCTTGATCTTTGCGAGATCCTCGATCGAGATGTCGACGTCGCGACGCGAGGGTCGCTCCACCCGAAGCTGCGTGACGCGATCCTGCGGGAAATGGTTCCGGTCTTGTGACTCGAGGCGTCGAGATTCTTCTCGGCGAGATCCTCGATGCCGTCGCACTTGTTCGGGACTACACCGAAGGCCTGGATTTCGACGCGTTCGCCGCGAATGTCGAGAAGCAGGATGCCGTGATTCGCCGCCTGGAGATCATTGGCGAGGCGGTGAAGGGCGTTCCGGATGAGGTCAGAGCGGGGCATCCCGCAGTTCCTTGGCGCGACATCGCCGGGGCGCGAGACATCTTGATCCACGAATACTTCCGGGTTGATCTGGAGATGGCTTGGGTCATGGTGAGGAAGGATCTCCCGATCCTGGAGACTGAAGTTCGACGCATTCTTCAGGAGCTGCATCGCGACGAAGGCGTGGCATAACTTCGGAATGCGCCTGGCATCGAGGTCACGCCGAGCGGCCTCCCGGCGTCCGGCCGCTTCCATGAGGGCCGATCGGTCACCCCGCATTGACCGCCGAGCATGGTGAACAGCCGGGAACATCGGTAACACAATGGTCCAGCAACATGGGTAACACTTCGGGGTTACCCACGGATGATATAGTCCTTCTCGCCCAAGGTCGCCAGCAGGACGGTGAACGGCTTTAAGTCTCACGCACGCGACTGGAATCGAAAAGAGGAACAGGAGGAGCACCTGGTGACCCATCGCCACGTGGAGAACTCTGTTGCTTGCCGCGCCAAAAAACCAACCCAGTCGTTGCCGACCATCCTGGCCATTTCGTGAGACTCTGGAGCCTACACCCGCAGTACCTGGACCGAATCGGGCTCGTCGCCCTGTGGCGGGAAGCGCTTCTGGCGCAGAAGGTCCTGTCGGGCGACACACGCGGCTACCGCCTACATCCGCAGCTGCAGCGCTTCCGTGAGCATCCCCAGCCGCTCGCGTTTATCGCTAGCTATCTGCGCGCCGTGGCTCTGGAAGCAGATCGCCGAGGCTACCACTTTGACGCGGCGAAGATCGGCTGCCTCGAGGAAGCCGATCCGTTTGAGGTTAGTATGGGGCAGCTACTATTTGAGTGGGAGCACCTTCTGCGGAAGCTCGACATCCGCGATCCGGACAGAGCACGTAGCCATCGAGCCGGTCCGGCTCCTCGTGCGCACCCGTCGTTTCAGGTGGTGGAGGGGCCATTGGCAAGTTGGGAGCGGCCATAGAGGTGACGCGCCGCCAGCTCGGTGACTCCGGCGGCTGCGCTCACGCGCAGCGCAAGGTACGACCGATGTCTCCAGGGCTGGCCCCGAGCGCGAACAATCCCTTCATGAGCAGGTCAACGGAAACCGATCGGTCCGCGGCTTCCATTTTCGCCACTCGCGATTGGCTCGAGTTGAGGCGGCGTGCGAGCTGATGTTGGGTAAGCCCTAACGCCGCGCGCTTCCGGCGCAGCGCCTGGCTGAGTGCGACCTTGGTTTCTACGAGCGCGGCCATTTCATTGCCTATATGTCGAAAAATGATTAAATTATCGACATGTATTCCAGACCTGTCGATCGGGACGACCAGACCCGGACACGCGTCGAGTGAAGCCCGGTTCCAGTCGCCCAAGCTTCAACCCTGCAACGGCTTACAACGAGCTCCCGTTCCTTCCGCCCAGCGTGGACCTGGAGACCAAGGCGGTTCTAAAGGCCTGCATCGAGGCGCGCGCAGCCGCAGCTGAGCTCAAGCAGGCGGGTCGGCTTTTACCCAACCAGGCCGTCCTGATCAATACCATCCCCCTGCTCGAAGCGCGAGCCAGCTCGGCGATCGAAAACATCGTCACGACCACGGATGAACTTTTTCGCTACGCCCAGCCGGATCGCGAACAGCTCGCCGACCCGGCGACGAAGGAAGCCTTGCGGTACCGTACCGCGCTACGCGATGGCTTCGAGGCATTACAGATGAAACCGCTCGCGACGGGAACAGCGGTTGACGTATGCCGCACGCTGCTCGGAGTGAACCTCGATGTGCGCCGGGTGCCCGGGACTGCGCTGATGCACGCCACCACCGGCCAGATCATTTACACGCCGCCTGAAACCGAAAAGTTGTTGCGTGATCTGCTCGCCAACTGGGAGCGGTTTCTGCATGAAGCGCAGGACGTCGATCCGCTCGTTCGCATGGCGGTAGCGCACTACCAGTTCGAGGCCATCCACCCTTTCACCGACGGCAACGGGCGCACCGGACGGATCCTCAACCTGCTCTTTCTAGTAGATCAGAAGCTCCTGGAGCTTCCGGTGCTCTACCTGAGCCGGGCCATCAACTATCGCAGGTCTGACTACTACCGGCTGCTGCTGGCCGTGACCACGCACGACGCGTGGGAAGAGTGGATACTCTATATGTTGCGCGCGGTCGCCGAGACCGCGCACTGGACTACGGCACGACTTCGCGCCATTCGCAAGCTTATGGGAGAGACGGCCGAGTACGTCCGAAGAGAAGCGTACGGCGTATATAGCCGGGAGTTGATAGAGCTCGTCTTCGTCCAGCCCTATTGCCGGATCAGGGACGTGGTCGAGGCGGGGATAGCTCAGCGGCAAACGGCTGCCGTTTACCTCAAGAAGCTGTGTGAGGTGGGAGTGCTCGAGGAAAGCAAGGTTGGCCGCGAGAAGCTGTTCATCAATCCACGCCTGATGCGGCTCCTGACGATGGAGCAGCCCGGCGATCTCTCGTTTCCGGGGCAGCCTTGAAGGTCGTCGTGGTTGGCGGCGGCCCCGCCGGACTGTACACGGCCCTGCTCCTCAAGCAGGCCGACCCCGCGCACCAGGTCACGGTCCTGGAGCGAAACCGCGCTAGCGACACGTTCGGCTGGGGAGTCGTCTTCTCCGACCAGACACTCGAGAACTTCCGCGCCGCCGACGAGCCGACCTACCGCGCGATCACGGAGAACTTCGCGCACTGGGACGACATTGACATCGTCGTGCGCGGGCGCCGCATCACCTCCGGCGGCCACGGCTTCAGCGGCATCGGCCGTAAGACGCTACTCGGAATCCTCCAGTGCCGCGCGGCTGAGCTGGGCGTTGACCTGCGCTTCAGCACCGAAGTCCGCGGCTCGGCCGACCTCGAGAAGCTCGGGCTCGGCGACGCGGACGTGATCGTCGCCGCCGACGGGGTGAATAGCGTCTTTCGCGCGGAATGCGCAGCTCACTTCGAGCCGGACCTGGACGTGCGCACTACGCGCTTCATCTGGCTCGGCACGACGCTCCCGTTCGACGCATTCACGTTCTTCTTCGTCGAGAACGACGCGGGCGTCTTCCAGGCGCACTGCTACCGGTTCGACAAGACGACCTCAACCTTCATTATAGAGTGCGACGAAGCGTCCTGGCGCGCGGCGGGCTTCGACCGCATGGACATGCCGGGCACGATCGCGGCGTGCGAGAAAATGTTCGGCGAGTGGCTCCAGGGACACGCCCTCATGTCCAACGACACCCGCCCGAACGCGTCACCGTGGACGACGTTCACCCGCGTGCGCAACGCGCGCTGGCATCACGGCAACGTCGTCCTCGCCGGGGACGCGGCCCACACGGCGCACTTTACGATCGGATCCGGCACCAAGCTGGCCATGGAGGACGCGATCTCGCTCGCCCGCGCGCTCTCGACCGAGCCGACGATCTCCAAAGCTCTCGCGAAATATCAGGACGAACGCTCCATCGAAGCGCTCCGCCTCCAGAACGCGGCCCGCAACTCCATGGAATGGTTCGAGCACGTCAAGCGCTACATCCACCTCGAGCCCGAGCAGTTCGCCTACAGCCTGCTCACCCGCAGCCAGCGCTTGAGCCACGAGAACCTGCGCCTGCGCGACACGAGATACGTCGAAGGGATGGAGCGCTGGTTCGCCGGTCGCGCCGAATCGGAGCACGCACCCGGCAGGACCGCCGAATCCGATGGCGAGCGCCCGCCGCCGCCGATGTTCACGCCGTACCGCATGCGCGGGATGACGCTGGTGAACCGCGTGGTCATGTCACCGATGGACATGTATTCCGCGACCGACGGCACGCCGAACGACTTTCACCTCGTACACCTCGGCGCGCGGGCGCTCGGGGGCGCCGGCCTGATCACGACCGAGATGACCTGCGTTTCCCCGGAAGCACGCATCACGCTTGGCTGCACGGGCATGTATGCCGACGAGCACGTCACCCGCTGGAAGCAGATCACCGACTTCGTGCACGCGTGGTCGCCGGCGAAGATTTGCCTTCAGCTCGGACACTCCGGGCGCAAAGGATCAACCTGCCTCCCAGGTCAGGGCGGGGAAGACTCGCCGCTCGCCGTCGGCGGCTGGGAAGTGACCGGCCCGTCGCCGATCGCGTACTGCGATAGTCTCCCCGCTCCGCGCGAGATGACGCGCGCCGACATGGATGCGGTGCGCGAGCAGTTCGTGCGCGCCACGACATTGGCGATCGAAGCGGACTTCGACATGATCGAGCTGCACTGCGCCCATGGCTATCTGCTCTCCAGCTTCCTCACCCCGGTCAGCAACGCGCGCACCGATGAGTATGGCGGCTCCGTGGAGAACCGGCTCCGGTACCCGCTCGAAGTGTTCGCCGCGATGCGCGCCGTGTGGCCAGAGGACCGGCCAATGTCGGTTCGTGTCTCCGCGACCGACTGGACCGAAGACGGCCTGACCGAAGAGGATTCCAACACCATAGCCCGCGCCTTCGTGGACGCTGGCGCCGACATCATCCACGTATCCACCGGCCAGACGACCGCCGACGCGAAGCCGGTGTTCGGCCGGCTGTTTCAGACGCCGCATAGCGATCGGATCCGCAACGAGGCCCGCGTCCCAACCGTCGCCGTCGGCAACATCACGGAGGCGGACCAGGTGAACAGCATCATCACCTCCGGAAGGGCGGACCTGGTGGCCATCGGGAGGCCCCACCTGAGCGACCCGCACTGGACGCTGCGCGCGGCCGCCGAGCTGGGGTACGCTGCGATGGAGTGGCCCAGGCAATACTATCAGGGCGGCGCGCAGCTCCGGCGCGAGGTGGAGCGCCGGCGATCCATGGCGCAATGACTCCGTTCGAGACCTTAATCCCGAAGAGCCATCGATACTGACGAGCGGTACCTCGAGGGCAGGCACGCGGTCGTGACGGGCGGAGGACGCGGCATCGGTGCCGCGGTCGCCGATGTGCTCGCGCGGCGTGGAGCGGCCGTGACGGTGATGGGCAGAACCATGGCTACGCTGGAACGCAGCGCGGCCGATCTGCGCCAGCGGCACGGCGTCGCCGCGCTCGCCATCGAGTGCGACGTCTCCGACGAGAACGCCGTTGCCCGCGCATTTGCGAACGCGGCCGAGCAGCAGGGCGATCCGTACGTGCTCGTCAACAACGCGGGCGGGGGCGAGAGCGCGTCGTTCCTGGATACCGACCGGGAGCTGTGGAACTGGACGATCGCCGTGAACCTTACGGGCACGTATCTCTGCACGGCGCGCGTGCTTCCAGCGATGCTGACCGCCGGCGCGGGGCGCATCGTCAACATTGCGTCCACCGCGGCGCTGCGTGGGTATCGCACGATGGCCGCGTACTGCGCGGCCAAGCACGGAGTGCTCGGCCTCACGCGCGCACTCGCGCTCGAGACCGCCCGGAAGGGAGTAACGGTGAACGCGGTCTGTCCCGGATACACCGACACCGACCTCGCCCAGGAGGCCGTGCTTAACATCGCCGCGGCCAGAAACGTGTCGAAGGACGAAGCCCTCGCGATTCTGCTCAAGTCCATGCCGCAGGGACGCCTCACCACCGCGGCGGAGGTCGCGGGCGCGGTGGCTTGGCTGTGCGCGCCGGACTCGTCGGCCGTGACGGGAATAGCGCTGCCGATCGCGGGCGGTGAGGTAGGATGAAGACTCCGCGTCATTTCGGCTGGAAAGTGGCCGAGCGCGTCGCGACCGTCACGCTCGACCGCCCGGAGCGAAAAAACCCGCTCACCTTCGAGGCGTATCGCGAGCTGACCGACACGTTTCACGCGCTGAAGGATGACGGCGATGTGCGCGCGGTCGTCATCACGGGCGCCGGCGGAAATTTCTCGAGCGGCGGCGACGTGCACGAGATCATCGGCCCGCTGGTCGAGATGAAGGCCGAGCAGCGCC
>CAYGJL010000004.1:82784-97419 GCA_964350145.1 uncultured Gemmatimonadaceae bacterium
CCGCCGGGCGCAGCGTCATTACCTTGATGATTGCGCACCGGCTTTCAACCGTGTTCCACGCCGACCGGATCTACGTCCTGGAACAGGGCCGAATCGTGGAATCAGGCCGCCACGACGAGCTGCTCGAGTTCACGCAACTCACGGGCGATCTGGTCAAGGCGATGCGCGCGTGTCCGCAGCCGATAGTCGCGGCGATCGACGGCGTGTGCGTCGGGGCGGGAGCCATCATCGCGATGGCGAGCGATCTGCGAATCGGCACGGAGCGAAGCAAGGTCGCGTTCCTGTTCGTGAGGGTAGGTCTCTCCGGCGCCGACATGGGCGCGTGCGCGATCCTGCCGCGGATAATCGGACAGGGGCGAGCGAGCGAGCTGCTATTCCTCGGCCGCTCGATGGGCGGCGCGCAGGCGGAGCGATGGGGCTTTTACAACCGGCTCGCCCAGCCGGAGAACGTGCTGGAAGAAGCGACCGCTCTGGCGCGGACGCTCGCTGCCGGTCCCACGGCCGCGCATGCCGTCACCAAGCGCGCGCTGCACGAGGAATGGGACATGGGCGTGGACGCGGCCATCGACTACGAGGCCCGCGTTCAGGCCGAGTGCATGCGGACCAACGACTTCGAGCGGGCGTACCGGGCGTTCGTGGAGAAGGAGAAACCGGAGTTCCAGGGCGATTGATGCACGGCGACCCCCTCGACTGGCCTTTCTTCACCGACGAGCATCGCGCGCTCGCGGGCGCTTTGCGGTCGTGGGCCGCCGACCTGCCAGACCTCCACCCCGCCGACGTGGACGCCGAGTGCAAGGCACTGGTGCGGCAGCTCGGCGATGGCGGCTGGCTGCGGCACGTCGTGCCCGCGGCGTACGGCGGCGCGACCGAGCGCCTGGACGTGCGCACGCTCTGTCTTGCGCGGGAGATTCTCGCGCGTCGATCCGGGCTCGCCGAGTCCGCGTTCGCGATGCAGGGGCTCGGCGCGGGACCGATCGCGATGTTCGGCTCGGAGAGCCTGAAGGAGCGGTATCTCCCGGCCGTCGCGCGGGGCGACTCGATCCCGGGCTTCGCGATCTCGGAAACCGAAGCCGGTTCTGACGTCGCCGCGATGCGGACGACGGCGCGTCGCGACGGCGATGCGTTCGTCATCGATGGCGAGAAGACCTGGATCTCCAACGCCGGCATCGCCGACTGGTACGTGGTGTTCTGTCGCGTCGAGGGCGCCGACAGGAAATACGTCGCACTCGTCGTGGAGGCGGGCGATCCCGGATTTGCCGTCACGGAACGCATCGAGGCAATGGCGCCACATCCACTCGGCACGCTCACCTTCAAGAAGTGTCGCGTTCCGGCCGACCGGCTCGTCGGTGACCCGGAGGGCGGGCTCAAGGTCGCGCTCGGTACGCTCGATGTGTTCCGGAGCGCAGTCGGCGCCGCCGCGGTCGGATTCGCGCGCCGCGCGCTCGACGAAGCACTCAAGCACGTGACGGCGCGAAAGGTCTTCGGTCAGGTCCTGGCCGACATGCAGCTCACGCAGGCGCGGATCGCCCGCATGGCGACCGACATAGATGCCGCGGCGCTGCTGGTGTACCGCGCCGCGTGGACGAGCGACTCCGGCGCCGCGCGCATCACGCGCGAGGCGGCGATGGCCAAGATGTTCGCCACCGAGATGGCGCAGCGCGTGATTGACGACGCGCTCCAGCTCCTCGGCGGACGCGGCGTCGTCGCGCACAGTCCCGTCGAGCGGCTGTACCGCGAGATCAGGGCGCTGCGCATCTACGAGGGCACCACGGAGATCCAGCAGCTCGTCATCGCCGGCCAGGTTCTGGGCGCATACAAGGACGGAGTCGAAGCAGGGAATGGCTGAACAGCTCTCGCCGCACGAGCTGGAGCCGACCGGGCACGCGGACACGTTCTGCGCGAGCCATCTTCCGCCGCGAGACATGTGGCCGGTGCGCGACTGGAGCGGGATACCGGAGCTCGACTACCCGCTACGCCTGAACTGCGCGGCCGAGCTGCTGGACCGCGCGGTCGAGCGCGGCGACGGCGACCGCGTCGCGCTCAGATCGTTGACGGAGCAGTGGACGTATCACGAGCTGCTCGAGCGGGCGAACCGGATCGCGCACGTGCTGGCGGACGACTTCGGCATGGTGCCCGGAAACCGCGTGCTGCTCCGCGGCCCGAACACTCCGATGCTTGCGGCGTGCTGGTTCGCCGTGCTCAAGGCGGGCGGCGTAGTGGTATGCACGATGCCGCTCCTGCGTGAGCGGGAGCTGCGCTTCATCGCCGACAAGACCGACCTGAAGCTGGCGCTGTGTGATGCGCGGTTCACGGAGGAGTGTGAGGCGGCGCTCGCGACCCGCGGAACCGGCGGCCGGCGGCAGGGCGCGCGCACGGTCGCCTTCGGCGCGGATACGGCCGGCACGCTCGAAACGCTCATGGCACGCAAGCTGGCGACGTTCGATTGCTGCGACACGGCGGCCGAAGACACCGCGATCATCGCCTTCACGTCCGGCACGACCGGACAGGGGAAGGGCACGATGCACTCGCACCGCGACATGCTCGCCATCACCGACTGCTTTCCGACGTACGTGTTGAAGGCATCGCCCGACGATCTTTTCTGCGGCTCGCCACCGCTCGCGTTCACCTACGCGCTCGGCGGGCTGCTGCTCTTTCCGATTCGCATCGGCGCGTCCGCGCTGCTCGTGGAGCAGGGCGCGCCGCCGCATCTGCTCAAGGCGATCACGGAGAATCGTCCTACGGTCTGCTTCACCGCGCCCACCGGCTACCGCGCGATGTGCGGGCTGCTGGCCGAGCACGACGTGTCCAGCCTGCGGCTGTGCGTCTCCGCGGGGGAAACTCTGCCGGTGAGCGTGTTCGAGATGTGGCGCGATGCTACCGGGCTCGAGATCATAGACGGCATCGGCGCGACGGAAATGCTGCACATCTTCATCAGCGCGTCCGGCACCGACATCCGTCCGGGCGCGACCGGCAAGGTCGTCCCCGGCTACTCGGCGAAGATCGTCGCCGAAGACGGAACCGACGCGCCTGTCGGTACTGTCGGGCGGCTGGTAGTGCGCGGGCCGACGGGGTGCCGGTACCTGGACAATCCCGAGCGGCAGGCGGAGTACGTGCGCGACGGCTGGAATTTCACCGGCGACTCGTACCGGATGGACGAGGACGGTTATTTCTGGTACCAGGCGCGGACCGACGACATGATCATCTCGTCCGGCTACAATCTCTCGGGCCCCGAAGTCGAGAACGTCCTGCTGGAGCACGTGGCGGTGCAGGAGTGCGCGGTCGTCGGCGTGCCGGACGAGGCGCGCGGTCAGTTGGTGAAGGCGGTGATCGTGCTCCGGTCCGGCTTCGGCGGCAGTCCCGAGCTGGTGAAGGAGCTGCAGGATTTCGTGAAGGCGCGGATCGCGCCGTACAAGTATCCGCGCGCCGTCGAGTTCGTGGACGCGCTGCCGCGGACCGCGACTGGTAAGCTCCAGCGCTTTCGCCTCAGGGAGACGCCACAATGAGCGACGATAATCCACGCGTGCTGCGGCCCGCCGGTTGGCCGCGCCCGTCAGGGTACAGCGACGGCGTGAGTGTATCCGGCAGGCTGGTCGTACTCGCTGGGCAGATCGGGTGGAATCCCGCGACCGCGAAGTTCGAGAGCGATCAGCTCACGGCGCAGGTCAGACAGGCGCTCGCGAACATCGTCACGTTGCTCGCGGATGCCGGCGCGGAGCCGCGACACCTCGTACGCATGACGTGGTTCGTGACGGATCGTGCAGCGTATTTGGGCGCGCGGCCGGAGATCGGCGCCGCGTACCGGGAAGTCATCGGCGCGCATTACCCACCCATGACACTCGCTATCGTAAGCGGCCTCGTCGAGGCGCGTGCCAAAGTGGAGATCGAAGCGACCGCGGTCGTGCCTGAGTGACCGCGCGCGAGGCGGTCATCGTGGATGCGGTGCGGACGCCGATCGGACGGCACCGCGGCGCGCTCGCCCGCGTTCGGCCGGACGATCTCGCCGCGATTGCGATCGCGGGGCTGATCGCCCGCACGGGAGTCGATCCCAAGAGCATCGACGACTTGATAATGGGGTGCACCAACCAGGCGGGCGAAGACAGCCGCAACGTGGCGCGCATGGCTCTGCTGCTCGCGGGGCTGCCGGTCGAGTTGCCGGGCCAGACGGTGAACCGCCTGTGCGGCTCGGGGCTGCAGGCAGTGGTGAGCGCGGCGCAGGCGATCCGCGCGGACGAGGGCGAGTGCTTCATCGCGGGCGGCGTCGAGAGCATGACGCGCGCGCCGTGGGTGATGCTCAAACCGGACGAGCCGTTTGCGCGCGGCGTGCCGAAGACCGCCGACTCGACGATCGGGTGGCGGTTCGTCAATCCCGCTATGCCGGCGGAGTGGACGATCTCGATGGGCGAGACGGCCGAGCGCGTGGCCGTGCGGTATGGGATCACGCGCGAGGAGCAGGACGCGTTCGCGCTCGAGAGCCAGCAGCGGACCGCGCGGGCGCTGAGCGGCAATGTTTTTACAGACGAGATCGTGCCAGTGAGCACGACGGATTCGCAGGGTCGCGCGACGATCGTCGAGCGTGACGAGCATCCGCGTCCCGAGACCACGGCGGAAGCGCTTGCAGCGCTGCGTCCCGCATTCGTGAAAGATGGCGGCACTGTGACGGCGGGCTCCGCCAGCGGGATCAACGACGGCGCGAGCGCGGTGCTGGTGATGGAGCGCGGCGCGGCGGAACGCGCGAAGCTGCGGCCGATTGCGCGCATCCTTGCTAGCGCGGTGGCTGGCGTCGCGCCGGACGTGATGGGGCTCGGACCGGTGCCGGCCACCCGCAAGGCACTGGAGCGCGCGGGCCTTTCGGTGTCCGACCTCGACGTGGTGGAGCTGAACGAGGCGTTCGCCGCGCAGGCGATCGCGTGCATGCGAGACCTCGACCTCGATCCCGCGAAGGTGAACGTCAACGGCGGCGCGATCGCGCTCGGCCATCCGCTCGGTGCGAGTGGCGCCCGCATCATGACCGCGCTCGTGCACGAGCTGCGGCGGCGGAAGGCGAGATACGGCCTCGCGACGATGTGCATCGGCGTGGGCCAGGGGATCGCGACCATCGTGGAGCGCGTCGAATGAGCGGGAAGACAATTGCGATCGTCGGCGCGGGCACGATGGGCCAGGGCATCGCGTACGCCGCGGCTGCCGCGGGCTACACCGTCGCGATCACGGACGAGTCCGCCGATTCTCTCTCCCGCGCGATGGACGCGATCGGGGCGGCCGTTCGCGGCGGGCTGGAGCGCGGGAAGTTGTCGCGGGAAGAGCACGACGACGTGCTCGAGCGGATCGCCGCCCATGCAAGCGTGGAGGACGCGGTGGCCGAAGCTGCGATCGTCATCGAAGCTGTCCCCGAGATTCTGGTTATGAAGCGCGCGGTGTTCGCGAAGATCGAAGCGGGTGCGGGCGAGGCCAACGTGCTGGCGAGTAACACCTCGTCGCTGTCCATCTCAGAGATCGCGCGGGACGCGAGCAGGCCGGAGCGCGTAGTCGGGCTGCACTTCTTCAATCCCGTGCACGCCATGAAGCTGGTCGAGGTGGTGCGTGGCAAGGAGACCTCCGCGGCCACGATCGCGCGCGCGAAGAGCTTCGCCGCGGCGCTCGGCAAAACGCCCATCGTCGTCGAGGACACGCCGGGGTTTGCGACGAGCCGGCTAGGCGTGGTGCTCGGGCTCGAGGCGATGCGGATGCTAGAGCAGGGAGTCGCCGCCGCCGAAGACATTGATACCGCGATGCAGCTCGGCTACAACCATCCCGTGGGGCCGCTTCGGTTGAGCGACATCGTCGGCCTGGACGTGCGTCTCGCCATCGCGGACCACCTGCACGCTACGCTCGGGGGCGACACGTACCGCGCGCCCGACGTGCTGCGGCGGTTGGTGTCCGAGGGGAAGCTCGGCCGGAAATCAGGGGAAGGGTTCTACTGCTGGGCGGAGGAGGAGAGCTGATGTCCGTCGCCGGGATTCGCGTCACCGACTGCCACGTCCACGTGCATCCGTGGCGCGACATGCCCGACGACATCGTCGAGGTTCTGAAGCGCGGCCAGCAGGACATCGAGCTGCTCATGGAGGCCATGTACGATCCCGGGCTGCTGCTCCGCATGATGGACGAGGACGGCATCGACCGCGTGGGGCTGGTGAACTATCCCTCGCCGGACGTAATGCGCACCGACTGGCGGATCAACGAGCACGCCGCGCGGTATTCCGCGGCCGATCCGACGCGGCTGATGCCATTCGGCGGAGTGCATCCGCGCTACACCAGCGATCCCGCCGGCGACGTAGACGCGCTCATCGATCTGGGCATGCGGATGCTCAAGCTGCATCCGAATCACCAGCAAATGACGGCCAACGCGTACACCGACGGCCTCGAGGCGCTGGGCAAGATCTACAGGCGGTGTGAAGAGCGGGGCCTGCCCGTGCTGATCCATACCGGCACCAGCATCTTTCCGCGCGCCCGCAACAAGTTCGGCAACCCGCTGGAGCTGGACGACGTCGCGCTCGATTTTCCCGATCTGCAGATCGTGCTGGCGCATGGCGGGCGGCCGTTCTACATGGGTGAGGCCTTCTTTGTGCTGCGCAGACACAGGAACGTGTGGTTCGACCTTTCCGGCATTCCGCCGAAAGCGCTGCTCGAGTATTTCCCCAAGCTCGCCGAGCTGGAGCACAAGCTGCTGTGGGGCACCGATTGGCCGAGCCCCGGGGTGACGCGGATGCGGCGGAACGTGGATCAGTTCCTGGCGCTGCCGCTGTCGGATTCGCTCAAGCGGGCCGCGCTCGAGCTGAACCCGGAGCGCCTGCTGCCGGGCGTTGGCCGGAGCGTCTAGCCGGCGGTCGGAAGAGTACGGCGGACCGGCGGCGCGCCTTCCAGTGTCCGCCAGATGTTGTAGATGAAGCAGTAGGCTGCAATCGCCCCCAGCACGCCGCCGACCGCCAGGAGGTAGATGGATGCGCGCTCGCCATGCGCCCGCACGGCGAACCCGACGGCGAGCAGAGCCAGGCCGGCGTTCGCCAGCCAGAGCTGCGCGACCGCGATCTGCACGTTGTGGATCGCGTTGCCCGTGAAGCGCGGCATCACGTGGTACGCCACGCCGTAGATCATCATGCTCACGAACCCCAGCAGGTTCATGTGCAGGTGAGCCGTGCGGTACACCGCCATTTCCGGATGCACGGCCATGATGACTCCGAGCGTCACGCCGAGGCCGAGCCATACGAGCGCCGCCTTGACGAAGGCCTTCACGAACCAGTCCATCAGGCTGTGCTGCCGAGGCTCACTTGCTCCAGTGCGCGGACCAGCGTCGCGGCGTCGAGTCCGGCGACTTTTGCGGCCTCAGTGAGCGTGCGGGAGCCGCCGCAGCAGGTGTCAATGCCGTACGACCGCAGGATCGCCGCGGTCTCAGGGTGGAAATGGACCAGCTCGTGTACGGTCCAGGCAGGATCGATTTTCACACTGTTGTCGATTTGCATCGTGATTCCGAAAAAGAATGGAGACAGGCGGGGAGGTGTTCGCCCGGGTTCACCCGACCGGCGCCAGGTGCCGAGGGGCGGAGATCCAGCTGAGCAGATAGTCAATGACGTCACCGGCCGAGTAGCTGCTCCGACCCTTGAGAAAGCCGGCGATCGTCGTGAGGTCGTCACCGCTGGTGACGAGCGGCGGTTCCTCCTCGCCCGAGACGCGCAGTTGCGGCTGCCCGACGTTGGCGGTGAGCGCGTTGCACAGGCACTGGCGGCCGACGGTGTCCTCGATCGCTCCGCCCTTGCGGACGTAGTCCTGCACGGGCTCTGCCGCGCAGCGAAATCCGATCCGCCCGTCGTCGCGCTTGTACGCCACCCGGAGATAGCCGAGGTCGCACAGCCGCTGGCGCTCGGCTTTCCCGGTTTCGCCGTTCCAACGGGCGACTTTGAACGGGTAGCCGGTGGGCGAGGCGCGCGGATCGGTCATGACCTCCACCTCGCCGCGGGCGGCATGTTCGAGAATCTCCTGCTTGAGCCCGGGTTCGAGCCCCGACTCCTCGCAGAAGGCGAACAGCGTACCCACCTGCACGCCCGCCGCGCCGACTTTCAGTGCGTCCACGAGGTGCGCGGGTGAGCCCGCGCCGCCGGCGAGCCAGAAGGGAAGGCCGAGCTCGCGCATCTTGGCCATGTCCACCTTGTCGCGCTCGCCGTACAGCGGCTCGCCCCGCTCGTTGAACCGCGGCTCGCCGCGCGGTGGCGCGTTGTGTCCGCCCGCCGTCGGGCCTTCGACCACGAATCCCTCCACGCTACCATTGGCCTTGCGAGCCAGCGTCGTGGCGAGCGAGTTTGCGGAAATGATCGGCAGGAACGCCGGACGGTTCACCGGCACCGCGCGGTCTACGCCGAGCTCGCCTGGATCGAGCGTCATGGACAGCGCTTCGCCGGCGGGCAGACCTTCCACCTCCAGCTTCATCGTGGCCGGCCGGTGTTCGGCGAGCGCGTCGAGCATGCCCGGTATCTCGCGCGGGATCCCCGCGCCCATGAGCACGTAATCCACTTTCGCGAGCATCGCGCCGTACAGCGATGCGAGGTTCGGCAGCTGCACCTTCGTGAGGAGGTTGATTCCGACCTGGCCGGCGTGTCCCTCCTTGGCCAGGTACACCTCCACGAAGTTCGCCAGCATCGTGAGCTGCTGCCGCGCGATGCTCACCGGCAGCTTGTACATCTGCAGCAGCTTGTACCGCTCGCCGCGCGCTCTTCCCGCGGAGCGGAAATACTTGTGCAGCGCCGCGTCGGCCACGCCCGGAATCGGGAAATGCTTCATCGCGCGGCGCAGGTGCCCGCCGGCGTCCCCATCCTGCAGCCGCCGGACGAAGACGGTGTCGAGGACGGTCCCAGAGACCACGCCGAGCTGGCCGCGGGTAGACACGGCGCGAGCGAGCTGCCAGTTGGAAATGGCTACGCCCATCCCGCCCTGGATGATTTGTGGCAGTCCGGCCGCTTCAGTCATTTGGCTCACTCGGTGTCGTCGTAAGGCACTACGGGCTCGTGCGTCCAGCCTGAGTCGAAGTCCGCGCGCGTGTCCGCGACGGGCGCGATGTCCGGCAGACGCCCCTCCGCCACGGCCCGGTTGAGGTCGGTCGTGGAGATGATGCCGGCGAGCTTGCCGCGGTCCATGACCAGCAGCCGGTGCACACCGGCCTGCTGCATCAGCCGCGCGGCCGCCGTCGCGGTCTCGTCCGGTCCAATCGTCTTGACGGTCGTGGTCATCGCGTCTGCCACCGTGTATTCGTCGAGTGCGTCCATTCCCGGCTCGGACATCGCGTCGAAGCGCGTGTCCACTTCCGTGTTGGCGTCGCCCAGCAGATCGGTGAAGAACGCGCCGTCGCTGAGCGCGTCACCGGCGAGCTCGATGTCGGCCGAGTCGTCCGCCTGAGAGAGGTCGTAGAATTCGGCCTCGCCCTCCTGCGCGCGTCCGCCTTCCGGCGGCGCGGCGGCGAACGCCAGCAGATCGCTCGCCGAGATCACTCCCACGAGCTTGCCGCCGCCGGAGACGGGCGCCCCGCTAATGTGCTCGCGCGTGAAGAGTTCCATGGTGTCGCGCAGCGCGGCTCCTGGCGTCACGGTGATGGGATCGCTGGTCATGATGTCGCGTACTTTCAGCATGGATCGGGACCGGGCCATGGAAGATGGTTCCTTCGGGAGAGCACGGCTGTCGGGGAAGTCTGCACGGCATGTAAGGGCGCTCCCGAAGCGGCTCAATGCAACGGTTGCCGGCGGACGCGGTTCCAGCCCTTGTCGAGCTCGCCCCCGACGAGCACGACGGTACCGACGACCAGAATGACGAGCCACTGTTCGCCAGTTGGAGGGACGGTATCGAAGATCTTCTGGAGGGGAGAGAGATACAGCGCGGCGGCGTGGGCGAACGCGGCGGCGACCAGGCTGAGGAACAGCGGTTTGTTGGACAGCGGCGGAACAGTGAAGACCGAGCGCTCGAGCGAGCGGCAGTTGAACACGTGGAAAAACTGGAACACCACCATCTGCGTCATCGCCACCGAGCGGGCGGCGGCGAGGTCGTTCGTGGTAGTGAGGACCCACCAGAATACCGCGAGCGTTCCCGCGGCCAGCACGGCCCCGATCAGACCCAGCCGTCCGAGCAGACGACGGTCGAGGACGCCTTCCGTCGGCGACCGGGGCGGCCTGCGCAGCAATCCGGGCTCGCCGGGCTCGAACGCGAGCGCGATGTCCTGCAGGCCGTTGGTGACGAGATTTATCCAGAGAATCTGCGCCGCCGCGAACGGCAGCGGCCAGCCGGCGACGAGCGCGAACAGCAGCGTGATGATCTCACCGGCCGCCGTGGACAGCAGGAAGAATGTGACCTTGCGTATGTTCGCGAAGACTACCCGCCCTTCCTCCATCGCTGCCGTTATGGAGGCGAAGTTGTCGTCGGCGAGGATCATGGACGACGCCTCGCGCGCGACGTCGGTGCCGCTCGACCCCATCGCGATGCCGAGATGCGCCGCCCGCAGCGCCGGCGCGTCGTTGGCGCCGTCGCCGGTGACGGCGACGATCTCGCCGGACCGCTTCAGGCTCTCCACTATGCGCAGCTTCTGCTCGGGCGTGACCCGGGCGAAGACGTTGCGCGTGCGCAGCGCAGCGTCGAGCTGGCTCGCGGACATGTCCGCCAGCTCGCGGCCGCTGACCACTCCCTCGTCGTCCACCAGTCCCAGCCGCCTACCGATCGATTCCGCGGTGTTGACGTGATCGCCGGTGATCATCAGCACGCGGATCCCCGCGGCGCGCGCGGCGTCCACCGCGGCGATGGACTCCTCGCGCAGCGGATCCTCGAGCGCGATGAGCCCGATGAACGTGAGGTCGCGAATGGATTGATCCCGCACCATGTCGCCGGCAAAATCGCGCGATGCGACCGCCAGCACCCTGAGTCCGCGTGCTGCCAGCGCGACGGCCTTTTGTGCGACGGCGTCCGCGTCGAGATCCACCCGCGCGGTGACCCCCGCCGAGCCTATGAGCATGTGCGCGGACCGGGCCACCACGGCCTCCGGCGCTCCCTTCACCATGAGCGTGGACATTCCCGAGTGGCGGTTGACCGTCGCCATGAGCTGCCGCTCCGGCTCGAACGGGAGGATATCCGTTTGCGGATGCTGCGTCCGCGTCGCGATCGGGTTCAGGCCGCCCTTCGCAGCCGCGACGTGCAGCGCCAGGTCGGTCGGGTCGCCGACGCGCTCCACAATCCCGTCCAGCACCGGCGGCTCGGCCTCGTTGGCGAGCGTCGCGACCAGCAGCGCCTGCTGCAGTAGCGCGTCGCGCTCGTTCGCGGTCCCGCCGGCGAACAGAATCCGTCCGTGCGGCGAATAGCCGATCCCCTCCACCTCGTACTCGCCGCTCGCCGTCCATATAGCCCGCACGGTCATCTCGTTCTTCGTCAGCGTGCCGGTCTTGTCGGCGCCGATGACGGTGGTGCTGCCGAGTGTCTCTACGGCCGGGAGGGACCGGATGATCGCGCGCCTGTTCGCCATCCTCCGGACTCCGATTGCGAGCGTGACGGTAAGCACGACGGGGAGCCCCTCGGGAACGGAGCCGATCACCATGGCCACGGCCACCACGAATATCTCCGACACGGACAATCCGCGCATGATGCCGAGCGCCGCCACCACGATCGCGAGGACGAGCGTGAGCACGCCCACCTGCTTCCCGAACCGCTCGATTTTCCGCTGCAGTGGAGTAACGGTCTTGCCGGTGTCACGCATGGACTGCGCGATGCGGCCTAGTTCGGTGGCGACTCCCGTTCGCACGACGATGCCGCGGCCTCGCCCGCGCGTGACGGTCGTGCCGGCGAAGGCCATGTTGGCCTGATCGCCGACCACGGTCGCTTCGTCGGCGATCGGTATCGTCCCCTTGCCGACCGCGGCCGATTCGCCGGTCAAGGTGGATTCGTCGAGTTCGAGGTCGTGCACCCAGGCGAGCCGGAGGTCGGCGGGAATGCGCGCGCCCGACGCGAGCAGCACCACGTCTCCGGGCACCAGCTCCCGGCTGTCTATCGTGCGGCGCTCCGCGTCGCGCACTATCTCGGCCTTCGACGCGCTCATCCGCGCCAGCGCGCGCATGGCCGTGCGCGCGCGGACCTCCTGAGTGAACCCGATCATCGCGTTGATGATCACCACGGCCGTGATCACCGCCGTGTCGGTCAGTTCGCCGACCGCGAGGGTGACCACCGCGGCCACCAGCAGGATGTAAATGAGCGGGTCCCGGAACTGCCGGAGCAGCGGTGACCACCACGGTATCTCGCGCTCGGCGCCGATGTCGTTTGGGCCGAATCTCGCGAGGCGGTTACGCGCCTCCGCCCAATTCAGGCCCTTGTCGGTGACGCGGAGCTCGCGCTCCACCGCGGCCACGGACAGGGAATGCCACGGCGCGCGAGGCGTCTCCGCAGCGGTGGTGGTCCCGGTCGGCCGGAGCGCCGTGGCCATCGGCGTCACTTCACCTGCGCTGCTCTGCCGCTCAGCTCGTTCACGTGAATGCGGAACAGGATGTCCCGGAAGGCGACCGGGTCGGAAGCGCGCAGCGTTTCGGGTGTCGCAGCACGGCCGTGGCGTCCTTCGCGGACAGCTCCCGGAAGCTGGGGACCGGGGACGGCATCAGCGGCTCGCGCGAAGAGCGTTCGCGATCACGGCCACGTCAATGACTTCCTGCAGCAACGCGCCGAGCACTGGCGGGATGTAGCCGAAGGCCGCGAAGCCCATGGCGACTCCGCTCAGCCCGAGGCCCGTCCAGATGCTCTGCTTGGCTATGCGGATCGTGCGGTGGCTGATGTCCACGGCTTCGCTCACGCGGCCGAGATCGTCCACGAGTATCACCATGTCGGCCGCTTCGGCCGAAATGCCGCCGCCGTGCGCGGCCATGGCTATTCCCACTGTCGCGGTGGAAAGGGCCGGCGCATCGTTGGTTCCGTCGCCGACCATCAGCACGGCGTCGCCGTCGGCGATCATCCGTTCGATCGCGCGCACCTTGTCTTCCGGCTTGAGCTCCCCCAACGCGTTGGCGATGCCGGCGGAGTCGGCGATGCGGCGCGTGTGGCGCTCGTCGTCTCCGGACAGGAGCAGCGTCCGCCGGATTCCGTGCTCGGCCAGCTGGTCGAGAATCCGCCGAACGCCGGGGCGCGCGCGGTCGTCGTACTCGATGCGGCCGACACCAACGCCGTCGACCGCGACGTACGCTCTCAGCGCGGAGCTCTGGTCGTCGAGCTCGGTGAAGCTGACGAGCGCGCCGGGATGAAGCTCGAGGACGTATGACCGTGAGCCGATGGCCACTACCCGCCCATCCACCGTGCCGGTCACTCCGCGCCCGGCGCTCTCGGTCACCTGCAATGCCGACGGGAGCTGCAGCCCGCGCTCGAGCGCCGCATTCACCGTGGACCGCGCGAGCAGATGCCCCGACTGCTGCTCGAGACCGCTCGCGAGCCGCAGCACGTCGCGCTCGTCCCAGCCGGAGGCCGTGACCACCGCCGATACCTCGGGAACGCCGGGCGTCAGTGTGCCCGTCTTGTCGAACACAGCCACGTCCACGCGTGCCAGCCGCTCCAGCGCGCCGCCGTCGCGCACCACGATCTGCCGCTTCGCGGCGGTGTTGATTCCGCCGATGATCGCGACGGGCGTGGCGAGAATGAGCGGGCACGGAGTGGCCACGACCAGTATCGCGAGCACCGTGACGGGATCGCGCGTGAGCGCGTACGCGACGAAGCAGACCGCGAGCGTGAGCGGCGTGAACCAGACGGCGTACCTGTCCGCGAGCCGTTGCAGCGGCGCCTTGGTCGCCTGCGCGTGCCGCACCAGCTCCACGATCCGGCCGTATTGGCTCTCGCCCACCGGCGCGACCACCCGCGCGGTGAACGCGCCTTCGTGGTTCACGCTGCCGCTTGGAAGCGCGGTGCCCGCTGCGGCGCTCACCGGCACCGGCTCGCCCGTGAGCCGCGACGTGTCCACGTGCGACTGCCCGCTCGCGACGACTACATCCACCGGGACGAGCTCCCCCGGGCGGATCACCAGCATGTCTCCGACGCGAACGTCGCCGACGGCCACGTCGGTGATGCTGTCGGCATGCAGCAGGTGCGCGATCCTTGGCGCGTCTTCCTCGAGCGTGCGGAGCGCGTCCGACGCGCGCCCACGCGCGATCCGCTCCAGCGCTTCTCCGCCTGTCTGCATCAGCACGACGATCAGGCCCGGAAGCGGTTGGTCGATCGCGGCCGCCGCGACGATCGCGAGCGTCGCGGTGATGTCGGTGGAGAACTCCCTGCGCAGAGCGCTCCGCAGCGTGCGCCACACCACCGGCGCGCCGGTGACCACGAGACCGACGGTCCACACGTCGTCGGCCAGCACGCGAGCCGGTACCCAGAGCCAGGCCGCGAATCCGACGGCCAGAAACAGCACGGTCGCGGCCGGAAGAAAGTGTCCGCGGAACGCTCCAGGCGGACCCCACACGCGGGCCGGCGCCCGATCTACTATCGGAGGCGTCTGCGGTACGGTGTGACTGGACATGCGGGCAAAGCTAGCCCGCGCGGGACCGGCGTATGTCGGGCGGGCGGGGCCAAAACGTCGGGGAATTACCTACGTGGTTGCGATTGCGGACGGAGGACCCTT
>CAYGJL010000005.1:0-95505 GCA_964350145.1 uncultured Gemmatimonadaceae bacterium
TCCACCATCGTGTTGATCGTGTTCTTCAGCTCCAGGATCTCGCCCTTCGCCTCCGCCGTGATCTTGCGCGACAGATCGCCGCGTGCCACGGCCGTCGTCACGTCCGCGATGTTCCGCACCTGGCCCGTAAGGTTCGACGCCATGAAGTTCACGTTGTCCGTCAGATCCTTCCACGTCCCGGCGACGTCCGGCACTTCCGCCTGCCCGCCGAGACGGCCTTCCGTGCCTACCTCGCGCGCGACGCGCGTCACTTCGCCCGCGAAGATCCGGAGCGAGTCCACCATGTCGTTGATGGTGTCCTTCAGCTCGAGGATCTCGCCCTGCACGTCCACCGTGATCTTCTTCGAGAGGTCGCCCTTCGCGACCGCCGTCGTGACGTCCGCGATATTCCGAATCTGGCCGGTGAGATTGTTCGCCATGGCGTTCACGTTGTCCGTGAGGTCCTTCCACGTTCCCGCGACGCCCGGCACTTCGGCCTGGCCACCCAGGTTGCCCTCGGTGCCTACTTCCTTCGCGACGCGCGTGACTTCGTCCGCAAACGCCGAGAGTTGGTCCACCATCGTGTTGATCGTGTTCTTGAGCTCGAGCGTCTCACCCTTCGCCTCGACCGTGATCTTGCGCGACAGGTCTCCCTTCGCGACCGCCGTCGTGACGTCGGCGATGTTGCGCACCTGGCTTGTGAGGTTCCCGGCCAGCGTGTTCACGTTGTCGGTCAGATCCTTCCACGTGCCGGCGACGTCCGGCACGTTCGCCTGCCCGCCGAGCACTCCCTCGGTTCCCACCTCACGCGCGACACGGGTGACTTCCGACGCGAATGAGTTGAGCTGATCCACCATCGTGTTGATCGTGTCCTTCAGCTCGAGCACTTCGCCCTTCACGTCTACCGTGATCTTGCGCGACAGATCGCCCTTCGCGACAGCCGTAGTAACGTCCGCAATGTTCCGGACCTGGCTCGTCAGGTTGCCGGCGAGAGTGTTGACGTTATCCGTCAAGTCCTTCCACGTGCCGGCTACGCCCGGAACGTTCGCCTGGCCACCGAGCTGCCCCTCAGTGCCGACCTCGCGCGCGACGCGCGTGACTTCGGACGCGAAGGCGCTGAGCTGATCCACCATCGTGTTGACAGTGGTGCCAATCCGCAGGAACTCCCCCTGGACCGACTTCCCCTCCATCTCCAGAACCATCTTCTGACTGAGATCGCCCTCGGCAACCGCGGTGAGCACGCGCGCGACTTCGGTGGTCGGCTGGACGAGATCGGTGATGAGGGAATTCACGGAGCCGATCATGGACCGCCAGCCGCCCTCGACATCCGGAACGAGCGCGCGGTCGTGCATGCGACCTTCACTGCCGACTGTCGTCGCGACGCGGCGCAGCTCGGTGGTCACCGACTGGCTCCGCTCAGCGATGGCGTTGAACTCGCTGATGATGTCGTTCATCATCGGATCGCCACTGTCTGGTAGCCGCACGCTGAAATCGCCGCCGCACATGTCTTTCAGCCCGGCCAACAGGCGCCGCATCTCGAGCTGGCGCGCGCCGTTTCCGTTGCCGGCCTGCTTGCCATTGCCGGCCTGCTTGCCCGGCTTGCCCTTGCGCCGCCTGCGGGTACGCGCAGCTCCGGTCGGAGCGTCAGCGACGCCCTCGATCTCGATCTCGTCTCCGATTTCCACGGAATCCCTCGATTGTCTGGTGTGCGGCGCGGTCGGGCGCCGGTCCTCATCGGGCCGAAAGCATTCTCCGGCACACTCCGACCCCTTCTACTTCAAGAGTGATACCGCCACGAATGCTCCGCCGGCACGGATGCGTCTCTCCGCGAGGACGAGGGCGTAAACCCTGCCCCAGCCGGGGGTTACCTTTTGTGCGATACGTTTGTAGCGTTTATCGAGGAGCGATCCGCTTCGATGTCATGCACCGCACGGGGATTCCGCCGTTTGTCGTTCTGAACAGCACCTCCAGCTCCATGCGGAGCTGCGCTTCGAGGGCGTGGTCCGCGGACAGAAGCGCCAGCCGCCAGCCGCCGAACCGCTCGCGCATCACCGCGCCCAGACGCGCGTACAGATTGCGCAGCTCTCGCGACGTGCCGACCCGCACGCCGTACGGAGGATTCGTGATCACCCAGCCCGGGTCCGCCTCGACGCTCGCCTCCGACACCGGGCTCACGACGAATTCGATCTGGCCTTCGACTCCCGCGCGAGCGGCGTTCTCGGTCGCGGCACGAATGGCGCCCTCGTCGCGGTCCGCGCCGATGATGGGCGCTGGCAGGCCGTCGAGGATCTCCGCTTCGGCATCGCGGCGCATCCGGGACCACAATCCCGCCTCGATCCACGGCCACTGCTGGAACGCGAACACCCTGTCCAGTCCCGGCGGGATCCGCCGGGCGAGCATCGCCCCTTCTATAGGAATGGTGCCCGAGCCGCAGAACGGATCGAACAGCGGCTCGTCCGCTCGCCACTCGCACGCGAGCAGCATCGCCGCGGCGATCGTCTCCCGCATCGGCGCCTTGGCGGTGGCGCGCCGGTATCCCCGCATGTGCAGCAGCGCTCCCGAGCTGTCCATGTTGATCGTGCACTCGTCCCGCTCCAGGCGGACGATGATGAGCTGCGCCCGCTCACCTTCGTGCTCCTCCGACAGCTCCCCTGCCGCGTGCTCGGCGCCGGTTGAATGCCCCACGACACGACCGATACGCTCGGCGACGGCGTCGGAGTGATACAGCCGCGACTTCCGCGAAGTCACGCGCAGCTCGAACGCTCGACCCGAAGCGATGAACCGCGACCAGGGGACCTTCGCCGAGTGCCGCTCGAGCTCCGCGAAAGTGCGCGCCTGAAACCGCGCCAACCGCACGATCACGCGGCTGACCGTCCGTGCGCGCAGGTTTGCGGCGTACACCTCGCGCAGGCCACCTTTGAACGTGACACCCGCGGGCTCGACCGCGTGTGCTTCCACTCCGATGGCCGCGAGTTCGCGCGCGGCGATGCGCGACAGACCCGGCGCGGTGATCGCGAATGCTTCGAGCGGCTCGAGAAGGTCGGGCACGACCTCAGCTTACACGCGCGCCTTTCGCTTGGCGAGCCAGTCCCAGAGCCGCCACGCCAGCAGCGCTCCTATGATCGCGAGATAGACGAGCGGCAGGAACGTGTCCTTTTTCACCGCCCACAGGTAATGAATGGTGCCGGTGATCGCGGCGACGTAGATGAGCTGGTGCAGCCGGTTCCACCGCTTGCCGCCGAGCCGCCGGATCCATCCCTTGGTGGACGTGATCGCCAGCGGAAGCAGCAGCAGCCAGGTCGCCATGCCAATCGTGATGTACGGATGCTTGATGATGTCCTCGACTATGTCGCTCACGTCGAAGAACATGTCGAGGCCGATAAACGCCGACAGGTGCAATGTGGCGTAGAAGAACGCGAACAGGCCAAGCATGCGGCGGTACTTGATCGCCTCGTTCCAGCCGGTGGCGCGGCGGAGCGGAGTCACCGCCAGCGTGATCGCGATGAAGCGCAGCGCCCAACGCCCGGTCCGCAGCTCGATCTCCTCGATGGGATTGGCACCGAGCCCGCCGTTGAATCCATCCCACACGAGCAGCCCGAGCGGAACGAGCGCCGCGCCGAAGACGAGCGGCTTGATTACGCGGGTTCGACGCGAGAGCAGGGGCCTCTCAGTAGTATCTGCGCAGGTCCATGCCCGCGTACATCCGCGCGACCTGATCGCCGTAGCCGTTGAACATCAGCGTGCGGCGGCGGAGAAACTCGCCGATGCGGCGCTCCTTCGCCTGGCTCCAGCGCGGGTGATCTACCTCGGGGTTCACGTTGGAGTAGAAGCCGTATTCCGAGGGCGCGGCCTTGTTCCACGCGGTCGCGGGCTGCCGGTCGGTGAACCGGAGCTTCACGATTCCCTTGATGCTCTTGAAGCCGTACTTCCATGGCACCACGAGCCGGAGTGGCGCGCCGTTCTGGTTCGGCAGCGGTCGCCCGTACAGCCCGGTGGCGAGAATCGTCAGCGGGTGCAGCGCTTCGTCGAGCCGCAGGCCTTCGGTGTAAGGCCAGTCGAGCACAGGGCGGCGCTGACCCGGCATCTGCCGCGGATCGAGCAGCGTGGTGAACTCCACGAACTTCGCCTGCGACGTCGGCTCGACGCGGTTGATCAGCGCGGCCAGCGGAAACCCGAGCCACGGAATCACCATGGACCAGCCTTCCACGCACCGCAGCCGATAGACGCGCTCCTCCTGCGTCACCGGGCGGAGTATGTCCTCGAGGTTGTAGACGGCCGGTTTCTTCACGAGGCCTTCGACCGCCACGCTCCACGGCCGCGTGCGGAACGCGCCCGCATTCTCGGCTGGATCGTCCTTCCCCGTTCCGAATTCGTAATAGTTGTTATAGGTGGTGACGTCCTTGAACGGCGTCAGCTTGTCTTCGCCCTGCTCGTCGGAGGGCGAAGCGTTGAGGCAACCCGGGAGCGCGCCGGTCGCGGCCGCCACGCCGAGCAGCCCGCTGGTGGCGATGAACGACCTGCGGTTTTGGTACATCCGCTCGGCGGTGATTTCGCTGGCGGGAATTTCAGGTCGACGTCGTATGAGCATTGGTGGCTCCGTTTGAACTGCGCTGCGTCCTGCGTCCTGCGTCCTGCGTCCTGCGTCCTAGCTGATTTCGTACACCAGGGACGGCTCCGCGCTCCCCTCCAGCTAATAGCCAAAAGCCAATAGCCAATAGCTCTGCTTCCGCGGAATACTTCCTGCCCTAGTCCCCCCGATGCCCAAAACTATTACAAAATCCGGGGCAGTCGCGGCTCTCCGCGACCGGTTCGGCCACCAGGACTTCCGGCGCGGCCAGTGGGAGCCCATAAAAGCGCTCACCGAAGGCCGCGATGTGCTCGTCGTGATGCCCACGGGCAGCGGCAAGTCGCTGGTCTACCAGCTCGGCGCCGTGATGCTGCACGGCCTCACCGTCGTCGTCACCCCGCTCATCGCCCTGATGAAGGACCAGCACGACAAGCTGCTGGCGCAGGGCGTGGATTCAGTGGCCATGCACTCGCATCTCTCCACGTCGGAATCGCGCGAGACGCACCGGCAGATCAGCGAGGGCGAGGGCGACATCCTCTATCTGACCCCCGAGCGGTTCAAGGACCGCGAGTTCTTCGAGCACCTGCTCGGCCGCGAGATAAGCCTGTTCGTGGTGGACGAAGCGCATTGTGTCAGCCAGTGGGGACACGACTTCAGGCCCGACTACCTCGCGCTTGGCAACATCGCCCGGCGGCTCGGCCGGCCGCCCGTGCTCGCGCTGACCGCGACCGCCACCGCCGAAGCGCAGAAGGACATCATCCACCAGCTCGGGATGAAGGACCCGCACGTCACGATCACCGGCTTCGCGCGGCCCAATCTCCGCTTCGAAGTCAGGCGGACGGTCAACGATGGCATCAAGGACGCGGTCGTGGAGCGAACGCTGGCGGAAGGCGACGGCGTCGGTGTCATCTACGTCGCCACCGTGAAGGAAGCCGAGCGCTTGCACGAGAAGTTTCGCGAGCGGCACAGAATCGCGATCTATCACGGGAAGATGCCGGCGGCGGACCGGAAGGAGGCGCAGGAGCTGTTCATGGCGAACAAGCTCAAGGCAATAATCGCCACGAATGCCTTCGGGCTCGGCATCGACAAGCACGATCTGCGCTTCGTGCTGCACTACCACTTTCCCGGATCCATCGAGGCATACTACCAGGAGGCGGGGAGGGCGGGCCGCGACGGCGAGCCCGCGGTATGCACCGTCCTCTATCGCGTCGAGGACAAGCGGATCCAGGCATACTTCCTCGGCGGAAAGTATCCGGAAGTCCAGGAAGCCGCGCGCGTTGCGATCGCGCTTGAGCAGTACCCGCTGGGCCAGCCCGTGGCAGGCGCGGACATATCCGAGCAGACCGGGGTTCCGCTGCGCAAGATGCGAATCGTATTCTCCCTGCTCAAGCGGCACGGCGTCGTGCGGGAGCACCGGGACGGCAAGTGGGAGCGGATGGCCGATCGTTTGACATCGGTCAACCTCAGCGCCGATCTCCTGGACTACGAAGAGCGCCGCGAGCGCGACCAGTTGAAGCTCCGCACGATGATCGAGTTCTGCCAGACGGCGGAGTGCCGCACGCGGTTCATCCTCGAGCACTTCGGCGAGGAAGTCGCGCCCGACTGGCGGTGCGGTAACTGCGACGCGTGCGACGCGATCGACACCTGGGAGATCGGAACCGGCACGACCCCGCAGAACGCGACCGCTTGACCCGCGGACGACAGCATCCGCGGGCGCCGGGGTAAAAGGGGTGGCCTGCTAGGTCGTCAACCTGGCGTCGAGCTGGATGTCGACGTTGCCCTTGAGCGCGCTGGACACCGGACAGCCGTCCTTCGTCGCGCTCGCGATCCGCTGAAACGTCGCGTCGTCCAGCCCGGGGACCGTCGCGCGGGTCACGAGCTTCATCGTGGTGATCTTGAAGCCCTCCCCGACTTTCTCGACTGTACAGTGCGCGTCGGTCTCCACGCGCGTCGGCGGTGTGCCGTTCTTTCCCAGCCCGCCGCTCAGCGCCATGCTGAAGCACGCGGCCTCGGCCGCCGCCAGCAGCTCTTCCGGATTCGTCCCCTCGCTTTGGTCGGCGAACCTGGAGAACGAATACGAGCCGCCGATCGCTCCGCCCTCGCCGCTGAAGCTGCCCTTGCCGCTCTTTAGATCACCCTCCCACACAGCGCTCGCTTTTCTCGTCGGCATCGCCAGCTCCGTTCTGATTAGTTGACTGACTACGACAACAATAAGTTAATGAAGGGCTACATTCCTTCGGCCAAGCCGGGGATCGTGAGTCGATTCCGATGACGTTCACCCGCGATTGCGGACCGAGAACTCAGGACCCTTGCGGCCTCAGGACAAAGGGCCATCGCGGATCGGCGATTTATTGAGGACCGAGGATGGGAAAGACACGGCGGGGAAGGCGAGGAACAACCGGCGGAATGCTTCTCTCCTCAGTCCTCGGTCCTCACTTAATCGTCGATCGTCGATTGTAGTTGGTCCTGAGGCCGCAAGGGTCCTGAGTTCTCAGTTCGCAGTTGCAACACAGCATGGCGATATTGACCCACCACTCAGCCGAGGGCGACACATGGCAGCCGAACCGCAGACGTACGCCAATCACAAGCGGGTGAACCCGCTGTTTCATCTATTCGTCTCTCCCGTACTCATCGCGAACATCGTCATCCGGCTCGTCGCGCTGGTGCGGGAGCCGTCTTTCACTTCCGCCTGGGCGGCGCTCGTCGCGCTGGCGCTTTACGGCCTTGCCTTCTCCGCGCGGCACATGGCGCTCGTTCTCCAAAACCGGATTATCAGTTTCGAGGAGCAATCGCGGCTGGCACGCATCCTTCCCGAGGATCTCCGCGCGCGCATCCCCGATCTCCGGTTGGGACAGCTGATCGCTCTCCGGTTCGCATCGGACGCCGAAGCCCCAGCCCTGGCGAGGCGGTGCCTCGCCGGAGAGTTCGCGAAGAAGGACGACATCAAGCGCGCGATCCAGAACTGGCGGCGCGACACGCTGAGGGTATGAACACCATGCAGAGGATCAGATGCCCGAAGTGACCATCACCATCAAGCAGACCGGCGCGTACGTGATCGAGGGCGAGGTCAACCTCGTGGATCACCTCGGCCAGCCGATTCCGACCACGCCGGGGAAGCGAGTCTCGCTGTGCCGTTGCGGCGCGTCGGCCACCAAGCCGTTCTGCGACGGAACGCACAGCAAGATCGGTTTTCTCGCGGCGGAAAAAGCGCAGCAGGAGTTCGATCGCCAGCAGGATCTCGGGAAGAGCGCGGCGCCCTAACCGCGTCCTCAGACCGTCAGCAGCGCCCGGTGCCAGGACGCGGACGCGGGAAGCTCGAACCGCTGCCGCCACTCGCTCAGCGAGCTGATGCTCGTGTCGTACACGATCGTGTCCGGTCGGATCGCGCCGCTCGTGGCGAGCTCCCCGAATTCCTCGCGCGAGACGGCGCGCACCTCACCGCCGGCATCGCGATAGAACACGCGATCGCGCGACAGGAGCGACGCGCCGGTCTGCTTCTCGAACTCGGCGAGCTTCCGGTACAGGCCGTCGATCGAGCAGCCAGACGCGTACGCGGTCGCGTTCTGGTCCACGCCGACGACGAGAAACCGTCCGTCGCGCCAGTACCGGCCGCACGTCAAGGGCTCGCCGTGCGCCACCCACTGGCTCAGGAAGTCGTCCACCAATGCGAGCAGACGCGCCGAGCGATCCTCGTCCAGCGCGGGATCGGCGGTGAACACCCACACGCGTGAGTCATCGCTCAAGGAATCCAAAGGAACCAGAGGCATGGCTTCAATCTATTGGCGATTGCGGCCTCAGGACTAACGGCCATTGCGGATCGGCGATTAATCGAGGACGGAGGATCGCGGAATGCCTATCTCCTCAGTCCTCCCTTAGTCGTCGATCGTCGATTGTAGTTAGTCCTGAGGCCGCAATCAATCATCGCGGGGCACGACGGCCGGCTGATCGAGGCTGCGCCAGAGGTACCAGCACGCGATCGTTCTATACGGCGCCCACGCGCGCCCGATCTTCTCCATCTGCCGGGCGCTCGGCCGCTTGCGCAGCCCGTACGCTAGCTGGATGGCCTTCTGGATGCCGAGGTCGAGCACGGGCAGCACGTCAGGCCGGCCGAGGCGGAACATCAGGAACATCTGCGCGGTCCAGGTGCCTATGCCCTTCACCGCGGTCAGTCGCGCGACTAGATCGTCGTCGGACAGCTCACTGATCCGGTCCAGCTCCAGCTCGCCGGACGTCACCCGCCGTGCGAGGTCCTGGATGTAGCTGATTTTCTGCCACGACAAGCCCGCCTCTCGGAGCTGCTTCTCGGCAATGCGGGCAACGACGTCGGGAGTTCCGCCGGCACCGTCATACAGCGCCCTGAACCTGCCGTGGATGGTCGAAGCCGCTTTGACTGAAAGCTGCTGGGAGACGATGGCGCGCGCGATCGAGTCGAAATGCGAACCCCCGGTCCGCAGCTCGAATCGGTGCGGTCCATGGCGGGCGACGACCTTCGCCAGCACGGGGTCCGAGCGTCGCAAGTGTCGCACGGCGGACCGGTGCAGGCCGGGTGTGTACGAACGTGGCTTTCTCATGATCCGACGCGGGGAACAGTGACAGGTAAATGGTATATTACGAGGGTTGACCCCGCCCGGCGGAACGCTCGCGCCGACCGTCCGGACGGTAACTATTATCTCCCTCCCGGAGTAGGTGGATGAATTCCTGTGTGAAGTTCTTGGCTGGTCTGGCGTGCGTTTCCGCCGTCGTCGCGACACCCGCGCGGGCGCAGGACGACGCGTGCGTCATCGACCAGAACGCGCCGCAGTTCGTTGGGCGCGCTTTCTTCGCCGTGCAGAAGGGAATCGCGACGCTGAACAACAACGGAGACCCCGCCACTGACGCGCGGACCGCCGTTCGGCTGCTGACCGATCCCAACGCGTCCGATCGCAGCCGCAATCCGGCCGGCCAGGCCTTCACGCTCGGTCAGGCCCTCGCCCTCCTGCTCACGGAATCCTCGGCGCCGGTCAACGGAACGCGGGCCGATTTCGGATTCGCGACGGATCGTGAGCAGCAGGCCGATCTGTACGTGTTGGCCGACTCGATCTTCTCGGGGGTCGAGCGACTGGCGCCGCAATGCGCCACGCAGGTTTCCGCCTGGCGGCAGGGCCCACCCTGGGTCGGAACCATGAACAAGGCTCTCGCCGCGCTGAGCGAGGGAAGGCTGGACACCGCCGAGACGCTCGCGCGGCGCGCGTTGATTCTGGACCGCAATGCGCCGTACGCGTACGTAGTGCTTGGCGGTATCTCGAGGCAGCGTCTCACGGACGCGTCGGCCGCCGACAAGGCCAGGCTCTACACCGAGGCACGCGGTCACCTGGCGAAGGCACTGGAGATAGCCCAGAGCGACACGCAGTACTTGGATGTCGTGCGCAGCTCCCGCTACGAGCTGGCGGAGCTGGTCTCCGCGTCGATCGCCGACGCTCTTCCCGCCGAGCGCCCGGCCCGGGCACGCGAAGCGGCGGAGCACTTCAATCAGTACGCCGCGCTGGCCGAGTCGGATCTGCAGCGAGCCGACGCGCTGCAGAAGATCGGTGAGGCGTTCGAGACTGTGAACGACACGGTGTCCATTCGCGCCGTGTACGGCGGAGTGTCGTCCAATCCCGAGGCCTATGGCGAGCGCTCCCTGCTCACCGCGGGCATTCTAGCGACGCGCTTCGGAACGCCGGTGGAAGCGGGCGCGTTCTACAACGCGGTGCTCGTAGTGAATCCCTACCAGCGCGACGCACTCCGGAATTTCTCCCTCACGCTGATCAAGCTGAATGATTACACCGGGCTCCTGCCGATAACCACGCGGCTGACCGCCCTCGATCCGAACAACCCCGAGAACTGGGTTTTCCACGCGTACGCCTTCGCCGGCATGGCCGAGCGAGCGTCGAGCGCCGCCCTGCGCCGCGCCTACACCGACTCGTCGACGAAGTACGACAGGCTGGCGAGCGCGATGCCCGTGCGCGTGTCATTCACGGAGTTTACGCCGATGGAGGCCGAAGCCAGGGTGCGCGGGACGATCGAGAACCTCGGCACCACTCCGCAGACGTACAATCTGATCGTCGAGATGCTGGACCGGGCGGGGAACGTCCTCGCTACCGAGCAGACGCAGGTTGGTCCGGTGGAGGCGAAGGGCTCAGGTGAATTCACGGTCACCGGCAAGGCGACCGGGATAGTGGCCTTCAGGTACAAGCCACTGCTCTGAATTCGCTGAAGGATGACGAAAGCCCGCGGCTCCGGTCGCGGGCTTTCTTTTTTACATGGGCCGCGGCAGCATGACGGGGTCGCCCGCGGCGAGCGCCCCCATTATCCAGAACTTCTCGCCGTCGAACCAGAAGATCGCCACCTGCTCGAACTCGCGCGCCAGCGCCGTCGCCTGCTCGCGCTCGATGAGCGCGGCCACGCTGGCCTCGCAGTGGGATCCGTCTGGAGAACACCCATCCACATGAATGAAATCGGCGCCGAGCGCGACCAGTCTCCCGTCCAGCCGCTCCGCGCGGCGCGCGTTGACGTCGGCGTCCTCGTCCTGCCCGCGCGGATCATGTGCGGTGAGGACCGCGAACGGCCCGGACAACCCAATCGATTCCAGCTCGGCTATGGACCGCCAGTCCAACGGCTCGCGCAGATCGATCCGCACCGGCGGGTCGCTCCGGAAGTGGAGCACCGTATCGGGATACCGGCGCCAGTCGGGGTCGAGCGCCTCGGCGGTGGGGCACACGGGTGACTAGTGACTAGCGCCGCGGAAGAGTCTCCGGCATTTCCGCTATCACGTACGCCATCACCGCCATCGCCGCGACACACTGCGCGATTTCGCGCGGGTCGAGCTTGTCCATCGTGTCGGCTTCGGAGTGGTGGTACCAGAAATAGCGCGTTCCGTCCACATCGAGCCCGAGCCCCGGGACGCCCGCCTCCGTGAGCGGCCCCACGTCCGCACCGGCGCCTCCAGGCGTGATCCTCGTCGCGCCGATCGACTCGAGCAGCGTCGCGAGACCGCCTACCATCGCGACCGCATCGGCGGATCCGGCGACGCTGAACCCTTCCGGCGCGAACACGCCGCCGTCGGACTCCATCGCCATAACGTGCCGCGATATCTCGGCGGCGTGCGCGTCGCGGTACGCGGTGGCCCCGCGCAGCCCGTTCTCCTCGTTGGTCCACAGCACTACCCGGATCGTCCGCCGCGGCTGTAACCCGAGCCGTTTGAGCACGCGCAGAACCTCCCACGCGGCGACGCTTCCTCCGGCGTCGTCCATCGCGCCCTGACCGACGTCCCACGAATCGATGTGCCCGCCGAGCACGACGATCTCTTCCGGCTTCTCCCTGCCGACCAGTTCGGCGACGACGTTGCGCGACATCGCGTCCGGATGCGTCAACGCTTCCATCTTCAGCGTCACCACCACGTGCCCGCCGCGCGCGTGCATCCGGTGCAGCATGGCGGCGTCCTCGACGCTGAGCGCCGCGGCCGGAATTTTCGTGACGGCGGTGTCGTACCGGGTCGCCCCCGTGTGCGGGTTCTGCATCGAGTTGCTGGCGACCGACCGGATCAACACCGCCACGGCGCCCAGCTTCGCCGCCTCCACGGGTCCGCGGCTCCGGTACTGCACCGTGGCCCCATAGCTGGTGAAGGGCACGTCGAACAGCACGATCTTGCCGCGCGCCTCTTCGCCCCTGGCGGCGAGATCGTCGAAGCTCGTTACGACCAGCACGGGAGCGGTGATTCCCGCGGGCGGCGTCGCAATGCTGCCGCCGAGGCCGAGCATGTGGAGTTTGAGCCGCCGCGGCTGCACCAGCTCGGCCGACTCATTGCCGCGCACCCAGTGTGGCACAAGCACCGGCTCGCCCCGCACGTTCGCCAGACCGTCGCCCTGCATTTCGGCGATGATCCAGTCGAGCGCGCGCTCGAGACTGGCTGACCCGCTAAGCCGGTGGCCGAACTTGTCGGTGAGCAGCGCGACGCGCTCGTACGCCGCGCTGTCGCTCAGCGCGGCCGCGATGATCCTGTCGGCGGTGGAGCGATACCGGTCGGCGATCGTCTGCGCGCTCGAAGATGCCGGCGCGACCAGCAGCGCGCCGAGCGCGACGCGGAATAGGGTCTGGCGGATCATTCTGCCACCGGTGTGAGAGTATTCCTCGTCGGAGTCGCGGTCGCGAGTCCGGGAATGGCGATGGTGAACGTGGTTCCCTCGCCGACACTGCTCTGCACGAGGACGTCGCCGCCGAGCAGCCGCGCGAGCCGGCGCGTCACCGTAAGGCCGAGCCCGGTTCCACCGGCCCTGCGCGTCGCCTTCTGCTCGACCTGCCAAAACGGATCGAAGACCTTGTCGATGTGCTCGGCGGAGATACCGATGCCGGTGTCGTGCACGGTGATCTCGACGTTCTCACCCGACGTCGCCACCTTGACGCTGACGGTGCCGGCCTCGGTGAACTTCACCGCGTTGGTGAGCAGGTTCACGATCATCTGCCGCACCTTCACCGGATCGGTGCGCATGTACCTCGGCGGATCGAGCAGGTGCACGACGAAACCGAGCTTCTTCTCGACGGCGAGCGGCGCAACGAGACTCGCCGAGTCTTCGATCAGCCGGTTCACGTCGGCGATCTCGAGGCGGATGGTCTCGCGGCCCGCTTCGATCCGCGAGAACGTCAAGATCTCGTCGATGAGCCCGAGCAGGTGCTGCGCGCTGGCCTTGATGCGACTGAGCTGCTGCGCCTGCTGCGGGTTGATCGGCCCGGAGATCTCGTCGGCGAGCAGCTCCTCGTAGCCCATGATTGCGGTGAGCGGCGTGCGCAGCTCGTGCGACATCACCGCGAGGAAATCGCTCTTGGCGAGACTCGCCCTCTCGGCAGTGACCAGCGCGAGCTCGGCGACTTCGCGCTCGTGCTGCTCGCGGCCGAGCACCGCCAGTCGCTCGGCGTCCGCGCGTTGCACCGCGCGCGCCGCGCGCATCACCATCCAGGTGAACGCAAGAACGATCGTGACGGCGAAGAAGGAAGAGCCGACTTCGGTGCCGTATACGCCGGCCCGCTCCATGATCAGCGCCCCCCAACCGACCACGAACGGCATGGCGATCGCGGGCGGAAGCAGGCGCCGGGCAAGCTTTCCCCCGGGACCCTTGTCCATGAGCAGCGCGGAGAAGCCGAACCACCGCCGAGCAAACACGACTCCGATGCCGAGCAGCTGCAGCGCGAACATCGCCCACAGGCCCATCGGCTGTCCGGGCATCGGGCTGTAGAACGCGGTCACGCTGAAGGCGCGTCCTACGAGCGCGAAGAATCCCGTGAGAAAAATCGCGAGCCCCAGCCACTGCGGGGCGCGGCTCCGGCTGAGGTTGCGCGAGCACAGCGTCCAGACCGCGACGGCGATCAGCAGAAACCCCCACGCCGAATTGACGGGAAGCTGCTCCGCCAAACCGGGGATCCCCGCGATGCGCTGCCCTAGCCTCGACCAGTCCACGGACATCGCGCTCACGCGCTCGCCGAGCGCTACGATGGCGATGGTCGCGACGAGTACCGCCAGCCCCGCGCTGACGAAGCGCCTGAAGGTTCCCGCCTCGGCGTCGCGCACCAGCCAGAGCGCGGCGCCCGAGAGCAGCAACGCGACGCCCGAGAGCAACGGCGCCGCGGCGAAGCCGGGAAGCATCCGGGTCGCTTCGGGAAGGCCGAGCGACCACCCGAAAATGACGGCCGCTCCCGAAGCGACCGCGAATAGACTCGCGAAGCCAGGAAGCTTGGTCAGTAGGTCCGTTGTTCGCGGGCCGCGCGAACGATCCATTGATGCGGGTCGGAAGGTAGGGCGGGAAAGTTGTACGAGCAGCGCGGCAAATTGAAGGTTCCGCTCATTCCGGCGGAAAAAAAAGGCGGGTGCGACCCTCGCACCCGCCTTCAATCACTTCCCGCTAGAGCTACGGATTGTTGACCGGCACCGTCTTCTTGTCGACGTTGTGCCCGATCACCGCACCGGCGATTCCGCCGATGGCCGCGCCGATCAAGCCGCCCTTGACCTTGTCTCTACTGGTCGTGGCGCCGATGACCGCACCAGCCGTGGCGCCGATCGCGGCGTCACGTGCCGTGTTTCTTTGCGTCTCGGTGCGCACCGGAGCCGGCGCCGAGTACGTGCCGCTGCCCGAGCTCGAAGCGCGTCGGGTCGTGGTCGTGCGCTGCGGAGCCGTCGTCGTCCGCCTCGGCGCGGTCGCGGTGCGCGTCGGCGTCGTTGGCGCCAGCGCCGCGTTCCGCTCCATCATCGAGACGCTGTCCATGCCCGGCGCGTACGCTTCACCCGCCAGGCGCAGGTCGCTGTCCAGTGCCGCGTCCACGCTCTTGGTGGAATCGTCACCGCCACACGCCGCCACAAAAAGAACCGCCGGTATGAGTACGAGTGCTCTGATTTTCATCATTGTGTCAACCTCCGCTGACTGGCCGCTGTCGCCCTCATGGCTCCCGCGGTGATGCCTCTCATTAGGGCACGGGACGTGCCATTTCCCGGATCCTCGCCGGGGCTGGTTAAGCCATCTCCCACGGCTGTAACTCCGAATTACGACCGTCTTTTTTGAGACTGGTGTCACCCGTGGAGGACGCAAAAAAATCCCCCATCCGAACGCTTCGGACAGGGGATTTCAATTCACGGGTTTGAAAAGCTACGGGACCACCACGATCACCTTGTCCGAGACCGTCGCGCCCGATGTGATCGTCACACCGTCCGCGAGCAGCGCCGGCTGGAAGCCGCTGGCCGCCGGAGGCGTCGCCCGAACCTCGTACGCCCCGGGTAGCAGGAATGAGAACCGGTAATTCCCCGACGCGTCGGTCGAGGTGCTCGCCACGACGTTGGCCGAAACCGTATCGGTAAGGGCCGTTCCGTCCTTGAGCACGTCCACCGTCGCGCCCACTACCGCCGGGCCGGTCGCGCTCGTGCTGCGAACTGAGCCGGCGAGACCACCGGTGACCTCGGTGGCGACGGCGCGAATCACCGGTTTGAACAACAGGCCGTTGTTCTTGATGCTATTGCCGCGCATGACGAAGCTGCTCCCGACGTCGAAGTCGAGAATCATCACGGAGCTGTCCTGCGTCACCTGGATCGGAGCGTCGAGATTGATCTTGACGCCCGTCCGGGCCGCGCTCGGGAAGATGATGCCGTTGCCGCCGGTAAGAACGGTGCCGTCCTTCAGGGTCACCCTCGACTTCTGCGTGTCGAGGATCAAACGAAAACCGTTGTAGTTGCCGGTCGCGAGCGTGGTCGTGCCTAGATTCGTCGTTTTGCCGCCCTGCAGATCCAGCAGATTGATCGCGGCGTTCGGTGACGCGATAGCGGTCCAGCCGCCCGTCCCGGACGCGTCGGCGGCCTCGCCGTCGCTCACGCTCGCGGTGCGCGCGTCCACGCGAATCACGAACACATCGACGCGACTCACATCCGCGAACGGAAACGGCGCGTCGGTGAGCTGAACGGTGAGCTTGCCTGTGCTTGATCCCGTCGTGTCGCTGCACGCGGTCACAGCGGCGATTCCCAGCAGCGAGCCGGCGACGGCCCGAAAGATCTTGCCTGTCATTGAATGCTCCATTCGAGTTGTTTCTTGACGTTGACTCTAGGGACGCCGGCGATCGCTCCTAAGCCGATCGCCGGCGCCGACTCCACCCGCCAGTTACGGGCGGCCTCTGCCAGCCGGACGTCCGCGACCGGCGGCTGCCGGTGGGACATTTGCCGGGGGCCCGCCCCGTGCGGCTCCACCGGCCGCGCCGGCGCCAGGCGCTCCTGCCCCTGCAGGCCTACCGGCTGCCGCGCCGCCACGAGCCGCGTCTGCTCTAGCGCGGCCGGCCGCGGCCTGCTCGGGCAACCGCGAAAGCTCGGCGTCGGTAGCGCGCGCGTTCAGCCGCTCGACGACTCGCGCGAGAGCTGCGTCTGAAGGCAACCCGCGATCGACCAGACTGCCGAGCACGAACAACGGCACGGCCAGCGACCGACCCGACGGAGCGCTCTTCGCCAACTCGCTGACCTGCGAGCCGTCTACACCCTTACGCAGCACTTCCGCGCCGGCCGCGACGTCTTCGTCAGCGGGTGTCCCGGCACGTCCCCGGGCAAGCGCGGCTTTGGCTTCGCCCATCGCGCGGGACTGGTCCGCGATCGAGCGAGCGATGGAACTGGCCTCGACGCCCTTCGCCGCGAGCATCAGCGCGCGCCGTTCCAGAGCGATGGCAGGCAGCCCTCTCGCGCGGGCATCGGTGACCGTCGCTATCACACGCTCCGCGACTTCAGCGGGAAGGACCTCGCGCAAACGCGCACTCAGATCCTCCGAAGTTCCTTGCGCCAGGACCGGCGATGCGATCGCCAGCAAGGCCGCGAGTAGTGTCAGTTTCCTCATCTTTTGACTCCTGAACGGGACATGAATCGGCTACACAGACATAGACCCGGCCACCCGCGCCTCCGGTCACATGTCGTCAGGGGACCACGAGAATCCCCACCGAGCCGCCAAATTCGTCGCGGATCGCCGTGAGTCCGGAAGGAACGATCCACGGTCCGCCGTCGATGCGAACGTTGACCTGGTGTACACCGCTGCCGACCGGGAGGGTTATCGCCCACGTACCCGCGGGCTGTGCCTGAGCCAGCTGCACGGGAACCCAATCGGTGAAGTCGCCCATGATCTCGACGCCTCGCGCCGAGGGGGCGCGAAGGCTGATCGTCCGGTCGCCATTTGAGGGCGGCGAAACGGTGATCTCCCGCTGTCCAGCTTGTCCAGAGGCCGCGAAAATCTCGAAGGGCAGCGGCGGGACGGTCGGAATGATCCGCCTCGGCGCCACGCGCAGCCCCAGCGATACGTACCGGGCAGAGGGCAGGTCCTGACCGATGTCGGCGGGGTAGTTGCCTGCGGCAGCGGTAAAGCCGATGCTGGGCCGAAGCCACGCAGTGAGAAAGACGCTCGCCCACGAATCGGGCGATTCCTCATAACCAGTGAGCTTCGACCGGAATCCTCCAGTGGCGCCGATGTCCAAACGCACGCTGCCGAACCTGACGCTGCCTTCGGTGTCGGTGTAATCGGGGACTTCAGCGATGCGCACCGGCATTACGATGACCTGCGCGACGGCCGAGCCGAGCTGAGCCCATATACCGGCTTCTCCCTGCCTGATCGCGCGCGCTCCTATCGGGTCGATCACTCTCCCCGCGCTCAGACCCACCCACGTCCCGGTGCGCGAGCTGCCCAAGTGCAGCCGCCCACCGCCCAACACGCGGGCGCTGCCCGTGTTCGAGCCGTACGTCGTGCCGGAGCCGGCCGCGTGCAGCTCGCCCCGGAAAGCCAGGACGCTCGGAGTGAAAACGGAACCATCCGCTGCGCCGAATAGAGTCCAGCTCGACTGCGCCGTGGTGGATCCCGCGAGCAGCCCGGAGAAGCTCGTGTATCGAGTGAGAGCGGTGGCTCCGGCGCTCAGCGTTCCGGCGCTCACTTCGACCGTGTCGCCATACCGGACGCGCGCCCCGCCCGCTTCGAAGTAGATCGAGCTTTGCGCGGCTCCGGCCGAAGGCCAGCCGCAAAGCGCGAGGACGGTGCCCGCAATCAGTTTTCGCAAGATGTTCATGTCTGGAGTGAGTTATGGACGCCCCGGAGGTACCTGGCCGGCTGGACGGCGGGTTCCACCGCGAGGCGCGGCTTCGGGCCGCCCCGGCACCGTTACTGGACGCGCGCCGGCTGCTCCGGGCGCTCCTGAGCGCACTCTCGCCGCCACCGCCGGCGGAGCGCCCGCGGCTATGTCGCGACCGACCTGGTTGCTGAACGCCAGCAGATCGACGTCGGGGACTCCCTGTCTCATGAGCGCGAGTACCGCGTTGACGGCTGCCTGCACCGGTACGCCTCGCGCGACGAGATCCGCCAGAGTGGCCAACGCGACCGTCACCGATTGATCGCCCCGCAGGGTCCGAACGAGAGCCATGGTTTCGCCCGGAACACCGGCGTGCAGCGCACTCGCGCCCGCCACGAGCTCCGCTTCGGTGGAGCGCGGACCGAGCAGGCTGCGAGCCGTCGCAAGCTCACCCAGAAGCTCTTGCACCGCGCCCAGCACCCGCTCCGACGGCGCGCGCTTCGCCGCGCCCTGCAGCGCCTTCTGCACAAGCGGCTCGGTGGGGAGCGCCTGCGCGCGCGCGGAGTCGACGACGCGCATGACCGCGGCCGCTGTGCGCGTGTCGAGTCGCGCCGAGAGCCGCGCGTCCTGCGCCGACGCTGCGAACGCCGCAAGCGCGGTCAACACTACGGCGATGCTGAAACTGCGCAACAGCATGCGGCTCACGTCGCGCTCTCGCCGACGGTGATCACCGAGTTTGGCATGCCAAAGTCGTCCTCGATCGCAGTGGGCGCCGCGGGATCAGGCGTCCACCGGTTTCCGTCCACCATGAACACGTATTGGTGTCTGCCCGCCGCGAGCGGCACCGTGATCGTCCATACGCCCGCGTCGGCCGCTTCGCGCAGCGGAGTCGCGTTCGGGTCCCAGTCGTTGAAATCGCCGACGACAGAAACGGTGCGGGCATCCGGCGCGACGAGCATGAACTGGACGAGCTTGATCGTGTCCACCGCGGCCGCGGGAGCGGCCGGCAGCGTCGCGGCCACCTGCGTCATCGCCGCGCGGTCGGAGCCGGCGCGATCCAGCGTGAGCACCGCAAGCGCGATCCCGGCGGCCGCCGCGAGTCCCGCCAGCGGCGAAAGACGCAGAACGCGCGGGCGCACGATCCACGCGAGCACGTTGGCGTCTTCACGCTTCCGGGCCGCGGCCATGACCCGCGCCTCGAACCCCGCGCTCATCTCGACCGGGTCGCGGAGCGGCCTGGCCACCTGCTCGAGGAATTCCTCGTCATCCTGCTTCATGTGGTACCTCCCCCATCAGTTCACGCAGATGGTCCGCCGTGCGCTTCACGCGCATCTTGAGTGCCGAAACTCCGACACCGGTGACCTCCGCAATCTCTTCGTAGCTCATTTCTTCCACGTACTTCATCAGGAACACCTCGCGCTGCGCCGGATCCAGCTTTTCGATCGCGATCTCGATCTCGGACACCTCGCCGCCGGCGGGAGCCCGAAAATCCACCGCCGCCCGCTCGAGCGCTCCTTCGTCGTGCACCACCAGCCGCAGCCGGTTGGCGCGCCTGCTCGCCGTCGTCCGGCATTGGTTCAGGAGAATCGAATGGAACCACGGCGCAAACGCGCTCTTCCTGTCCCGCTTGCCCAGCGCGCGGTAGACGCGCACGAACGCATCCTGCAAGGCTTCTTCCCCATCCTCACGGTTGCCAAGCATGCGCACCGCGAAGCGTGCGTATCGCGCGGTATAACGGGATACCAGGACCGCGAATGCGTCCGTGTCTCCCCCCAGCACTGCTTCGACGATCTGTTCGTCAGTGAGGTCCGTCACAGGATATAGACTACTCAATTAGGGGACAGCGTCACATCGCACGGATTGACGGGCGACTGCGGACTGAGGACCTTTGCGGCCTCAGGACCAACTACAATCGACGATCTACGACTAATTGAGGACCGAGGAGTGCGGATGAGCGGAACCCGGGGCAAGCGAGACGCCTCTCTCTGCGATCATTAGTCCTCGATTAATCGTCGATCCGCGATTGTAGTTGGTCCTGAGGCCGCAAAGGTCCTCAGTCCGCAGTCGAAAGCAGCATACCCTCAATCCTCCCGGAGGCCATTCTGACGCGAGTAAACATCTCGACCGACAGCATGTGGGAGCCGGTAGTGGGGTATTCACGGGTCGTCCGCGTGGGCTCGCACATCTACGTGTCGGGTACGACGGCCACGGGCGACGACGGCAAGCTCGTGGGAAAGGGCGACCCACACGCCCAGGCCGTCCAGACGCTGACCAACATCGAGACTGCGCTGCACCACGCCGGCGCTCGGCTGAACGACGTCGTGCGAACGCGGATCTACGTGACCGACATCAACCAGTGGGAGGAGATCGGCCGGGCGCACTGCGCCTTCTTCGGCGAGATCCGCCCGGCCACGAGCATGGTGCAGGTGGCGCGACTGATCGATCCGGACATGCTGGTCGAGATCGAGGCAGAGGGGCTCATTGAGAAGACGTGATTAGTGATTAATGACTAGTAACGACCTGGCTCAGAACCCGTGCTCGAAGCTTAGGTATAACAGCAGACCAGACACACGCATCCCGTCGCGCGCGTCGAGGGTCAGGCCGGCGCCCGGAACGAGTTGCGCGCCGGAGCGGAGGTTGATCGCGCCGCGGATGCCCGGCACTAGCGTGAGCGACGTTTCCGACGCCCGCATCCCGCCGTCGGCCGGAGATTCCGCTCGCGACCAGACCGATTCGGCCAGCACGTTCAGCATTGGATGCAGCAGCCACACCAGGCTGGCTCCGACGAACAGCTCGCTAGCCGCCCGACGCGTTCCGTCCTCTGCGCGCGCGGAGGGAATCACCGACCCGCCCACGTTCCAGTGTGCCGCGAGGGCGTGGCCGATCTCCATCGAGACGGGCAGGTTGAGCTCGACGCCCGCTCCCCCCGCGCCCATCCCGCGCTCCGCGCTGCCCGTGGGAAGCAGCGCGCTGATCCGGACGACGGATTCGCTCCGAGCTCGGGCCAGCCACCGGTACCTGTAGTTCAGCGCTACGTCGCCGATTCCGGAGCGGCCGGCGGCGTTCACGAGCGGGATCGAGTAGCTCAACTGGTGGTCCTGACTCACGAACGGCCACTCCTGCGTGAATCCCAGCTCCCAATCCCGCGTCGCACGGTCGCGCGCGAACAGCAGGACGTGTTGCACGACGCGCGGCTCCTGGTTGTATGCCTCTTCGATGAGGAAGCTGTTGTCGCGGATGGGCGGCGGATCCTGCGAGTCCGCGGCGGAGGGCAGGATCATGAGGCTCACGAGCAGCGGCAGGAGTCGCATCAGGCGGTTACCAGAAGTCCGGTGAGGTACATGATCAGCATGCCGGCGAGAAAGCCTGCGGCGTTGAGCGGAGAGGCGATGCTACCCTTCCCGCTCCCCTGGAAGAGGCCCGCAAGCGCGATCAGCACCTGCACTATCGCGCCGGCGCCGATCGCAAAGAACAGCGCGGTCCACCCGGGGCTGTAGGTGAATCCGCCGATCCATGCTCCGATTATGGTGGGAACGCCCGCGAGCAAACCGAGCACCGCCAGCAGGCCGAGCGTCACCTTGCTCTTTGCCAGCGGCGCGAGAATGGCGAGTCCTTCCGTGGTGTTGTGCAGCAGGAACCCGATCACGAGGAAGCTGCCGAGCGCGATCTCTCCGCTCGCGTACGCCGCCCCGATCGCGAGGCCCTCGCCGAGGTTGTGCAGTCCGATCGCGAGTGCGACGAGCAGCGCGACGTACACGGGCGAAGCCGCGCCACCGGACCCCCGCCGGCGGCCGATTGCGGCCAACACCAGCGGCGTGCCGACGAACCCCAGAAGAACGAGGCCGAGCCCCTGAAACGCGGTGGGAACCAGCGCCGAAAGCTCGACGGCCTCGGCCAGCGCGTCCACGCCGAGGAACAGGAGCAGGCCGGCGGTCAGACTCAGCAGAGACTCGATCCATCTGCGCGAGAGATTCCGGAGGAACGGGAACCAGAGCAACCCGATGAACACCGGCACCACTCCGGCATACAGCCCAAGCAGCGCGAAGGTGGTGAGGTAGCGCGCGTCGGGCGCGGGAGTGCGAACCGCGACCGCGACCTCCTTGTCGAACGTGAGTCCGGTGCTCGTCACCAGCCGCACGACGACCGGCTCACCTTCCACCCACGGATACGGAATGGTGATCTCGCGTGACTCCAGCCGGCCGATCGTCCGCGACCCATCTACGGTGTGCACCCACGACGCGTCATCCACGAGCACCTGCGCGACCGTGACGGGCGCCGGTCCCCCGTTCACCGCGTGTACCCGGAGCACTCCGCGATCCGGCAGCGTCACCCGCGTGATCGTGAGCTCCTCCACCGGAGGGAACGACCCGGTGAAAACCCCGGCGGGGCCGAAGCGCAGGAAAAGCAGAAGGAAGACGCCCAGCGCCACGAGCGGCAGCAGTGCGGCGAGCCATGTGCGCGTACGGTCGCGCCCGGAGACACCCGCGGCGTCAGCCAACGGCCGGCCCCCGCACCACGAACATCCCGGTCCATCCCAACTCGGCGAATTCGCTCTGATGAGCGTGGAAGAGAAACGGACCCTCGTGGTCGTAGCTGAACTCGAGGATCGCCCGCTCGCCCTGGCACAGCATCACGTTGTCAGTGAATTCGTGGTGCGTGAGATTCGTGCCGGTCCGATACAGCCGGTAGAAGTTGCCGTGAAGGTGAAAGGAATTGATCGGGTCGAACTCGGTGAGGTTCACCACATAGGCGCGAACCGGCTCGCCCAACCCCAGCTCGATCGGGTGCTTCTGATAGTGAAACGCGACGGAGTTGACCGCGTAGACCTCGTTCTCTCCGTCGAAGTTCGTGTCGAAGGCGTTCATCACCATCACCAGCTCGCGGGCCGGCGGGCGCCCTTCCTTGGGATCGATGATGAATGCGCCGTACAGTCCCTTGTGCATGTGCCGCTTGAGCGGAACGGTGTGGCAGTGGTACAGGTGCAGCCCGAACGGAGCGGCGTCGAACTCGTACGTGTAGCTTCGCCCGGGCGCCACGACCTCGAACGCGCCGTCCATGTTCGCCGGGTGAAAGCCGTGGAAGTGGATCGTATGGGGATGCGTCCCGGAATTGGTGAAATGGACGCGGAGACGGTCTCCCTCTGTGCAGCGGATCGTCGGCCCGGGAACCTGGCCGTTGTAGCCCCACGCCGGGAAGAAAACTCCGGGCGCGACCTCCAGCTCGAATTCCGTGGCCTCGAAGTCGTATTCCCGCAGCGTCTGGCCGGACGGAAGAGTGGACACGCGGCCGTAGTCGAAGTGCGTGAGGAAAGCCGTCGGATCGAACGAATCCCCCCGCAGCTCTCCCACCGCCATCATGTCGTGATGGGAGCCGTGCCCGGGGGCCAGCCCGCCTTTCAACGTGTCGCCGGCGGCCGACGGGCCCCCGCGCTGGACGCACGCGGTTCCCGCCGCAGCCAGTCCGACGGTGCCCAGCGCCCCCCACTTCACGGCCTGCCGCCGGCTCATGGCCGGCCCGACGGGCTCGGTCTCTTTCACTCGATCGTCCAGATCCGACATAATCCCTGCTTTAGTGTATCCTAAATAATATTTTAGCGCGGCGGAATGCGCAATGAGGCCCCTAAGTACCTATCTCGAAAATGGCATAGCCCGTGCGACTCTACCGGGCATGCCCGGCGACTCCGTATCCGACCGGCGCAGGACGGGCTGATGCAGATCATGCCGTTCCACAGCGGCAAGTACGGCTGCGAGTCGCGGGACCTATCCGAACAAGGTCCTCAGGTACTCGCGAACCGCCGCCAGCCAGATGGTCGCGGAACTCACGGAGTAGCCAGCAGCTAGCTGCTAGCTGCTAGCTGCTGGCTGTCGTCTATGATCACCCGCTCCATGCTGCGGCGTAACCGCGTGCGTACGCGATAGAGCAGCAGCGCCGCTACCATCATTAGCGCCACGAGCGAACCCCACCACAATCCTTCCGCGCCGAGCCGCGCATTGAACCCGAGCAGCAGGCTGAGCGGCAGTCCCACGAGCCAGAAGCCGAGCGCGGCCGCGATCATTGGGAAGCGAGTGTCGCCGATGCCGCGCAGGATCCCGGCGGAGACCACCTGCGTTCCGTCGAACACCTGGAACAGCCCCGCGATCGGTATCAGCCCCGCAGCGAGCGCTACTACTTCCTGGTCGCGCGAGTAGAGCTCCGCCAGCCAGAGCGGAAAAATCAGGAATACCGCCGCCGCGACGCACATGAATCCCACGCCGCACACTAGTCCGGCGACCGCAAAGCGGCGCACCGCCGGCTCGTCCCGCGCCCCGACCGCGCGCCCGACGAACACCGCGGTCGCCGAGCCCACGCCGACCGGAACCATGAAGGTCAGCGATGCGAGGTTGATCGCCGCCTGATGCGCGGCGACCGATATCGTGCCGAGCAGTCCCATGAGCAGGATCAGCCCGCCGAAGTACGAGACTTCGAGCTCGTGCTGAGCGCCAATCGGCAGGCCGAGGCGCAGCATCCGCAGGAGCGGCGCGCGCTCGAGCGCCTGCCGGCGCAACGGCCGCACGTACGGCCGCAGCGGCCTCCACGCGAGAGCCACGAGGACCAGCACGAGCAGCGTCCGGGAGATGGATGTCGCGAGCGCGGCACCTGTCACGCCGAGCTGCGGGAGCCCGAAGTTCCCGAAGATGAGCGCCCAGTTGAGCGCGATGTTCGCCAGGTTGCACAGCACGATCGTCGCGACGATTGCACGCGTCAGGCCGAGCGCCTGCAGCAACTGGCGGAAGACGAGAAACACGGTGAAGGGAAGCAGGCTGGGCAGACAGATCAGCACGTACCGCGCGGCCAGCGGTACCAGCTCATCCGGCTGCCGGAGCGACCGCAGCACTCCTTCCGCCGGCAACATCAGCGCGCCCAGCACGACGCTGAGCGCGAGCGCGAGCAGCAGTCCACGCTGTACCGCCAGCGCTATTCCGGTCTCGTCGCGCGCGCCCACTGCCTGCGCGATGAGCGGATCGAGCACGAGCAGCACTCCCATGCCGAACACCGCCACCACGAAGAAGTAGAAATTTCCGATCGCGGTCGCGGCGAGCGCTTCCGGCGAGAACCGACCCACCATGATCGCATCCACCACGCCCATCGTCATCAGTCCGACCTGAACGACGACGATGGGCGTAGCGAGCGAGATCAGCGCGCCGTATTCACTCCGGCTGGGACGCAAGACGGTTCCTGGTGCATGGTTCGCGGCTCACGCGGCGCCCTCCACGACTCGCCGCGCGAACCACCAACCATAATCGAGTAACCCCGGAAATTCGCTGCAAGCCTTTTCCGCCCGCGCGGCGTCTAATTAGAGACCGGCGTCGCGGAAACACGCCGCGCGAGTCGCGCGTACATGTTCGGACCTGGTCACCCACCACTCCCATATGACCCGACATCTCTTCGCTCCGCTGTCGCTGCTGCTGGCGCTCGCGCCGCTGTCCGCCCAGGACGTTCCAACGCCCTCCCCCTCGCAACCTCCCGCGGAATACGCGCACGAGCGGCACGCGCCGGCGGCAACAGCCGCGAGAGTTACCAGCAGTATCAGCATCGACGGACGGCTAGACGAAGAGGCGTGGCAGTCGGCGACTCCGATCACCGAGTTCACGCAGCAGGCGCCGATGGAGGGGCAATCCGCGAGCGAGCGCACGGAGGTCCGAATCCTCTACGACGACGACGCGCTGTACATCGGCGCGAAGCTGTTCGACAGGCACCCGCCCCGCTCCCGCGTCGGCCGGCGCGACATGAGCATGTCGGCCTCGGACTGGCTGACTGTGATCATAGACGCGCGGCACGACCACCTTACCTCTTTCGGATTCGAGGTTAATCCCGCGGGCGTACGCCGCGACCAGACCCGCGCCAGCGGGCAGGAAGACAATTCCTGGGATCCCGTCTGGGAAGCCGCCACGGCTGTCAGCGATTCGGGCTGGTTCGCGGAGCTTCGCATCCCGTTCAGCCAGCTGCGATTCAGCGGCGCGCCGGAGCAGACCTGGGGTCTGCAGATAGAGCGGCAGATCGCGAGGAACCAGGAGTTCTCCGAATGGGCGTACACGCCGCCAGGCCAGGCGGGCGGAGCGCCGCGGTACGGCCACGTCACCAACCTGACCCGCCTCGCGACGGGCAAGCGGCTCGAGTTCATGCCGTACATCGTCTCCAAGGCGGAGTACGTCGACCGCCGCGGAAATTCGTTCCGGTCCGACCGTGAGTACAAGATCGACGGCGGACTGGATCTCAAGTATCGGCTGACCAGCAGCCTCACGCTCGACGCCACCGTGAATCCCGACTTCGGTCAGGTCGAAGTCGACCCGGCGGTCATCAACCTTACAGCGTTCGAGACGTTTTTTCCGGAGAAGCGCCCGTTCTTCATCGAGGGCTCGGAGATGTTTCGCTTCGGCGACGACGGCTCGAACAGCGTCTTCTACTCCCGTCGCATCGGCAGGCAGCCGTCGCTCGCTCCGCCGTACGCGGCGCGCGACGTGCCCAACGAAACGCGGATACTCGGCGCGGCCAAGCTGACCGGGCGGACCGCCGGCGGCTGGGCCACGGGCGTCATCGACGCGGTCACCCGCCGGGAGATCGCGCGCTTCCGTGACGCGGACGGCACGCTCGGGGAGACGGTCGCCGAGCCACTCACCAACTATTTCGTCGGCCGCGCACGGCGCGAGTTGCGGTCGGGACAGACTTCGGTCGGCTTGCTGTTCGGCGCGCTCAATCGCGATCTCGAGACCGACGAGCTGTCCGCGGTACTACGGTCGGCGGCGTACTCTGGCGGGATCGACTTCAATCATCAGTGGTCGCAGCGGACGTTCCGGCTGGAGGGGTTTTTCGCGGGCAGCCACGTGCGCGGCGAGCCCGGCGTGATGGCCGCGACTCAGCGGCTGCCGTATCACTATTTCCAGCGGCCCGACGCCGACCACCTGGACTACGATCCGAGCCGGGAAAGCCTGACGGGGTACGCGGGCTCTCTCTCGTTGTCGAAGCAAGCCAACCGGAATTGGTGGGGGAGGGCGCGGCTGAACGTCGTGGACCCGAACTACGAGGTCAGCGACCTGGGCTTCCAGCGCCGCGCGGACCGGATCGACAAGCAGCTCATCGTCGAGTACAACGAGTCCCGTCCGCGGAGAGGGTTGCGCCGCCACTCGGCGTACTTCCATGCGCTCAATGAGCATAACTACGGCGGGGAGAACATCTCCAACCGGGCGTTCGTAGGCGCGTTCGGCCAGTTCATGAACTACTGGAGCGCGAACGTCAACTTGCAGACGTCGCTCGCCGGAACGGTGGATGACCGCATTACGCGCGGCGGGCCGGCCGCGTACAGGCAGGGCTTCTCGAGCTTCAACTTCAACATCTCGTCAGACCCGCGCAATCGGATCGTCGGCAACATCGGCGCGTTCGTGCAGGCGGGCGAAGCCGGCAACGCAAGCGAGATCTTCACCGGGCTGACGATCAAACCCGCGCCTCACTGGGAAGTCTCGCTCTCGCCGGGATTCGGGCGACAGTTCTCCGAAGCGCAGTACCTGCTGCGGCTGGACGACCCGGCGGCCACGAACACGTTCGGCACGCGCTACGTGTTCGCCGAGCTGAGTCAGAACGTGCTCGCGATCAACACGCGGGTGAACTACACGTTCACCCCGGTGCTGTCGCTGCAGGTGTACATGCAGCCCTTCATCGCGACCGGCGACTACGGCCCGCCGAAGGAGTTCGCGGCTCCTGGGGAGTACGCGTTTCTCGAGTACGGCAGGGACGTCGGCGAGATCGCCGACGGCCGCGTGTATCCCACCGGACAGGCCTCCGGCGGCCCGTCGTTCGCGCTTCCAGCGCCCGACTTCAACGTTCGCTCGCTCCGCGGCAACGCCGTCATGCGCTGGGAATGGCGGCCGGGATCCACGCTGTACCTGGCGTGGCAGCAAACGCGCAGCGATTTCGAGCCGATCGGAGACTTCGGCCTGGGCCGGGACCTCGGTAACATCTTCAGCACTTCGCCCGACAACGTCTTCCTCGTGAAGGTCAGCTACTGGTTCAACCCGTAGCCGGGTAGTCCCCCACCCGCAAAACCTCACCGAACGCTCGGCCGCTCCCCTCGGGTCGGCCGTTTGTGACGCGGATTATCCCAGCCGCGTCCTGATACCAGGGGTTGGTGAAAGTCCCTGCCGAGTTGTTGGCGGCAGGGGCTTTTTCTTGGCTGGGCAATACGCCACCACCCCTCCGGCTCAGTGCTCAACAGCGTCAGTTGACGACCCGCTGAACAATTTCATGAACGACTCGGTGCTGCGGCTGCCATGACCGCCACACGTCGAGCGCCCACTCGCGCGCAGTGCTCACGTGAGTCTCCCAATCGCCGGCGCAGAGTGCCACGTCGAGAATCGTGCGGGAAGCGGTTGCCGTCGGCCGCGGAAACTCCGGCCAGGTAGCAACCGAATTTGCGATCTCGTGCAGCATCGGCGCGACGGCCATCGGGCGCACGTCCCTGACGAAGACGAGGTAGAGCCCGCACAGGTGGATTCCGACGGACTTGTCCGGATGCTGACCGCCGGCGTGCTGTGCCGCATATGCGTCGACGGTGATCTGATGCACCTGACCGAACAACACCGCGTTGGAATACTCAGCCGCGAGCACCTCCCCGAAAACGGTCCAGCATTCAGGGGAAGCGTGGAAGTAGCTCGTGTTGAGCACCGCCGGTCTTCTCGGCATGCCGAGGGCGCAACCGAGACAGATCGACGTGCCCGCCTCTTCGGACAGCTGAGCCACTACAGACGAGTCGGAGGGTTCCTGCGGAGTACAACGAGAGGCGCGGGCCGGAATCGAACCGGCGAATAGCGGTTTTGCAGACCGCTGCCTTACCACTTGGCTACCGCGCCGTGTATTGAGGAATACGTAAAATAGCGGGAAGGAAGCTGTTGGCTGCAGTTACCCGCCTTTTGCCCTCAGCCCTTCGGCGAGAAACACGATCTCGCTCATCAACCGCCGCTCTCCGATCTCCCGAGCGCCGTCACCTTCGACCGCCAACCGGGGATTCTTTCGCCTGAGCTTTCGCTCTATCCACAACCCGACGTCATACCCGGAAGCGAGCGGCCGGCCATCCCGTCCTTCCGCTGTCGGCACACCCGCGAGCGCATTTGCCGGAAAGTCCAGCAGCTCCCGCCACGCCGCCGGCGCGAGCCGCGTGCGCGCGCCGAAAAGCACAACCGCCGCGAACCGCTCGCGCAGCTCGCCGTTCTCCGTATCCTGCAAGCGCGAGTTGGTCACCATGTCGGCAAGCAGATCGAGCATCGCCGAAACGTGCCGTGCCCTCGGCCGGATCACTCCTGTCTCCCACCGGGCTACCGTCACTCTCCCCACACCGACCGCGTCGGCGAAATCCGACTGTGTGAGCCCGAGACACCGCCTGCACCGCGCCGCGCCATCCGCGCGCACTGCCGTGCGCGCCAGTGCTCCCCAATCGTTCGTCGCTCTCTTCATCACGACGAATTCTATGTGCGGTGACCCCGGGTCGCAGGATAATGACTGCTCGTTTTCGGCAGTCGCGCCCCAACGCACAACGGAAATACGGTCAACGCACACCGCGCCCAAAAAAGAACAGCCGGGCGTGAGCCCGGCTGTTCATTCAAACGCTCTGCGCCGAGTCCGCTATTTCGTTCGCAGCACCACCAGCTTGAGCCCGGCCGGCGGCGCGGCGCCATTGACCGTGAACGAAACCGTGCTCGTGACTCCCGGCGCGAGCCCGAAGCGGTAGTACGCCGCCCCCCCATCCACCATCGCCTGCGTAACTGGGCTGGTGAGGACGTGAGTACGCAACGGATATGCGCTGTTGTTCGAGGGGAACGAAGCCAGCAGCGATCTGAAGTTCCAGCTCTGATGCAAGTACTGCGTCGGCGGAGTTCCGAGCCCGGTGTCGTCTATGTAGTTCGCCACTGCCCAGTCCTGCGCCGCGCCCGAGATGTCCTGCCCGAACCGTCCGCGCAGGTTCACCATTCCGGTGTCGTTCGAGTTGACCAGCTGGCTCCATACCGGCTCGACCACGGCCGCGGCCAGCAACGGCCTGATCCATTCCGCGGAAGACGTTCGCGCCCCGGACCCGGCGGCCGGACGCCGCTTCATCGAGTAGGCAGCCCGCGCCCCGGGAACGCGAGCCGGCAACTCGCGCCGCTCCATTCTCCGCAGCCTCGCGTGGAAAGTATCGTCGAGTGCTATCGTCGCATTTGTGCCCAGGCTTCCGCCGCCGATCGTGGAGAGCAGCGCTCCGCTCGAAACGATCGATGGATTCGGAGACCCGATGAAGCCGATTGCCGAGCTGGCGCTCGCAACGGTCGTGATCGAGCCGGCCTGGACGGGTGACGTTCCAGGCACGGTCGGAAGATCCTTGGCGAACGCGATGATCGCGAATTCACCGCCGGTCGTGCCCGCCGGAACGCTGAACTGCTGCGCCGCACTGCCCTCGACCATGCAGCTCGCCCCGGGTCCGCTCAGCACTACCGGATTGCCACAAACGAGCTCAGGGAACGGCGCGCCGGCTCCGCGGTCGCCCAGGTAACGCAGGAACGACCAGATCGCGCCGCGGGACGGCAAATCGTCGTCCTTGTCGTACGGCGCGTGGGCCGACGGATCCTTGAGGTAACTGCTGATCCGTCCCGTGTTCGAGCCCATGTAGAAGTTGAACGCGTCGACGTGCTGCTGCGAGCTTTGTATTTGGGCGATCCCGAGGTTCTGCTTCGGGCGTAGATCGCCGCTCGCGTGGTAAAAGACCAGCTCCTCCGCGATGTGCGACAGCCCTTCTTCCATATAGGTCGTCTCGGGCCAGGTAGCTCCCTGATTGATGAACAGTCGCCGCGACGAGTTGATCAGGTGCTGGAACTCGTGCGCGATTACGCCGGACGTCACGCGCCGGACCAGCTCCAGCGAGCGAACGTTGCCGTTCACCTCGCCGTTCGGGTCCGGAACGAGCAGATAGAACATCTCGGCCTCGTTGCTCCCGGCACATCCCTGAAGGCGGCTATTACTGGTCTTCGGGAAAAGGTCGCGGCCGAAGAAGAACCCGCCGATCACGCTCTGCGAGCCCGCGGACGAGAGCTCGTTCACCGCGCGCGTGAAAAACGCGATCACTTTCCCGTTCCCGTCGATGTCGGCGGTTGTGCCGAAGTTCTCGGTCAGCACGGGCCACACGGTGCTCTCGAATGTCGCCGCGAACGCCTGATAATCGGCCGCGGTGAACCCGCCGGCCGGATTGCCCACGTCCGCGGCAATGATCAGATGCCCTGACTGATGCTCGATCCTGAAGCTGCGCATGTCCGGGCTCGAGCACGCGCTGACCGCGTTCACGTTGAACCGTGGCTGCTGCACGACAACCGCGACCTCGGCGAACACGCTGGAGCTCACCGCCGCGCGGATCGTCGCGGTGCCGATGCTCCTGGCCGTGACTGTCGCGGTCGTGCCGGTGCCCGCCACAGTCGCCACCGCCGAATTGTTCGACGTCCACGTGACCTGCGCCGACACGGGATTATTCGACTCGTCGCGCGGCGTAGCGGTGATCTGGGCGGTCTCGCCGATCACGTACAGTCTGATGTCGCTGGCCGGCACGAGGGACACCGACCTGGCTCCGCCCGGGGGCGTCGGCCCGTCGCCGCTGCAAGCCGGAGCGAAGGCCACCAGCACCGCGGCGACGCCTACCCACGTCGCGAATCCAAAGACATTGTGTGATGCCATATGATTGATGGGATCTCGAGCGGGAGAGCCTGGAATTGCGGAAGCTAGGAGTCTGTTCAGCCGAAGGAAATGGACGGGCGGGGCTATTTATTCCCGGATCACCGATTCATTTACCGCCGTCCAACATGACTGTTATACCCCAGGGCGCGAAACGGTCCCCAAAAACGCCGGTCCGGACATTGATCCCATGAAAAGACTTGCGGTAACGAACAGACGAACCGGAGGGTTGATCCGGTTCTGGCTGGCAGGGCTGCTCATTGCTGCGGGACTGTACTGGTTCGGCCGGAAGATCCCCGCCGCTCGCGATCTGCTCGTTCCGGGTTACTGGATCCTGGGAGCGCTCGCGTTCTTCTTCACGGTCCGCTGGTACCGGCCGCGGCGCGGCGACCGGCGGCGCAGCGAGCGTCGGGATCAGTGAAACGTCTTGGGCTCGACCACGAGCTGTGTCAGCTCGTCCACCCGGTCCTGTAGCAGCCGGTCGCCCGCTCGCTACCCTCGCGTCGTGTCATGCTAGATCAGCGGAGCGATCCGGCCAGCACCACCGGACGGGTCGGCGACCGGGCGCCGCCGCCCACTTCTTCTTCGCTGATCGAGACCGTGTTCAACGCGGCAAGCGGGAGCCGATGCTCCGCGCTGAACGTCCCGGTCCCGTCGGCATTCGGCCGGAAGGTCCCGAGCGCGACACGGCCCTGGTCGGTACCCAGCCATACCTGGAAGATCCGGCCGGTCCGCGGCTGCCTCAGCGCGTACACGAACAGCGTCCACCGGTCGCTGCGCCTGTCCCAGAACATGCGTGCTAATGGCTCGCGCGCCTCGCGGTTGTACAGGCTGATGATACGCACGCCAGGGCCGGTCAGCGAAGCAATCGTCGTTTCGCGCTGGGCGAGCTCCGACTCCAGCTCCGCCACGCGCGCGTCGTCCACGACCGGAGCGGCCGACCCCCCGCCAGCCAGCGCGTCACGCTCGCCTCTGGCATTCAGCATCGCGGCGATCGAGCCCACGGCGATCAGCGTCGCGACGGCCGCGATCCAGATCGGCATGCTGGTCCGGTCCTGCCGCTCGCGGCCGGACTCCGCCTCCGCCCTCGACGGCCTGGCGGCCGCGGCGCGGAGCTCGGGTGGCCGCGCCGGCGCGGGGTGGACTGCAAGCGGCGCCGTCCCCGCATCCTTGCCGCCGGTCCTGGCAAACAATCGCGATTTGATTCCGGCCGAGTGACCGCGATTGAGCTGCCGCTCGGGGATCAGCGCCGACAGTGAGGCGACGACCTGATAAAAGCTGCGTAGTTCGGCTGCACACGCCTGGCAGCGGGCGGCGTGCGCCATTACCCCCAGCGATAGCTCGTCGGGGGCGACACCGAGGGCGACGGCTTCGATCTCCTCCGCCGCCAGCTCATGCGTCAGCTCGCCCGTCACGGCGCTTCCTCCGCGGGAGCCTCGCTCGGCCCGGCCGCTGGGCCGGCCAGCGAGTCGCGCAGCTTCCGCATCGCCTCGCGCAGCCTCGTACGGGCGGTCTCGGGCGATTTCTTCGTGACGCTCGCCACGTCCGCCGGACCCAGGCCGCGGAAGAACGCCAGTTCCAACACAGTTCGCTGGTCGACCGACACCGAGGCGAGCGCCGCCGCGATCCGCTCCTCTTCGCGGGTAGGCGCTCCGCCCGGCGGCACGTCGGAATTGAGGCCGGTGGTGTCTTCCAGCAGCCGGTCCAGCGACCGCTTCTTGGCGCGGAGCCGCTCGGTGCACCGCTGCCGGCACAGCAGCAGCAGCCAGGTCTCGACGTCGGCCATGGCCGGGTCGTGCTCGCCGGCCCGACGCCACACCCGCCAAAAAGTCTCCTCCACAGCGTCCTCTGCCTCGGCGATGTGGCCCAGGAGGTGAAACGCGTGCGAATAGACCGACTGCGCGTGGCGATCGTACAGCGCCGACAGGGCCGACGGGTCGCCGGCCGCTACGCGCTGAACGAGCGCGAGGTCGTCCCCCACCGGGGTCCGGGATGGAGCAAGGTCGGGTGGAATCACGTGGACAAAATAGTAGCTTTCAATCCGATGCACCGCGCCGATCCCACCCCGCCGCTCTCAACCCTCGCCACAACCGTCGCATAGAATGCCCACTCCACGACTCGCCGCCATCCAGGATCTCGCGACGCGCTCGGTGCTGCTCAACGACCGCGGCGATTCCCATAAGATCTCCGATTATTTCGGAGTGAACACGTTTGGCGCGCGGCAGATGCGCGACAAGCTCCCGAAGGAAGTCTACCAGAAGCTGCACGAATCGATTCGTTGGGGAAAGAAGCTCGACGCCGAGGTAGCACCGGTGCTGGCGCAGGTGGTGAAGGACTGGGCGATCTCGCGCGGCGCAACGCACTTCACTCACTGGTTCCAGCCGCAGACGGGATTGACGGCCGAGAAGCACGACGCGTTTCTCTCCTTCGACGACGATCACAATCCGCTCGAGGCGTTCTCCGCCGAGCAGCTGATCCAGAGCGAGCCCGACGCGTCGAGCTTCCCTTCCGGCGGACTGCGCGCCACCTGGGAAGCGCGCGGCTACACCGCGTGGAACCCCGCGTCACCGGTGTTCATTGCCGAATGGGCGGGCGTGCGCACGCTGTGCGTCCCGTCGGTGTTCATCGGCTACAACGGCGAGGCACTCGACGAGATGACGCCGCTCTTGCGCAGCTCCGACGCGCTCTCGCAGAAGGCGGTCGAGCTGCTCGAGCTGCTCGGCGACGACGTGCATCGCGTGTACACCACGCTCGGCCCGGAGCAGGAATATTTCCTGATAGACCGCACGCAGTTCGCGCTGCGTCCGGATCTGGTCATGGCGGGCCGCACGCTGGTGGGCGCGCAGCCCGCCCGCGGACAGCAGCTCGAAGACCACTACTTCGGCGGCATCCCGGAGCGCGTGCAGGCATGCATCGCCGAGGTCGAGTACGAGCTGTACAAGCTTGGCGTGCCGATCAAGACGCGACACAACGAGGTCGCGCCGTGCCAGTTCGAGATGGCGCCGGTGTTCGAGGAGACCGACGTCGCCTGCGATCACAACATGCTGGTGATGTCCACGCTACGGCGCGTCGCACTGCGGCACGGGATGCAGGCGCTCCTGCATGAGAAGCCGTTCGCGGGGATCAACGGCAGCGGCAAGCACTGCAACTGGTCAATGCAGGTGCGGTCGGACAACCCGCGGCTGGACGGCGCGAACCTGCTGAAGCCGGGCGACACGCCGCACCAGAACGTGCGCTTCCTGATCTTCCTCGCGGCGGCGCTGCAGGGGCTGCACAAGCACGCCGGACTGCTGCGCGCGGGCATAGCGTCCTCGGGCAACGAGCACCGCCTTGGCGCAAACGAGGCGCCGCCCGCGATCATCTCCGCGTTCATGGGCGAGATGCTCACGCGCGTGATCGACGAGATCAGCACCGGCAGGACGAGCGCGAACGCCGAGCAGGCGATGATCAAGCTGGGCGTGGCGAAGCTGCCGGAGATTCAGCGCGACAATACGGACCGGAATCGCACGTCGCCGTTCGCGTTCACTGGACAGAAGTTCGAGTTCCGCGCGGTGGGATCGAGCGCTTCGATCGCGTTTCCCGTCATGATCCTGAACGCGGCCGTAGCGGAAGCGATCGGTGATCTAACGGAGAAGGTGCGCGCCGAAATGAAGAACACGAAGTCGCGCGACGACGCCGTACTGGCGGTGGTGCGGGAGTCGTTCAAATGGAGCACGCCGGTGCGCTTCGAAGGCAACAATTACTCGGACGAATGGGTGAAGGAGGCCGCGAAGCGGGGGCTGCCAAATTATCGCCGCAGTCCTGACGCACTCGACCAGCTCGTGACGGACAGTTCGCGCAAATTGTTCACGGGGCTCGGGGTTTTGACGAACGAGGAGCTGAACTCGCGCTATCACATCCGCCTCGAGCGGTACTCGAAGGACATGCTCATCGAGCTCGCCGCGCTGCGCGAGGTGGTGGACACGATGATTCTTCCCGCCGCCTTCGCGTACTCAGGCTCGCTGGCGCAGTCGGCTGCGCACGCGAAAACCGGCGGCATCGAGGTGACCCCGCAGGTGGACGCCGCCAATGACGTGGGCCGGATGATCCAGCGGCTGGTGGCGGGCCGCAACGCCCTGTCCGACGCGATCGACGACGCGAACGAGCTGCATGACGACGCGCGGAAGCAGGCCGGTTTTCTCACGTCGGAAGGCGCGCGTTGCATGGCGGCGGTGCGGGAGGCTTGTGACGAGCTCGAGTTGACGGTTGGGGACGAGTACTGGCCGCTGCCGAAGTATCGGGAGATGCTCTTCCCCGTGTAACGGCAACTGCTACTTAGAAGTGCCAAGCTGCGAGCGGCCAGCTGGGAGCTTCCAGCTACGAGCACTTCTGCCTTCGCTCGCAGCTCGTAGCTCCCAGCTGGCCGCTCGCAGCTTGTCAGTTCTAGGTGGCAGTTGCTGTTGGGCACGCCGGTTGCAACCCATCCTCCTTCAGGCCCGTATCCAGGAGGATCGATGAAAGCTCAAGACATTATGTCCGCGGATCCCGTATGTGTTACGCCGCAGACTCCGATGGAAGAAGCCGCCCGACTGATGAAGGATCACAACGTCGGCGTGCTGCCCGTGGTGACCGAGGAAGGCTCGCGGGAGCTCGTGGGCGTGATCACCGATCGCGACATCGCGATCCGGCATGTGGCCGAGGGACACTCGTCGCCCGACTGCCCCGTGAGCGAAGCGATGAGCGAGAACGTGAAGACGTGCCGCTCCGACACCGCCGTCGAGGCCGTGATGGAGACGATGGGTCGCGAGCAGGTGCGCCGCATCCCGATCGTGGACGAGCGCGGCTCGCTCGTCGGCATGGTGTCGCAGGCCGACATCGTGCTCGAAGCCAAGAACGACAGGAAGGCCGAGGAGATGGTCGAGAACATCTCGAGGCCGTTCGGAAAGCACTCTCAATAAGACGGCTTTCAGCTATTGGCTGTTGGCTGTTGTCTGTTGGCAAAACCAAAAGCCAATAGCCAACAGCAAACAGCGCTTATTTTTGGGGATGCCCCCCACAACTTCCTCGCGCACGATCCGCGTGGCGCACAGCCCGGACTCGGACGACGCGTTCATGTTCTACGCCCTCGCCGAAGGGCTGATAGACACCGGTGGGATCGAGTACGTGCACGAGCTGCAGGACATCGAGACGCTCAACCAGCGCGCAATGCGCGGCGAGCTCGAGGTGACGGCCGTGTCGATCCATGCGTACGCGTACATCGCCGACAGGTACGCGCTGCTGCCGCACGGCTCCTCGATGGGCGACCAATACGGGCCCAAGCTCGTGAGCACGCGCGTATTCACCGCGGAGGAGCTTCGCGGGAAGCGGGTCGCGACCCCGGGACCTCTGACCACCGCGACCCTGGCGCTGCGGCTGTATCAGCCGGCGGTAGAAACCGTACACATGGCGTTCGACAGGGTCGAGGACGCAGTGCTTGCCGGCGAAGTGGACGCGGGCCTGATCATCCACGAGGGCCAGCTCACGTACAAGACGCGCGGCCTGAAGCTGATAGCTGACATGGGGGAGTGGTGGTTCCGGGAGACCGGGTTGCCCCTGCCGCTGGGAGGGAACGTCGTGCGCAAGGACCTGGGAGAGGAGTTGATCCGGACCGTTTCGCGCCACCTGCGGCAGAGCATTGCGTACGGGCTGGAGCACCGGGGCGGCGCGCTGGACCACGCGATGCAGTACGCGCGCGGGCTGGACCGGGGCACGGCCGACGAATTCGTGGGGATGTATGTGAACCAGTGGACACTCGATTATGGTGCGACCGGCAGGGAAGCGGTGCAGCTTCTGCTGGACCGCGGGCACGAGGCCGGAATTATCCGCCGGCCGGTGGTCGTCGAGTTCGCGGAGTAGCCGTACCGCTTGACGCCACGACATGGGTGTTGTATTCGGAAGTCGGAGCGTGTGGACACGACCGGTTATTGAATGCCGGACAGGGCACAGGTCGTGCAAGCGACCGTGGCTCGCTCCATGGCAAGCGACTGTGGTCCAGCAGGTTCACTGAAAGGAGGCGGCATGCCGGGGAGAGATGGACTCGAGCGGGGTTTCAGCTTCGCCGATCGAGACGAAGACAGCGAAGACGTACCCAGCTACGGCGGTGGTGGCGGGCGCGCGTCGTACGACGACGATGAAGACGAAGACGGCAGTGGTTGGGCGCTCAACAAGGACCACACCGAGAGTCTGTGGGACAGCGCGGAAGACCATGACGACGATGACGAAGAGCCCGGGCTCACGCCGGAAGCGACGGACGAAGAGGATGAGGAAGCCGATCTCTTCGCCGTGACCGCGCCGCGGCGCCGCGGCCGTCCGCGCAGCGTCAAGCCGGCGCCGCCGGTGGAGCCGAGCATCTTCGAAACGGGCGACGTGACGGGCCTTACCGGCACGCCGTCCACGCCTGGCGCCGCGCAGAACACGGGCGCCGTGACCGGAATCGCCGCAGCCGCAACTGCCGGGCGGGCTGGCACCAGCGGAGCCACGGCCACTCGCGCAAATACCGGCGGAGCCGGCAAGACGCCGCGCCCGGCCGCGAAGGCGGCGAAGAAATCGGCCGTTAAGAAGCCGGCGACAAAGAAGCCAGCCGCGAAGAAGCCGGCGACGAAGAAGAAGTTGGTCGCGAAGAAGAAGCCGGCCGCTAAGAAGCCGACGGCGAATAAGGCCGCTCCCAAAAAGGCGGCTGCAAAGGCGGCCAGGAAGCCGGCGAAGAAAGCCGCCGACAGCCGCGGCACCAAGGCCAAGCGGGCGGCATCCGGCGCGCGGGGGAAGAAGGCGGCGCGCGGCGGCGCGAAGAAGAGTGGCGGTCGGGCCTCCACGGCCGGCGGACGCGGCGCCAAGGCGAGCCGCGGCCGCGCGAGTGGCGGCGGGCGGAACGCGGGCAAGTCCGCGAGCCAGCGCCGCGCGAAGGGGAGAGCCGCCCGCCGTTAAGCCGCGATGGCCGAAATGTCGGATGGACGCAATGAGGGGTGTGGGTAAGGGGAGCGTGTTAGCGAAGCGTAGCTCCCCTGGACCCACACCCCTCGTTGCGTCCGCTCGCCAGATGCGTCGTTTGAGGCCACATACGCGGATTAGCTTACGACTGACATGAACGAAGACGGGAACGACAAACTCAAGAAGCTGCTGCTATCAGGCGGCGCGATCGTCGGCGCCGCGGCGCTGTTCAACGCGTTCGCGCGGCAGGGCGTGGACCGTCTCACCAACCTGATCGGTGGCGAAGAAGGCGGGTTCAGCTGGCGCGGCCGCAGGATCGCATTCACCAAGCGCGGCAGCGGACCCCCGCTGCTGCTGGTGCACGGCATCTACCCCGCCGCATGGTCGTACGAGTGGCGCAACAACGTGGACTATTTTGCCCGCACCAACACCGTCTACACCATGGACCTGCTCGGCTTCGGCCGCTCCGACCGGCCCGCGATCCGCTACTCGGCGCGGCTGTACATCTCGCTCATTTCCGACTTTGCCGCGCAGGTTATCGAAGAGCCCTGCGTGCTCGTCGCGTCGTCGCTCTCCGCGGCGTACGCGCTCGTGCTCGGCGCGCGCGATCCACAGCGCTTCCCGGGCCTCGTGATCATCGCGCCGTCAGGCCTGGTCCGGCTGACCGAGACCGGCAGCGTCGCGCTCGACGCGGGGCGCCTCGCGCTCGACTCGCCCGTACTCGGCACCGCGGCGTTCAACACTATGGTCTCGTCGCGCGCCCTGCGCGCGCATCTCCGCAGGAAGTACTCGGATGACACGATCGTGACGCCGGAACTCGTCCGCGTCGCGCACACGACGACGCACCAGCGCGGGGCGCGGCACGCGCTCGCCGCCGAGTTTGCGGGACAGCTCAACATCGACGTGTCGCGCGCGGTGCGGCGGCTGATGCAGCCCACGTTGCTGGTGTGGGGGAGCGACAGTAGCGAGGCGCCTCTGGACGAAGCGACGCGCTACCGCTCAATTCAGCCCGATATCGAGCTTACTGTATTGTCACCCGCGGGAGATCTGCCGCATGATGAGCGTGCCGAAGACTTTAATGTTATCGTTTCCGCATGGCTGAGTCGCCAGTCGCTCTCCTCCGCGCCCACTCCCGCCACGCTCCCTGGAACGCCCGAGGCCTCGCAGCGCATGTGACCGCGCTGGTGGACGCGGCGGGCCTGCGTCCGACCAATGCGTCGGCGCGCGCGGCGCCGACTGCACGAGCCGTTCGATTTTACGTGGCCGGCGGGTTGATGGATCGCCCCGACGGATCGGGTACCGCTGCGACTTACAGTTACCGGCACCTGCTCCAGCTGCTCGCGATCAAGATCCGGCAGCGCGAAGGTCAGAGCCTCGACTCCATCAAGCAGGAGTTCTCCGGCGTCACCGGCGACGCGCTCGAGCGCAGGATCGCGACGTCGCTCGCGCCCGCGCTTGGCGCGGGCACCGCGGAAACGGTCGCGCACGACGACGATCCAGCGCGGACCTGGCGTCGGATTGACGTGACTGAAGGAGTGGAGATCCACGTCCGGTCGGACGTGTCGGCGGCGCGAGAGAATGCGGTGGTCGCGATGCGGGAAGCGGTGAGAGCCGCGCTAGGACGTGAGGACGTGCGCGACTAGGACAGGTCAACTACAGGTTCGGGTAGACGGTTGTGGTTTTTCGGCTTCCGGTCAACTGACTGGCTACGGGTCCATGGCTGATGGTTGCAGGTGCTCGGTTTTTCAACTCCCGGCCGACCACCTTTAGGTGTTCACCGTTTACCGGGCGTTAACTGAAAGCCGGCAACCTACGACCGTCTACCCTGACCTTTTTTGATCCCTTCCGATTCAGGCCTTCAGCTTCCGAATCGGCGGATCTCCCGTCACCTTCTCCCACCCCGCCGCCGCGCCGCGCCGCGACAGGAGCGTAGCCAGACCCGCCGTTATCGCTGAAGCGAGCGTGAAGCTGATCGCTTTTCTCCACGGCTCGATCGGCAGCTCCTTCACGTTCGGCGGATCCTCATGGGTCACCGCGCGCCAGCCGCGGTTCAGCGCCTTCTGCACCACCGCGCCCGCCAGCATCGCCGACCCTGCCGCGACGATCGCCCAGAGCATGCTATCGGGTTTCGGTTTCTTCTTACTCATTGGCAGTCCCTTTCAAGTCCGACCATTGCAAGTGGGCAATACCGATGCCGCGTCCTCACGAATCTCTCTAGGACGCAGCACGCAGGACGCAGGACGCAGCGCAGTTACAGCACGCGCCACAGCTTCTCGGCACCCCAGCTCAGCAGCTTGACCTTGAGCGGCCAGTTGCGGACTTCCTCCAACGTTATCTCCTTCGAGTAGTTGAGGTCATCGAAGAAAATCCCGTCCATGCGCTGGCCGAAGCCCTCATTGAGCACGACGATGTTCGACTCGTTGTTGAACGAGATGGAGCGGTTGTCGAAGTTCATCGAGCCGACCGTGGACCAGTAGCTGTCTATGACCATTGTCTTGGCGTGAATCATCGTGGGTTGGTACTCGTAGATCCGAACGCCGCCTTCCAAGAGCTCGTCGTACATCGCGCGCCCGGCGTACCAGGTGGTCTTGACGTCAGTCTTGTCGCCGACGGTGAGTACGCGCACATCTACACCGCGCTCGACCGCAGCGATTAGCAACCTCTTGAGGTTGTGGTCGGGCACGAAGTACGAGTTGGCGATGTACAGCGTCTTGCGGGCGCCGGCGAGCGACAGCGATAGGAAGCGCTCGGCTGGGGTGCTGCCGACCCCGGGCATGGTGTGCATCAGCCCGGCATTGACGTCGCCGATCTTCGCCAGAGATGGCCAGGGAAAGAACATGTCTCCGGTCAGGAGCTCGCCCGTGGCCTCCGCCCACCCCGCCGCGAACGCGGCCTGCAGCGATGCGACGGTGGGGCCCCCGAAGCGCACGTTGGTCTCCCGCCACTGCCCTTCGCTGTGGCCGTCTCCGAGCCAATAGTCAGCGAGGCCGAAGCCTCCCGTATAGCCTGTCTTGCCGTCCACTACCACCACTCGGGCATGCGACCTCTGCGTTGCCTGATGCAGCGTGTACCACTTGAGCGGGCGCAGCCAGGCGACTTCGACGCCCGCATTCTCGAGCCCCTCAATCCATTCGTCCTTCAGCGGACCGGAGCCGAACGCGTCCAGGAGCAGCAGCACGCGAACACCGGCGCGTGCCCGCTCCGAGAGATAGTGCGCAAGCGTGTCCGCGACAGCGCCCGGCTGCGAGTAGTACATCTGCATTGTGATCGTGGTCTCGGCGCCGGCTAAGTCGTTCCACAGCGGGGGGTAGGTTCCCTCCCCATTCAATAGAATGTCGACCCAGTTCCCCTCGTCGATCTGCGTCCCGGTGAACAGCTCGATGGTCTTGGAAAACAGCGGGTCACGAACGTGCGGCGGGCCGCCTTTGTCGCCTTCGGCGATGACCTGCGTGACGGTGTGGCTGCGCGTGACCGACAGAATTCCGATCAGCGCGAGCACCAGCACCAGCAGGAAGAGGAGAATCAACCCGGCGTATTTGATGAACGTCATTCGGTGCCTCTCCGCTTGCCTGTGGTTCCAAAAACTTGCTCCCAGTCACGAATCAGATCACTTTCGGCTTAATGAATGTCGCAGCACGCCGCCGTGCAGCCACTCGGGCGATAGTACTCGACCGATCGCTGGAAGCGTTGCCGTTCTTCCGCCTCAGTGATTCCGCCGACGACTCCGCGATAAGCTACGCACCGTCGTCCGGCGGGCGCTGGCGCGTGCTCCCCAGCCCCGGCGACCGGCTCCCCGGAACGTTCGACCAGGACATCTACGTCGAGCTGCTCCGTCGCTATCACGAGTCCGGCTTTCCGGCGGACGGGTGCGTCACCTTCACGCTTCATGCCTTTCTGCGCGCGATCGGACGCCGGGTGGACGGCCGGACCTACGAACAGCTCCGCGCGGGACTCTCCCGACTGAACCGGACGACCGCCGAATCCAACGGCGCGTACCTCGTCGCCGCGGAAGGGCAGCCGCTCGAGAGCGGGTTCACCTTGCTCACCGCCGTGGCCATCGACCGTCGGCGCATGAGCGATCGCGAACAGCTCAGCTTTTTCCCCGCGCTCGAGTCGGCGGAGCCGGGCGAAGCCAGGGTCACGCTTTCGCCGCTCATGCGTGCCAACATCGCGGCCGGCCATACAATCACTCTGTCGCCATCGCTCTATCTCGCCCTGAGCAGCCCCGTCGCGCGCCGGCTGTATCGCCTGTTGGAAGTCGCGCGCGCCGAAGGCCAGCTCACGTGGCGGTCGTCGCTGGAGAGCCTCGCCGCGCAGTTGCCCCTGGCGCAGCGTTTCCCTTCGCACCTGCAGCGCGTCCTCCAACCGGCGCACGAGATGCTCCTTGCGGCCGGGATCGCGCGCGACGTCCGCATTCGGCAGGTGAGCCGCGAGTGGATGGTGGATTACGTGATCGCGGGACGGGCAGGAACCCCGGCTGCTCCCGGCGGTACTCATTAACTTTGATGATCACTCCCAAACAGAAGAAAATGAGCCGTTTCCGCAGGCACTTTATCGCCGCCGCGCTGATCCTCCCTCTGATCGCGGGCGCGTTCGTGCAACAGAGCCAGGGCTCGCTCGAGAATGCCCGTCTGCTCGAGCAGGTCATGCAACTCGTCTCCAATCGGTTCGTGGACACGCTGAACGACGCGCAGCTGTACGAGAAGGCCGCGCGCGGGCTGGTGCACGAGCTGAACGATCCCTACACCACGCTCCTCTCGCCGCGCGAGCTATCGAACTTCAACGCGCAGACCGGCGGCCGGTACGGCGGAATCGGGATGGAGATCGCCGAGGTGCAGAGCTTTGTCACGGTGCAACGCGTGTTCCCGCACACTCCCGCCGAGCAGGCCGGGGTGCAGGAAGGCGATCGCATCGTCGTTATCGACACGGTGCAGGCGCGCGGGTGGTCGGTGACCCAAGTCTCGGACGCGCTCAAAGGCACGCCGGGCACTCGGGTGACGGTGCACTTCCAGCGGCCGGGAGTCCCCGAACCGATCGTGGTCCGGTTCACCCGGGCCATCGTGCACATCCCTGCGGTGCCGTACGCGATCATGCTCGAAAACAAGTACGGCTACATCCCGCTGCTGCAGTTCAATGAGACCGCGACGAAGGAGCTCGGCGAAGCGGTGCAGAGCCTCATCGCTCAAGGTGCGAAGGGGATCATCCTCGACCTGCGCGGTAACCCCGGCGGCATTCTCGACGAGGCGCTCACCGTGAGCAATCTGTTCCTCCGGGAAGGTCAGGAAGTCGCGAGCATGCGCGGCCGCAGCACCGAGCCGCAGACGTTCATCGCGCGCGAACAGCCGCTCGCCGCGGAGCTGCCGCTGGTCATTCTGCAGAACGGATATTCCGCCTCGGGCTCGGAGATCGTCGCCGGAGCACTGCAGGATCACGACCGTGCGCTGATCGTCGGCACGACGTCGTACGGCAAGGGTCTGGTGCAGACCGTGTATCCACTCAACGGTGGCTACGCGCTCAAGATGACCACTGCGAAGTGGTTCACGCCGAGCGGCAGATCCATCCAGAAGGAGCGCAAGCTCCTGCCGAACGGCGAGTTCGTGGAAGTCGTTCCGGATTCGCTGGAGACTGAGGCGACCAGACGCGAGAAGCCGCAGTACCGCTCGGACGCCGGCCGGATCGTGTACGGCGGCGGTGCGATCACGCCGGACGTGATCGTGCGCCCCGACACGCTGACGACGCCGGAACAGCGGTTGATCAACACGCTCGCGCCGCAAGGCCAGATCTTCCGCACGACGCTGTACGACTACGCCCGCGAGCTCAAGTCGCAGGTGACGCCGGACTTCGTCTTTCAGTCCGCGTGGCGGCAGGAGCTCTTCCGCCGGCTGACCACCGCCGGGGTAAAGGTCGAGCCGGAGCTGTACAACGAAGGCGCCACGGAGATCGACCGTATCCTCCGAGACCGGGTCGCAGTCGTCGCCTTCGGCGACTCCACGGCGCGTCGCCGGTCGGTGCAGGAGGACAAGCAGCTGACGCGCGCGATCGAATTGCTCGACAGGGGCCGGACGCAGCAGGACCTGTTCGCGATAGCGCGGACGATGGCCGCGGTGCCGAAACAGTAGCTATTGGCTATTGGCTGTTGGGGAGGCCTCCCGCGCCGTAAACTTCACCCGTCCCAATCGGAGCACCCCATTCTTACCACGGCAATAGTCCTCGCGGTCCTCGCGGCCCTCGGGCTGTTCACGCTCGCCCATGCCATCAAGATCATCGGGCAGGCAGAAGTCATGGTCATCGAGCGATTCGGACGATTCAACAGAGTCGCACGCTCCGGGCTGAACCTGCTGATCCCGTTCGTCGAGCGCCCCAAGACGCTGGACGTGCGCTTCCTCGAATCCGGCCTTTCGGGCAACCAGCTCAGGATCTCGTCCACGTCGCGCATCGATCTGCGCGAGCAGGTGCTCAACTTCCCGAGTCAGCCGGTCATCACCAAGGACAACGTCACGATCGACATAGATGCGGTGCTGTACTACCGCGTCGCTGATCCGCAGAAAGCGACGTACTCCGTGCAGAACCTGCCGTACGCGCTCGAGACGCTCACGCGCACTACGCTGCGCAACATCGTCGGCGAGATGGAGCTGGACTCCACGCTCGCGAGTCGCGACGTCATCAACCGCCGCATGCGTGAAGTCATCGAGGAAGCGTCCATCGGCTGGGGCGTGGACGTCACCCGCGTGGAGTTGCAGGCAATCGAGCCGCCGCACGACATCCAGCAGTCCATGGAGCTGCAGATGCGCGCCGAGCGCGAGCGTCGCGCGGCGGTGACGAACGCCGAGGCGGGGAAGCGCGCGGCGATTCTCGAAGCCGAAGGCGTGCGCGAATCGCAGATCCGGCGCGCGGAAGGCGAAAAGGAAGCCTCGGTGCTGCGCGCGCAGGGCCTCGCCGAAGCGCGGCTGGCCATGGCGAACGCCGAAGCGGAGGCGCTGCAGCGCGTCGCCAACTCGCTCCCCGACGGACAGGCCGCCGTCTATCTGCTCGGCGTCAAGTATCTGGAAGCGCTGCCGTCGCTCGCGCAGGGCAAGGGCTCCACGATCTTCCTCCCGGTCGAAGCCGCCGGCGTCATGGGCGCCCTCGGCGGACTCCGCGAGCTGCTCGTGCGCGGCGGCAGCGGCGGCGACTCGGCGGTGCCGTCGCAATTCGGCGCGCGGCCGGACGACCCCAACCGGGACCGCTGATTTGGCCATCGGCGAGAAGCGCGCGACGCAGATCGCGCGGAGTCATCCTTGCATCATCTGCGGTGAATTCAGCTTCAAAAAGCTCACCGTCAAGCCGGCCAGCGCCTCACACCGCGAGGAGCTGAGCGAGGCCTGGCACGTTACCAGGATCTGTGGAGTATGCGGAGCACATCAGGAGATCGGAATCGACGCGGAAGGGGACGTAGTGTACGAATGAGCCGCGCGCTCATCGCGTGCGCGCTCGTCATTGCCGGCGCCTGCGCGCCGCCAGCCGCAGGAGTCGCCACCCTCCCGGTTCAGATTCTCGACCACCCCTCCACCTCGTCTTCAGCGCTGCACCCGCGCTACGTGTCGGTCGTCGAGCCGGGAAACTTCACCCGAGCCGTCGAGCGGGGAACCAGAACCCGCACCGGCCGGCCCGGCCCGCGCTACTGGCAGCAGTACGCGCGCTATCGCCTCGGCGCGTCACTCGACACCGCTTCGCAGCTGCTCAGCGGCACTGGGACCATCCGCTACTACAACCGCTCCCCCGACGCCCTCCCGCGCCTGGCGCTGCACCTGTACCAGAACCTGTACGCGCCAGCGGCGCAGAGGAACCGAGTCGTGAGCGTCACCGGCGGAGTGACTCTGTCACGCCTGTCCGCGGGTGGAGCGCAGCTCGCGACGCTTGCGTCTAACGACACGACGAACATCGGCTACAGGGTGGACGGAACGATCGCATGGCTCAATCTCCCGGCGCCGATTGCCGGCGGCGACAGCATCGATCTAACCGTGGCGTGGTCGTTCCCGATCCCGCCGCTGCCGGGCTCGCCGCGCATGGGACAGGACGCCGAGGTGTTTCATCTGGCGTACTGGTATCCGCAGCTCGCCGTGTACGACGACGTGAACGGCTGGCAGACCGATCAGTACATGGGGACGGGCGAGTTCTACATGGGCTACGCCGACTACGACGTGACGTTGCGCGTGCCCGCGGGGATGCTGGTAGTGGCGACCGGCGAGCTGGAGAACGAGTCGGATGTGCTCGCGCCCGCCGTGCGCAGCCGGCTCGAGCGGCTCCGGAAAGGCAGAGGCGCTGTGGACTCCGGGATCGTGCACGTCGTGTCCGAAGCGGAGCGTGGACCGGGACGCGCGACGGCCACGGGCGGGACCGACCGTACGCTCGCCTGGCGGTTTACGGCGAATCAGGTTCGCGATTTCGCGTGGACGGCTAGCGGCAAGTACGTATGGGATGCGGCGCGAGTGAGCGTCGGCGACGCGGACGGCGACGGTGACGGCGAGTTCCCGCTGGTACACGCGCTGTACCGGCCGCAGTACACGCTCTGGCGCGAGACCGCGCGGTACGCGCGGCACTCGATCGACTTTCTGTCGCGCTTCCTCTGGCCGTACCCGTACCCGCACATGACAGTCGTGGAGGGTCTCGCGGTCGGCGGGGGCATGGAGTTCCCGATGACGACGTTCATCACGGGCTCACCACGCGATTCGGTCTCCCTGTACGGCGTCACAGTGCACGAGATCGGGCACATGTGGTTCCCGATGATCGTCGGGTCCGACGAGAAGCGGAACATGTGGCAGGACGAGGGGCTGACGAGTTTCAACGACTGGAGAGCCGCGGTCGAGTTCTTTCCGGGGATCTCGCCGGAGACGCTGATGGGGACGTCGTACTACCGGGCCGCGCGGGCCGGCACCGAGCTCGAGATAATGCGCCACGGCGACCACTACATGCGCGATGCGGCGCGGACCGTGGCGGCCTACGACAAGCCGATGGTGCTGCTGCACGCGCTTCGGGGTCTGCTCGGGGAAGAGACATTCATGCGCGCGTACCGCGAGTATGGGCGCCGGTGGACTAATCGGCATCCGCAGCCGCTGGACATGTTCAACACTTTCGACGACGTCACTGGCCGTGATCTGTCGTGGTTCTGGCGGGCGTGGTTCTTCGAGACGTGGACGCACGATCAGGCCATCGCGGGCGTGCAGCGATCCGGCGACCAGCTACTGGTGACGGTCGAAGACCGCGGGTCGGCGCCCATGCCCACCCGGCTGGTGGTCACGCGGTCGGACGGAACGACCGAACGCACCGAGATTCCGGTCGAGGTCTGGCTGCGGGGGCAGACCCGCGCGATCCACACAGTCGAGAACGCGGTGACGGTGAGACGGATCGAAATTGATCCCGAGGGGTTTTTCCCCGACCTGGATAGATCGAATCAGACTTGGAGTCCTTGAGGAGAAGCGCTGCTAGCGGCCAGCTGGAAGCTGCCAGCTCCCAGCCTAATACGGAAAGCCTGGGTTCCGCCGTCAGCTGGTAGCGGGCGGCTTCGAGCTGACGGCTCGCAGCGCTTTTCCTCGTGGAACTTCGGGCCCAGACATGGGGTATGCGCACCTGCCGGGATTCTGCCCTGGCGCAGCCTCCGGAACATCTGATTCCGGCCCTTCCAGGGGCTGTTAGATTACACTAGCAGCGACCTTGGCTCCGTCCCTACGCAGCCAACGAGCGTCGCTTATTGGAGGATTTGAATGCGTAAGCCTCGTCCCGCCACGTACAACCCCGCTCAAGCGCTCAGCCTCATCACGCACGACCGCCATGGCAAGCCGCTGAGCTGTCCTTCCTGCTCCGGATCAATCTCGCGTCACCCCGACCAGGAGCCACCTCCGGCAACCACTCACGTAACCCTGACCTGCAAGGAGTGCGGCCGGGTCGCCCGCTACATCGCCGGGGCCGCTTAACCGGATCTATCGCGCATAAAAATTGCCCGATTTTTTCCGGCTGGCGGTACGGCGGCGCAAGCCGCTCGTACGGTACGGGAGGAGTGCAAGACAAGGGGGCAAGCAATGGCGGAGCGCATCACAGGTACGGTGAAGTGGTTCAACGACGCGAAGGGGTTCGGCTTTATTTCGCGTGAAGGCGGGCCTGATGTGTTCGTGCACTTCAGCGCCATCCAGAGCAGCGGGTTCAAGTCGCTCGCCGAAGGCGACACGGTCGAGTTCGAAATCGTGCAGGGTCAAAAGGGACCACAAGCCGCGGACGTGACCAAGCCCGAAGCGGACGTGACCAAACCCGAATAAGAAGTTTGTCACGCACGAAATCGCCCAGTGACGGACGCCCCGCGCTCATCGCGGGGCGTTTTGCTTTGCTGCTGATTCCCCGGGTGGGGGAAAGGGAATCCAAGTTGGGAGTGTGGCAGTAGGGTGTCGACAGTCAGGAGTTACTCCGTACTGCTCACTCCAAACTGCCACACTCCATACTTGGATTCCCTCGGCCGTAGCCTCGGAACTAGCCGCCACACGTCACATATTTGACAGATGGCGGAACGGGCACCTCTCTTGCCCCCCCGCCTTTACCAGACTTACGGAGACTTTGAGCAATGGCGGCAATCTGGAAGGGAGCGGTCACCTTCGGACTCGTGAACATCCCCGTCGAGGTCAAGACTGCGGTCCGGGACGACCACATCAGCTTCCGGATGCTGCACGCCGAAGATCTGTCGCCGATCCGGTACGAGCGGGTCTGTCAGGAAGAGGGCGAGCCCGTGCCGTGGAACGAGATCGTCAAAGGGTACGAGTATGAGAAGGGCAAGTTCGTAGTCATGACCGACGACGACTTCAAGGCGGCCGCGGTCGAGTCCTCCCGCACTATCGACATCCTCGGCTTCGTGAAGCAGGAGGAGATCGATCCGCGCTTCTTCGAGACGCCATACTTCCTGGTGCCCGCGAAAGGCGGCGAGAAGGCCTACGCCCTGCTCCGCGCGGCGATGAAGAACGCCGACGCTGTGGGCATCGGCAAGATCATCATGCGCACCAAGCAGCATCTCGCGGGGATCAAGGTCGTGGGTGACGCCTTGGTCATGGAGATCATGCGCTTCGCCAACGAGCTCGTGGATCCCGCCGAGTACACGTTTCCGGAGGCGGACATCGTGCGGCCGCAGGAGCTGCAGATGGCCGAGATGCTCGTCGCCAATCTCACGGAGGAGTTCAGTCCCGAGAAGTACGCGGACGACTACCGCGAGCAGCTGATGAAAGTCATCAAGGACAAGATGAAGGGGAAGAAGATCAAGTACGAGGAGCCCGAGGAAGAGGAGGACACCGGCGTGCTGGACCTGATGTCGCGGCTGCGCGAGAGCCTCGAGCAGGGCGGCAGCGCGAAGAAGACGAAGAAGGCCGCGGCGAAGGCGGAGCGAGACGAAGCGGAGCCGGCGCGGAAGAAGACGACCCGCTCGAAGAAGCGGAAGACCGCCTAACCGGGGTCACGCCTGATGGCGCGCACCAAAGCGCCGCGCAAGCGCGCCGGAAAACCTCCGGAAAAAAAGACGGCCGCGACCGAGCAGCTATCGGAGTACCGCCGCAAGCGCGACTTCTCGCGTACGCGCGAGCCGTCGGGTGGATCGGAGCCGGCGCGGAAGATGAAGTCGGCGAAGAAGGGTCTGCGCTTCGTGATCCAGAAGCACGCGGCCCGCAACCTCCACTTCGACCTGCGTCTCGAGCTCGACGGCGTCATGAAGAGCTGGGCGGTGCCCAAGGGACCCAGCATCGATCCGACGGTGAAGCGGCTCGCGATGCAGGTCGAAGATCACCCCATCGATTACAACACGTTCGAAGGGACCATCCCCGCTGGGCAATACGGCGGCGGCACGGTGATGCTCTGGGACGAGGGCACGTACACCACCGTCGAGCCCGTGGACGACAAAGAAAACGCGCTCCGCGAAGGTTATCGCAAAGGCGACTTCAAGATCTACTTGCATGGCGAGCGATTGCAGGGCTCGTACGTGCTGGTTCGAATGAAGGGCGACAGGTTCGGCTCTTCCGACAAGCCGCAGTGGCTGTTCATCAAGCACCGCGACGAGTACGCCAGCCGAGAGGACATCGCGGAGAAGTACGATACCTCGGTCGTCAGCGGGCGCACGATGGAGGAGATCGCCGCCGACAGAAAGAGCAAGGTCTGGAACAGCAACCCCGGCGACGCCGCTGAAGCGCGGAAGGCCGCGCGCAGCGAGCCGAAACCGCTCAAGCTCCCGAAGGTTCTCGAGCCGATGTTCGCCAGCGTCGGGACCGCCATCCCGAAGGGCGATTGGACGTTCGAGCCCAAGTACGACGGCGTGCGCGTGCTCGCCTTCTGCACGGCGAAAGACGCGCGCCTCGTCACCCGCAACGGCCACGACAAGTCGCGGCAGTTTCCCGAGATCGCCGAGGCGCTGCGCAAGCTCGCATCTTCCGCGCGGCGCGACCTCGTGCTCGACGGCGAAGTCGTCGCGCTCAAACACGGCGAGCCGGTCCGCTTCCAGGAGCTGCAGGGACGCATGCACGTGACCGACGACAACGCGATCGCGCTGCACCGCGAAGGCTCGCCGGTCGGGATCTGCCTGTTTGACATCCTGGTCGACGGGAAGGACGTGCTCGTCCACGAGCCGTGGACCGAGCGCCGCGCGCGGCTCGAGAAGCGCGTCGGCTCGCGCACGTCGAGCGTGATCCGACTCGGCGACACGAGCGACAACGGCGAGAAGTTGCTCGCGCTGGCGAAGCAGCAGGGCTGGGAAGGAATCATCGCCAAGCGCACCGGCGCCCCGTACGAGCCCGGCGTGCGCTCGCGCGCGTGGCTCAAGCTCAAGATCGAGTTCCGCCAGGAATTCGCCGTCGGCGGATACACCGAGCCGCGCAACAGCCGCTCGCACATCGGCGCGATCCTGCTCGGCTATTATGATGGTGACGACTTCGTGTACGCCGGACACACCGGCGGCGGCTTCACCAATCAGGGTCTGAAGGACATGTACAAGCTGCTCGCGCCGCTCGAGCGCGACACGCCGCCATTCAGCACACGGCCGAAGACCAACGAAAAGCCGCACTGGGTGCGGCCGAAGGTCGTCGTCGAAGTGAAGTTCAGCGAATGGACTGCGGACGGAAGGCTCCGCCAGCCGATCTACCTCGGCACGCGCACCGACAAGCCCGCGAGCGAGATCACCCGTGAGGCGATGAGCGTGCAACCGCGAGCGAAGGATCCCAGGCCCGCAAAAAAGAGCGCGGCGAAATCCACCGACAATCTGAAATCAACGGCGGAGCCGCCGGCACCGCTCCGCGCCGACGCGACTCGCGTCCTAAGGCAGATGGACGAGCTGTGCGGCAGCGACAAGCGCGGCACGCTCGACTTCGGCAAAGGCCGGACGCTTTCCGTCACGAACCTCGCCAAGATCTTTTTTCAGTCCACCAGCCACACCAAGGGCGACCTGCTCCGCTATTACACGCTCGTCTCACCCTTCATCCTGCCGACGCTCGCCGACAGACCGCTCGTCCTGAAGCGCTTTCCCAACGGCATCCACGGCGAGGCGTTCTTCCAACAGAAGGCTTCGGACGATACGCCCGATGCCGTTCGCGTGGAGGTCGTCACCAGCGACGACGGCGAGAAGCAGCGTCGCATGGTCGGCGGCGACCTGCTCACTTTGCTCTACACGATCCAGCTCGGCGCCGTCTCAGTGGATCCATGGCATGGCCGCTTCCCTGATCTAGCGTACGCCGACTACTCGATCATAGACCTCGATCCGGGACCGAAGGCGAAGTTCGGGCGCGTCGTGCAGATAGCGGTCTGGGTGAAGGAGGTGTGCGACGAGCTCGGGCTGCACGCGGCGCTCAAGACCTCGGGCTCGGAGGGACTGCACGTGTACATCCCGCTCCCGCCGAAGACTCCAGCCGACGCGTCCACCCTGATCGCGCAGATCGTCGCCGAGCGCGTGGCGCGCGAGCACCCGAAGGAAGCGACGGTCAAGCGGTTCACGAAACACCGCGGCGAAGCGGAGGTGTACGTGGACTACCTGCAGAACATCAAAGGCAAGACAGTGGCGGGACCGTACTGCGTGCGCGCTCGGGACGGGGCGACAGTCTCCACTCCGCTCGATTGGGACGAATTGACTGCGGAGCTCGATCCCCGGGACTTTACGATCGATTCGGTGCTGGAGCGGTTCGCGAAAAAAGGCGACATCTGGGGACCGGCGATGAAGCGGAAGAACTCGCTGCGGAAGCTTCTGGCAGCGAGCGCGCGACGGAGCTAAAAGCCGCTGGCGTTGCGCAGCGGCAGCTCGATCTGAGTCCGCTCCGCGTGGCTCATGTCGCCCTCGAACAGCGGATCGTTGTTCTCGTCGAGGAGGTGCGTGAGCGTGTAGAAGCAGTGGAGGGCGTGGACCGGAGCAGCATGCCCAAACCCTTCTGCCTTGGCGATCGCGGTGGCTTCCTCGCGCACGCGGCGTGGCAACTTCCCGGCCTGCGGGAGCGCCAACAACCGGCGGATCTCGCCCGAATTCCTGGCGAGCAGCGCCGCACAGAGCGAGTCTACATATGCCAGCATAGGCCCTCCATGACGGATTGGCTCGACGGCCAAGTCCCCCGTCAAGCCCACTTTGCAACTACTACACCAATTGGCGCAATAGTTTCAGCCCGCACATGTCCGGAAGCTACAAATGTTCTCGCCCGGAAAACCATGGGTCGAGCGCTGGGGCCCGAGGGGTCAAAGCACGAGCTATCGACTGGGCGGTGGTCGTCGTCTGTAGATCGAGCTGCCTGGCGGAAACGCACCGATGGTGATCGGCAGGCGTCCAGTGATCGGAATCTCGCCAAGCAGAGCCCGAGCGGCCGCGATTTGGGAGACTGGAGCACCGCTCCACGCTATGAGATAGGCAGGGACGGATGGAATCTGGCTGAGAAGGTAGGGGTTCCCGAAGGCGACCACGATCGGATCACGGCCCCGCGCTGTGCTGCGCGTAACGAAATCAACGAAGGGCTGCGGAGCGCCCACCGTCACCGCGTCCCAGCCTTGGCCGACGTACGAGCCGACAATGGTAACGTCCGCTGAATCCGAGGCGGCCTCCAACCGACTCAGCGATCCCGCGATGTCGTCCGCGGGGACGAAGATGGTCCGCAAGCGCGGGTAGACCCGCCTCAGCTCGGCGTTGAATGCCGCGCCCGCGGCGAGGTCGGCGCGACGCGCGACCGTGATGGACAGAACGCGCATGCCGGGCATCGGGTTGCGCAGGAGCTGTCGGCCCGAATCCTTTAGCAGGACTATTGACCGATCCGCGATCTCGCGCGCGACCGCGTAGTTGGCGCTGTCGCCCACCACCGCCCGCACCGAGTCGAGCGGCACTAGCCGGTTCCTGTCGAGCCCCATGCGCTGCTTGAGCGCCAGCAGCCTCCGAACCGCCGCGTCTATCCGCGCCTCGGTGTATCTGTTCTCGGCGACGCCCTCTACGATCGCGTCGATCGTCGCGCGCACGTCAAGCGGCTGGATCAGCACGTCCGCGCCGGCCGCGACCGCTCGCTTCGTGGCCTCCTCGGCGCCGAACTGGTCGAGCACGCCGCGCATGTCCATCGCGTCGGAGATAATCACGCCGCCGAACCCCATCTCTTCACGCAGCAAGTCGGTCAGGACCTGGCGCGACAGTGTGCCGGGCACGCCCGTCGAGTCCAGCGCGGGCATCACGCCGTGGAACGACATCATCGCGCCGACGCCGGCGGCGATCGCCGCGCGGAACGGCGTGAGCTCCAGGCTGTCCAGCCGCGCGCGACTCACCGTGATGACCGGAAGCGCAAGGTGCGAATTAACCTCGGTGTCGCCGTGCCCGGGGAAGTGCTTGCCAGTGGCGAGCATCCCGTGTTCCTGCAGTCCGCGGATGAAGGACGCGCCGAGCCTGCCGTCGAGGTGCGGGTCCTCGCCGTAGGAGCGGACGTTGATCACCGGGTTGGCCGGATTGCTGTTGACGTCGAGTATCGGCGCGTAGGCGATGTGGATGCCGAGCGCGCGCCCCTCGATCGCGGTGACCCGTCCCTGCTCGTACGCGAGCGCCGTGTCGCGCGTGGCGCCGAGCGCCATCTGCGTCGGAAAGAGCACCGCGCCGCCGAGGTCTATCGCGTTGGGCACAAAGTACCCGCCGCGCGCCCGGAAGCCCGCGCCGAACTCCAGGTCCGCGCCGATCACCAGGGGCACATCGCTCAACTCCTGCATGGCGTTGAGTTTGGCCGCAATCTCCATCGGCGATCCGACGGACACTGTGTATCCGCCGACCTTGTCCTCGGTAATATCCCGCCGCACGCGCTGCGACTGCGGCGAGTCGAGCGACGTGTAGTCGCCGAGCACCGTGGGCCAGACCATCTGCGCGGCTTTCTCGCGCAGAGTCATGGAGGCGAGCACGGAATCCACCCAATGGGAAGCCGGTGGCGCGCTACCGGGCTGCGGCGCGGACGCCGGGACCGCGGCGCACGAGAGGCACGTCGCGGCAACGAAGGTGATTAGTGATTTGTGATTTGTGATTGGTAACTCCGGAGGTTGGGAAAAGCTCGGCAGTCGTAGCGACTAATCACCAATCACCAATCACCAATCACCAATCACCACGCTAATGCGTGATGGTCCCCTGCTTGCTCGTATCAATCTCCTCTCGCGTCCCACCGAAAAGAAAGGCGTCCATCTGCTTGGTGAGGAACGCCCGGGCCTGCGGATCCATCAGGTTCAGCCCGTAGTGGTTGATCAGCATCATCTGCTGCTTGACCCACGCCGCCCAGCACTTGCGGCAGATCTCCTCGCCGGCCCGGGCCCCCACGGGGCCCGGGAACGGCGACTTCTCAAATCCTTCGCGCGTCTCGCCGCAGCGGGCGCACGTCACCGTGGCGGGCACGGCTACGTGCGGGCGTACTCGATCTTGGCGAGTCCGAAGAGCTGAAGCAGGCGGAGATAGGTCCAGCCGATGTCGAACTCGTACCATTTCGCCTTGAACTTGGCGGAGTGCGGATCGGCGTGATGGTTGTTGTGCAGCTCTTCACCGCCGAGCCAGATGGCGATCGGCAGGATGTTCCGGCTGTGGTCCTTCACGCTGAAGTTGCGGTAGCCCACGGCGTGTCCGACGCCGTTGATGATGCCCGCGGCCCAGAACGGAATCCACAGCATCTGCACGCCCCAGACGAGCGGGCCTACGAAGAAGCCGAACAAGTAGATGTCCACTGCGAGCATGACCAGGATGCCGAGCCAGTTGAGCGGCGTCAGCAGCTGGCGCTCGAGCCAGTCGGTAGGCGTGCCCTTGCCGTACTTCTCGAGCACGCCGGGCTGGTTGACCGTCTTCCTGTAGTACAGCGCGCCTTTCAGCACGATGTTGCGCAGACCTTCGAGCAGGGGGCTGTGCGGATCGCCCTCGCGATCGGCGAACGCGTGGTGCTTGCGGTGGCAGGCGACCCACTCCTTCGTGATGATGGAGGTGGACATCCAGAGCCAGACGCGCATGGGGACCGCGGCCAGTGAATGAATCTTGACGCTGCGGTGAGTTTGCGACCTGTGCAGAAACAAAGTTACGCAGACGTTCGTGATGTGGCCGGCGACGATGACGAATACAACAGGTATCCACCACTCGCTGGCCCAACTGGCGAAATAAGGCATTTACACAGGCTCCAATGGACGGGGGACGAGCCCTCCGCCGCGACGCGGTTTTCGTACCGAAAAGAAGCGCTCCGAGGCCGTTGTGGGTCCCGGAGCGAGTACGGAATTTAACCTATTCTGGGCCAAGTTGCTAGCGGCTGAGGCCTGATAACTCTCATGTTTCCAGAGAGTTGATTAACGCAGGGACTGTGCGCCCCCGCCCCCGAAGTTCCCTCTAGAACGCTTTTGAAAACCCGAGGCTGATACCCCCCGAACGAGTTGGTGCTATCGTCGCCCTCCCAGGAAGGCGAACGGGCTCCCAGCGATCCGTTCGATGCTCCAGCCCGACCAACCCGCCGGCCACCAACCCGACCGTACCGAGCAGGATACCGCCCGCCGCCGCCGCAGTCGCGGCGCTATTAATAAAGAAGTCTGGCTCTTTATATGTAACAGCACCTAGGGCTGCGCCGGTCAGCGCGCCTATGCCCAGGCCCAGGGCTGCGTCGCGGAAGACCTGCCGCCGCCTGCCCGTACTGATTTCGAGAGCCGTGACATTGGCGAGCGCGATGGTCCGGGAGCTGCCCCGAAATCCCACCACGATGGAATCGCCACGCACGTCCCCGATAGTCCCGACGTGCCTTTTGAGATCATCGCGCGGGGACGTCACTCGAACGCGCGCGCCCGCGCCGAGCCCGGCCATCTGCGCGGCGACGGGCGAAGAGAAAACCAGTACAGCGACCATAATACCGAGTGCGGCGTTCATCATCCTCTCCATTGAAGGTGGATTGCACCGTTATCGCTGGATGACGATCGCACTCAGGTCGTGGCGGCCACATACGTCTTCTGACGTAGCATCAGGTTGACCGCCGCCCCTGCCGGCTCAGCGAGTCGCAGGGGCCAGGGAGTCTGCCGCCGGCGCATTACCCCAGCTGTCATTAGCGGCGTTCCAGTCTGGAACCGATGGATTGGGCCAGAGCCTCAGGCCGATCACGCGCCCGCGAGTAGGCAACGTGGCGGCGAAGGCGTCGCCCCGCGCCCAGATCTTCTCCGGCAGCCGGAAGTCCTCCGTACCTCCATCCGCGTAGCGCACGCGCAGCATGACCGGAAACGGCACCGACGTCATCCGTCTCAAGCCCACCGTGGCCAGCATCTGCCCGGTGTCGCTCTGCGTCACGCTCGTGACGCCGATGTCCAGCACGTCATTCCCGTAAAAGAACGCCCGCCAGTACCACGACAGGTCTCCGCCGGCGTAGCTCTCGATCGTGCGGAAGAAGTCGGCGGGCGTCGGATGCCTGAACGCCCACTTGCGCGTGTACTCACGAAATGCCGCGTCGAACAGCTCGGGGCCCACCACATGATTGCGCAACATCAGCAGCACCGCCGCCGGCTTGCGATATCCGACGGCGCCCAGCGCGGATGGATGCACGTTGTCGGGCGCGGTCATGAGCGGTGAATCGATCCCGCGCTCGACGATCGACTTCCAGTTGGCCAGGTAGGCGCTCCACGCCTCCCGCCCTGGATACCTCCGCTCGTTGGAGAATGAGTTGATGTAGGTGTTGATCCCCTCGTCCTGCCACGCGAACAAGCGCTCGTTCGATCCCACGATCATGGGGAACCACTCGTGCCCGTGCTCGTGATCGAGCGTGCCGAAAATCGACGTGGGATCGTCGCTCCCGCGGTGCACCATGACGAACATCGGATACTCCATCCCCCCCACGGGACCGGCGACGCTCGTCGCCTGCGGATACGGATACTGGAAGAACAGCTCCGAATACGTCTTGATGCTGAACTGCGTCTGCTCCGCGGCGGATTCCCACGCCTTGTTCGCCTTCGGGTAGTAATACGCCTGCGTCACGATCCCTCTCCAGCTCGTCGCGTCCCACCTGAAATCGGGTGCCGCCGCCCACGCCACGTCGCGCACGTTGCGGGCGATGAAACGCCACGTCTTCGTTCCCGGCGTCGGACGAGCCACAGCTTCCGCCGGCGGGATGATCCGCACCACCGTGTCGCTCCGCGCCGCAACCGCGAGCCGCTGCCTTTGATCCGTCGTCAGCACCTGCTCCGGGTTGTCGAGCACGCCGCTGCCCGCGACCACGTAGCCCGCCGGGACCGTGATCGAGTAATCGATGTCGCCATACTCCAGATAGAACTCGCCCTGGCCGAGGTAGGGCTCGATGTTCCAGCCGCGAACGTCGTCGTACACGGCCATCCGCGGATACCACTGCGCGATCTCGTAAAAGCTCCCGTCTCTCGCCATCCGGTCCGAGCCGTGCTCAGGCACGAGGAAAGTGAAGCCCATCTCGATGGTCGCGCGTCCGCCCGGCGGCAGCGGGCGGTCGAGTGTCACGCGCAGCATCGTGTCGTCCACGTGCATCGCCGCTGCGCGGCCGTTCGTCCTGACGTCGCTCAGGTCGAACCCCCCGAGAAAGCCGCGCACTCCCCACCGCGAATCCGCAGGATAAAGGGCGCCGCCTTTGCTGCCCGACCGGTACAGATTCTGGTCCAGCTGCAGCCAGACGAATCGGAGAGTATCCGGCGAGTTGTTGCTGTAACGGATGCTCGCGGTCCCACTGATCCGCTTGGCCGCGGTGTCGAGCTGCGCGGCGATCGTGTAGTCGGCGCGCTGCTGCCAGTAGTCGGGGCCGGGTGACCCGTCGGCGGATCGGTACCGGTTCGGGCCCGACCAGCCCGCCCTCTGCGGAAGGGCGAACAGATCCTCGTCCGTCGTTCTCCACTGTACGGAAAACCGTGTGGGCCGGGGCGCCGTGGAATCACCGGCCGTGCTCTCGACGGCACTTACCGAAGCATCGGCGGGGCGCGGGGCGATAGTGACGGACTGCTGCGGGGCGCAGGCGAGGCAGAGAAGCGCGAGGACAGTTCTTTTCATGGCGATGGGCCGAGTCGGAGGTCGGAGCTGGTTCTTGCACGGTAACCACTGCACCGCTACCGTGCCGCAGTGCGCGCGCCGAGGAAAGCAGACAGGCTGATCGCGGGGTATGCCACCCGGGAAGGCACCGAGCGATACCGCGGCCGCCATGCGCCCAACCGCGCCGAAGACTTCTATCGCCCGTTGGCCGACGTGCTTAGCGTATCCTCCGTCGGGCTCGGCACCTACCTCGGCGACTGCGACGACAAGACCGACGTCGGATACGCCGAGGCGGCGCAGCTCGCCGTGCGCTCCGGGTTCAACCTGCTCGACAGCGCGATCAACTACCGCTGCCAGCGGTCCGAGCGCGCGCTCTCGACGGCGCTGCGAGCGATTGTCTCCTCGGGCGCGGTGTCGCGCGACGAAATCGTGGTGTGCACGAAGGCGGGATACATACCGCTCGATGGCGCACCGCCCGCGACGCGCCGCGATTACGACGCGCACCTGCAGGCGCAGTACTTCGACACAGGCATCGTCTCGCCGGACCAGGTCGTCGCGGCAGGACACTGCATCGCGCCGCGTTACCTGGCCGACCAGGTACAGCGGAGCCGCCGCAATCTCGGGGTCTCCACGATAGACATCTATTATTTGCACAACCCCGAGCAGCAGCTCGACGCCCTGTCGCGCGACGCGTTCTCCGACGGGATCGCGGCGGCGTTCGCGCAACTGGAGCGGGAAGTCGCGACCGGGAACATCGGCTGCTACGGCTGCGCGACCTGGAATGGATTCAGAGTCGGGCCCGACGACAAGTCACACCTCTCGCTCGTTGAGTTGCTCGAGATCGCGGCCACGGTCGGCGGCTCCGACCACCATTTTCGTGTGATCCAGCTGCCGATCAACCTCGCGATGCCGGAAGCCATCCGCGCGCCAACTCAGGCAATGGGTACGGCGATGGTTCCGCTGCTGCAGGCGGCGAGCGAGCTCGGGATCGCGGTGATCGCCAGCGCCCCGCTCATGCAGGGTCAGCTCACCAGCGGGCTGCCGGCCAAGCTCGCCGAAGCGTTCCCCGATCTCGCTACCGACGCGCAGCGCGCGGTGGCATTCGTCCGCTCGCTTCCGCGAGTGACGGCGGCGCTGGTCGGGATGAGGAACCCGGCGCACCTGCGGGAGCAGTTAACTGCTGTGGCTAGTGACTAGTGACTGGTGACTAGTAACTGCTCGGCATGGTAGTGACCGATGAGCAGTTACTAGTCACTAGTCACAAGTCACAAGTCACCTCTGTACCACCACCGGTGTCGCCTTCAGGCTCAGGTTGTGATTCACTCGCAATCCGGCGATTCCATCCGCTTGCAGGTTGAGCGCCGACTTGCTCAGCGCCGCGGCCACCACGTCGTTGACGACGAACTTCACCGAGTCTCCGGCGACCTGCACCTGGAGCCGGTAGGTCTGTCTTCCCAGCGAATCGGCGGCCGGCACCCACTGCGTCTTGTGCCACGCGATCAGGTCCCGTGTCGTGTCTCCGTCCCGGTGCTTGACCAGCATCTCGCCCGTACCCGCCACCACGAAATAGCTGTACTTCTGCGCCGGGGTATCGAGATTCTGGCCGCCGAAAATCAGGCCGAACGCCTCCCGATGCCGCGGAGCGGCCAGCTGCTCGATCGTCGAGCTCACCGTATAGTTGCCCGTCGCCATGTCTTTTGGGGAATACACGATGTGGGCCGGCCCCGTCGTGATCTCCCAGTTGTTTCCGGACACTACGTACTTGGCGTCGGTGATGTTGGTGTTGGCCCTGTCGGTCCGGCCGAGATATCCAGCGGGCAGCCCGCTCGCGCCCGTGGGAGTCAGGTCAGGGTCCGATTCCGACCGGACAGTCGCCGCCCCAGTATCCACGTTGCCGTTGCTCGCCGCGGGCGCGCACGCCCCGAGCAGCAGACCAAAGATCAATACCCTTTTACGCATTTTTATCCTCGTTTGAGACTGTGACCCGGGCGGTTATGCCCACCCCGCCGGTGACTCCACGCAGGTTGTGTGCGCGAATCTTGCTATCTGGTACCTTAAACCACCCTCCTCTACAGGAGCATACATCAATGGCGGCAAAAAAATCGTCGCGGAGCAAGTCCGCGGCACGGGGCAAATCGAAGCGCACGGCGAAGCGAAGCTCCGCCAAACGCAGCACTGCCAAACGCAGCTCCACCAAGCGGAGCTCTGCCAAGCGGAGCACGGCGAAACGCGGGTCTGCCAAGCGCAGCTCGGCAAAGCGCAGCTCCGCCAAACGGAGCAGTGGACGAAAGTCCGCGGCAAAGCGGCGGTCCTCCAGCCGGAAAGCCAGCCCGCGCGCGCGAGCGCGGGCGATCGTGAAGCGCACGAAGCGGGTCGCGACCACGGTCGCGAAGCAGGCCGTGGATCTTGCCCAGTCGGCCGGGCACAAGATCAGCGAGACCGCCGGCGCCGTAACGGACCGGTTCTAGACCGCGGACGCAACAGGGCGAGGCTTCTCCATGAGAGGTCTCGTCCTTTTTCATTACATGTGGTCCGCGAACCAGTCCCGCGCGCGGGCCGCAACGATCTCTCGGTCGTGGTCAACTGTGAGCACGTGCCCACCACGCTCGACGAACACCAGGCGCTTCTCTGCCGCTGGTATCGTGCGGTAGGCGTATTCCGCGATCTTGCGCGAGACCCGGTTGTCGTTCCGTGACTGCAGGATCAAAGTCGGCGCCGTGATCGAGGGCAGAGACTTGCGCGCGAGCCGGGTGACCTCGAACAGCTGGCGGATCGCGCCCGCTGTCGTGACTCCGTACGCCAGATTCTTTGCGCGCTCGTCGGGGTCGTGTATCGAGAGATCGCTCTGCGCCGTGAACGGTCCGGCAAGCGGCCCCCATACCCGATGCAGCAGCGCGGCCGCCCTCAGCGACCGCGGCATTCCCACGTAGGGCGCGAGCAGCACCAGGGCCGGCAGCCGCGGCGCGCCCGCCGCGATGATGGCGGCAAGCGCTCCCCCCATGGACAGTCCCCCGAGACCGACCGCCCGAAACGCCGGAACCATCGACTCGTACTCCGTACGCGCGTACTCGATCCATTCGCGCGCGCGCGACCGGTCGAACTCGTCCACCGCGCTGCCGTGGCCGGGCAGGAGCGGAACTCTGACGGTGAACCCGGCATCGCGCAGCGCCGCGGCGAGGTAGCCGAGCGTCTGCGGAGTGTCGCCGAAGCCGTGCAGCAGGAGCACGGCAGAGTTTCCGCCACCACGAAGCTCGATCGGCTCCGCGCCCGCGATCATGCCGGCGATAATGCGAGCTGACTGCAGTGAATGACGTACGACGCTCCCTTCCTCTCCGCCACTCCGGATCCGACCAACCGGCCAAGCGCAAGCGAGATCGACTCCCGCGTGGCACCCACCATTTCGCAGATCAACCGGTAGTCGGCGGGCAATACCACCAGAGTCCCGTTCGCCCTGCTCGCCGGGTCCTGGCTCAGGCGGTCTAGCACGGCCAGCACGCGCTGCTCCACGGAAGCGGCCGCGAAGTCGTACAGTCTCCGCAGAAGCGCGGCGCGCTCGGTCACCATCTGCCCGGCGAGCGCGACGGCGCACGCCGGCTGCTCGCGCACCACCGCGCGGTACCCGTCGTAGTTGAGATGGAGGGTTTCACTCTGCAGCACGGCATAGGCGTTGGTCGCATACGATGCGTCGGGGGAAAGACCTTCACAGCCGAACGTCTCCCGCTCGAAAGCGACACACGGCACGAAATCACGCTTGTTCCGGCCGGCCGTGCTCAGGGCGACTCTCCCGCTAAGGACCACGAATAGTCCGTTCGCGAGGGAGCCACGCTCGTAAAGAGTGAATCCCGCCGGCCAGCTGGCTCTGGCACCGTACCCAGCGAGGATTTCGAGATCGCCCCGCGTGAGCTGCCCTGGTTGCGGATGTTCGTTGGTCGACATTGCGTGCCCGGTTGACGACCGGTCTCTCTTGCAATCGTCGCGCCCGTCCGAAAATCACTCCTCCATCTCGGCTAGCGCGTGGCGGAGCGCGGTCCGAAACGCTTCCTCCCGGTCGCCCCCCGAGGGAAGGGCTTTGGAGATCTCGGAGAAGGTGGACAGCATCTCGTCGCGGACGAATCCCTCCGCGGGAGCGGTTATCCCCAGTTCGGCCAGCGACCTCAGCGCAACCTCGCGAAGCAGAGCGACCGTCTCCGGCGCCAGTCCGGCCAGGATCCCCGGCAACGGCGGCTCGGGCAAGGGATCCCGTATTCTCTGCGGCGCCTCGAACAGCGCGGTCACCGGAGCCAGCGACACCAAGATCGAGCCCTCGTTGTGCTCGTGCCAGCCGCTGACGACCCCCCGGCGGCGCAGGGAAAAGAGCAGCGCCTCGACTGCCGGCTTGATTACGGGGACACCGCCGTCGCTCGATTTGCCCCGCCCGGTTATAACCAGGACGTCGCCTGGCTGCGACATCTGTCGCTCGCGTAGCCACGCCTCCGTCCGCGCCTTCGCTTCCGCTGCCGTGGGCAGCGAAGCGCGCAGGTTCAGCGTCCGGCTCGGGCCGAAGGCAGCTTCGTCCAGCGCCCTGAGCACACCCGGTCCGTCACGCCCGCCGCGCCCCTCGGGTGCCCGGCTCCGACGCGACACGCCGGGCCGTCCGCTACCGGAGCGCCGCGCTCAGTGGCACTCCGTCGAGCCGCTCCATGGGCGTCAGCCCGAGCGCCCGCGCGAGCGTCGGCGCCATATCCACCACTCGTACCGTCTCCCCGTGCATCCCCTGCCGGAACGGCGCGCCGAAAAAGATCACTGGAACGCGCGCGTCGTAGTCGTGCGGCGTGCCGTGCGTCGCGTACGTGCCCGCGCCCCAGTAGCTGTACGGGGTGAGCGTGATGACCAGCGCCGCGTCGTCGTCGCTCGCGAACATGTGTAGCCAGCGCCGGCCAATGTGATCCTGCACCGTATCCCGCCGGGCCAGCTCGCTGGGACGGTCCACGCGCATGACTCCGGGGATCCGCGCGGCGCTGTCCGCGAATGCGGCGACGAGCGCGGCAACGTCGGTGCTACCGAGCGAGGCGCGGTCGAGCGTTAGCGCGCCGCTGCCGAACCTGATCGCCGTCGTGTCCCCTCCCCCCGCGAGAACCGCCTGCCGCGCCTGCGCCATGACGGGGCCGATGTAGACGCGCGTCGCCTGCGGGTTCATTGACAGCCCGCTGACGTCGATGAAGGGAGCGACACCGTGGTCGCCAGTGAGCGCGACGATCACGTTCTCGCGCCCGCGCAGGGCGAACAGCGAATCGAGGAATCCCCCCAGCATGCGATCGAGCCGGAGCATGTGGTCGTGCACCTCGCGCGAATCGGGCCCGAACGCGTGGCCCGTGCCGTCCATCCCCGAGAGCGAGACCGCCAACATGTCGGTTCGTCCGCCGGCGCCGAGCTGCATCTGATTCACGCCCTCGAGCGCGAGCTGCAGCGTGACTTCGTCGATCCACGGATAATTCGGGAGCAGGTACCCGATCGCCGCCGAATCCTCGGGCGCGAAGTGCGGAAACACGAAATCGCGGCCGAGGTTCTCGACCGGGACGCTGTCGCGCTCAGTGTACGCGCTCGCGGGGAGCAGCAGGTCCCACGCTTTCCCCGCATACGAGTGCGGGATGCGCCGCGCGTTGAAGTCGCGCACCCACTGCGGCAACTCGCTGGCGTAGTAGCTGCTCGTCACGAAAACGCCGCTGCCCTCACCCGTCCGCACCGGCGAGTACCAGTATACCTGTCCCCTGCTCTTGCCGATGGGGAGAATGGCGCCTCTATCCTTGCGGGAGACCGACAGAACGCGCGTGGACGAATCGCGTGCGACCAGCCAGTCGGTGAGCGTCGTTCCCTCGAACCTGTGGGGCGACGCACCCTGGCCCATCGCGCCTGTGAGCGTAGTTCCCGGGTCCGCCACGCCGGCGCTGTTCGAGGCGATTCCGGTATTCACCGGGAACCGGCCCGACATCGTGCTGGCGTGGCCGGGCGCGGTCTCGGTTACCGCGTGGTCCTGGTACCCGTTCTGGAATACCGCGCCTTCGCGGTACAGCAGCGCGAGCCCGCCGTCGAGCTGGTGCTTCCAGCGGTCGTAGTATTCCGGGAGCAGCTGGTCCACCGTGATGAACACGACCAGCGCTGGCTGCACCGGCTGGGCGGGCTGCTGCAAAGTCGCGGCACACCCGGCAAGCGAGACGCAACCGGCGAAGAAGACGATTCGGAGACGCATTGATCAGGGCTTGGGAGAGAAAACGAGAGGGCCACCGAACGCGGTCGTGACTGCGATGCGCCAACCCGCGGGAGTCTTCACGAATACGCGCTCGGACACGCCGGCGCTGACGGAATCGCCGTAGCGCACGTCATAACGATAGGTGCCGTACACGACACCGGGCGCCAGCGGTACCACTGTGAGGTCCCGGGCCATCAGAGTGTCGGGCCAGCTCGTGCTGGTCCGCGCGGGCCAGCCTTCGAAGCCGAGCTCGAGCCCGTCGGACCCGTTCCGCGCGAGCCGCGGACTTTGCAGATACGTGGCGATGTAGCGCGGGCGGTCACGCTTGTGAATTGCGTCGATGTTCTCGCGGAAGAGCGCCAACGCCTCCACGCTATCGGATGCGGTCGACGTTTGCGCGACGGGCGAGGCGACGGTTGCAGTCGCGCACCCGGTTAGCACGAGTAGGAGTGAAAAAAGTGCCACGCGTGTCATAAGCATCGGAGTTTGGGGGGTCGGTTTGTCTGTCTCCCCGTCACCAACTGCCTCAGAATACAGCGCGCGCGCTGGTCCGGCTACGCGGCGGCCTCGAGCGCGGGCGATGCCGCCAGCACTCGGCTGACGCACACCTCGTCACACCGGATGCGACGGGGGCAACGCAGGCAGTCGCGGCGGATCTTTTCCGGATATCCCGCGCGATCCGCGAGGGCGTATCCCACGGACTCGAAGAACGCCGGCGTCAGCGTAAGCGCGAACAGCTCCGTGATGCCGCGCTTGAGCGAAAGCTCTTCCACCTGCCGCACGAGGCGCTTCCCGAGTCCGGTGCCGTGCGCCTCGCGCACGATCGCGAGCGACGACACCTCGGCCAGCGACGGCGAGTATTCCTTCAGTGCGCCGCAGCCGAGCAGCTTGCCGCGATGGTCCACCGCGACGACGAAGTCGTCGAGCGCGTGCACCACCGAGTCGAGTGACCGTGGAAGCATGATCCCCTCGGCGGCGTAGCCGTTGACCAGCCGCACGATCGCGTCCGCGTCCGTACGGCACGCGGGCCGAAGCGTGACCTCTTCCCGCCGTGGCGCGAACGAACGAAGGCTCTGCTGAATCACGCGACGACTCCTTCCAGTATCCCGAGACCCCTGGCCAGATCGTCCCGATCGGCCACCAGCGGCGGGAGCAGCCGGAGCGTGTAATCGCCGGCGGAAAGAATCAGCAGGCCCGCGTCGAGCGCGCGAGCCACGACGCCGGCGGCGGGCTCGACAACGTCGATCCCCCACATGTAGCCGACGCCGCGCACCGCCCGCACCCGCGGCGAGCTCGCCGCCAGCTCGGTGAGCATCCCTTCGATGAAGAGCCCGTTGTCCCCGACGTTCTCGAGCAGCGCCTCGTCCGACAGGCGGTCGAACACGTGCAGCGCGACGGAGGCCACGAATGGACCGCCGCCGAACGTCGTCGCGTGATCGCCCGGCTGAATCGTCTTCGCGATCTCCGGCGAGAGCAGCACCGCCCCCATCGGCAGGCCGCCGGCAAGCGGTTTCGCGAGCGTGAGCATGTCGGGCACGACTCCGCTCTGCTCGTACGCGAACAGCGTCCCGGTTCGGCCGAGCCCGCACTGCACCTCATCGAAGATCAGCGCGATCTCGCGCTCGCTCGTCAGCCGCCGCAACCCCCGCAGGAACGCGGGATCGAGCACCCGCACCCCGCCCTCACCCTGCACTGGCTCGACTATCACTGCCGCGACAGTGTCGCTATCGAGCATGCGCGCCAAGTCGTTCAGATCGCGCTCGCAGATGGATATGCCCGGCGCGAGTGGGCGGAACGGCGCGCGGTACGACGGGCGGTCCGTGGCCGCCAGCGACGCGAACAGCCGGCCGTGGAAGCCGCCGCGCAGCGCCACTATCTCGTGCTTCCGCGAGCCGCCGATCGTGCGCGCCCAGCGCCGCGCGAACTTGAACGCGCCTTCGTTCGCTTCCGCTCCGGAGTTGCAGAAGAACACGGACGAAGCGAACGACCGGTCCACGAGCCGCTGCGCCAGCGTCTCGCCGGCCTCGGTCGCGTACAGGTTGGACGTATGCAGCACGCCGGTGTCCGCCGCAGCCGCGATGGCGTCCCGCACGCCCGCGTCGGCGTAGCCGAGCGCGTTCACTCCAATTCCGCTGGCGAAGTCGAGGTAGGTGCGGCCGTCGGCGCCGAACAGTTCGACGCCCCGCCCGCCGACAATCTCGAGCGGAGCGCGCTTGTACGTGCCGAGAATCGCCGACCGGTTCGAGACGGGCGTCTGCTCGTCGAGCACCGGCAGAGCCAGCGTAGTCATGCCGCGAGGCTCGCGGCGAGCGTCATCGTGGTGCCCAGCGCGTGATCGAGGATTCCGGCGAGCGGCGCGATCCGCACCGAAGGAACTCCTCCGGCCAGCGCCGCGTGCGCGGCCTCGAGCTTCGCGGCCATCCCGTTGGACGCGGTCCCGCTCGCGATCAACCCACGCGCCGTTTCCACGTCGAGATTGTCGAGCACTCTTCCTCCCTCGCCGATCACGCCGCCCATGTCCGCCACGAGCAGCAGCTCGGCCGCGCCCATCGCGACCGCGATCGCCGCCGCGGCATCGTCACCGTTCACGTTGAGCGCGCCGTGGCCGTCCGCGTTCTTCGCCAGCGGCGAGATCACGGGCAGGTAGCCAGCGCCGAGCAGAGTCGCGAGGACCGCGCTGTTGACGCGTCCGGGCATGCCCACGTGGCCGAACTCTTTGATGCCGAGCGGCTGCGCTTCGATGAAGCCGCCGTCCTCGCCGGAGATTCCGACGGCCGGAACGCCGGCCGCGGCAAGCAGCGCCACGAGCCGCTTGTTGACCAGGCCAGACAGGACCATCCGCACGACCGCAATGTCCTCCTCGGACGTGACCCGGCGACCGCCGCGGAAGCCGGGCGATCCGCCGAGCTTCCGCTGCATCTCGGATATCTCCTCCCCGCCGCCGTGCACGACACACATCGCGCCCGGCGCGGCGCTCCACGCTTCGGCCAGCACGGATCCCAGCGCGGGCGACGACTGCGCGCGCCCGCCGATTTTCACGACCGCCTTCACGCGGGCAGTCCGACGCGCTCGTCCAGGCCGAGCAGGAGATTGGCGTTTTGTACCGCCTGGCCGGCGGCTCCCTTGAGCAGGTTGTCGAGCGCCGCGATGATCACGAGCGTGGGCTGCCGCACGTTCGCCGCGGGATGCACGCTCAGCCGTACGACGTTGCGGTGCACGACGTCGCGCAGCGAGGGCGGCGAATCGGCGATTTCGACGAACGGCTCACCGGCGTAGAACCCACGCCAGAGCGCGCTTGCATGCGGCAGCTCCGTGGTGAGCGGAACAGTGATCGTCGCGAGAATGCCGCGCGCCACGGGAAGCAGGTGTGGCGTAAACAGGATGTCGTTGTCGCCGCCGAGCTTGCGGACCAGCGCATTCATCTCCGCGAGATGCCGGTGCGCGTTGCCCGGCGCGTACGCCCGGAAGTCTTCGGCGACCTCGGCGAACATCAATTCCTGTTTGGGCGCGAAGCCCGCGCCCGTCACTCCGCTGGCGGCATTGACGTTGATCGTTGCGCCCGGCCGCACGAGCCCGCGCGCGAGGAGCGGAGCCAGGCCGATGAGAACGGCGGTCGGATAGCAGCCGGGGTTCGCCACCAGCTCGGCGCCGGCGATCGTGTCGCGCATGATCTCGGTGAGGCCGTAGGGCGCGGCCGCTTCGGTGTTCCCGGGGCGGAAGTCGGATGAAAGGTCGATCACGCGCGCGCCGGCGCCGCGGGCCGCATCCACCCACTCGGCGGACGCCCCGTGGGGCAGCGCGCTGAACACCATCTCTGCGGTATCGAGGTTGACGTCGTCGGGGGCGAGGAAAGTGATCTCGCTCGCGCCGAAGCGCGCGCGCTGCCCCCGCTGGCCGTTGGCCGCGGCGAACGCCAGCTCCATCCCCGGATGGCGCGCCACGAGCCCGCACAGCTCCCTGCCGGCGTAGCCGCTCGCGCCCAGGATTCCGACCGCAACCTTATGCATTTATAATGCATAATCTTGCAGGGAGGCTATGTCAACGGTTTTTGTAGATCCTGGAGAGGCTCAGGGGAATCCAAGTTTGGAGTGTGGCAGTTTGGAGGTGTCAGTATGGAGTAGTTACTCCCGACTCGTAAACTCCCTACTGCCACACTCCGAACTTGGATTCCCGTTCAGCTGATTCCGAAATCAGCCTCGCTCACCAATCTCGCGGATTCTCTGAAGCAGCTTTTGCCTTCCGCCCGCGGACCGACAGATGACGAGCACCGTGTCGTCCCCTCCGACCGTGCCGAGCACCTCCGGCCACCCCTGTGAATCGAGCGCGACCGCGGCCGATTGGGCGCCCCCGGGGATGGTCCGCATGACTATCAGCTCGCCCACCCCGTCCGCTCGCAGGAACAGCTGCGGCAGGATGGACTCAATCGCCAACGCCGGCGCGGCCCCTTGCTCGGAGGCGGAATACCGCGGCCCGTCCGGGCTCGGCACGCGCGCAACCCTGAGGTCGCGGAGGTCCCGGGACAGAGTCGCCTGCGTCACATCCCAGCCGCGACTCCGCAGCAGCCGCCTGAGCTCCTCCTGACTGGATACCCGGCGGTTACCGATGATGTCGAGGATCGCAGACTGCCGGTCGGATTTATTGGCCATGCTGGGAGCTATTGGCTGTTGGCTATTGGCTGTTGGCTACTGCCCTGAAGCCGGACTTGACGGAAGCCCTTCAAAATATACTTGACGAGGGCTCCCAAAGTGTATTTATTCATTCGTTCTGCATAATTACACGACCGTGTGGTTAGCCAACAGCCAATAGCCAACAGCCAAGAGCTTCCCGCCATGTCCACCATAGTCCTCGCCTACTCCGGCGGCCTCGACACCTCGATCATCGTGCCCTGGCTCAAGGAGCACTACGATGCGCGCGTGATCTGCGTCGCCGCCGACGTCGGGCAGGGCGACGAGCTGGAAGGCGTACGCGCCAAGGCCATCGCGTCCGGCGCGGACGAGTGCTTCGTGGAAGACCTGCGCGAGGAGTTCGTCACCGACTACATCTGGCCCACGCTTCGCGCCGGCGCCACCTACGGCCGGAAGTATCTGCTCGGAACCTCCATGGCGCGGCCGCTCATCGCCAAGAAGCAGGTCGAGATCGCGCGGCAGGTCGGCGCGACCGCGCTCGCGCACGGCTGCACCGGCAAGGGCAACGACCAGGTCCGCTTCGAGCTGACGTACGCGGCGTTCGCGCCCGATCTCCCCGTAATCGCGCCCTGGCGCTGCTGGGACATCCGCAGCCGCGAGGACGCGATCGCGTACGCGCAGGCGCACGGCGTACCCATCACGGCGACGAAGGAGAAGATCTATTCGCGCGACCGCAATATCTGGCACATCTCCCACGAGGGCGGAGTGCTCGAGGATCCCGCGGCGTCGCCACCGGCGGATCTCTTCATGCTCAGTACTTCACCGGAGGAAGCTCCCGACGAAGCCGAGGAGGTCACGATCGGGTTTGACCAGGGCACGCCGGTCACGGTGAACGGCCGCGCGCTCGGCGCGGTCGCGCTACTGTCCACACTGAACGCGATCGGCGGCCGGCACGGCGTCGGCCGGATCGATCTCGTCGAAGACAGGCTCGTGGGAATGAAGTCGCGCGGCGTGTATGAGACGCCGGGCGGATCGCTGCTGTACGCCGCGCACAGCGAGCTCGAGCAGCTCGTGCTCGACCGGCGCACGCTCGCAGCCAAGGACCTCATCGCGAATAGCTACGGCGAGCTGGTGTACGACGGCCGCTGGTGGAGCACCGAGCGCGACGCGTACGATGCATTCGTCAACGTCACGCAGGAGCGCGTCTCCGGCGAAGTCACCTTGCGGCTATTCAAGGGCTCGATCATCGTCGCCGGCCGCGCGAGCGAGTTCGCGCTGTACGACGAGAACTTCGTCACCTTCGGCGCCGACGACGTCTACAACCAGGCCGACGCGGCTGGATTCATCCGTCTGTACGGTCTGTCCACAAAGGTGCAGGCGCTCCGCGATAAGGCGCGCCTCGACGCCGCTCAGTCGGGAAAGCGGGCCATAGCGTGAAGCAGTCGTCGCCACCCGGAGACACTGACCGGGGCGACGCCTCCGGCAAGACCCACAAGCTCTGGGGCGGCCGGTTCAAGGCCGGCCCGGCAGCCGCGCTCACCGCGGTCAACCGTTCCATAGAAGTCGACTTCCGGCTGTGGCCGTTCGATGTCTGGGCGTCCCAGGCCTGGGCCGGCGCGCTCGCGAGCGCCGGTGTGCTCACCGCCGACGAGAGCTCGACGATTCAGAATGGCCTCGCCCAGGTGGGAAAGCGGTTCGAGAGCGGCGAGCTGCCGGTGGATTCGGATGAAGACGTGCACACGATGATCGACCGGCTGCTGCACCACGAGATCGGTGACGTAGCCTCCAAGCTGCACACAGGCCGGAGCCGCAACGACCAGGTGTCGACGGCTACGCGGCTGTGGGCCATGGTCGCGAGCGATTCCATCAAGTCGGAGGTGCGCGCGCTGCAGGCCGTGATGCTGCAGCACGCCGAGTCACTCGTGGACGCGGTCATGCCGGCATACACGCACTTGCAGCGCGCGCAGCCCGTCTCCGCGGCGCACTGGATGCTGTCGCATTTCTGGCCGCTCGAGCGCGACTGCAACCGGACGACCGTCGCTTCGATAGCGGCGTCCTCCCTGCCGCTCGGCTCGGGCGCGATCGCCGGATCCGCCTACCGCATTCCGCGCGACGAGCTGAAGAAGCAGCTGGGCTTCATGCGGCTGTCCGAGAACAGCATTGACGCCGTCGGCGATCGCGACTTTGTCGCGGACCTACTGTACGCCATCTCGCTGCTCGGCGTGCACCTGTCGCGGCTCGCGGAAGACATGATTCTGTTCGGGTCGTCGGAGTTCGGCTTCATCCGCTTCGGCGACTCGTTCACGACCGGGTCGAGCATGATGCCGCAGAAGCGGAATCCCGACGCAATGGAAATTGCCCGCGGCTTCGCCGCCCGATCCCTCGGCGGAATTACTTCGATGCTGGCGACAATGAAAGGATTGCCGAGCGGCTACAACAAGGACTTACAGGACGACAAGCGAATTTTGTTCGACGCCGTAGACAGCGCACTGCTGCTGCTGCCGGCGGTGACCGGCGCGCTGGCCGAGTGCACGTTCCGGACTGACGCGATGCAGCGCGCGGTGTCGAGTGGGATGATGGCGACGGATCTCGCCGATTATCTCGTCGGCAAGGGCGTGAGCTTCCGTGATGCGCACCGCGCGGTGGGAAGTCTCGTTCGCGCGGCGGAAGAAGCTTCGTGTGAGCTGGGCGAGCTCCCCCCGGAGCGATTCGCGAGCGCGCATGCGAGGTTCGGCGCCGATGCGCGGGAGTGGCTTGATGCGCGGGCGTCAATTGCGCGGAGGGATGTCGCTGGTGGGACTGGGCCAAACGCAGTGCAAAAGCAAATCGAGGCTGCGCGAGCAGTGCTCGAGGAGATCACGAGCCGCGACCAAGCGGAATCCGGGCCGTGAGATCCACTCGTAGGTAGCCTTCGCAAAAAGCCCCCGCGACATCCGCGGGGGCTTTTTCTATCTGTGCTGCAGCGTCCTTAGAACTCGATTCCGAACGTGATCGGAACGAACTGCAGCTGCGGGTCCCCGCTGATCGTGTGCAGCCTGGCTTCGACGAAGGTGCCCAGACCAGAGAGCTGGAACTTGGCTCCGACGCCGGCGTTGATGCCGAAGTCGGTCCGCGACGCGCCGCCATCAGCCTTCACGTTGTACGAGCCCACGCCACCGATGACGTACGGCCGCATGCCGACGCCACCGAACGCGTACGTGATGTTGACGTTACCACCGGCGATGCGAACGTCCTCGTTCGTGGAGACACCCTCGTCCTTCCCGGCGAACTTGTTGTAGAAGCCCTCGAGCCGGAAACCGACGGCCGATGCCGGCATGTTGATACCGAGGTGGGCCGCGGCGTTGTAGCCGACCTTGTGGCTGTCGCTCAGATCAGAGAGCGGGATGGCTGCGCCAGCCGACAGGCCGACCGTGAAGGGACGCTGCGCTTCCGCGCCCGAGGCGCCGACCACCAGGGTCGCGCCGACTACGAAAGCAGACAGAATTCTACGCATTTTCGAGATCCTCTTTTATTTGGTTTAGTCGCGCGCATTCTTGCCTATTGTTGCCTCGCGCGACAGGTAGCATTGGTACCCCGCATCGGCCTAAAGTTCGACCATTTCAACAGTTTCTGCGGTACGGCCATTGGCGATCTGTCACGGCTATTACAGTAATGTTCCTAGTATGTTAGGTTATTTATACATGAGAGGCTACTCCGTTGGTATCGCTGCACTTGCACTCGGCGTAGAGCCCAAGTGGCTCGACAACTTGCTGTCGCATGACCGCGTAGACGGAGTCGCCCAGGCGGGGCAGGGAGTATCGCGAAGACTGCGTCCCGACGCACTACACGTGATCGCCACGGTGCACCGCCTGAACCGGGAGCTCCAGATTCCCGTGGGGGCCGCCCTCCGGCTGGCGCACGAACTCTGGCGGTCCCCTCGAACGGCGGACGCGGCCGACACCGCTACGGTTCGGAATGGTGAGCTCGAGCTACACCTCAGTCGGGCACGATTACGGGCCCATATCGCGGCTGCCGTGGCCGAAGCCCTGGAGACGGCGCCGCGCCCGAAACGGGGGAGACCCCCGAAGAGAGGGAGAGCCGTTTGATGATCTCCCGGGCTCCAGGAGTATTGATAGGGGACCCAAGTTTGGGGTGTGGCAGTGGGGAGGGGTGAGTCGGAAGTAACGCCAACTCAGACTCCCCACTCCTAACTGCCACACCCCAAACTTGGATCCCCCTGAGCTTCTCTCCCGCGCCTGTCAGTCGTCGCCGTCCTCGGCCCACCCACCGGAATTGACACAAAAAAAGCGCCCTCTTTTCAGAGGGCGCTTCTTCCATTCCCGCCTTGGTCAGCTCGCGCCGGCCCGGGTCACGTTCTCTGCCGCGGGGCCCTTCTGCCCCTGAACCACGTCGAACTCGACAGCGTCGCCTTCTGCCAGCGACTTGAAGCCACTGCCACTGATCGCGCTGTAATGGACGAAGCAATCCTTCGTGCCATCATCAGGGGTGATGAAGCCAAACCCTTTCGCATCATTGAACCACTTCACCTTTCCGGTCGTGCGCATTCCTACTCCTGCAATTGGTAACGTGACGCCGCGGAGCGAGCTTTGACTACTCCTGCCATCGGCTTGTGGCGGGACCGAATCGACCCCCCGCCCTGGATCCATGCCGCGGAATTGCGTACGCACCCCCGCCGCACAGCGCAAAAAGTAAGTAGGCCGGGTGCCTTCGACAATACCACCACCTTCCGGCGCAATCGTTTCGCCTCTAACCGTACGTTCAGGGCTCCTCTACCCTGACCCCGGTCACGAAGTGGTCGCTCTTGCCGAAACACGCCGTGGGGACGTTCCTGTGCTCCTCATATCGGAGCGCGACGCGCTTGCCTGTGCTCGCCTGTACGTCGGCAGCCACGGCGTTGTCGCGCACGCTGAAGCGAAAGGTCTCCGGCGCGACGCCCGGGACGTTGGTTTCCGCCAGTTCTCCCTCCCACGTCGCGCAGACGACGCCCTGCTTGGCGAAGGCCTGGACGTAGCCGTACCGCTCGCCCCGCTCGTACACGACGTTCAGCGTGATCGCGGCCCACACAGCAAAAATCAGCAGCGGAATGATGATCAGCGCCGCGAGCACGCGCGTCGACCAGCGTTTGTGCCACGGCTTCTCCACGACGACCGGCTTGGCCACCGGCGGAGGAACAGCCGAATCCGCAGAGCGCTCACGCTCCACGTCTTCCGCGGGTAACGGCGGCGTGGGCGGCGGCGCGTCAGCTGGATCGGGCATGTCGGGATCGTTGGGAGTTCTGGGATCGGTCATCGCTGCTCTTTCCGGTTGAATGCGGCCAGCATCGATTCTGTCGACTCTAACCCCTTAACTGCATCCTGAGGGCCAGCGCTTTAGCTTTCGCTACTAATCATATGTCGCTTCGCACCGTAAACCCGAGTGCCATCCAGCCGCGCCGGAAGGCCGTGACGGTCTCCGTCGGCGGGGTTCCGGTCGGCTCCGGTCATCCGATAGTAGTCCAGTCGATGACCAATACCGACACGGCGAACGCCGAAGCTACTGCCCACCAGGTGGCGGCGCTCGCCGCGGCGGGATCCCAGTTGGTCCGGATCACCGTCAACAACGAGGACGCGGCGGCCGCGGTGCCCGAGATCGCCGCGCGGCTCGCCGACCTCGACTGCGCGGTCCCGCTGATCGGTGACTTCCATTACAACGGCCATCTGCTGCTCGCGCGCTTCACCGACTGCGCCCGGATTCTCGCAAAGTACCGCATCAATCCCGGCAACGTCGGCACCAAGCGGCGCGACGAGAACTTCCAGACGATCGTGCGCATCGCCGCCGACAACGGCAAGCCGGTGCGTATCGGCGTCAACTGGGGCTCGCTCGATCAGGACCTGCTCACCCAGATGATGGACGCCAACGCGCTCGCGGCCGAGCCCGCCGACGCGCGCGACGTGTATATCGAGGCAATGCTCGCGAGCGCGCTCCGCTCCGCCGAGCTCGCGGAGGCCACGGGCCTCGGTCACGACCGGATCATCATCTCCGCGAAAGTCTCGGCGGTGCAGGACCTGCTCGACGTGTACCGCCGGCTCGCCACGCGCTGCGATTTTCCACTCCATCTCGGGCTCACCGAGGCCGGGCTCGGCAGCAAGGGAATCATCGCGAGCACCGCCGCGCTCTCGATCCTGCTGGCCGAAGGAATCGGCGACACGATCAGAGTGTCGCTCACCCCGCGCCCCGGCGGAGACCGCACCGAGGAAGTACAGGTCGCGCAGCAGATCCTCCAATCGCTCGGCCTCCGCAGCTTCGCGCCGCAGGTGAGCGCGTGCCCCGGCTGCGGGCGCACGACGTCCACGTTCTTTCAGCAGATGGCCGAGGACATCCAGGGGTACCTGCGCGAGCAGATGCCGGCGTGGCGCACGCTGTATCCCGGCGTCGAGGACATGCGCGTCGCCGTGATGGGCTGCGTCGTGAACGGGCCCGGCGAGTCCAAGCACGCCGACATCGGCATCTCGCTACCCGGGACCTTCGAAGACCCCGTCGCGCCCGTGTACGTCGACGGCAAGCTCGCCGTCACCCTCCGCGGCGACGACATCGTCCCCGAATTCCTGCGCCTGCTCGAGGACTACGTGGTCCGACGGTACGCACGGACGTTTGATGTTGCCTCGGAGGCTCGGGCCTAGCCAGCCCTTGGCACCTACGCTCGCGAACTACGCTCGCTAACACGGTGCCTTGGGCTGGTTAGGCCCGAGCCTCCTATATGGTGCGTCTGGTGCACGCGTTGCGTTGCGACGAAGTACTGCTGGCTCAGGTGCCGTTGCTGGCGGGCGGCGGGGCGGGGTGCCGCACCGGCCCCGTGTTAGCGAGCGCAGTTTGTGAGCGTAGGGGCCGAGCGGCATCCCGACCCGCCGCCTGCCCCCGAGCGAAGCGAGGGTGTTGTTCCCGGTCTACGCGTACTTTTCGAGACCAGCCGCGACTTCGTCGAGCTCGGACATAATCGGCGCGTCGAAGCCGACCTCGCGCAGGCGCGTGTGCACAGCGCGGTACCAGCGGATCGTGGCTTCGCGTCCGGCTTTGAAGCGGCTCCAGATGGTGTCCGGGTCCTGCGTGCGCCGAAGGTCGGCGAGTATCGAGCTGCCGTTGTGGATCTTATCCGCCGCGCACACCCAGCGCGCGCGCTCGGGCGCTCGCGCCAGGCGCTCGAGGTAGTCCTTCTTCTTCTGCTCCCCGTCGAGCGGATCGCCGTTGTCGTCGGTGTCCCTGTGGGTCACGGCGAGCACCGTGTCGAGGACGGTTTGTCCGAACTTGTCGCCGATGCGGTCGCACAGCGAGTGGCTCGTGTACCCGTCGCGCACGCAGTCCTCGATAACGTCGTGCAGGATCCCGGCGATCACCGTGTCCTCGTCCCGACCGTAGCGCGTAAGGATCACGGCGACGTTGGCGGGGTGCGTCAGGTAGGGCAGGGCCGTGCCTTTTCTCACCTGCCGGTCGTGGTGCTTCGCCGCGAAGGCAAAAGCGTGGTTGACGCGGTCCGAGTACCCGCTCATCCGACGAAATCGGTCATTCGCTCAATCTAGTCACGGGGCGATTTCATCTCATTCCGCCGCGCGCGGCCGGGCGAACCAGGACATGAGGGACTCCAGTCCGTCGCGATCCTCCGCGTCGAACGCTCCCAGCCGCTTGGAATCGATGTCGAACACGCCGAGCAGCACGTTACCCGCGTCGAACACGGGAACCACTATCTCGGATCTGGAATGTGGGTCGCAGGTGATGTGCCCGGGAAATGCGGCGACGTCGTCCACGATGACTGTCTTGCCGGTCGTGGCGGCCGTCCCGCACACGCCGCGCCCGAACTCGATCTCCAGGCAGCCCAGCGTGCCCTGGTACGGCCCGACGCGCAGGAGCTTTCCCGGCACGACCACCCGGTAGAAGCCCGTCCACAGATGGTGCAGCGCGTGGTGGACCGCCGAGCTGATCGTAGCCATGGCTGCGACCTCGTCGTTGATCCCCTCGAGGACGACATCCATCTGCCGGGCCAGCTCGGCGTAAGCCTCGGGCTTTGCGACGCCCGCGAGATCGAGCGTCGTCTCAGCCATGGCTTACTGGAAGATCCCGAAGTTGCCGAGGAGCCACCACAGAATGATGAAGATGAGAACCGTGCTGAAGCACCCGCCGCCCAGCTTCTTGGCGCCATATCCGGCGGCCAGGCCCCGCAAGAGCTTGCTCATTGCACTTCTCCCGGACTGAGGATTTCTACCCGCGACGAGCAGTACTCCTTGCACACAATGTACCGGGCTGAGAACGAGCGAAGCGCGCATTATGTTTCGAGGTGCCCGCTCCCGCCCTCGTTACACGCTCCCGGCACGGCCTCCACGCGCCGGCGGCGAACATCCATCTCGACGCCCGCTCGGCGCCCGGCACCGTGTTCGTGTCGCACGCGCACTCCGACCACTGCTCGTCCGCGCCGCGGATCATTTGCACGCGCGAGACCGCCGCGCTTCACGCCCGGCGAAAGCGCGCGCGCGAAGCGGTGACGCTCGAGTTCCATAAGCCTTTCACTTGCGGAGACGCCACGATCGAGCTGCTACCAGCGGGTCACACGCTCGGCTCGGCGATGGCAATGATCAGGTCGGAGACGGGGACGATGGTTTACACGGGCGACTACAAGCTGCGTGACAATCCGTTCTCGCCGCCCGCTCTCGTCCCGAAGTGCGACGTGCTCGTGATGGAGTGCACGTTCGGCTCGCCGGCGTACAGGTTCCCGCCGGACGACGAGCTGCTGGCCAAGCTGTTCGCGTTTCTGGACGAGACACTCTCGATGGGACGCACTCCCGTCGTGCAGGCGTACGCGCTCGGCAAGGGGCAGGAAGCGCTGCACCATCTCACGCGCCGCGGCTACGACGTGCTCGTGAAGGAGCCGACGGCGGCTCTGTGCGATGTGCACGTCGAGCTCGGCTACGGCTTTCCTGGTCCGGGCACGTGGGAGCGGTTCTCTCCGGAGCTACTGCCGGGGCGAGTGGTCCTGGCGACGCCGGGCTGGAAGAAGGATTCCGCAGCCGACATACCGCGGGCGCGCACAGTTCAGCTGACCGGGTGGGGGTGCAATCCCCGCGCGCGGTACATGTACGGCCACTGCGATCTCGTGCTGCCGATTTCGGATCACGCCGACTTCGACGATCTGGTACGGACCGCGATGGAGAGCGGAGCTTCGAAGATCTACACGGTCCACGGATCGCCGGTGTTCGCGGCGCATTTGCGATCGATGGGGCTCGACGCTGAGCATCTCGCGGCGCACCCGAACAAGCCGGGAGTTTCGAGGGGGGCGAGTAGAGCAGTCACTTCAGCGACGGCGGCGGTGGCCCAGTACGCCTTGGAGCTTTGACGGTCCGAGGAATTGGCTGTGGGGATCCTAGCTGTTAGCCGCGAGTGGACCAATCAGTTGTAAGCAGGAAGTAGCGGCGGAGATACACTGACAGTCGTGAGTAAAGTTTTCTGAAACTTTACTCAGCACCTGGCAGTCCGCAGGTATCACTTCCGAGCTGTGAACTGATTGGTCCACTCGTCGCTAACAGCTAGGATCCCTTCTCCCTATCTAGTGGCCTGCCCGGCAGCTTCCATGTCTGCCTCCCGCAGAGGTCTTTTCGCCGCGGCAAGCAGCTCGTCCCGCGTCCGCAGCCGCGGCGACTCGGTGTTCCACAGCACCAGCCCGTGCACTCGCATCCCGGCCCCGCGGAGCGTCTCCACCGCGCTCGACAGCTCGCGCAGCGGCGTCCGCGCCATGCGCGCGCACAGTATCACGTCGGCCGAAGGCAGCACCGTAGTCGGATCCTGCTTCGTCTGCGCCAGCGGCGCGGTGAACACGATCATGTCGTAGCGCGACGACATTCGCTCCAGATCTTCTTTCACCTTCTTGACGGCGCTCGCGGTCGGCTGGCCCATCCGCTTGCCCGACGGGATCACGGCCAGCATCTGATCGCGACCGATCGTCGTGAAGACCACGGCGTCCGACACCACCACCTGCTCGGCGAGCACGGCCGTGAGACCGGGGTCCGGCGGGATCCGCAGCGCGCCGGCGACGCCGCACGTCACTGGGTCGCCGTCTAGTACCAGCGTGCTCCGCGCCTCGTAGGCCGCGATCGAGGCGACGTTCACGGCGACCGTTGACGCGATGTCCATGTCGTCGCCGGTGATCGTCACCGCGTTCACTGGCGCGTCCAGCGACGAGAGGTGCAGGTACAGGATCCGGTACGTATCGGAGATGACGTCGATGAGCGGGGGCGCTTCCACATCGGACTGGCGCCGGGCGCGCTCGACGATCTGCTCCCGCGGATCCACGACCGTCAGCACGCGTGTCCCGGCCGTTCGCTCGGCTTCGCGTACGTCGGCTATGTGCGGATTGCGCACCTCCACCAACAGCGAGACCGCGAAACCCAGCGCGAGGGCGATCACCAGCGCCGACGCCAGCATCGCCCAGGGCGGCGCGTCGACGTTCGCGATCTGCCGCGCCTGCGCGGCCATCCGGTCGATCTCCTGATTGCGCTGGCGGATCTCGGCGAGCCGGGTGTTGGCCGCGTTGAGGATCCCGATCGCCTCGTTGCGTTGCAAGTGGATCGCAATGGTGTCCGCCAGTGGCGTGGCGGCTACGGGCGGCGCGCGCGGCGGAAGCAGCGGCTGCAGCGCGGCGCGCAGCTCGTTGCGGCGGGAGACCGCGATCGCCACGAGCGAGCGGCCGATCGAGTTCGCCCTGGCGGACAGCGCGATCGCCAGCGGGTCGGCGCCGCCGAGCGCGCCGAACGTCTCCCGCTCGCGCTCGATGAGAGTCAGCGAATCCAGCAGCGACTGGACAATCGGCGCGCTCCTGATCTCCGGGGAGGAGCCGAGCGCTCTGTACGATGAAGGCAGCGGAGTACTCTGCGCGCGCTCGATCAGGCGGCGGAGGACTGTCATTCGCGCGGTCAGCGAATCCCGCCGCGGGACGAGGTAGAACGGGAGCGTGTCGATGGATTGCGCGATCGCCACGGCGGCCTGCCGCCGCGTCAGCGCCAGCAGGGAGTCGCTCTGCGCGATGGTGGCGAGCGCGGCGGTCCGCGCGTTGAGCGTGGGCTGCGAATCCGGCCGGTCGGGGATCCGCGCCTCGACCGCCGTGGCTACGCGGGTCGCGCGACGCGGGATCAGCACGAAGGTAACCAGCGCGGCGACGAAGGCGAGCCCACTCACCACCGCGATGCGGGCGCGCCTGCGCAGCGCGTTCTTCGCGCGCGCCGACATCCACAGCGCTCCACCTGCCCAACGCTTCATCGGCTTGAAATGTGAGCTACCATAAGTGAAAAACGGAAGCGCGTGTGCCGCGCTTCCGTTTCACCAAGCAAGTCCGCTGCCGGACCGGTTACTCGACCGTGATCACGCCCCGCATGTTCATCGCGAGGTGCGGCGTGCAGTGGTAGTTGTACGCTCCCGCCGGCACGTTCGCGAACGAAATGGTATAGGTCTCGTTCGCGTTGATCATCATCGGGCTCGAGAGCTCGCTGATCTGGTTCGGCATGTTCGCCGAGAGCTGCGACTTCACGTTCGCCGGAATCGTAGCCGCATCGAAGGCAACGTTGTGCGGCGCGCCGCTGACCATGATCCACCGGATGCCGTCGCCGGCCTTCACGGTGATGTTCGCCGGGACGTACTTGTACTCATTGTTCTCGAACACCATCCGCACTTCGTGCGTCGTGCCCGTGATCGGCGCCAGCGTGCCGGCCGCCGCCGGAGTCGCCGCCGGAGTCGTGGCAGCCGCGGCCGCGGCTGTGTCGCCGGTGGTCGCCGTGTTGGTGTTGTCCGCGCCGCCGCACGCGAGTGCGATCATGCCGGCCGCGCCGATAAGAATCCTGGAAATCTTCATTACTGAAAGGCCTCCGCCCGTGCTCGATTGTCCAACAAGAATGTGATATCGTCCTGAGGCGCCCTGTAGGCCGCCGAGATTGTGAATTTATTCACAAGGCCGGCGAGATGGAAGCGGAGGCCAGCAATCCGTCCACATCCAGGTGCTCCGTCTTCATCGCCAGCGAGCCGTCACTGGCCATCGGCCACTCCTCCCGAGGTCGGTCCCAGTAAAGCTCGACCCCGTTAGAGTCGGGATCGTCCAGATAAATGGCTTCACTGACGCCATGATCCGAGGCGCCTCGCAGTCTGACCCCGGCTTCCACCAGACGATTGAGCGCCCTGGCCAAGTCCATCCTCGATGGGTATCGGATCGCCAAATGGTACAGCCCGGTGTTCCGGGGCGATGGGGGGCTGCCCCCTTCACTGTGCCAGGTGTTCAGGCCGATGTGGTGGTGGTATCCACCCGCGGACACGAACGCCGCCTGCTTGCCATACCGCTGCGTGAGCTGAAAGCCGAGCACGCCCACATAGAAAGCGAGCGACCGCTCGAGATCAGCCACCTTCAGGTGGACGTGGCCGATGTCGGTCCCATCGGGCGCGCGATAGTCCGAGGACCCGGTCGCTGTTGCCTTCGCTTCCATGTTCGTCTAACGCCCCTGCTCGTAGATGATGTCCTCCGGTATCGCGCGGGTCTCCAGCCGGTCGAGGTCGGCGCGCAGCGTGGGGCCGATTGTCCCATACCGCTCGCTGAACCGCCCCACTCCCTCGTAGTCTCCGTCGCCCTGCAGCGTCAGAATGAGCCGCGAGAGCGAGTCGGCTCCCTGGCGCATCTTCACCGGGTCCACGCGGTACTTCCCGTCCGCGCCGCGCGCGAAGGCGCCCATCTCCTGGAGAAAGTTGAACGCCGCGACGTTCGCCCGACCGTGTGCCGACGCCGCCCCGAACCGGATCGAGCGGAACAGGCTCGCGAGGAACGTGACGTAGTTGTCGTCGAGCGGTGCCGTTCCCAGCTCGCCCTGCGAGTGCAGCTCGCGAATCATGTACAGGCCGAGGATGTCGGCCTTGCCTTCTTCCAGCGCGGAATATCTCTCCTTCAGCGCCGTGCGCACCGGGCCGCTTCCATTGATGGTGTTCTTGATGCCGAGGCCGTGCGCGACTTCGTGGAACATCACGTTCGAGAAGAACGCGTCGAAAGTGACGTTACCCAGCTGATCCGGAACTATCAGCTCGCGCGCGATCGGCAGCAGAATCTTGTCGAACTTCGCGCGCATCGCGTTCTTGAGCTGGAGCCGGCGCGTGCCTTTCCGGAGCTGCACCTCCTCGTCATTTGGCAGGTTGATGGCGATGGTCTTCGATCCATTGTTCGCGTCGCCCGCGACGTACACCACGTCGTACGCCCCCAGGTCGGAGTCGGATCCCGGCGATTCCTGCTTGTACGCGTCGGGGACGGGAATTCCCCGCTGCAGCGCGGGCAGCATGGCAGCGTACTTCGAGAGCCTGTCGCTCCACGCCTTGTCCTTCAGCAGCACGTATCCCTCGTGCGCGGCCTTGTAGCCGAACAGCGCATCCTCGTACGTCTCGATGGGGCCGACGATGATATCGAGCGTATTCGTCTTCATGTCCATCCAGGCGAGATCGCTCCCCTGGTAGTCGTCATTGAGCAGCGCGTCGGCACGCGCCGCGAGGTACCGGCGGAGCCCCGCGTCTTCGGCGAGGGCCGCGGCCTCGCGCAGCTTCTGGGCGGCGAGCTGGTGCTGCGCGGCGAACACGTGATGGTACGGGATCGCGACCAGGCGACCCTGTGCGTCCCGCCGGACAATCGTATACAGGCTCTTGAGCGAATCGGCGCGCGGGCCGCCCGCGGCGACCGCAGTCTCGAACTCCGCCTTGGTCATGTCGCGTGGATATAGGTTCGCGCCATCCGGTTTCTGCCCGACGCCGACGATGAACGGCGCGTTGTCGTCGAGGCGGTCCCATGGGCCGACGTTGATCTCCACAAACCGGCGCGCGAGCGGATCGGTTATCGAGCTGAGCAGCGAAGCGCGGTTGCCGTACGACTGCAGCCAGAAGACGTCGTGCATGACGCGCGCTGCGTCTACTAGCAGCGGCAGCATGCGCCGCTCGCTGGCGCTCAGACCGGACGTGTCGGGGGCCAGCGTGACCGGCGTGTACTTCGCCAGCCGCTCGGCGACCGTTGGCGAGACGGAGTTCGATACAGTGCCCGTCCCGGGGTCGAAGACAACCGTACTCCGTGGATGGGTAGCGCAACCTGTGAGAATGCCGGCAACCATTGCGACCGAGGCAAAGTGTCTCATTCCATCACTCCGTGGGCGAGGACAACAGCTAACTGCCACATAGAACAGCCAAGCTGCGAGCTGCCAGCTGGAAGCTGCCAGCGACGAGCTGGGACATGAAAGTAAACCTGACTGACACTTCGAAGCTCAATGAGCCCTACTAGCTCGTAGCCGGCAGCTACAAGCTGGCAGCTCGCAGCTTGGCTTTTCTATGTGGTAGTTAGAAGCGGAGCAGCAATCCCCGGTCCACCTTGGTGCTGTCGCCGACGTACGCGAACCGGATGTTCTTCATGTACTTCTGCGCGGCCGCGCGCACGTCCTGCGGCGTCACGTCGCGCAGCTCGTCCACGAACCGCTCCGCGACCTTGTAGTCTCCGCGGAAAAGCTCCGCGCGCGCCAGGAAATCGGCCTGGGCCGCGTTGGTCTCGTTGTCGAGCAGATACTCCGTCACGAATTGCGCGGACAGGCGCTTGAGCCCCTCCGCGTCGATTAGGTCCCGCTGTAGCTCCGTGACGTGCTGCCGCATGAGCCCCAGCGTAACATCCGGCGACGTCGTGGTGACATACAGCCCGCCGAGCACGGCCGCGTTCTCCACGAAGGGCGCGTGCACGTCGTACGTGAGGTTCCGGCGCGTGCGGATGTCCGCGAACATCCGGCCCGTCAGCACCGACGTGGCAATGCGCAGGGTCTGTAGCTCGCGCTCGTTCGCCACGGGTCCGGCGTAGTAGCCGATGACGTAATTCGTCGGCAGCGGTCGCTGCTCGAACACCACCGCGGCCGCGCCCCGCGCGGCCGGAGGCGGCAGCGTCCACCGGTAGCCCCCGCCGGGAAGCTGCGCGAGCGAGCCGCGAATGAGCGACTCGAGCTTGGCGCGCTCGACGTCTCCCACCACTACGAGCAGCATCCGCGATTTCATGATCTGGCCGCGCTGGTAATCGCGCAACACACTGCTCGTGAGCTGCGAGATGGAGCCGCGGGTTCCGCTGACCGGGACCGCATACGGGTGGCCCGCGAAGGCGATGCTGTCGGCCAGGTACCGCGCGAGCCCATCCGGATCGTCCCTGCGCTGGCTGATCGCTGACAGGAACTGGCCGCGCACGAGGTCTACCTCGGCGGGCTGCAGCAGCGGATGCATCAGCCGGTCGGAAAAGATGGCCCAGGTGGAATCGAAAGTCTCCGTCGTGGAGCGAATGCCGAACATGGTCCAGTCCTTCTCTGAGTCGAGCACAATCCCTGTGCCGAGCCGCGACATTTTGCGCCGCAGAATGTCTCTGGGATAGCTCCGTGTTCCGTGCTCCGAGGACTCGAGCAGCATCAACTCGACGCCCGCGTTCTGCGCGGTCAGCTGCCGGGCGCCGCCGAGGAGATACAGGTTAGCGGCAACGATGTTGTTGTCGGTCTCGCGCAGGATGACGCGGATGCCTTCGACGTCGAACGCGATGGTATTGTCGTCGTCGGGCGGCGGCGCCGGCCGCGCGGCGAGAGTTACCGCGCCCAGCACCATGATTGCTAAAACGCGCGCGCGGGCGATCATCGGCCACCTCCGATCAGCTCGGCGGTCGTCAGGTTGAGCGAGCGGCGCGCTTCGGGATGGATCAACACGCCGGTTATCCGGGGCTTCCCTACTATGTACTTGGCGGCGTATCCCGTGAGATCGGACAGTGTCTGCGCCGCCATGTTGTCTACGTAACCCATGTAGTACTCCAGGCTGGCGACGCTCCACCAGAAGCCAAGTGTGTGCGCGAAGCCCGACGAGCGCTCGCGATCGAAGGCTGACGAGACGGCGCGCTGTGCCTTGGTCGCGGCGATCTCCTCGGGGTCGAAGTAGGACGCGGTCGCGAACTTCGGGATCTCCGCGTTCAGCGCCGCGAGCGCCTGCCGCAAGCGCTGCGGTGAAGTCTGCCCGCTGATGGTGATCGGCCCGACGTTATCGAGCGTGTAGTAGTTCACCACGATCCCGTCCCACAGGCCGCTGTCCACCAGCCGCTGCTGCAGCCGCGAATTGGGATCGTTGAGCACGTCGGAGAAGACGTCGGCCGCGTACGTCGCGTCCGGATCAGCACCGACGCTCGGCCCCTGCCACTGGAGAAACACCGTCACCGCACCGACGCCAGCTTCGTGAATGACCGCGTCGTTGCCGGTGAGCGGCGGAATCGCCGGGATCGGATCCTGGACGAACGGGTCTTGGCCGCGCGGCATATCGCCGAGCTCGCGCTCCGCGACAGCGAAGGCCGCCGCTGGATCCACGTCACCAGTGAGAATCAGCACCGAGTTGTTCGGCACGTAGTACTTCCGCTGAATCGCGCGCATCTGGGCCGGCGTGGTGTTGGCGATCACCTCCCGATCGCCAATCGTGTTCTTCCTGACCGCGTTCGCGGGATAGAGCTTCTCGTCCAGCGCCTGGGTCAGCGCGAAGAACGGGTTCGACTCGTTCCGGTCGTACTCGCCGAGGACGACCTGCCGCTCGCGCTCCAGCTCGTCCTGGCGGAAGAGGGGCTCCCGAAAAGACGCCGCGAGCAGCCGGACCGCGTCGGCGAGCCGGTCGGACGTCACCGTCATGTAGTAATTGACGTTCTCCTCGCGGGTCGAGCCGTTGAACACCGCCCCCATGTCGGCTGCGCGCTCGACGAACTCGTCGGAGCCGGGGTAGCGGCGGCTGGCGCGGAAGAACATGTGCTCGTACATGTGCGCGAGCCCGGCAGTCTCCGGCGTCTGCGTGAACGAGCCGTTCCTCACGTTTATCTCGACCGTCACGAGGGGAACGCCGTGGTTCTCGACTACTATGACCTCGAGCCCGTTCGCGAGCACGCGGCGGTGTATGATTTTCTCGAGGTCGGAGCGCTGCGCGGCGGCCGCCGGAGGCAGCGCCGCGAAGGCGAGGGCGATGCACAGAGTGGCGCGCCACCTCGTCAATCCTTTTCTTAATGCCATGTCCTTACCGGATACCAGGGTTGCGGAAGATTCCTACGCGGAGCTCGCGCGCACGCTCGACGGCACGCGCCTTCGGCGCGACGAGCCGCTAGCTCCATACACCACGTTCAAAATAGGAGGTCCGGCGGACCTCTATTACGAAGCGGATTCCGCCGACGATCTCGCATCCGCGGTCATCGCGGCCCGCCACGCGCGAATCCCCTGGTTCGTCCTCGGGCTCGGCGCCAACATCCTGATCGGCGACAGGGGATTCCGCGGACTCGTCATCCGGAACGTCGCGAAGCACTTCAAGTTCTCCGACGACGGAAAACTATGGGTGGAGAGCGGCGCCGTCATGGCGGACATCATCCCCCAGGCCGTGGAGCGGGGCTGGTCGGGGCTGGAGCACTACGTGGGCATCCCGAGCACCGTGGGCGGCGCCGTCTGGCAGAACCTGCACTTTCTCTCGCCGGCGCCCGAGCGGGAGCGGACGATGTTCATCGCCGAGGTGTTCGAGCGGTGCGAGTTGCTCACCGAGGCCGACGAGCGCAAGGTCGTGGACCGTGGCCACATGCAGTTCGGCTACGACACGTGCATCCTGCACTTCACCAGGGACATCGTGACCTGGGCCGAGTTCCAGCTCGAGCAGGGAGACACCGCGGTGATGCACCGGATCCTCCAGGAGAACCTGAGCTGGCGCGGCTCACGGCACCCGTGGCTGGAGTTTCATCCGAGCGCGGGCTCCATCTTCAAGAAGATCGAGGGCGTGGGCGCGGGACGGCTCGTGGACCAGTGTGGGCTTAAGGGATATCGTCACGGCGACGCGCAGATCTCGCACATCCACGCCAACATCATGGTCAATCTCGGGCACGCGACGGCGAAGGATGTGCGCGAGCTGATTTCAATCGCGCTGAACGCCGTAGAAGAGAAGTTCGGGCATCATCTCGAGCCGGAAATTGGCTTCATCGGAGAGTTTTGAAGGAGAAGCGCTGCGAGCTGCCAGCGTGGAGCTGCCAGCTTACAGCTGACTGCGGAAACACGGGACTTCAGCGATCAGATTCGATCCAGCTCTGCCACTCACGCTCCGCGAGTCCCACAGTTAGACGACTCTGCCAGCGAACCAGCGGAATCGTCAGCAGCAGTGGCTCCAGGCACAGCTTGTCGAGCCAGCTCTCGTCGCCCATACGCGCGGCGCCGAGCCCCAAATCGGCGTACCGCTTTGAATTGCGGTCGATCAGCGGCGTCACGCCGAACTTCTGCGCGAAGCGCTTGAGCTCGCCGGGCGACGCGGCGCGCTCATTCAGATCCACGAAGTGGGTCTTGATCCGCCGCTCCGCGAAGAAGCGCAGCGCTTTGCGCGTGTCGGAGCTTTTCTTTACACCGAAGATCTGTACTTCCATCACCGCCCGGCGCGGATGAGGTCTCGGTACCGCGGTAACTCGGCGTAGAGATTCGCGCCGGGACATTCCGTCTGTGCGTAGTCACGGTGCGATGCGAGCCGGTCCACGGGAATCCGAAAGCTGCGAGCGAGCGCAGGAATGATCGCATCGAGCGTCCGGCGCTGCGCGGTCGTCAGTGTGTCCTTCTGGAAATTCCCCTCCACGACGACGAGCAGATGACCGGCCGGATCGTACTCGGTGTTCGTGTCGCCGGCGTAGCGCCAATCGCGGCCTTCTCCGACCACGCCGTCGATGCCTACATAGAAGTGGTACGGCACGTCCGGCCACGCGGGCTTCAGGCGGCCGCTCGCGAGCGAGTCGTCCCGCTGCGAGAAGAGCTGCAGCCCGCGCAGCTTGTCCGCCACCGTTCGGTTGAAGTTCTGATTCGTGCCGGTGTGGTGAATCGTAAGGCGGCTCAGTGTGTGCGCACGCATCGGCAGCACCGGTGGCTTCGCGCCCCACTCGGCTCGTGACACGAATTGGACGCCAGCTGGAACAAGCTGATCCGCTGGGCGCGTCCCGCCGCACGCACCCAGCGCCAGCGCGACAACCGCCGTGACAACCGTTCGAAGTCGCATGTTACCGTTCCCCAAAAGGAACCGGCGCCGGCAAGGTCTCCGCGAACCGCCAGGGTTGGGGACCGTCCCGCGTCAGTGGAACGCCCGCGAGTCGCGCGCGCACCATCGCGATCGGCATCGGTCCGCCCTGTAGCACGGCGTCGTGGAACTGACGCTCAGTCATCTTGCCGGAATCCACCAGCTCGGCGTGCAGCGCCCTCAGCTGCAGCCCGCCTATCATGTACGCGATCTGGTACAGCGGCGAGTATTGGCCGCTGAACGAGCGCCGCACCTCGCCCTCCGCGTTCGCCCTTTCGAACGCGACCGTGTCCACCAGAAACTGAATCGCCTGCTCCGGCGTAAGCTGTCCGAGGTGAAATCGCAGCGAGAACATGATTCGCGCGCTGCGGTGCATCCGCCAGAACAAGGCGCCAACGCGGTCCTCCGGCTTCTCGTGGAAGCCGTGGTCCCAGAGAAACATCTCCCAGTACAGCGCCTGACCTTCGTTCCAGAACGGCGTGCCGAACAGGCGGCGGTGCGGGTTGTAGCGTGCGGCCATGAATCCCTGAAGGTGGTGACCGGGATTCAACTCGTGGAACACGACCGCGCGGGAAAAATGCGGGTTGTTGCCGCGCAAGCTCATCATCTTCTCTTCCGCGGTCATCGCGTCGGTCGGATACGACACGATGATCGACTCACCGCCGAGGAAGAACGGCGCGACACGCTGCCGCTCGGGGCTCATCATCTCCATCCGCCAGTCTTCCCTCGCCAGCGGCGGGATAGTCACCCAGTCGTGCCGGTCGAAGAACGCTTCCGCTTCGCGCGCAAGATCGCGGATCAGATCCGGCTGCCGGCCGGGCTCCACGTAGCTGTTCTTCACCTTCTCGATTGCGCTCTTCCAGTCGTCGCCGAAGCCCATCTCGCGGGAGGCTTTCTTCATCTCGCTCAGACTGAACGCGTACTCGCGCTCGGCGATGGCGATCAGCTCCTGGGGCGTGTACGGAATCATCTCGTGCTCCAGGTCCTCGCGCAGGCCCTGCGCGCCGATCGGATCCCCGATGATGGGGCCGTCGTTGGCGTTGGCGGCCTCGGCGGCACGCGCCGCCGGCGAGCTGGGGGCCGGCTGCGGCTTGAATCCTACGACGCGCTCCCGCAGCGTCCGCGCGTAGCGCTTGAGGGATTCGTCCAGCCGCTTGTACGGATCCTTCACCCACCAGGTGAAGAGCGGATCGTACCCGTCGTAGTACTCGTACCAGTTCTGCACCACCCGGCTGATCTGGTCGATGTTTTCCGCGGCGCGGTTCGCGACGGTCTTGGACACGGCGGGAGCCGGCACGCGCGCTCTGGTCGGAGCCGCCGCGGACGTGTCGCCGCGCGAAGTTGGTGTCTCGAAGCGCGCGCGCAGGCTGTCGATCTGGCGTGCGACTTCGGCGAGCGCGGTCGCGGCCGCCCTCGCATCCGGAGTGGTGAGATTCCGCCTCGCGTCCTGCAGCGCGAGTAGCCGGTCGGCGAAGGGAAGCAGCGCCGATGTCTCGACGCGCTGCGTGCCCTGCCGCTCGAGCAGATCGAGCTGATGCTCGATGTAGTTGGCGAGCAGGACATAATCAGCCTTCCCTTCCTGACTCAAGCGCGCGAACTCGACGCGGCGTAGCTCGTCGTTCCAAGCCGAGTAGAACTCGTGCATCCTGCGGCGCTGGTCCGGCGACGCGGTTGCGTCGTATCGCCGCCTGATGGACGTGAGGTCGGTGCTGAACCGGTCCACCACGGGAGCAAGCTCGCTGCCCGCGCGCGCGACCAGCGCGGAGAGATCCGGGACCGCGGCGCCCGCCGTCGTCGTCTGCGCGGCGATATCGGCGGCGCAAAAAACCAGCGCGCCGAGCAGAATATTGACACTTCGTCGAGTCATCACTTCTCCATTGCGATTGGCTCCGCCCGCAGCTCGCCACCGCGCACCGTCGCCCCGACGACGATCGCCGCCGCGATGAGCACGAGATTCTTGATGATGTACTGGCCTTCCATCGTCGGCGAATGCGGAAACGCGGTGAACGTCTCTGACGGGAACAGCACGAGCGGCAACATGGTGCCCGGCATCTGCGCGAACAGCAGCAACAACGTCAGCCGGAGGAATCGCCCGAGCAGGAGTCCTACTCCGATCAGCGACTCCCAGGTGGCCAGCAGCGGCAATCCGATTTCCGGCGTGACGATTCCCAAGGTAATTCGCTCGATGGTCCGCGCGGCAAGATCCGCCGCGGGACTCCAGCCCGGCACGAATTTGATCGCGCCGAACCAGAGAAAGACCACGCCCAGCGAGATTCGCGTGAGCGTGATCCCATGCCGGGCCATCCACGTCGTCAGGCGAACGTCGATGGGCTCGAGCGGCGCGGGAAGCGTCATCGCCACACCGCGACGTCTTCCAGCGGCCGGCGCGCCAGATCGGGCACCATGGCATCCTCGGCCGGATACCCGACGGGCATCACCAGCATCGCCTTCTCGTTCACGGGCCGCTCGAGAAGTTCGGCGAGGAACGCCATCGGACTCGGCGTATGCGTCAGGGTTACGAGCCCCATCCTGTGCACCGCCGCTATGAAAAAACCCGCGGCGATGCCGCACGACTCCTGCGAGTAATAGTGAGTGCGTCGCGTGCCGTCCGCGCGCAGCCCATACGATTGACGGAAGAGAACCACCACCCACGGCGCGTCGGTGAGATGCGCCTTGTGCTCGTCGGTCCCGAGCAGCGCGAGCGCCTCGAGCCATGCGTCCGGCGCCTTGCCGTGATAAAACGCGTGCTCCTCGCGCTCGGCGGCTTCGCGTATCCGGGTCTTCAGCTCCGCATTGGACACCGCCACGAAGGTCCATGGCTGCTGGTGCGCGCCGCTCGGCGCGGTAGCCGCGACACGTATCGCCAATTCGATTGCCTCTCGCGGTACCGGGTCGCGCGAGAAATGACGCGTCGTACGCCGCTTGCTCATCTCGGCGTAAAAGTCGCGGCCGCGCGCCAGCGTCTCTTCGAGCGGAACCCGGTCGAACGCCAATGGAATCATGGGCGGGCCCACGGCGAGGTCAGCCGGGTACTTCGCGTTCCGGCGGTTGAACCGCCTTCGTGCTCGCGCGCGCTGCCGCCGCCTGCAGAACCTGCTGGATGTCGATCCCGAGCGCGGAGCCAAGTCCTTCCATCGTTCTGTACGCGGCATTGATGCGCTGGTTCGCGGCGTTGGCGACGCCGTTGCCCGCGCCGCCATCCATCACGACGAGCCGGTCTATCTCGATTCCCTTTACGGCCTCCACCGCGGTGCCGAGCAGCAGCGGGAGCTTCTCCGCCATGAACACCGCGAATCCATGCTCGCCGGCGCTGTTGATCTGTGAATAGAGGAGCTTGAGCACCTCGACCTGCGCCTTTCCATTCTCCAGTATCGGCGCCGCGTCCGCGCGCGCGCGCAGCTCCGCGGCCTTCCGGTTCGCCTCAGCCGGCTCGACGACGTCCGCGAGCAGGCGGCGCTTCTGCAACTCCACACGCTGGCTCTCGAGCTTCTGCTGCGCTTCGACTTCCGCGCGTTGCGCCTCGACGTCAGCGACACGCTCTGCCGTCTCTGCCTCTCTGTTCAGCTCCGCCTGCCGCTGCTTGGTCTCGGCCTGGTTCTGCGCTTCCGCGACTTCGGCCGATCTGATTACCTGCGCGGTTTTTCCGCGCCCGACCGCCGCCAGGTATCCGACCTCGTCGGTGACGTTCTGAATCTTGAGCGTGTCGAGCTGGAGCCCGAGCTTCTGCAAATCCTGGTCTGCCTCCTGGAGCAGCTCGGCGGCGAACTTCAGCCGGTCCTCGTTGACCTCTTCTGGCGTCAGTGTCGCGACGACGCCGCGTAAGTTGGCCGACAGTGTCTCCTTAGCGAGCTCCTCGATCTCGCTTACTCTCTTGCCGAGCAGGCGCTCGACGCCGTTGTTGAACGTCGTTTCCGGCTCCGACGCGACTTTGACGTTGGCGACGGCCTGAACCGACAAAGGAATGCCGCCCTTCGAGAACGCGTTCGTCACGTTCAGCTCGATCGGGATCGTGGAGAGTGGCATCCAGGCGACCTGCTCCAGGATGGGGACGCGGATCGTGCGGCCGCCGATAACGGCGCGGTAGCCGACGCCGCGTCCGTCGGTCAGCATGCGGTTGCGGCCCGTGATGATGGCCGCCGAGTTCGGCGGCACGATGACCATCAGCGACTTGATCGTCAGCAGGAGAAGGCCGATCGCGCCGAGCACGACGCCCGCGGCGATCGCCGTTCCGAGAAACTCACCCATTTCCGTCTCCTTCCGATTGTTTTGGCGGCGTTTCGTCCTGGAGCGCGATCGGGTCGATCGGCGTAACCAGCGCGGTGCCGTGATTCATCTCCACGACTACCACTGACGTCCCGAAGACATACCCGCCGGTAGCGGCATCGAATGGCCGGGCGAGCAGCTCGTGCACGCGGTCTCCACGGTGGACCAACACCTTGCCGAGACCGCCTTCGCCCATCGCGACCGAGACCCGCCCCGTCAGCCCTACGAAGGTCTGCTCGGAATCCCTGTCGCCCGAGTTGGTCCTGCGAATGTATCCAAAAGTCGCGGACGCCAGTGCGGCGACGAGCACGCCGGCGGCAATCGCGATGGGGAGCACGAGGAGCGACGCCGCGCGCGTCCAGCTCCAGGAGAGGACGGCGCCCACGCCGCCGAAGACGAAGAGGAAATACGTCAGCGTCCGCAGCGAGAGATACTGCATCGGGTTCCCGCTGTCGAACCCGTCTACGTCAGCGTCGCTGTCCCCTCCAAGCAGGGAAAACAGCAGCAATCCGCCGCCCAGCAGAACCGCGAACAGGTAGAGAGAGAGCACCGAGCGAAGGTGCCGCGCCGGGCGGGGTTGCGCAACCGCCAGGCGCGCGAAGCGCTACGGCCTTGTCACCCCGGGTTTGGTCGCGAACACCTCGCTCCACCGGATTCGTCCCGTCAGCTGCATGGCGACGAACAGCGTCACGATCGAGCCGATGGTGATCGCCAGCCCGGTGAAGCCCTTGAAGAAGAACGCATACGAGAAAAGCACCAGATAGATAAACTGCGCCAGCGCCGCCTCCCGGAAGGCGAACTGCCGCCCGATCGCGAGTCGGAGATAGCTCACGACCAGGAAGATCGAGACCGCGGACGCGATGAGAAACGCCAGGTGGATGGAGATGTGGTCCACCAGGTACGCCAGTAGCAGGTGAAAGGAGAAGAACGCCGCCGCCAGGAAGGCGTAGTTCATCGGATGGATGTCGATTCCGCGAATCGTGGTGATGAGGAAGATCACGGCGAAGAAAAAAAGCAGCGACACCGGCGCGAAGAGCGAGATCTCACCGGCGAGCGGCCCCGGCTGGAGCTTCTCGGGCATGTCCATGCCGATCTGGAAACCCGACAGGAGATTGCCGTAGCGCCACTTCAGGTCCCAGCCTCCGGCGCTTTTGGTTTTTTCGATCGGTGAGAGGGTGCTCTCGGGAAAGTCTATGTCCTCGAAGTCGGTCTTCATCCCGAGCTCGAAGTCGCGCACCTCCGCCACGTCGTTGCCGAGCACGTAGCGCCACTGGTCGAGCCCCTGCGAGCGGTAGGACACGCCGAGCGTGACGGCCTCGCCCACGGGCACGCGCGCAAGCGCCATGATCGCCTGGTCGCGCGTCTCGTACGCTGCCGGCTGTCCATCAATGGTGACCTGCAGACTGTCGTAGATCGCCTGGGACGCCGGCAGCCGGAACTCGAGCACCACCGAGTCGGATGCCGTCGTATTCCTGAAGCGGAACGTGCCGGCGAAGGAGACGCCGTACGTGCTGTACCAGAGCAGTCCCTTCTGTCGGTGGTCGAGATCGAACGCCACGGCCGCTCTCGTCTGGTCGAGCGCCAGCGGCACGCGAACGCGGACGGTCTCGGACCGCGTATCTGTGGTACCGGTCGGAGCCACCGCGATGTCGCGGGGCGCGTCCGGCGGCGGACGGCGCGACGCCTCGAGCACGCGCACTTCGATCCGCTCGGTGTAGGCGGACGGCGCCTGTTGCGCCTGCGCGGTTCCCCAGGTGGATCCGACGCGGCCACGCAGGTGCTGGTCGGAGGACTGCGTCCGTTCGAAGATCGTGGCGCCGAGCAGCAGCCAGGCGGCAGTCGTGACGGCGAAGATGAACGCGATGGCGAAGAGGCGCTTGCCCATGGTAATCCGGTGAGGTTACCACGTAAGGTAAAGTACTTGGCGGTGTAAAGTCAACTGGGCGGGATTGGGTGAGCGGACGAACTTTGGTCTTGTTGCCTGCGATTGCGGACTGAGGACCGTGCGGCCTCAGCAGTTGTCTTGAAAGTCAAGGGGTGGTCAGCGCTACTTGAGCCT
>CAYGJL010000006.1:0-17930 GCA_964350145.1 uncultured Gemmatimonadaceae bacterium
ACCCTGGCCGCGCAGCCAGGACTTTTTCGCAAACCAGCTGCGGTTACCAGTCACGAATCACTAGTCACTAATCACCGTTTCATTTGCCTGCGTCCCTTCCAGCGCCGTCGCGGGCTCGGCGCCCACTCGCTCCGCGGCGATCGCGAGCGTCGGACAGTGGTGCACGAAATCGCCGTCCGCTGGCGACCAGCTCACCACGCGCTCGCGGGCGAATGCCTTGCCGTCGGCGCCCATGCCCATCAGGTCCGGAGCGAGAGCGGCGCACAGCCCGCAGCCGATGCACTTGAGCTTGTCCACTTCCACGCGCATGTCGCGCCGGGGATACACGCCGCTCTCCTGCTCGAAAGCGCTGTCGTAGAAATCGAGCGCCTCGCTGGCCGCGTCGTATCCCGCGGCGATCAGCTCCGAAGTGTGCGAGAAGCTGAACCAGCCGATGTGGGAGACCCTGGGCCGGATGAGGATCATCGGCGGGCCGGACCAGTGGGTGAGCGGGACGAGCTGCAGGGCGTGCATCATGGACGAAGCCGCGCGCATGTAGATCGAGCCGAAACCGTGCGAGAGGATGTCCTCGCGGCGGATTATCTCGGTGCTGCCGACGTCCACCGCGATCACGGCGTCCATTCCCTGCGCGGCGATCGTGACCGGGAGGTTGTCGATGATTCCGCCGTCGGCGCAGACCCGCCCGGCTACGATGCCGGGGGGAAAGAAGCCCGGCAGCGCGCACGAGGCGTACACGGCGTCCGGCACGTGCACGTCGCGCAACCCGGGCAGTCCCCAGACCACCTGAGCGGCCTGCTCGAGATCCACCGTATTGACCAGCACCGGCACGTCCAGCTCCTCGAACGTCGCCGCCGGAGTCACCGCTTCGCACAGCTCGCGCAGCGGTCCCTCGAGGTAGATCGAGATGGCCCGCTGCCTGTCGCGGATCATGCCGAGGCGGTTCAGTCGGAAGACGTCGCGGCGCCGCAGCGCCAGCGCGCGCTCCTCCATGGTGCTGAGGCTGGTGCCGCCCGCGGCCGCCGCGGCGATGAGCGCGCCGATGCTCGTGCCCGCCAGGAGCGACGGCACAATGCCGCGCTCCTCGAGCGCGCGCAGCACGCCGATGTGCGCGAACCCCTTGAGGCCGCCTCCGCCGAGCACCAGCGCGATCCGTTTCGGGAGCGGTACGGTCATTGTGCAAGCGTAATCGGTGGAGTGATGGCCGGCATCGTCCAGCCATATATTGGTTGCAAAACCTCCGACCCTCCAACGCCGCCATGCCGAGAATCCGATTTATCCTGCCACTCTCCGTGCTGCTCGCCGGAGCCGGCTGCGCCACCGTGCCGGTGCCGCCCGCACAGAACCATGTCGCGCACGCCGCCGCGGCGGCTCCCGCGCAGCACCGCGGGCACGTCGTCAAGCCCAACGAGATAGATGCGCACGTACGTTTTCTCGCTTCCGATCTGCTCGAGGGACGGGCGCCCGCGACCCGCGGCGGCCGCCTCGCCGCCGAGTACATCGCGTCGCAGCTGCGCCTGTTCGGCGTGGAGCCCGGGGTGAGCGGGTCGTACTTCCAGGAGTTTCCGATCGAGGTGGTGGGCGCCGACCGCTCGAAGCTCTCGGTGGCGGCCAGCGGACGCGCCACCGCGCGGCTACGGTATCCCGAGGAAGTCGTGGTGTGGGCCGGGGCGGCCGGGCCGCGTAGCGAAGCGTCGGGCGAACTGGTGTTCGTCGGCTACGGCACTGCCGCGTCCGAGTTCCGCTGGGACGACTTCAAGGGCGTGGACGTACGCGGGAAAATCCTGCTCGTGCTGGTGAACGATCCGCCCGAGACCGCTGCTGAGCCGAATCTGTTCGGCGGACGCGCGATGACTTACTACGGTCGCTGGACGTACAAGTTCGAGGAGGCCGAGCGGCGCGGAGCGGCCGGGATGCTGATCGTGCATACCACCGAGCGTGCCGGATACCCGTGGCACACGGTGGTCGGGTCGTGGGCCAAGGAGCAGCGGATGCTCCCGCGCCCCGCGGCCGGGCCAGCGCCGATTGGAGTGCGCGGGTGGATCACCGACAGCGCGGCCAGCGCGCTGCTCTCGCAGGCGGGCGTGGATCTAGCGCAGTTGACGCGCTCAGCGGAATCGCGCGATTTCCGCCCGGTTCCGACGGGCATCAACGTGTCCATGTCGTTCCCCAACACCGTGGAGCGGCTTCAGGCGGTGAACGTCGTTGGCGTGGTCCCCGGCGTGGATCCGATGAAGCGCGACGAGTACGTCGCGTACACCGCCCACTTCGATCACCTCGGGATCGGACCGCCGGTGAACGGCGACTCCATTTACAACGGCGCGCTCGACAACGCGTCCGGCGTCGCAGTGATGCTCGGAGTGGCGCACTCGGCTGCGCATTCGCCGCGACCCGCGCGGTCGCAGCTGTTCGTGTTCGTGGACGCGGAGGAGTCCGGCCTGCTCGGCTCCGAGTACTACGCCGCGCATCCGACGGTGCCGATCGACAGGATCATCGCCAACCTCAATGTGGACGGCGGAAACCTGCTGGGCCGGGTACGGACGCTGCGCGTGCTCGGCGACACCAAGAGCTCGCTCGGCCCGATGCTGGCCGAGCTGGTCCGCGGCGACACGCTGACGATCGCGCCCGACACGCACCCGGAGCGCGGATACTTCTACCGCTCGGATCACTTCTCCTTCGCGAAAGTCGGAGTGCCTTCGGCTTCGATCGCGGCGGGAGTGGAGTTCGTGGGACGACCCGCCGGGTGGGGGATCGAGCGGGAGGAAGAGTACACGTCGAGACGGTACCACCAGCCCTCCGACGAGTACCGCCCGGACTTCGATCTCACCGGCGCCGCGCAGCTCGCGGGCATCGTATACCGGTTCGGGAGCTGGCTCGCCGATTCGCCGGTGGCCCCGACGTGGAATCAGGACGCCGAGTTCCGCGCGCTGCGGCCGGGAGGGGAGTGACGGAGGAGGATTCGCTGCTCGCTCTCCGGAGCGAGTTCCCGATTCTCGAGCGCAGCACCTACCTCGTCTCGAATTCGCTCGGGCCGATGCCGCGGACTGTGCCGGCGAAGCTTGCGGAATACGCCGCTGCGTGGGGCGACCACGGCGTGAAGGCGTGGAACTTCGGCTGGTGGGAGATGCCGGTCACCGTCGGGAACGTGATCGCTCCGCTGATCGGCGCGGGTGAGAACGAGGTGGTGATGCTGCCGAACGTGACGATCGCGCAGTCGGTGGTTTTTTCGGCAGTCGATTTTCCGCCGGAGCGCAACCGGATCGTGATGACGGGGCTCGACTTTCCGTCCGTTCGCTACGCCGCGCATGAAATGGCGGGCAAGCTCGGGGCGGAAGTCGTCACCGTCTCCTCCGACGACGGCATTGGGATCGAGACGGAGCGCGTGCTAGCCGCGATCGACGAGCGCACGCGTCTGGTCGCGGTGTCGCACGTTCTGTTCAGGTCGGCGTACGTCATGGAGGCGGAGCGCATCTGCCGGCGCGCGCGGGAGATGGGCGCGCTGGTCGCGCTCGACGCCTTCCATTCGGTGGGAATCATTCCGGTGGACGTGCAGGCGCTCGGCGTGGACTTCCTCACCGGCGGCGTGCTGAAATGGCTGTGCGGCGGACCCGGCGGCTGTTTTCTGTACGTCTCGCCCGCGATCAGGGACACGCTATCCCCCGCGCTCACCGGCTGGCAGGCGCACGAGGAGCCGTTCCGCTTCGATCCCTCGATGCGGTTCACGACCGGCGCGTTCCGCTGGCTCAACGGCACGCCGGTGATTCCCGCGCTGTACGCGGCCGCCGAGGGACCGAAGATCGTGCAGCGCGCGGGCGTGGAGTCCGTGAGGCGGAAGAGCACGCGGCAGACGGCGAGGCTCATAGAGCTCGCGGACGAGCGCGGCTACAGAGTCCGCGCTCCGCGGGACCCGGAGCGCCGCGGCGGCACGGTCGCTGTGGATTTGCCGAACGCGGAATTCGTGGCGCGGGACCTGGTGGCGCAGGAGATCCTCATCGACTTCCGCGTCGGCGCGGGGATTCGCATTGCGCCGCACTTCTTCACCGAGGACGCCGAGCTCGACACGGTGTTCGACGCCATCGACGCGTCGCTTGCGACGGGGAGCTGGAAAAAGTTCGCGGAAGCCACGCCGATCGTAACCTGAGACAGGCGAAGGAAGCCGTGCGCGTTTCCGCGCCCGTCGCGGATGCTCTCGCCGCCGGCAAGCCGGTCGTCGCGCTGGAGAGCTCGGTCTTCGCGCAAGGATTGCCGGAGCCGGCGAATCGGGAAGCGTGCGACAGGATGCTCGGCGCGATCGCGCGCCACGGCGCCGTGGCGGCGATCACCGCGGTGGTGCGAGGCGAGCTTGTCGTAGGCCTCGAGGGCGCGGATCTCGAGCGCTTTCTAGCGCGCAACGGGATCGTGAAGGTGGCGGCGCGGGATCTCGCGGCCGCGGCCACGCTCGGCTCAGACGGCGCGACGACGGTGAGCGCGAGCCTGGTGCTCGCGGCGCGCGCGGGGATTCGGGTTTTCGCGACGGGCGGCATCGGCGGCGTGCATCGCGGCGCGCCCTTCGACGAATCCGCCGACCTGATCGAGTTGTCGCGCAATCAGGTCGTCTGCGTCTGCGCCGGAGCCAAGGCGATCCTCGACCTGCGCGCGACTAGCGAGCGGCTCGAGTCGCTGAGCGTTCCGGTCGTGGGCTTTGGGACCGACTGGCTGCCGGAGTTCTACGGCGCGGGCGCCACGATTCCGGTCGGATGGCGCGTGGATTCGCCGGCGCAGGTGGCGCGGCTGTTTGAGCGGCATCTCGCGCTCGGCATGCCGGGCGCGGTGCTGGTTGGAAACCCGCCGCCGGAGGACAGTCGGCTCGCGGCGGACGTTATCGAAGCCGCGGTCGAGGCGGCGCTGCACGAGCTGCGAAGCTCGGGCGTCGCGGGTAAGGAAGTGACTCCGGCGCTGCTGGCTTCGGTGGAGCGAGCGACGGGTGGAAGTTCGGTCGCGACGAACATCGCGTTGCTCGAGAGCAACGCCGATCTGGCAGCGCGCATCGCGGTGGCGCTCGCCGCCCCGAAAAAAACCGTTGAACTAACGAGCGCATAAGTGGTACAATTTCAAAAGGTTCTCTCGCGCCGGAGGAAAGCACCAAAATGGCTACGCCTTTCCTTAGTTCTGAAGAGTACGACGAGCGTGCGCATCAGTTCTACAACGAGGGGAGGTACGACGACGCAGTAGAGACGTTACGCGAAGGACTTGATGTGTACCCGAATTCAGTCGAGCTGCACATCGGGCTGGGATACGCTTTTCACGCGCGGGAAGAGTTCGCGTGGGCCCGGCGCAGCTTCGAGGAGGCTCTGATCCTCGACTCGGAGCACGAGGACGCGCTCGCGGGCTTCGGCGAGACGCTGCTTAAGTTCGGCCAGCAGGCCGCCGCGCTCAGATCATTCCGCCGGATTCTCGAGCTCGGCTACAGCGACGACCTCGAGCTGATGCTCCAGGTCGGACGCGCGCTGTTCCGCGAGGGGCTCATCGAGGACGCCAGGCAATTCTTCGAAGTCGCGGTGGAGCAGGCTCCCGAATCCGCCGAAGCGGTGGCGTGCGTGGGCTACGCGCAGCACCGCCTCGGCGACAACGACGGCGCGGTGACCACGCTGCGTCGCGCGCTCCAACTCGACAGCGACCACAGCGAGGCCCGCATTTATCTCGGCAACATCCTGTACGACCGGGGCGACTACGAGGCCGCGCTGTACCATCTCGACCGGTCGTCGCCCGATGACCATTGGGACGAGCTGGGCATCTGGCGGATCATCGAGCTGAAGAAGACGGTGTATCGGCTGCGTGACAACGACGCCGAGCTGAAGCCGTGGCAGGACCGGCTCAAGGATCTTGCGGGCGAGCCGGACGACATCGACGAGATGCTGGCCGAGATCGAGGCGAAGGTCGTGGAGTCTGATCAGGAGCAGGCGCGAGGCCAGTTGGAGCTGTTCGGGGCGCTGTTGACGTCGCTGGCCGTGCGCGAGGAACCGGAATTGCACACGATCGCGCTCGACGAGCGCCGCCAGCTCGAGGGCACCTGGGACGAGATCGTGGACCAGATGCACCGCGCGAGCCCGACGGCGCGTACCAGAACGCTCGAGGAATACATGGCAACCGAGGCACGCCGCGCTTTTACGTTGACCGGCATGACGGTGTCCACGTCGGACGCCGAGAGCTTTGTCCGTGCGATCGCGCACGCAGGACTCGTCCGGATCGTAAAATGACGGCCGGGTACGGCGGCGGCGGCGCGGACACCGCGCTGGCGGACATCCGGCCCGTAGTCACCAGAATCGACACTTCCCGCAGCGCGGAAGATCTCGCGGCAGATCTCATCGAGATCTGGAGCGGACTGGAGATGGTGCTGCGCCGGATGCTCGGCGGATCGGCGCTCAGCGGTCAGGCGCTGGTGCGCGAAGTCCGGCAACGGGAGATGATCACGCTGACCCAGGCGCACGCGCTGCTCGAGTTCCTCGCCGCGCGCGAGCGCTGCGACAACGTGAGCTACAAGCCCACGCCGGCGGACGTGGTGGCCGCCAAGGACGCGTTTACGCAGCTCGACACGGCGACCGGAGTCCCTGGGCGCGACGCGGCTACCGCGGGCGCTGCGTCGGCACTGGCTGGCGCGCCCGCAGCGGGGACCGGCTACAGCTCCGCGCAACGTGCCGCCGCGGAGCCGCCGGAGCCGGCGATTGTTCCTCCTTATCCCGGCTTGCGGCCGCTCATGCGCGACCGCGCCGCCGGTCTACCGACGTGGGGCTGGCTCGCGATCGCCGTCGTCGCGCTCGCGTTCGCCGGAGTCGCCGCCTACTACGCGATGCAGAATCGCGGCGACGACATGGACAAGGCGATCCGCATGATGAGCGACGGGCGCCGCGAGGCCGCGCGCGGCGAGTTCACCCGTATCGCACGGGAAAATCCGGAGCTGGCCTCGCCGCACGTGTTCCTCGCGCGGATCGCGCGCGAAGAAGGGGACATCGTGGCGGCCCGGCGCGAAATCGAGACGGCCATCCGGCTGGATCCAGCGTGGAGCGTCGCCCAGAGAGAGATGGGGATGCTCCTGCTGTCGCAGGGCAACTACGACCTCGCACGGCGTTTTTTCGTGCGCGCGATTCAGCTCAATCCCGCGGACTCGGCGGCGAAAGGTTTTCTCGGCTGCTCGCTCATCCGGCTCGGGAACCGCGAGGTGGGACTGAGGTTCATCGGTCAGGCGGGAACAGGCCCGTGGTCAGCCTGCGCCAGATAAAGACAGTATCTCTCTGAGCGCGGCGTCTCCTCCCTTTGGCCGACCTCGAGCGTGAGACAGGGGAATCCGAGTTCGGAGTGTGGCTGTTCGGAGTTATCAGTGAGGAGGTCTTCATTTGTAACTCCCAACTGACCACTCCCGGCTGTAAGCGGTGGCGCGCTGACGCGGCGCTCACCCGTGAAGGCTCTCTCGAAAGGCAACCTCCAGCGCGTCGGTCTGGCGCGGGCGCTTTCTTCGTCGCGGGGCTCGTCGTGCTTCACAGGAAGGCGATAGCAGAGTGATCCTCACCGGCGTGACGCGCGCTGTGCTCGGCAACGGCCTCACGGTGCTGGTGAAGACCGACCCTGATTCGGAAGTCGTCGCGATCGTCACCTACGTCAAGGCGGGATACTTCGACGAGCCGGACGATTCGGTCGGGATCTCGCACGTGCTCGAGCACATGTTCTTCAAGGGCACGCCGACGCGCGGAGTCGGCGAGATCGCGCGGCAGACCAAGGCGGCCGGCGGCTACCTCAACGCTCACACGATCTACGATCACACGAGCTACTACACGGTGCTGCCCGCGACTTCGCTCGCCCGCGGGATTGCCATTCAATCGGACGCGTACCGCAGCTCGCTGATAGACGAGACGGAGCTTGCGCGCGAGCTCGAAGTGATCGTTCAGGAAGCCAAGCGAAAGGAGGACAGTCCGTCCTCGGTCGCGATCGAAAACCTGTACGCGCTGCTGCACGACACGCACCGGATCCGGCGCTGGCGCATCGGGCGGGAGCAAGTCCTGCGCGGGCTGACGCGCGAGCGAATGCTGGCGTTCTATCGGGCTTACTACCGGCCGGCCAACACGATCCTGGCGATCGCCGGCGGCGTGGACACAGCTGCGGCCCTCGAAGCCGTGGAGCGCGCGTACGGCGACATCCCCGCGGGCGACGTTGCGCGCGACCGCGGGCCGGCCGAGTCGGGTGCGCCCGGATTCCGTTACCGGGAGCTGTCTGGGGACGTCGCCCAGACGCAGCTCGCGCTCGGCTGGCGCACCGCACCGCTGCACGATCCGGCCACTCCGGCGCTCGATCTTGGCGCGATGCTGCTGTCCGCCGGGCGGTCGTCACGGCTGTATCGCGCGGTTCGGGAGCGGCAACTCGCGTCGTCGGTCTCGGCGAGCAACTACACGCCCACGGACGTTGGCGTTTTCGTCGTGCACGCCGAAACGGAGCCGGAGAGGACGGCCGAGGCGGCGCGCGCGATCCGCGCGCAGGTGGAATCGCTGCGGCAGGGGAAGATCGCGCAAGCTGAGATCGACCGCGCGCGGCGGCTGTTCGAGAGCGGCTGGATCCGCCGACTGGAGACGGTGGAAGGACAGGCGCATCACCTCGCCGAGTGGGAGGCGCAGGGCGGATGGCAGCTCGGCGAGGATTACTACGAGCGCTTCCTGCGTGCCGAAGCGCGTGACGTCGCGGACTCAGCCGTCCAATTTCTCGGGGACGACCGGTGCGGCGTGATGATCTACCGTCCGGAGTCGTCGCCGTCGGTCGCCGCGGGAGCGGCGGAGCTGCGCGCGCTGATGGAGGGCGGCACGGCTCCTCTCCGGCAAGAGTCCCCGTGCGCCGCTCCGACGGTGCATGCGCGCGCGGTCGAGCAGGTCGGAGTCGAGCACGGTGTCAACGTGTTCCGGACCGGGCGCGGGCTGCCGATCCTGGTGCGGCGAAGATCTTCGGTGCCGATGGCGCACATCGCTGTCGTGAGCGCGGCGGGGGCAGCGTATGATCCGGAGGACCGGTCCGGTCTCGCGCTGCTGCTGGGGCGAACTGCGGTTAAGGGGACCACTACGCGAACCGCCGACGAGCTGGCCGCCGCTGCCGAGCTTCTTGGCGGCAGCATCGGGACGAGCGTGACCACGGAGACACTGAGTTGGAGCATCTCGGTGCCGGCGAGTCGCCTCGAAGCCGCGGCGGAGTTACTCGCCGACTTGGTCGCGAGTCCAGCCCTCGACGAGGACGCACTGGAGACCGAGCGCTCGATAGCTCTCTCCGACCTGGCCTCGTTTCGCGACGACATGTACTCGTATCCCATCCATCTTGCCGGAGCGGCAGCGTACGGAGCGCATCCCTACGCGCGAGTCACGCTGGGGACGGAGCGGTCGCTGCACGCCATCACCACCCGCGATCTGCGCGAGCGGCACGAGCGGTCCGTGGCGCGCGGGCGCGTCGTCGTCGGCGTCGTGGGTGACGTGGACCCGAAGCACGCGGCAGAGGTCGCGGCGGGCGTCTTTGAGCAGCTCGAGTACGACGAACGCGCGCAACTCGGGCGGCCCGTATGGCCGGACGCCGCGCGGCTCACCGTCGAAGAGCGGGACAAGGCGCAGACGGCGCTGGCGATGGCGTTTCCAGCCCCGTCCCGGCGCGACGACGACCGCTTCACCGCGCGGCTCATCTCGCTGATGGGGAGCGGTCTCGGCGGCCGGTTCTTCGACGAACTGCGCGAGCGGCAGTCGCTGGCCTATACGGTGGGCGTCCAGGTCATCGAGCGCTCGTTCGCCGGTACGTTCATCGGATACATCGCTACGGCGCCGGAGAAGGAGGAGCGGGCGCGCGCGGGATTGCTGCGCGAGTTCCAGCGGCTGCGCGAGGATCTGGTCAGCGAAGATGAGCTCGACCGCGCGAAGGAGTACGCGGTGGGCACCCGCGTGATCCGGCGCGAGAGCAACGGCGCGCTGCTGTCCGAGATGATCGACGCGTGCCTGTTCGGGCGGTTGGCGGAGTCGGCGGAGTTCGAGGGCAATATCCGCTCGGTCACGCGGCAGCAGGTGCGCCGGCTGGCCGCCGCGTGCTTCGACCCGGGGAGGCGGGCGGAGGGAGTTGTGCGGGGCCGCTAGGGCGCGGCCGCTTCGCGAAGGCCGGCGCGCGCGCGCATGAGCATCGCCACGGCCGGGCGCAGCCGTCCGTTGGGAGCGCGCAGTCCGCGCTCGGAGTTGTAGTCACCCGCCTCACCCACGATGAGCCCCTTGATGGCGGTCTGCGCCGTGGCCCATGCGAGCGCCCCCCAGATCGCCAGCTCCTGGCTCTTCTCGCCGTGCACGGCCGGGAACCCGCCGGCGTTGAACACCCAGTGGGGCTTCTGCTGCTCCTCGTTCTGCAGCAGCCAGCGCTGCGCGATGCGCGTCCGCGTGTCGAGCGTCGTCGCGCCGTCGAAGCCCGGCAGCAGCGAGAAGCCGACGACGTCCATCGGTGAGCCGGGACGCGCGGCCCACGAGTACAGCACGCTGTCGCGGGCGCCGTAGCTCGCCGCCGCCACGCCCACCTGCATTGCGGGGCGCAGCTGCTGTCCGAGCTGGGCGGCGCGCGTCAGATAATCCACCCAGAACTGCACCGGCTGCGTGCCGACGGCCCGGGCGCCATCGCCGTAGGGCTCGACGGCCGGGAGCAGGATGTCGGGACGCAGCCGCCGGATGACCTGGTCGAGCTGACGAAGGCGGCTCTCGCTGAAGCTGGCGACGGACTCCCGCAGCTTGCCGCGGTCCTTCGGCGAGTATCCCAGGGAGACGACCAGCAGAACGCTGTCCGCGCGCAATCCCGCCAACGCCCTGGAGAGGGAATCGAGGGTCGGTCCTTCGACCGCTTCCGGGGTCAGCACGATGCTGACGGCGTCCACGTCGAGCTGGTGCGCTAGCGCGGTGTCGTTGCGCAGCGCCAGCCGCGACACCGAGCCGCCCAGGTCCGGGAATATCTTGAGCCCCAGCGCGAAGTCGCCGGCCGGCCGCTCCTGGAGCCGCATGCTCTCGTAGCGCGGATAGCTGCGCACCGCGGCCAGACCATCGGGCACTTCCACGAACACCACTGCGGTCATCACCATGGCGATCACCGCCAGCACGCCGCGCGCGAAGCCGGTCATACGCCAGTGCGCCGGGAGCGCCGGGGCGAGGAGCGGGACCTGCACGTACGCCGTGCGCCAGAGCGCGGCGGCTCCGAACACGATCCCCGCCGCGCTGGTCTGTGCCGCCGCGAGCCCGTGGACGAACTCCGGGGGCACGCTGCCGCGCGACACCACGAATTTGCTCACCGCCACCGCGGCGATGACCGCGTTGTACAGCAGGATCGGGACGCCGAACATGGGCGTCACGAGCCGCTTGCTGAGGGCGTAAACGACCTGCAGCAGGAACATCACCGCCACCAGCGGCCATACCCACAACAGGGGCTGCATTGCCCGTCCGGACAAAATCGACGAAGCGGCGAACGCGATCAGCAGCGCGGGCGCCAGCAGCAGCCCGCACAGCGCCGACAGCGTGGCAAAGTTGCGTGGAGCCCGCCTGAGCTGAGCTATGCGGCCCGCGACGAGCACGTTCCACCCGAACATCATCACGGACAGGATGACGTAGAGCGGGACCATGAGCGATGGACGGGGAATCACGTGAGAAGGCTAGATGACATCAACACGGCTGGCAAGCAATTCACGTGCTGCATAGCTTCGAGGGATGCCTGGTGCCGTGCCGATGAATCTGCCCAACATCGTTTCCCTGTCGCGCCTGGTGCTCGCGGCGGCCTTCATCGCGCTCGACAACAATGCGGTCAGGATCGCGCTGATAATCGCGGCCGCCGTCACCGACTTCCTCGACGGGTGGCTGGCCCGAAGGCAGCACACGTCCTCGTCGATGGGCGCGCTCATCGATCCGATCGCGGACCGCACGTTCGTACTGACCGCGCTGTCGGTGTATCTGTACGACGGCAAGATCACCACTCCCGAGTATTTCATAGTGCTGTCGCGGGATTTCGCGACCGCGATCGGCTTCCTGGTTGCGCGAGTCGTTCCGTGGCTGCGGCCCGCCGTGTTTCAGGCGCGGATGCTGGGCAAGACGGTCACCGTGCTGCAGCTCACTCTGCTCGTGATCGTACTCCTCCGGCGCTCGCCGGTCGAAATCCTCGTGCTGGTGATCGGCGCCTTCTCGGCGGCATCCATCGTGGATTACACGGTCGCGCTCTGGAACCGCGCGCGCGCTGCGAGCGCGGAGCGCCAGGCTGCCGCAGATACGACAGCGCCTCCGCGGTAGCTCCATCATTTTCACGGGAGCCGGGCAGATGATCTTCCCGAGAGCGGCTCTGGTCGCGCTCATGCTGGCGACTGCAGCGGGCGCGCCCGCGGGGGCACAGGAGGCTCCGCGGTTCCAGCCGGAGGCGCGTCTGGACGGATTCACGGCCGACCCCTGGGCGGTGCATGCGGGGCTCGGCGCGACTGCGCCGCTCGGCACCTACGTGCGGTTCGGGATCGTCGGGGGGCTTGGCACGGACGCCGAACGGGTGAGTGGGCGGGCCGACCTGATCGCGCGTTTCACACTCGACCCGTTCAGGGAGCGGCGCTGGGCTCCCTACGCCGTTGGCGGCGTGTCTTCCCGGTTCGGCGGCGGCTCGCGCAATGCTCTCGTGTTGCTCGCGGGCCTGGAAGGGCCGCCCCGGCGAGGCGTGGCTACCGCGCTGGAGCTTGGGTTCGGCGGCGGATTCAGGGCCGCCGTGATCCTGCGGCGCGCGTTCCCGCGGCGGCGATGATGCGCGCTCTCGAATAAAAAACGCCCCGCTGCAAGGCGGGGCGTTCCGAACGGTGCGCGCGTGCTTTTCAGGCCGCGCTCGCCGACTCCTCTGGAACGTTGCGCTTCGCGGGACGGGCGAACCGTTCGCCCAGAATCCGCAGCTCCGTCAGCTGCACGGCGTCGAGCTCGTGGTACCGGTCCTCGAAGTACGCCATCGTATCGTCGAACCACTCTTCCTGGTGCCGCGGATCTGCCTGCACGACACCGCACTGCATAATCTGCTGAAACATCTCATCGCGCGCCCGCTCGAATACGCTGGGCCCTGCCGAGAACGTTTTAGGTCTGTTGGGGGTCTTTCTCGCCATTCCTGATTGTCATGAGTGTGGGAACCGGATGTGATGTAAAGATAACACCGGTTGCTGTTTATTACCCCGTCGCGTGCTTCATGGTTTCACTACGTTCGACACCGCCAAACCGCTGAGGGTTTGGACGAAAGCGGCTCAGCCGCGAGTTCCGCTTCGCCTTTACGCATGGATCAGGCCTGATCCCGTGAGCGAATGAAGCTCAGCAGCAGCTCGCACAGCTGCTCCGGGCTTTCCTCCGGAACCAGCCGCGCGACGCCGTGCACGCGGCTCAGGCGGCTGTCCGGGATCGCGTTCACGAGCCGGTCAGGCAGCTTGGGGTCGAGCCACTTGTCCTGATCTCCCCAGACGACGAGCGTCGGCGCGTGGATCGTGCTGAGCTCGAGATCCTCGAAATCCTCGCGGCGGACCGAGCTCGCGAGCGCGAGCAGGTGCTGCACGCCGTTCTGTCCGGCGAAAGGGGCGAGATACCTGGCGACGAGCTTCATCGGCATTTTGGCCGGATCAGCCACTCCGCCCTCGAGCACGCTCCTGAGCAGCGGGGCGGCACCGAGCACTCCGCGCGTGACCCGCACGGCGAATTTCGCCGTGCTTCGCTGCATCGTCGTGATGTCCTTGGGCGGCAGCTCGTCGAAAGCAGGCGTGTTGATCAGCACCAGCCGCTGGACGCGCTCGGGCCTGGTGGCCGCGAGCCGCAGGGCGATGACTCCGCCGAGGTCCACACCCACAATCACGCCCTTGGCGACGCGCAGCGCCGTCATGGCCGCGTCGAGATATTCGGCCTGCGCCGCGATGCCGAAGTCGGCGTCGAACGGCCGGTCCGATTCGCCGTAGCCGAACAGGTCTACTGCGTAGGCGGTGTGCCCGGCTTCGGCCAGCACCGGCGCGACGTTGCGCCAGAGAAAGCTGGACGTGCCAAATCCGTGCAGCAGGATGATGCCCGTACCGCCGTGGCCGTAGCGCTCCACGTGGATCGCTCCCGGACCGATCGGAACCCGGATGCTGTCAGCTTGCATAGCAGTGAATCGCGTTCATAGACTTACCTTTCTAGTTCATCCAGTCGTCTCGAGACCGCAAAATGGCCCAACAAAAGGCACCCGCCGGGCGGAAGAACTCCGTTCGTAACGCTCGCAACGCTCGCAACGCATCAAGTCGGCCACTCGGCTTCTACCTGATCCTTGGCGCCATCACGGCGGCGGGAGTCGGTGGACTCGCCTACGCGACCCTGAAGTCTGGCCCGTCCACGACGGTCGCCGACGCGCCCGTACCCGTAACGCCCGGCGACGGAACGGCCCGCGGCTACCTGCTTGGCGATTCCAGTGCTCCGGTGCAGATCGTCGAGTTCGCCGATTTCGAGTGTCCTTCGTGCGCGCGGTTCGCGACGATAACGGAGCCCGACGTGCGCACGAGGATCATCGAGACCGGGCTGGCGAATCTTACCTACTTCGATTTACCGCTGCCACAGCACGTGAACAGCCAGCCGGCATCGAACGCCGCAGCGTGCGCCGACGACCAGGACAAGTTCTGGGCGATGCACGACCAGATATACGCCCGCCAGCACGAGTGGAGCACGTACGCCACGAAGAATCCGAAGGGCTCGTTGCGCGCGGCCGCGCAGGCCGCCGGCCTGGACCTGAGCGCGTGGGAAGAATGCTACGACGCTCGCAGACACCAGGCGCGGGTCGACGCTAACGCCGCCGAAGCCGGCCGCAGGGGAGTCAACCAGACGCCGACGTTCTTCATCGGCGGGAAGATGTACACCGGCGCGATGACGTACGATGAGGTCAAGGCCGCCGTGGATTCTGCGCGCGCGCGCTCGACCGCGGGCGCGCCGGGAAGCGACACCGGCAGGTGAGTCGCCGGGAGGTCGTGGCGGCGCTGGCGCTCGCCGGGATCTTCGTCGCGCTGTACCTGACGCTGTACAAGCTGGGGCTGATCGGCGAGCTGTCGTGCCGTGTGGGCTCGTGCGAGACGGTGAACTCGAGCCCGTGGGCGGTGTTCCTGGGCGCGCCGGTGGCCGCGTGGGGCGTCGGCTTCTACGTGGTGACGTTCGCGGTCGCAATCACGGGGCTGCAGGCGCGTTTTGCCGATTCCCGGGGGCTGTCGCTGGCGCTAGTGCTGCTGTCGGGGTTCGGAGTGCTGTTCTCAGCCTGGCTGACGTACCTGGAGCTGTTCGTGATTCGCGCGATATGCCAGTGGTGCGTGGTATCGGCCGTGATCGTGCTGGCGATCTTCCTGGTGAGTCTCTGGGACTATACCGCGCGCGCTCAGGCGCGCTGAACGGTCTTCTTCCTCGCCGCCGCGTCGTCCAGCCGCAGCCGCGGCTTGGTCTCCTGATCCTCCTGACCCTCTTCGCGCGCGCGGCGTCTGAACGGAACGAGGTCGCGGCCCAGCTGCACCAGCGCCCGCGTCGCGACGGTGCTCGCGAGGGGCTCGGGAATCCCCATCACCCGCACGTACGTGTCGATCGCGCGGTCGAACGAGAGGTCCTCGGCCAGCGTGTCCACGAACATGAGGGCGTTGTCCACGTGCCCGCGGATGATCGTCTCCTCCGCGCGGGCCTGCGACAGCTTGAGCCGCCGCTCGGCGTTCGGGTTCAGCTTGCGCGAGAATATTGATTCAGGAAACAGGCGACTTAGCATGGCGTACGTAGTTGAGGTGAGGTCAATCTAAGCAGCGATCATGCCAGAAAATGGTGACTGGTGACTAGTGACTAGTGACTAGTAAGAGCGGAACTGCGCCGCTACCGGCAGTTACTAGTCACTAGTCACTAGTCACTAGTCACTAGTCACCAGTCACTCTTTATCCTCGTACTGCACCTTGAGGCTCGCGACTACGTTCGGGTCCGCCAGTGTGGTCGTATCGCCCAGCGCCCGGCCCTCGGCGATGTCGCGCAGCAGCCGCCGCATGATCTTGCCGGAGCGCGTCTTGGGAAGGTCCGCCGAGAACAGGATGTCGTCGGGTCGCGCGATCGCGCCGATCTTCTGCGCCACGAATTCACGCAGCTCGTCGCGGAGCGCGGGGTTCTGGGTGAATCCCTCGCGGAGCGTCACGAACGCCGCGATCGCCTGACCCTTCAGCTCGTGCGTCTTGCCGACAACCGCAGCTTCGGCCACGGACGGATGCTCCACGAGCGCCGACTCGACTTCCATCGTGCCGATGCGGTGTCCCGCGACGTTCAGCACGTCGTCCACCCGGCCAAGTATCCAGTAATACCCGTCGTCGTCCCGTTTGGCGCCGTCGCCCGGGAAATACAGATCGGGACGGCCTTCCCACTTCGTGAAATACGTCTGCACGTAGCGGTCGTCGTCACCCCAGATCGTCCGGAGCATCGCCGGCCACGGCTTCGTAAGCGCGAGCAAACCGCCGCCCACGGGTATCCGCTGCGCCGTGGAATCGAGCAACTCCGCGAAGTAGCCCGGCAAGGGCTTGGTCGCGCTCCCGGGCTTGGTCTCCGTGACTCCTGGGAGGGGCGAGATCACGATCGCGCCAGTCTCCGTCTGCCACCAGGTGTCTACGATGGGACAGCGGTTGCCGCCGATGTGTTCCTGATACCACATCCACGCTTCCGGATTGATCGGCTCGCCGACAGAGCCGAGGAGGCGGAGCCGCGACAGGTCGTGCTTCGCGGGGTGCTCGGCACCCCATTTCATGAACGCGCGAATCGCGGTCGGAGCCGTGTACAGAACGGTGACGCCGTGCCGCTCGCACAGCGCCCAGAACCGGTCCTTCTCGGGCCAGTCCGGGGCGCCCTCGTACATGAGGCAGGTGGCGCCATTGGCCAGCGGACCGTAGGCGACGTACGAGTGGCCCGTGACCCAGCCCACGTCGGCCGTGCACCAGAACACGTCCTCTTCCTTGAGATCGAACACCATCCTGGTGGTGGACGTGACTCCGGTGAGGTATCCGCCGGTCGTGTGCACGATCCCCTTCGGCTTGCCGGTCGTCCCCGACGTATACAGGATGTACAGCACGTCCTCGGCATCCATCTCTTCGGGCTCGCACCCGATCGCGGCGTCGTGGACCAGCCGATGCCACCAGTGATCGCGCCCGTCCCGCATCTCGGCGAACGTGTCGTCGGCGTGACCGGCCGACGTGCGGCGCACGACCACCACGTTCTCGATTGACGGCGTCTCTTCCAGCGCCTTGTCGGCGTTGCGCTTGAGCGGGACGACCTGCCCGCGCCGGTAGCCGCCGTCGGCGGTGATCAGGAGCTTCGCCTTCGCGTCGTTGATGCGGTCGCGCAGGGACTCGGGGGAGAATCCGCCGAAGACTACCGAGTGAATGGCGCCGATTCGCGCGCACGCCAGCATGGAGATGATCGCTTCCGGAACCATCGGCAGGTAGATCGCGACGCGGTCGCCCTTGCCCACGCCCAGCCCGCGCAGGACGTTCGCGAACTTGGTGACCTCGCAATACATGTCCCAGTAGGTCAGCGTGCGCCGCTCGCCCGGTTCGCCTTCCCAGATCAGCGCCGCCTTGTTCCGGCGCGGGCCGCGCAGATGCCGGTCCACGCAGTTCACCGAGACGTTGAGCTTGCCTCCGACGAACCATTTGGCGTACGGCGGCTTCCAGTCGAGGACTTTCTTCCACGGCTTCGACCACTCCAGCGTCGCCGCCTGCTCGGCCCAGTAGGCTTCGTAGTCCGCGGCCGCGCGGTCGTAGATGTCGAGGGTGCGCACGTGCGCGCTCTTCCGGAACTCCGCCGGCGGCGGGAACTTCCGGTGCTCCTGTAGCAGAACGTCGATGTCGTCGTGGCCCATGGTGGTGCTGGAGTTGGATGCGATGTGCTTGAAAGCCAGCAGCT
>CAYGJL010000006.1:18030-86291 GCA_964350145.1 uncultured Gemmatimonadaceae bacterium
TCGTGGCCCATGGTGGTGCTGGAGTTGGATGCGATGTGCTTGAAAGCCAGCAGCTAGCTGCTAGCCGCTAGCCGCTAGCTTTCAAGGGCTGCAACCTCGCAATAGTGCCGCCGTGCGCGCCCGACTGGTAGGGCGGCGGGGCGTTGCCCAACCGGAACGAGCCATGAATTCGATCGTGCGTGCATTTGCGGCCCCGGCTGTCGCCGCGCTGGCTGCGGCCTGCGCTACCCTTCCTCAGTCGTCCGGCTCATTGGCGCCGGAGCAAGACGCCTTCTGGACGTCCGTCCGCGCTCACTGCGGCCGCGCCTACGTTGGCCGGGTAGCGCTCTCCACCGGATCGGCGGGAGACACGGCCATGGCCGGCAAGCGCCTGGTTATGCACGTGCGCGAGTGCAGCTCGAACGAGATTCGCATTCCGTTCCACGTCGGCGGCGACCGGTCGCGTACCTGGGTGCTGACCCGTACCGCCGCGGGCATTCGTCTCAAGCACGACCACCGGCACGAGGACGGCACGCCGGACGCGATCACCCAGTACGGCGGCGACACACGCGAGCCCGGCACGGCGGCAAGGCAGAGCTTTCCGGCGGACGCGCACACGGTTTCGCTCAATCCGGTGTATGCAACCAACGTGTGGACCATGGAGATCGAGCCTGCGACGTTCGTGTACGAGCTGATCCGGGTCGGAACGGATCGCCGGTTCCGCGTCGAGTTCGATCTTAGGCGTGCCGTTCCCGCCCCACCGGCGCCGTGGGGCTCGTGACCGGTACGCGACACCCAGCTCGCGATGCCGCTGCCGCCGCGCCGGCTCCGGAACCCGCCGCGGCGAACCGGCACCGCCTGCTCGAGGACGACTTCTTCGACGTGGCGATCGACATGCTCTGCCTCCTGGGCTTCGACGGGTACTTCAGACGGCTGAATCCCGCGTGGGAGACGACCCTCGGCTACACGCGCGAGGAGCTGATGTCACGGCCCTTCCTGGAGTTCGTGCACCCCGACGACCGCGAGCGCACGCTGCAGCAGAACGCCGCCGTCAGAGGCGGCGGGCAGGCGCTGTCGTTCGAGAACCGGTATCTATGCAAGGACGGCTCGTTCCGCTGGCTCCGCTGGAACGCGGCGCCGGACGCGGCCAGACAGGGCATCTACTCCGTGGCCCGCGACGTCACCGAGAGCAAGCGGGCCACCGAGGAGCGCGAAGAGCTGGTGCGTCAGCTCCAAACGGCGCTGGAGGAAGTACGAACCCTGCGCGAGATACTGCCGATCTGCTCGTACTGCCGGAAGATCCGTGACGACGAGAACTACTGGCACACCGTCGAGAGCTACATCTCGCAACACACGGCCACGCGCTTCAGCCACGGTATCTGTCCGAGCTGCATGGCGGAGCACGTCGAGCCGTCGGCCGACGGGGACTAGGTAGTCGGGGTACGGAAAGTTGCGGGTTTTCCCGATGGATTTTGCCGTGCGACGCGGTTTCAGTTCAATGCAGGGCTGGCTGCTTCGACCGGACAAGGCGGAGGTGCCATATGGAAGCCGCGCTTATTGTAATTCCCCTCGTGGGACTCGCCATCCCGATTGGGATGCTCCTCGCAGCGATCGCTTTCGATGCGGCAATGGTCGCATGGGCGACGTATCGGACGGTGCACGATCACCCGCCGCACCCATCACGCTGGCTCCACCGGTTTCATTTGCCCGGCGGGCCCGCGCCAAAACGGCTGATACGCAGGTAAGTCGGACCCGCGTCAGCGGGTTCGCCGTCCGCTGACGAGCCGCTAGCAAGGCGCAGCGACTATCGTTAACGGCGATGCTCGCCAAGGACATTCCCGCCGCAGTCCCCGATCGCCCCACGGCGGCGGGCAGGGTTTTTCTCGTAGGCGCCGGGCCCGGTGACCCGGGCCTGATCACGGTGCGCGGGCGCGAACTGATTGACGGCGCCGACGCGATCGTGTACGACGCGCTGGTTAATCCTGCGCTGCTTCCGCCCGACGCCGTGTCCGCAGGATTCCCCAAGCTGTTCTACGTTGGGAAGCGCGGGCGTGACAAGCGGTCGGTTACGCAGGAGGACATCAACCAGCTCCTCATCCGGCTCGCGCGCGAAGGGAAGCGCGTCGTCCGGCTGAAGGGCGGGGACCCGTTCGTGTTCGGCCGCGGTAGCGAGGAGGCGATCGCGTGCGGCGAGGCTGGCGTCCCCTGCGAGATCGTGCCGGGGATCACCGCTGGAATCGCGGCGCCGGCGTACGCCGGAATCCCGGTCACGCACCGCGGCATGTCGTCGTCCGTCACGCTAGTCACCGGCGCCGACGACCCGTCCCGACTTGCGAATACGGCGAACTGGAGCGCGCTGGCCAAGAGCGGCAGTACGATCGTGCTGTACAAGGGGCTCAAGACGCTGCCGCAAACCACGGCGGCTCTCATCGAGGGCGGGCTTCCGGCCGAGACACCGGCGGCCGCCATTCAGTGGGGCACGCGCTCGCGGCAGCGTACGGTCGTGGCGACGCTCGGCACGCTGTGCGACGCGATCGAGCGCGAGCGGCTCAAGGCGCCCGTGGTCACGGTCATCGGCTGGTCAGTGTTGCTGCGCGACGAGATCGCCTGGTTTGAGAAGCGTCCGTTGTTCGGCAAGCGCATCGTGGTGACGCGCGCGGCGGACCAGGCGCCGGCGCTGAGCGGCCGCCTGGGGGAGCTGGGCGCTGAGGTGCTGGAGGTGCCGGCCGTGCGGATAGCGCGGCTCGATCTCACCCCGCTGCGCTCCGCGCTCGAGAAGCTGAGCTCCTACGACTGGATCGTGTTTACCAGCCGCAACGGCGTGTTGCTATTCTGGGAGCAACTTCTGTCGAGCGGCCGCGACGCGCGCTCGCTCGCGGGACTCAAGATCGCCGCGGTGGGCGCGGCGACCGCCGGGTCGCTGCTCGAGCACGGAATCGCGGTGGACGTGATCCCGGAGCGGTTCGTCGCGGAAGGGTTGATCGAGGTGCTGCGTGAGCGCGACGACGTACGCGGCGCGGGCGTGCTCCACGTCGGCGCCGAAGGCGCGCGCGACGTGCTGCGCGCGGGGCTGGAAGAGCTGGGCGCAACGGTCACCATGCTGGCCGCGTACCGGTCGGTGCCGCAGCCGGAGGGCGCGGAGAACCTGCGCGCGGTGCTGGAGCGGGGCGAAGTGGATCTGGTCACACTGACGTCCGCGTCGGCCGTGAGGGGCTTCGTGGACGCCGTGGGCGCCGACGCCGCGCGCGGCGCCTCCGCGGCGTCGATCGGCCCGATCACGTCTGAGGCCGCGCGCGCCGCGGGTCTCGCCGTCACGATCGAAGCGGAAGAATCCACCATCGACGGGCTCGTGGACGCCATCGTCGCCAAGTACGCGCGTGGCTGAGCAGAGCGAGAGCGGCGCCGTCAGGATAGGTACGCGCGCGTCCGAGCCGGCGCTGCGCCAGGCGGCGCTCGTCGAGGCAGCGCTGGTTGCGCGGGGAATGACCGTTGAGATCATCCGCATCCGCACGACCGGCGACAAGAAGACGCAGGGACCGCTCAGCGAGATCGGCGCGAAGGGGCTGTTCACGAAGGAGCTCGAGACGGCGCTTCTCCGGAAGAAAGTGGACTGCTGCGTGCACTCGCTGAAGGACCTCTCCACCGAGCAGCCGGACGGACTCGAGCTCGCCGCGATCCTCGAGCGAGAAGACCCGCGCGACGTGCTCGTGATTAACCCGGTCACCGACGCGAGCGGTCTCGCCGATCTCCCGGCCGGGTCGCTGGTAGGAACGTCGAGCCTGCGCCGACGCGCGCAGCTGCTGGCCGCGCGCCCCGACCTCGACGTCGTGGACATGCGCGGCGACGTGCCGACCAGGCTGAAGAAGATGGATGAGGGAAGGTTCCACGCTGCTGTGCTCGCTGCGGCGGATCTCATCCGGCTGGACGCGCGCCAGCGCATCGGGGCCTTCCTCGAGCCGCCGGGGTGGCTCCCCGCCGCCGGACAGGGCGCCATCGCCGTGCAGATCCGCGCGTCCGACGATCGCATGCGACGCCTCGTCGAGCCGCTCGACCACGCGCCCACGCGTTTGGCGGTGAGCGCCGAGCGCGCGTTTCTCGCGGCGCTGGAGGGCGGCTGGCAGGTTCCGGTCGGCGCGCTGGCGATGCCGTCGGCGGGCGGGACCGGCGAGTACGTCCTGCATGGACTCATCTCAGACGCCGGCGGCAGGTACGTAGTGCGTGGCTCGCGCCCGCTGGACTGCGCGGATCCGGAGCTGACCGGACAAGAGCTCGCCGCCGAGCTCCGTGCGCGCGGAGGATCCAGCGTCCTGGCCGAACTCCGCGCGGCCGGGTCACGCCCCTGAGCCGGAGCGGACATGATCGTCACGTATTTTGCGACTGCTGCGGCCGTCCGGCTGCGCGGGTGACCGGTCGGCGACAAATCGAACTGGAGACAGAATGACAAAGGCGACTTTTGGCGCGGGATGCTTCTGGGGTGTCGAGGCTGCGTTCAGGCAGATCGAGGGAGTCACCGACGCGATCTCTGGATATTCCGGCGGAACTACCGCAAACCCCACTTACCAGGACGTCTGCACCGGAACGACCGGGCACGCGGAAGTGGTGGAAGTCGCTTACGATCCCGCGCTGGTCACGTACCAGCAGCTGCTCGACGCGTTCTGGAAGATGCACGATCCGACGACCCGCGATCGGCAGGGGCACGACGTGGGCTCGCAGTACCGCTCGGTGATCTTTCACTACGACGACGAGCAGAAGCGGCTGGCCGAGGCGTCGAAGGCGGCGCAGGACGCGTCGAAACTGTACCGCGGCCCGATCGTCACGCTCGTTCAGCCGGCCGGACCGTTTTACGAAGCTGAGGACTACCACCAACGGTATCTCGAGAAGCGCGGGATGGTGAGCTGTAAGGTCTAGCTACTGGGTACTTCCTGACGGGATCCTAGCTGTTAGCGGTGAGTGGACCTATCAGTCGTGAGCAGGAAGTACCCGCGGGTCCGGCTGTGCCTCGGGTGCCGTCGCACGCACGGTCGCTTGCTCCGCGAAGATGAAGCGGTAGCAGTGTTCAGTAAAGTGCTCAAAACTCTACTCGCAACTTGGCAGTCCGCAGGTATTACTTCCTCGCTGGCCACGGATTGGTCGACTCATCGCTGACAGATAGGATTCCCCTGCAAGCTCCTGGTAGCCAGTCTATTCACCGTGCCAGCTCGGCCTCCGAAGCGATGTATCCAAACGCCGGCCAGTTTCCGCCCGCGAGCACTCGCCTGAACACCGCCAGCGCCTCGGCGCGGCGCCCGTTGTACAGGTGCCAGTTGCCGAGCCCGTAGCCGACGCTCGCGTCGTTGAGCGCGTCGGCGCCGGAAGGGGCCAGCGAGTCCGGCGGGAGCTCACCCTTGTACAGCAGCAGCAACCGGTGATACGCGTCGTTCTCGATGATGACCATGCCGCGCGAGATCGAAGCGAGCACGGATTCGGCTTCCTCCGCACGGCCGAGCCGCCGCAGCGTCATGTACAGCCAGTGCGACGTCGCCACCAGCATGTCGGGATTGCGGGAGACGCGCATCGCTTCCCGGTACGACGCGAGCGCGCGCTCGAAGTCGCCCTTCAGGTAATGGGCGAGCCCGAGATGGTACCAGATGTTCGACTGGAGCGTACTCGTCGGAATATTGCGCGCGTTGGGGATCCCGTCTGGCTCGATCTCGTCGGGCCGGCCGGTCGTGAGCGCCGCGGCGCGCGACAAGTCGGCTATCGCCTTGTCCAGCTCGCGCACGGAGACGTAGCGGTGCCCGCGGTGCCGGTACATCCGCGCTTCGTCGGGGTGCCTAGCGACGCCCTCGGTGAATATCGCGATGGCGTCCCGGTAGCTTCCGAGGTACGCCGTTCGGCGGCCGAGCCATATGATCGAGTCTGCGTTCGTCGGGGCGCGGTCGTACGCCGCGCGCGCTTCGGCGAGTCGCTGCTCGTAGAGGACGCGTGTCGCGGGCGAAATCGGCGGCGCGTATAGCCGTTCCCCGAGCAGCGAAACGGCTTCGGGCGGACTGCCTGCGACCGACGGAGGCATCCGGCAGGAAACGAGTGCCAGGGCGAGGGCCAGTGAGCAGTACGCGCTGTACCGGCGGCCGAGTGCTTGCATAGGTTATCCACGTCCTCCCGAGTGTTAAGCCCCGACACAAACGTTACGCGGAGCGAATATGGCGAAAGACGACGACACCGGCACCCTGAGCGAGGCCGAGCGCAGGCGTCGGACCAAGGAAGCGGCTTCCAGGCTTCCCATGCGCGACGAGGACTGGGATCCGGTCCGCGGCATTCGCGTAGTAGGGGTCCTGCTCAAGAGCGTCGCCGTGATTCTCCTGCTGGTAATGCTCGCACAGATCTATTTCACGCTCACTGATCCGTCGGGCATGCCGGTCACACCGGGCGCGATCATGGGCGAGGCGGTGCGGCTGCTGGCGTTCGCCGCGTTCCTGTGGGGCGGAGCCGACCTTTCTCTGATGCTGACGCGCTCGCATCACGAGACCCGCGCGACGAGAATTCTCCTGCAGCGACAGAACAATATCTTGTCCAGGATCCTGCGGAGCGAGCGCAAGCTCGGAAAAAACGCCGAATGACGACCAGCAAGGAAACGGACTGGATGAACCATCCGGTTCTCCGGAAGCTCGTGCAGGAGGTCAACGCCCTGACGCTCGCCGAGCGAGTCACGCTGGTGAAGGGCTTGGTGCCGGGGATTGCCGAGGAGCTGAGCGACCGGGAGTACGAGAGGTTCGTGGAATCGGTCCGCTTGAAGGGTGAGAGGTTTCATGAAGCGCAGGCCCATCCGGGCGAGGGCCGGGCGGCGCGCATGACGCCGGGCGAGCGCGATCTCGAGAAGCGCTGAGGGTCTCGCGTGATCAATGCGTGGCACGACCTTTCGCCCGGACCGCACCCGCCGGATCACCTCACGGCGGTCGTAGAGATTCCGCGCGGCAGCCGCAACAAGTACGAGCTGGACAAGGTCTCCGGACTGATCCGGCTCGACCGCGTGCTCTACTCGGCGGTCCATTATCCCGGCGACTACGGCTTCATTCCGCGCACGCTGCACGAGGACGGCGATCCGCTCGACGTGCTCGTCATGATCAACGAGCCGACGTTCCCCGGCTGCCACATTGACTGCCGCCCGCTCGGCGTGCTCCGCATGCTCGATCGCGGCGAGCCGGACGACAAGATCCTCGCGGTGCCGATCAACGATCCGTATTACGGCGAGTACTTCGACATCGCCGATCTCCCGGGACACTTCCTCAAGGAAGTCGAGCACTTCTTCTCGATCTACAAGGATCTCGAGGGAAGGCGCGCCGAGATTCAGCGGTGGGAGAAAAGCGAGCTCGCCGCCGGAGTCATTCTGGATTCGATTCGGCGGTACGAGGAGAAATATCTGCAGCAGGGGCCGTAGGCCCGCCGTGAGCGGGGTGCGGCTCAAGATTCACGTCGTCACGAACGCGAAGAGGACCGAGCTGGCCGGCGTACACGGCGACGCGATCAAGGTCCGCTGTTCCGCGCCGCCGCTCGACGGCCGGGCGAATCAGGAAGTGCGCGAGCTGCTCGCGGCGCTGCTCGGCGTTCCCGCGCGGGACGTGACGATCGCGCGAGGCGAGCGCTCGCGCGACAAGATCGTGGAGGTCGCGGGTATGGACGGCGACGAGGCCCGCGCTCGACTGGGCGTCTAGGCGGGTCTCACCGTGCCGTGGTCCGCGGGCTCCGGCGCGCCGCGCATGAAGAGATACTCGTACAGGACCGCGGCCAGGATGCCGCCCAGGATCGGCGCGGTCCAGTAGATGAGCTGCCCCTCGTACACGCCGCTTGCGACCGCGGGCCCGAACGAGCGCGCCGGGTTGAGCGAGCCGCCCGTGATCGGGCCGATCGCGAGTATGCCGGCGGCGAGAGTGAAGCCGATCGCCAGCCCGCCGACGCGCGGCGCCTTGGGATCCACGGCGGTTCCGAACACCACCAGCACCAGGAAGAACGTCGCGATCATCTCGGCGATGAACGCCTGCGTCCCGGTGATGTCGAGCGAGATGAACTGACCGCCCCCGCGGGCAGCGGCGAAGATGGGGTCGGGGAAAACCGACTTCAGCAGATACGCGCCGATCATCGCACCCAGGAGCTGGGCCACCAGATACACGCCCGCCATCATCGGGTCGATGCGCCGAACGGCGAGGAAGCCGAGCGTGACCGCGGGATTGAAGTGCCCCGAGATCCGCATCAGCGCGGTGACCATCACGGCGAGGATCAGGCCGTGCGCGAAAGCGATCTCGACCAAGCTCGCCTGCGACCCGGATATGGCCGTGCCCATGATCGCGGCGCCGCCGACGAACACCAGCGCCAAAGTGCCGATGAGCTCCGCCGCAAAGTGCCTCAGCGAGTCCCGCATGGTCCTTCCTCCGCTGTGAGTGCCGGCTGGGCCGGCTCGGTTTCTGTCCTAGCTGGCGCGACGCAGCACCAGCGCCGCGTTGATCCCGCCGAATCCGAACGAGTTGGTCAGCATGTGCTCGACTCTCCGCTCGCGACCGGCGCCGGGAAGGTAGTCAAGATCGCACGCGTCGTCCGCGACGGTAAGGTTGATCGTGGGAGGAAGCCAGTTTTCCTCGAGCGCGAGGGCGCAGATGCCCGCCTCGATGGCGCCGGACGCGCCGAGCGCGTGCCCGTAGTATCCCTTCGTGCCGCTCACGAGGAGCCGGCGCGAATGCTCGCCGAACACCGCCTTGATGGCCACGGTCTCGGTCGAGTCGTTGAGCGGCGTGGAGCTGCCGTGCGCGTTGACGTATTCGATGTCGCCGGGGGAAATGTCCGCGTCCGCCAGCGCGATCCGCATCGCGCGCGCGGCCTGTGATCCGTCCGGCAGCGGCGCGGTCATGTGGTGCGCGTCGTTGGTGACGCCGAAACCTGCGACTTCGCCGTAAATGCGCGCGCCGCGCGCCAGCGCGCGGCCGTACTCCTCGAGGATCAGCGTCGCCGCGCCCTCGCCCATCACGAAGCCGTCGCGGTGCCGGTCGAACGGCCGCGAGGCGTGCTCGGGATCGTCGTTGTTGGTGGACATCGCGCGGATCAGCGCGAACGCGCCGAAGCACAGCGGCGACAGCGGTGCCTCTGCTCCGCCCGCGATCATCACGTCGGCGTAGCCGTCGCGCACCTGCCGGAACGCATCGCCGATCGCGATGGCACCCGACGCGCAGCTCATCGAGTTGGTCGAGTTGGGTCCCTGCACGCCGAGCTCGATGGCCACGTTGCAGCTCGCCGATCCGCCGAACACCGCGAGCGCGAGCGTGGCGTCCACGCCCCGCAGCCCCTCGCGCAAAAACACCTCCGACTGCTGCTCGCCATACGCGACGCCGCCGAGCGCCGTGCCCATCATCGCGCCGATGCGCTCGCGGTCCTCGCGCTCCATACGGATGCCGGCGTCCTCCAGCGCCATGCGCGCGGTCACGACCGCGAACTGCGCGAAGCGGTCGAGGCGGCGGGCGCGCTTCGCGTCGAGATGGTCGGCGGGCGCGTACTCGCTCACCTCGGCGGCGTTGCGGCTGCGGAACGGAGCCGGGTCGAAGCGGGTGACGTTTCGCACCGCCGACCGGCCGGCGCGAAGACCTTCGAGCAGGCCGGAGCGCGTGAGGCCGATGGGCGTGATCGCGCCGATCCCGGTGATCGCGACGCGGCGCCGCTTCATGCGATCTCCCCCGGCGCCAGAGCGGCGCGCTCCGCGACGCTCGCGAGTCCCGTGAGCGTGCGGCTGGCGATGCCGTGGATGAACACCGGCCCGATGACGTGCTGCGCGGCGTGCACGCCGATCAGCGGCCAGCGCGGGCCATCCCACGCGTGCACGATCCTCACCCGCGTTCCGGCGCTCACCGGCTCAAAGCTCCACTCGACATCCATCGCTTTGGTTATTCCCCCGATGTGGCGGAAGCGAATCGCGGGCCGCTGCGGAATCACCTCCATGAGGGATAACCACCAAGTGGGCCAGCCGATAGGACCAAAATGGCGGTGGGCGGACATCTCGACGATGGCCAACCCTTCGGGCGATGGCGCGCGAAACCGCACGTACCGGTAGTGCGCGAGATGCGCGGGCCAGCGCTCCACGTCGCGCGCCAAGGCGAACATGGTCGCCGGCGATGCGGCGACGATCCGCTCGTCCACCGTTTCCATCGCGCGGCCGAGCGGCATCGCACCGAGCGAGCCACGCTCCGGCGAGCCGCCGGTCATCGCGGCTCCCAGCTGGTCGTCACCCGAAAAGCCAGCCGCCTGCACACGGGCACATCCGCGCCGACGGCCTCGCGGACCAGCGCTCGCAGCTCGCGTGGAGTGAATCCGCGCAGCACCGACACGACGCCGTCGTGCCGGCTGATCGGGTGAAACAGCAGCGGGAACGATGCCAGCCAGAGTCCGGCCGCCGCAGTCCAGCTCCGCCGCAGATCGCTCACCACGCAGCACACTCGCGCTACGCGGTCCATCTCCCGCAGCAGCGCGACCCCGGTCGTGCCGGGAAAATGATGCAGCAGCTGCGAGCAGGTGACCACATCGAAGCTGTCGTCCCCGAATGGGAGGCGGAGCGCGTCGGCGCACACGGCCGCGTCCATCCTGGCCGCGCTCGCGGTCGCGAGCTCCGGCGATATGTCCACGCCGACCGTGCGAAGCTGTACGCCGTGCGCCCAGGCGCGATGTCTCGCGCGCGCCGGAATGTCACCGATGCCGGTGCCCACGTCGAGCAGAGTCGCCATGAGCGGAAGGTCGCCCAGCGCCGGCTCCAGCTCCGCAAGCAGCGCGGACGCGCCGCCGAAAAGCGTGTTGGCGCGCGCGACGTCGCGCATGGATCGCCGTACGATTCGCGGATCGACGCCGTCGCCTTCGAGTATCTCCGAGCCGTGGCGCCGGGACGGCGTGAGCAGCGGGATGGGGCTCACCGTTCGAGGCGACCGTAGCCGCCGCGGTAGTACACCAGCGGCGGCGCGTCGCCGGCGTCGGCCGCTTCGACGCGGCCGACGAAAATCGTGTGGTCGCCGCCCTCGTAGCGGTGCGTCAGCTCGCACTCCAGCCACGCGGCCGCGCCAGTGAGAAGCGCCAGGCCGTTCGTCCCCCGCGTGTACGACGTACCCTCGAACCGGTCGTTGTCGGGGTCGCTGAACTTGCGCGCGAGATCCTCCTGGTCGGCCGCGAGCACGTTCACGGTGAACGCCTTCGCGCCCTCGAGAATGCCGTGCATCTCCGTGCCGTGGCCTATGCACACGAGGATCAACGGCGGCTCGAGGCTGAGCGAGGAGAACGCGCTCACGGTCATGCCGTGGTCCGCCCCGTCTCCGCTGTGGGCCGTCACGATGGTCACGCCGCTCGCGAACCGGCTCAAGACGCTGCGGAAGCGATACTCGTCGATCTGCGTCATCGGCCCGGAACCAGCAGAAGACCGAGGTAGGACAGGCGGAGCACCTCGCGTGGCGGGACGAAGTCCCCCGCGGCGCCGACGAATAGATCGGCCAGGTCCTGGCGGCGCGATAGCACGCGCACGGCACGATTCATCATTTGCGGGAATGCTACTGCCGCGCCCACGAGTCGCTCCAGCCGCCATTTTCCGCCGAACTCCACGCGTCGCGCCCGGTCGTAGGCGACGAGCGGCGCGCTCGCGCTTCCCGCCGGCGCCGCCAGCGACTCGAGCACGAAGGCGCTGAGCATCTCGCCGCCGCGGAGCGCCGTGTAGATGCCTTCACCAGTGAATGGATCGAAGAAGTCCGCGGCGTCGCCGACGACAGCAGCGCCCGGCGCCCACGCGCGCCGCACCGCCGACGCGAACGGGCCCGTGGCGCGCACTGGCGTCACGCACCGCGCGCCCGCAAACCGCTCGCGCAGGTGCGGCCGGTCGTCGATCCATTCCTCAAAGAACTCCTCGCGCGCCCCCGCGATGTCCTTCGCGCGCGCGACCGGCACGACGAGCGCGACATTTATCACTCCGCCGCCGACGGGAGCGAGCCCGAAGTAGCCTTCCCGGTCCACGTGCATCTCGCCGACATCCCCCATCCCGGCCACGCCCGAATGGTGCGACACAAGGGCGATCCGGCTGGGCCAGCGCGAGCGCCGGGCGAGGCCGAGCCGCCGCGACACGACCGAGCGAAGCCCGTCAGCCCCTACGACCAGCTTCGCGCGGAGGGAGGTGCGCTCGCCGGCCGCGTCCGCGGCGACCACGCCGGTCGCGCGCCCGGCGTGGTCGCGCGTCACGTCGACGACTCTCGCTTGTTCGCGTACGCGCGCGCCGGCGATCCTGGCCCGCTCGAGCAGCAGCGGATCCAGAATCGTGCGACGGAGCGCCAGCCCGTCGTCACGGAATCCGCGGAAGCCGTGCTCGCCGACGAACCGCCCGCGAAAGCTCAGCCCGCTCGGCGCGCGCACCATCATCCCGGACAGCCGCGCGGCGCCGGCCGCCTCCACTTTCTCGAGCGCGCCCATCGCCTGCAGTATGCGTGACGCCTGCGGGCTGAGGTACTCGGAGCAGATCTTGTCGCGCGGGAACGCGGCGCGATCGAGCAGCAGCACGTCCACGCCCCGCGAGGCGAGAAAAAACGCCGTCGCCGAGCCTGCGGGGCCCGCGCCCACGACGATCACGTCGGCGTCGCGCGCTTGCGTGCCGCTCACGCTACGGCCCTCGCCATGCGCTGGAACACGCCCATGTAGCGCCAGTGCGGGCGCGGCAGGTGCAGCAACGACGCCATCCGCGTCACGTAGGGCAGGATGACGGACCGCGAGTCGGCCGAGAACATGAAGCGTGGATGATCGGCCGCGAACCGGCGCAGGCGATTGACGGCGCTCTCGAACCCGAGCGCGGGCGAAAAGTAGAATCGGGGCGCGAGCAGAGTATCCCCGGCGGCCACTACACCTTCCTGCAGCGCGATGCGATGCAGAGTGGTGCCGGGGTAGATCCGCAGGCCGACAGTGAGATACACCGCGTCGCCGCGGCCGAGGCGCCACGCTGCGAAGGACAACGTTTCTTCGAGCGTGGCGGGAGTCTCGCCCGGCCCACCCACCAGAAATATCCAAAGCGTGCGGATGCCTGCGCGCTCAACGCGCTCGGCAACTTCGCGCGCCTTCGCGGCGGTGAATCCCTTTCCCAGGCGGTCCAACACGGCGTCGCTCGCGCTCTCGGCGGTTATGCCGAGCGTGCGGAAACCCGCCGCGCGCATCGCGGACAGCAGCTCCCGCGGCGCGGTCGCGGGAGTGAAGTTCGTCGTGTCGAGCTGCACGCCGAGCCGGCGGCGCTCGATCTCCTCGCAGATCTCGATCGCGTGGCCCGGGGGAGAGTTGAACGTCGAATCCACGAAATCCACGTGCCGCACGCCCGCGTTGCGCCGCAGCGCGGCGATCTCGTCCGCCACGAGAGCCGGGCTCCGGGTGCGGTAGCCGAAGCCTTCGACGTTGCGGTAGGTGCAGTACACGCAGCGGTACACGCAGCCGCGCTTGGTCTGCACCGGGACCGTCGCGCCGTGCCGTTGGTAGCGCCTGAGATCCACCCAGCGCGCGAGCGCGGGCGGCGGCAGCGAATCCAGGTCCGCGTCCTCGCCGGGCGGCGTGAACGTGATTGCGTCCGCGCCGCGCCGCACAAGCCCGGGGATCGCCTGGGGCTCCTCGCCAGCCGCGAGCGCCGCCACGAGGGCGACGCTGGCGCGCTCGCCGTCGCCCGCGACGGCGTAGTCCACGCCGAGCTCGGTGAACAGCGCCTCGGGCGCGACTCCGAACGCGGCTCCCCCGGCTATCAGGCGGGATCCTCGCGGTGACGCGGCGCGCAGCTCGCGCACGACCGCGGCTGCTTCGGGCGTGTAGTGCTGCAGCGCGACGGCGTCGCTGTTGTCGATGTTGCGCACGGACACGCCCACGACGTCGGGCTTGAACCGGCGCGCGGCGGCGCCGGCGGCCGCGGCCGGCTCGCGCGCGAAGCAGAGGTCGAGCAGCTCCACTTCGTGGCCGGCGTGCTCGAGCGACGATGCGACGGCGGCGAGCCCGTTGGGCACGACCGGATAGGGCTGCCGCTCGGTGTTGGTGCTGACGAGCAGCACGCGGGCGCGTGAGCCCGCGGCCGCGCGTCCGGAAGCGGCCGGCCGGCTATGCGAGGGCAAAAATGCTTCCCGCGAGCCCGGCGCCCGACAGAGTAGCCAGCAGGTTGACCATGTCGTTGTCCATCCAGCGCACCCCGCGACTCGCTTGCGTTGGCCGGCCGCAATGATGAACCGGCTGCTCGGTCTCGGCACGGCAGTCGCGGCAAAATCGCCGCGCCTGCAAAGTCGCACCCAGAACCGAGTCCACGATCATGCCGAGCATTCCCGCAAGAAAACCGCCGGCCGCTACGGCATGTGGCCATCCAATAAGTAGCATGGTGCCGGCCATGGTGGCGGCGCCCGCGGCGGCGCCCAGGAAGCCTGCCATGGTCACGCCGCCGGAAGTGCCGCGGGCCATGGGCCTTCCGGAGGCTATCGAGCGAGGAACGCCACCGAATGCGATCCCGGTCTCCGTCGCCCAACTGTCGGCCGCGGCCGCGGCGATCGCGCCGGCTCCGGCGGCGATCAGCACCGGCGAGTCCGTGAGGAGCCAGCCGATTCCCGCCGCCGCGAACGCCCCGCCGTTGGACAGCACCTGAATCGCGTCGCGCCGTGCGCCCTTCGCCAGGACGCCGCGGGTCAACTCGCGCTTGCGCTCGGCGCGGTACGCGGACAGCGCCGACGTCAGAACGAAGAAGACCACGAGCACGATCCCCCAGCTCCACCCCGCTGTGACGGCCGCCGTCCCGACGACGGTTGCGGCGACCGCGCCCGTCGTGGAGAGCAACCGCGCCCGGGCGCCGCCGCCGGCGATGATCGCGGCGAGGACCGCGCCGACTACCAAACGGAGGATCATGGCGTCATGAGCGTTGAACGAGGTTCAGGCGCACGTTAGCTTGGGCGCTCCCACCACACGCGACAATTTCCGCGACAATGCCAGCCACAGTCGACGCCCTCCTTCCGCTCAGCCTGCTCGAAGCCGTTCGCAGGGCTGATACACCCGAGGACACGGAAGCCGAATATGTTCACGAGCTTCGCAACAAGCGACTCGGTCTGAGCGACACGGTGTACGCGGAGATCCAGCGGTACACCGACGACGCCAAGAAGAACCGCCGGGTGGGCAACGAAAAGGCAATCGCGATCGCGAAGCTGATCGGTCGCCGGCCGGACGCGGAAGCCGTATTCAGAGGAGCGGGGAAGCGCCTGGCGGGCGAGATGTACGATTCGATCTCGGGCGCCCGGCGCGCGCTGGTGCGATTTCTTCCCGCGTTTGTGTCGCGGCCGCTGGCTTTGGCCGGCGCGCGCCGCGTCGCGCGGCGGTACGTGAACGGTTCCCTTGGCCGCGTCGGGGGTTACGTCATGCTCTCGGTGGACGAGTCCGCGACGGCCAACACCGGCCCGCGCGGGGTCGGCTGCACGTTTTACGAGGCGAGCCTCGGCGAACTGCTGCGCCGGTTGGTGGACGGCGGCGGGGCCATCGAGCACGTGCGCTGCGTGGAGCGCGATGAGGGCTCGTGCGAATGGCGGGCCGAGTGGAGGTAACACTCGTTCGACTGGCTAGCGCGGTTTCCGTTTCCTGTTTTTCCGTTTTGCGTTTTTGCGTGCGAATTTACTACATGAAGCTCGAACCTTGGCGCGGAAGCCGCAAAGCATGCGGCGGGCGTCTATCGTGTCGGTGGTGAGCTTGTCCCATTCGGATTGGGGGAGGATGCCGTAGTCCCGGGAGAGCTTGAGTTGGTATTCGAGCTCCATACTGGACTTGATGCTGAACTCCAGGAATCGAACGAGTTCTGCCTGGCTGTCGGTTCCGCACCCTTCCACGATGTTGCAGGGGATGGACTCCGCCGCGTCGGTGATTTGTGTACGCAGAGAAGCGTACCCCGTTCGCGGGAAACGGTTGGTGGCTTGCCTGACCCGGAGCACCAACTCATGGGAGTGCTTCCAAACGCGTAATTTGCGGTAGTCCTGCATGACGCAATGGAGCCCATCCAGTGCTCCAGTGCCCCACCGAAGTGCTGCTGCGCTAACCAAGTCATCTCACCTATTTCCCCCGTTCCGTCTCACGCGCCCACGCAAAACGGAAAAACGGTTAACGGAAACCGCGCCCCGTCGTTCGATCGGTAATCTCTCCCTCACTTGCGATGCTTACTCTGAAATCCCTTCCATCCATTCAGCTGGCCATCAAGGAATCAGGTACGGACGGCTGGCTGATCTTTGATTTTCACGGGCTGAATCCCATCGCCGGCGGCATGCTCCGCCTCGAGGGAATGACCACGCGCCGCCTGTTCGCCTTTATTCCGCGCGAAGGGACCCCCGTGGCGATCTCTCACGCGATCGAGCAGGGACCGTGGAAGCACTGGCCCGCCGAATGGAAAAAGCTCGAGTACAGCGGCTGGCGCGTGCTGGAATCCACGCTCGCCGAGGTGGTCGGCGGCAAGCGCGTGGCGATGGAGTATTCGGCCGGCGACGCGGTGCCGTATCTCGACCGCGTGCCGGCCGGCGTAATCGAGATGGTGCGCGCCGCCGGCGCCACGGTGGAATCGTCGGCCGATCTCGTCACGCGGTTCTACGCGGTGTGGAGCGACGAGCAGTTCGCGTCACACGAGCGCGCCGCGGAGACGATCAGCGGCATTGCGCACGAGGCCATGAAGCTGGCTGGAGAGCGCGCGCGGTCCGGCCCGCCCATGACCGAGTACGAGCTGCAGCAGTGGATACTCGACCGGTTCGCGAAGGAAAAATTGGAGACCGATCACGGGCCCATCGTCGCCATCGGACCCAACGCGGCAAATCCGCACTACGAGCCGACCGCCGGGGAGTCCGCGCCGATCGAGCGCGGCGCGATTTTGCTGATCGACCTCTGGGCGCGCGAATCGGGCGGCGTGTTCGCCGACCAGACCTGGATGGGATCGCTTGGCGAGCCCGACGCGCGGAGCGTGAAAGTCTGGGAGGCCATCCGCGACGCACGCGATGCGGCGATCGCGCTCTTGCGCGAGAGGCTGGCCGGCCCGACGCCGGTCCGCGGCGGAGAGGTGGACGACGCGGCGCGGACGGTCATCGAGCAGCGAGGCTTCGGCCCGCAGTTCATCCACCGCACCGGCCACTCGATAGACCCGCGCGACCTGCACGGCTCGGGTCCGAACATAGACAACCTCGAGACCCGCGAGGAGCGCACGCTGCTACCCGGCGTTGGGTTCTCGATCGAGCCCGGAGTTTATCTCCGCGGCGACGTGGGGATGCGCACCGAAGTCAACGCATTCATGGCGCGCGAGCTCGTCGTCACGCCGAAGGAGATTCAGCGGGAGCTGATCATCGTGTGACCGCCGCGCCGATCGCCACCCAGATCGCGGGATCTTCGCCGCCCAGCCCGTACAGGGCGAACCGCCTGATTCCGAGGCGGCGTGCGTCGCGCACTATCCCGGCGATCAGCGCCGCGTCGTTTACCCAAATCTCGCCGCGCCCGGGCGCTCTCGCCCGGAGAGTGGAGCTCGATTCGTCGCGCACGAAATCGACGTTCCAATCGCGAGCGAGCGCGACCGCCTCCGCGAACGACACCCGGCGGCGTCCGTCTCCGGCCAGCCAGGCGTAGCCGTCCGCGGGGATCAGCAGCATGACGCGATGGGCACCCGTCTCTGCCGCGCGCGCGCCGAGCAGCGCGGAGATCCTGGCGCGCGGCGTGGACGGTCCGGGTGAAGCCCGCTCCAGCTCCAGCCGCACCGCGAGGAAATCCGTCAGCGGGCCGAGGTACCGCCCGGGGTAGGCCGACGTATCGGCCACCGGGACCACGATGCCGACGGGAGAAATTCCCCCGCTGCGCGCAGAATCGTTCACACTGGTCACGAGCGATACGAGGTCGTTGACGTCGCGCGGTCCAAGCAGTCGGAGGTCGAGCAACATCCCGTCGTAACGATCCCGGCTGGCGAGCGCGGCGGCCTGCGCGGCGAACCGCTGCCTTCCCTCTGGCTGCGCCATCAGCGCACGAAGAATGTCGGCTCTGTACGCGGTGGACGCCCAGTTGCTCACCAGCAGCAGCCGGGTATCGGCGTCGTCCTGCCGTGGGTTCAGCGGTCCGCACTGGGATTCGACGGCAAACGTGATGGTGTCCGGTGCCGCGCACGGCAGCGCGACGGCGTGCAGCACGGACAGGCCGGCCGCGCGGTCGAGCGCCGCTTGCGACGAGCCCGGGAAGAAGACGAAGGTCCATTCCTCGGGCTGGCGCGGGGCGGATCGCAGCAGCGCGCAGCCGCACAGCGTCAGCAGGAGGAGCCCCGCGCCGATGGTTCGCGCCCAAAAAGTTGACCCGCAGCCAGTTGTAATCAGAGATGCTCCGGGTATCGTTTGTGCGTTACCGTTATTCAATGGCAATCGAATGGTCCATGCCGCGTTGCGCGGCGCTCACGTCTCTCTTGCTGCTGGGTCTGGCCGGGTGCTCCGGGGACGACGAGCCGGCATACGCCAAGTCTCCCAACGGAAGCGGCCCGCGGGTCACCGTCATCGGCGTCCCGACCGAGCCGTACCGGCCGATCGCGGTAACGAACGGCGTGCGGTTGAACGGCACCGTGCTGTTCACCGGCACCCGTCCGGCCGACTCGACGGCGACGCCCGCGCGCGATCAGAACGTGTGCGGCGCCGCCATCAACGTTCTCACGCTCCGGATGCGGGACAGCTCGCTGGCGGGCGTGGTCGTCTGGCTCGACGACATCAGAACCGGCCGCCCGCTTCCCCTGTCCAGGCGCTTCGAGCTGGTGTCGCAGAAATGCGTCTTCACGCCGCACGTGCAGGCGATCGTCGCCGGCGGCGCGCTGAACGTCAGGAACGACGATCCGGTCATCTACAGGAGCTACGTGAGCGACTCCCGCACGGGCGAGACCGTGACAGATCTGCCGTTCACGGACGCCGGCCAGGTGATCCCGCTCGACCGGCAACTCACCGCGCCCGTCCTGCTCGAGGTCAAGTCCGCTTCGCACCCGTGGATGCGCGCGTGGGTCGCGACCTTCGATCATCCGTACTTCGCCGTGACAGGCGAAAACGGCGCGTTCTCGATGGAGAGCGTTCCGCCGGGAGCGTACACGCTCAAGGCGTGGCATCCCGCGCTCGGTGTCACGAGCCATCCGCTGAACGTGGGGACCGAAGGCGCATCGGTGACCGTGAAGTTCGGCGATCCCGCCCAGCCGGTGACTCCGGCTATGGGCGTGCAATGACGCGGTCTACCGCCATCGCGAGGAACAGTAGCGCGAGGTAGAGCAGCGAGAACCGGTACAGCCACCAGGCCAGGCCCTGCCAGTCGGCCGTCGCGCGCAGCTTGATGATGGCGCCGAGAAATATTGCGTCCAGAGCCAGCGCGCTCGCCAGATAGATCCACCCCAGCGCTCCGAACGCCACCGGCAGCACCGTCAACGGAATCAGGATGAACATGTACCAGAGCATCTGGTTCATGGTCTCGCGCTCACCCCACACCAGCGGCGCCATGGGTATGCCGGCTTTGCCGTAGTCCTTCTGCTTGAGCAGTGCGAGCGCCCAGAAGTGCGGCGGCGTCCAATAGAAAACGATGGCGAACAGGTACAGCGCGGTGAGGTCGACTTGATTGGTGACGGCGGCCCATCCCACCAGCGGCGGGAACGCCCCCGCCGCACCTCCGATGACGATGTTCTGCGGCGTCGAGCGCTTGAGCCAGCGCGTGTAGATGAAGACGTAGAAGTAGAAGCCGCCGAGCGCGAGCATTGCGGTGAGCACGTTCGCGAAGCGGCCGAGCAGGAACGTGGCCGCGCTCGCGAGCGCCACTCCGAACGCGAGCACCGCGGCGGGAGACATCCTGCCGCTCGGAATTGGCCGGAGCTTCGTCCGCGGCATCGTGTCGTCTATGTCGCGGTCGTAATACATGTTGACCGCGTTCGCGCCGCCCGCCATCAGATATCCGCCGAGCACCACGACGAGGATCAGCACGAGGGACGGGCGGCCGGCGACGTACATCGGCGCGATGGTCGTCACGAGCAGCAAGCTGATGATTCGCGGCTTGGTGAGCGCCAGCAGGTCGCGGCCGAACGGCCCTCCCGCCGGCGCCGCCGCGGACGTCATGGGCTCGCCGGCCGCCGCGCGACCGCAGCGAAGACGAACACGACGAGCCATACCAGAGTGCCCAGTGCCTGGTGCAGCACGCGCAGGTGCAGCGGCAGCCCCAGCTCCACCATCGCGGCGGCCACCATGATCTGCGCCAGCGCGGTGGCGAACGCGATCTTCGCCCACAACCTCGTTGCAATCGGCTCCGCGCGCTTACGCAGCGCGAACAGCATGCCGAGCAGGTGGAACAACACCAGGAAGGCGAGAACGCGGTGGCTGACCTGCGCGAAGAGCGGAGCTCCTCCCGCGGTGACCTCCCGGCAGTGGGGAAAGCCGATGCACGACACAGCCGCTCCGGCCATGTTGGCCGTGGCGCCGCCCATGATCACCGCGAAGAACGCCAGCACGGCCGCCGCCGTGGAGCCGCCCCTGGTGCGCGAAGAGGTCGCGGCCGTCGTTCCGCCGGCGAGCGCCGAGCCGCGCACGGCGGCGACCGCGAGCGCGGCGATGAGACACATGGCCAGCGCGAGATGAATCACGACGGCGGCCGCGTGCAGCTCGAGCTTCACGGTCACCGCCCCCAACAGCGCGGCGGCGACGACCAGCAGCACCGCGGCCGATGCGGGTCGCAGGACACCGCCCCTGCCGCTGACACCGTGCGTCGCCCGCGCCCGCCAGGCCGTGAAGAGCAGCGCGATCACCGCGAGCGTGAGCGCGGCGGCGACGTACCTGTGGGTGACCTCGATTATCAGGTCCACGCGGTCGAGCGGGGGGAACCAGTGGCCGTGGCAGCGGGGCCAATGATCGCCGCACCCCATGCCGGAGCCGGTGATGCGCACTACCGCGCCGAGCACCGCCTGGAGATAGGCGAGCGCGAGCGACGCGTAGGCGAGCGGCTTCATGCCGGGAGCTCGCGCCAAGTTGCGATCAGTAGCGCGACAAGCGCGAGCGCGGGAAGGATCGCCCAGCCGATTTCCAGCTCGCGCGCTGGCGAGCGGTCACTCCCGGGTGTGCTCGACCGCCTGTCGGGTCCCCAGCGCATTCCGCCGCGCCGCGAGCTTTTCCTGCGGTCATCCGGATAGCTGCCGGAGGCGGCGCCCGTAACCACGGACCAGATCAGCGTGCCATGAGCAACGGCGCACGACGCGGCGGCTACCCAGAAGATCATTTGCGCGAGACCGGAATTCATGGCAGGAAGGTACTCGCCACCCCTCGGCCTTTGCACTACCGTTTGTCGCCATGAATTCCACGAATCGCGAGAATGCCGACCTTCCGCGCACCATCGGCCTCTGGTCGGCGGTCGCCATTCTGGTAGGCTCCGTCATCGGATCCGGGATCTTCCGCTCGCCGGCGGCGATCGCGGACCGGGTGCCGGACGCGACGGCGATGATGCTGGTCTGGGTGGCCGGCGGCGCGTTCGCGCTGTGCGGCGCACTCACCGTGGCCGAGCTGTCGGCGGCGTTCCCGCGCAGCGGCGGGCCGTACGTGTATCTGAAGGAAGCGTGGGGGAAATTGCCCGCTTTCCTCTATGGGTGGGCCGAGCTGACGATCATCCGAGCGGCCGCGCTCGGCGCGATCGCGACGACGTTCGCCGAGTACTTCATGCGCGCCCTCGGGAACGACCCGAGCGTCGCGCCGTATTCCGACCAGGTCCACTACGTCGCGGCAGTGGCGATTCTCCTGGTGGGGACGCTGAACTACTGCGGCGTACGCTGGGGCACGCTGCTCCAGAACACGACCACGATCGCGAAGTACGGCGCGCTCCTGGTGATCATCGGGCTCGCGTTCGCGATCGCACTCGGCGGGGACGCGGTCGCAGCGGTGGCGGCGCCCGCCGCTCCCGACGCGGCGCGGGCCACGGTCTCGGTCGGCGCGTTCGGCCTGGCGCTGGTCTCGGTGCTGTGGGCGTACGACGGCTGGGCGGACCTGAGCAAGGTGTCGGGGGAAGTGAAGGATCCGCAGCGGGTCCTCCCCAAGGCCATCATCATCGGGACGCTCGCCGTGATCGGCGTCTATCTGCTCGCCAACCTGGCGTATCTGTCGGTCTTGTCGGTGGAAGGCATGCGGGCCTCGCGGCTCGTGGCCGCGGACGTCGCGTCGAAGGCGATGGGCCCGGCCGGGCTGGCGTTCGTGGTCGGCGCGGTCATGATCTCCACCTTCGGCACGCTCAACGGGTCGCTGCTGACCGGGCCGCGCGTGCTGTTCGGGCTGTCGGAGCACGGTTCGGTGTTTCGCCATCTGGGGCGGGTGCATTCGCGCTTCCAGACTCCGCACGTCGCCATCGCTACGGCGACGGTGCTGGGCGCGCTCTTCGTTCTTGTCGGCACTTTCGAGAACCTGGCCGACGCCTTCGTGACCGCGATCGTACCGTTCTACGCCTGGGCAGTCGCGGGGATTTACCTCCTGCGACGGCGGGCCGGGTATCAGCCGCCATTCCGCGTGCCGGGGTATCCGGTGGTCCCGGCCCTGTTCATCGCGGCGACTATCTACTTGCTGGGTAACGCCTTGGCCGATCCCGGAAGCCGCACCGCCACCATGGCCGTGTTCGGGGCGATTCTACTCGGGATCCCCGTTTACTACCTGACCGGCGGCGCGCGTCGCGGTTCCAAGTGACGGGACCCGATTCAAATCAGAGGTTGCAAGCTTGCGTCGAAAACGTAGCTTGTAGCCGCACAATGTCCTATTTTTTCCGCGCTCATGAGAGCCGCATTGTCACCCCACGACGTTTGAGAGGGAAATCAATGACAAGATCACTCGTCCGCGTCGCGTCCACCGTTGTGGTCGCGCTCCTATCATTTACCGCCGCGCCGGTGGCTGGCGCACAAGGCGTCACGACCGGCGCCATCGCCGGCTCCGTGAACGACGCGGCCGCGGCCGGTCGTCCTGATATCCGGGTCGTGGCCGTACATGTGCCTTCGGGAACGACGTACGAGGCCCGCACCCGCGCCGACGGCAGATTCACGATGCCGGGCATGCGAGTCGGCGGACCGTATCGCGTCACCGCGACGGCCATCGGCTTCGAGGCGGACGTCAGGGAAGACGTGTTCGTCAATCTTGGCCAGACGACCGACCTCAGGTTCACGCTGCGTGAGGCGGCCGTCCAGCTCGGCGCAGTGACCGTCACGGCGGAAGGGGAGACGGTGTTCAGCTCCGCCCGTACGGGCGCCGCGACCTCAGTTGGCCGTGAAGCCATCTCCCGGCTGCCGACGATCTCCGGCCGGATCGAGGACTTCGCCCGCCTGACGCCGCAGTACAGCGGCTCGGGTTTCGGCTTCTCCTTTGCCGGCCAGGACAACCGTCTGAACAACGTCACGGTGGACGGCTCGTACTTCAATAATTCGTTCGGTCTCGCCGGCCAGCCGGGCGACCGGACCGGTGTCGCGCCGATCTCGATGGACGCGATCGAGCAGCTCCAGGTCAACATCGCGCCATACGACGTCCGACAAGGCAACTTCGTCGGCGCCGGCGTGAACACGGTTACGAGGAGCGGCACGAACCAGATGCGAGGCTCGCTGTACTGGGCATTCCGTGACAACCGCAAGCTGCTGCACGGCACGGATGCTGGCGAGAACGAGGTCAACCCGGGCGAGTTCAACTTCAGGAAGGTCGGCCTGAGCATAGGTGGTCCGATCATTCCGAACCGGCTTTTCTTCTTCGTCAATTATGAAGTCGACGGCCTGACGTCACCGGGAACCACTTTCCGCGCCAATACCGGCGGGGAGCCTGTCGAAGGAGGTGTGACACGGGTCCTGGCCTCCGACCTGGACAACCTGAGCAGCTATTTGCGTACCAAGTTCGGGTACGAGACCGGCGGTTATCAGGGCTACGACAACAAGACGCCGGCCATGCGGTTCCTCACGAAGTTTGACTTCAACGTCAACGACAGAAACAAGCTGAGCTTGCGGTTCAACGTTCTAGAGTCGGACACGGACGTTCTCATGTCGAACTCCTCGTCGCTCGGCTTCGGCAGCCGCAGAAGCAACTCCCGCGGGCTGAATTTCGAGAACTCGAACTACAAGATTCTGGAGAACATCAAATCGGTGGCCGGTGAATGGAACTCGACATTCGGCACCGACATGTCGAACAACATGGTCGTCGGCTACTCCAGCCATGACGAGAGCCGTGGGTTCAACGGCACCTTCTTCCCGATGGTGGACGTTCTCAACAGCGGCTCCGTATACACTTCCTTCGGATTTGAGCCGTTTACTCCGAGCAACGAGCTCCGCTATAACAGCATCCAGTTTCTCAACAACCTGACGAAACACGGAGTAAATCACGAGCTCACGGCGGGCGTCAGCGCCGAGTGGTACGAGTCGGAGAACGTGTTCTTCCCGGGCTCGCAGAGCGCGTACGTCTACAACTCGCTGTCCGATTTCTATACGGACGCGAACGACTATCTCGCCAATCCGAATCGCACCGTGTCGCCGGTGACATTGCGCCGATTCCAGGTCCGCTGGTCCAACATTCCGGGGCAGGACAAGCCCGTTCAACCGCTCGAGGTGTTCTACGCCGGCATTTATGGGCAGGATCAGTGGCGCGTTAGTGACAAGCTCCGCCTCACGTTCGGCTTGAGGTTCGACGTGCCGCGCTTCAGCGAGACCGGAATAGAGAACCCGGCCGTTCCGGGCCTCACATTCCGAGATGAATTTGGCGCTCCGGTCAGATTCTCGACCGCCAAGATGCCGGGCAGGAACATATTGGTTTCTCCACGGTTTGGCTTCAATTGGGACCCGACCGGCACGCGCAGCACGCAGGTACGTGGCGGTACCGGAATCTTCACAGGGCGTCCGGCGTATGTGTGGATCTCCAACCAGATCGGCGAAAACGGCATGCTGACCGGATTCGAGCAGTTGGACAACACGCGGGCCAGGCCCTTCCATCCCAACCCGGACCACTACAAGCGTGGCGCGACCGGCGCCCCCGCGTCGAGCTACGGTCTCGCGGTTACCGATTCGACGTACAAGTTTCCGCAGCTCTGGCGGACCAACGTCGCGGTCGACCAGCGCCTGCCATTCGGGCTCGTCGGCACCGGTGAGTTCCTGTACAGCCGGGACGTGAACGGTGTGTACTACATCAACGCCAACCTGGCTCCGAACCAGTCCAGCTTCTCGGGCGCCGATAACCGGCCGCGGTGGGTCGGGGGCAACAGACTCAACAGCAACATCACCAGCGCGATCGTCCTGAAGAACCAGAACGACGGTTATTCATGGAACCTCGCGGGGTCGCTCGAGAAGCCTTTCGGCGCCGGCACGTACGTGAAGGCGGCGTACAGCTACGGTGTCGCGAAGAATACCGTCGATCCTGGCTCGATCGCGTTCGGGTCGTGGAACAACAACCCGCACTCAGGCAATCCAAACAGGCCGGGGTTGGCGTACGCGGGTACTTCGCCGGGGCATCGCTTCTTCCTGGCCGGCTCGATTCGAAGGGAGTATTTCAGCTTCGGCGCATCTACCGCGTCGATCTTCCTCGAGAACCGCACCATTGGGAACACGAGCTATACCTTCAGCGGTGACTTGAACGGCGATGGTGGTTTTAGCAACGATCTCATCTACATCCATCGGGACGTGTCCGAGATGAACTTCCAGGAGTACACTGCTGGCAGTGTAACCTTCACCGCGGCACAACAGGCCGCCGCTTGGGACGCTTACATCAAGCAGGATGAGTATCTCAGCGCGAACAGAGGCAAGTACGCCGAGCGCAACGCCGTGTTTCTTCCCAGGGTCACGAGAGCGGACTTCAGCCTTTCGCAGGAGGTCTTCGGGAGCGTCTCCGGAAACCGGAATTCCCTGCAACTGCGGCTGGACTTCCTCAACGTGGGAAATCTCCTCAACAAGAATTGGGGCATAGGCCAGCGAATGGTGGAAAACCAGCCGTTGATCGCTCGCGGCGCCGACTCGCAGGGAAGGGCTCTCTACCGGTTGGAGAATGTCGATGGTAAGCTCCTGTCCAAGACCCTGGAGCCGACCGCCGGAACCGGGGACGTTTACCGGATTCAGCTGGGCGTGAGGTACAACTTCAACTAACGCCGCCATGGGTTAGCCGGAGCAGTGCTTCGCAAGAAAAAATCCCGCCTCACGGCGGGATTTTTTTCGTGTTGGCTAGAAGATGCTGAGGTTGATGTAGCGCCGCGGATTGCGCTGAAAGTCCAGCGTCAGCGAATCCACGCGGGTCACGAGGCGGCGGACGTCGTTGTATAGCGCGGGGTCGGTGAGCAGCTTGCCGGCCGTGCCTTCGCCGCTGTCGAGCTTGGCCAGCGTCGAATTCAGTTGCGCGGACGTGCGGCTGAGCTCGGCGGACAGCTCCACAACGTTGGCGCTTGCCGCCTGCATGTTGCGCAAGGTGGAATCGACCTTAACAGGATCTACCGCGGCAGCCGCGCGTCGGAGTGAGGCCATGGTAGCGTCTAACTGACGCGATTGCGCTGCCACGACCGCGCTCAGCTGATTCACCAGCCGGTTTGTTCCGGCCAGCGTGGCTCGTAATTCGGCGAGGCCGCGGCCCAACACCAGCTCCCGCTCGAACTCCCGGGTGATCGCCTGCACCGAGCCCGCGATCGAATCCGCCTTGGCCGCCAGTTGATCGACCCCCGGCGGGCTTGGGGCCACGGGAAGGGTGTCGCGCTCGGCGTGAGTCACCGTGTTCGGCCGCCCCGGCACGAGCGCCACGGACTTGTCGCCGAAAAAGCCAGCTGGGATGACCGAGGCGCGCGTGCCTTTCGGCACCTTGTAGTCGCCGGTTATCCTGAGCGTCGCGACGACTCCGCCCGTCGGGACGAACTCGACCTTGTCCACGTAGCCGGCGGTCACGCCCGAGAGCAGAACCGGCTGCCCGCGCTTGAGCCCTTCGCCCCACGGGAACTTGGCGTATAGCGGATAACCCCGCTCCAGCCCGCCCTGCGACAGCCACACCGTCCCGGCGATGGCCACGATCAGGCCGATCGTGACGATGATGCCCACGAGAACCTCGTCGCGCCGCTTCATCGGTTGGTATGCAATGTCATTGGATGGCCATGAATAAGCTGTTGGCTATTGGCTGTTGGCTGTTGGCTCAGCTAATAGCCAATAGCCAAGAGCTAACAGCTGTCTCAAATCAGGTACCGGGCGAGGACCATCGCCGTGAGCGCGTCGAGCATCAGTATTGCCACGGAAGTTACGACTACGGCGCTGGCGGTGCTCCGGCCTACTCCCTCGGCGCCGGACTCGGCGAAAAAACCCTCGTACGCGCAGAAAAACGCGATCGCCGTTCCGAACAGCGTAGCCTTGAGCAGGCTGTAGACGACCTGGAAGGGACCGAAGGAAAGCCGCAATCCTTCCACGAAAGTAGCGGAATCAACGCCGACGCTTTGGGCCGCGTACATGCCGGTCATGATCCCGATCGAATCCGCGAATATCGTGAGCAGGGGAACCATGATGATGGAAGCGATCAGGCGTGGCACGACGAGATACGCCACGGGATCGTACGCCAGCGTCTCGAGCGCGTCTATCTGCTCGGTGACGCGCATCGTGCCGAGCTCCGCGGTAATGCGCGCCCCGACGCGCCCCGTCAGCACCAGCGCGGTAAGCAGCGGGCCGAGCTCAAGCACGATGGACTGGCGCGTGATCAATCCCACGACGTTCAGCTCGACGCCGGGAAGCAGCTGGAATCTCGTCTGCACGGCGGTGACCGCGCCGATGAAGGCCGCGACCGCGGCCACCAGCGGGATGGAGTCCACGCCCATCTTCCGCATCTGGCCGATGATCTCGGGGCCGTACGTCCGCGGCGACGTCGCGCCGCGGCCGATGTCGCGCGCGAAGTACCCGCGCGCGCCGATGCCCCCGAAGATGTTGCCGACGGCCTCGATCAAGTTCGCACCCGCAGGAAGAGATACGCGCCGGTCACGCCGAAGAGAATACTCGGTATCCAGGCCGCGAGGTCGGGAGGGAGCAGCCCCTTCGAGCCGATGGCCTTGGTGAGCTGGATCAGCACCAGGAAGATCATCGTCGTCGCGAGACTGATGCCGATCCCGTACGCCGCGCCGCCGCGCTGAGTGCTGGTCGCGAGCGGAGCGCCGAACAGCAGAATCACGATGCACGTCACCGGCACCGCGATCTTGAGCATCCGCTCGACGCGCAGCTGATTCACGTCCGCGCCCGACCGCTCCATGGCCCGGATGAACCGCCCCAGCTCGGCAAACCGCATCTCCTCCGGCGCCTTCGGCGATGCCGTCAGCTCCACCGGCCGCTGGTTGAAGTAACGGGCGCGCGCCGAATCGAAGGTGAACGTGATGTTGCGGGACGCGTCCGGAATGACGTGCATGACGCCACCTTTCAGCAGCCAGCCGCGCCCCGGCTCGTACGCGCCGCTGGTGGCCGACAGCACGTAGCTGGGATACTCGGGCCCGGCGCCCTTGCGCTCGATGTCGATTCCGTGCACGGTGCGCTCGCTCACGCGCAGTGCTCCGATCTTGTACACTCGTCCCTGCTCGGCGGCATACGCGAAGTTGAACCGCTCGTTCCCTCTCGCGAACTGATCCGCCTGCAGCAATTCCTGTCGCTTCCGGTTGGCGAACGGCGCCAGTTCTCCGAGTACGAGTCCGGCGACGGTCGCGAACAGCGCGCCCGCGAAGATCGGCGCGATGACGCGGTAGAAGCTGATACCGGACGCCTTGGCCGCGGTGATCTCCGAGTGGCGGGTGAGCGCGCCGATCGAGAACACGGTCGCGAAGAGAACCGCCGCTGGCAGGATCAAAAACACGGAATCGGGCAGCCAGTACACGTAGCTGAGCAGCAGATCCGTCTGCGTCAGCTCCCGGTTGAGGTAGGTGTCGAGGTTGTCGGTCAGGTCGAATATGATCAGCAGCAGTGGGAAGCCGAGGGCCGTCGTCACGAAGATCTTCCAGAATTCGCCGAAGACGTACCTGTCCAGCGGGCGCACGCGCAATCTCATGGTGTCGCCCGGCGCCGCTCGAGGCGGATTCCGACGCGCGCGACGTGCCGCGCCATCCAGGCGCGAAAGGCGTCGGCCATCTCTCGCGCGTCACCGCCGCGTGACGTCGCCGATTCGGTGCCAAGCTTGGCCAGCAGCACCAGCCCCGCCGCGCCGAACAGGATGTTGGCTCCCCACATCGCGAGTGCGGGCGGGACGATTCCGCGGTTGCCGAGCGACTGGCCGCCGATGAGGGCCACGTAGTACAGCCCGAAGACGCCGATGCTCACGCCGATCGTGAGACCCACTCCGCCGCGGGGAAAACGGAGCGCGATCGGCGCGCCCAGAAGGACGAACACGATGCACGCCACCGCGAGCGCGAACTTCTTGTGGATCTCCACCGAGTAGAGGTTCATCACCCGGGCGGCCTCGGTCATCCTGACGCGCGACGCGTCGAGCAGCGCCGGCAGCACCGCCTGTGACTCCGAGGGAACGGGCGAGACGCGGGGAGGAGCATCGGACGCGGCGCGCTTCTGCACCGAGCGCACCGCCATTGGGGTTCCGTCGGCGTCGGGCGTGACGTCGAGACCGCCGGCCGAGAGTCCCATGGACGGCGCGACCGTCGTCGCCGCGGCCGAATCCGGCCGATCCCCGCCGAACGCTCCGACCGAACCGAGCAGAGCGCAGTAGGCGCCGCCGAACGAACGGTCGTCCGGCGGCTTCTGCCCCATCTCCTGCACCTCGCGGCTCACTTTGACGTTGGCGGCCTTAGCGGCGCGTAGCCGCTCGGCGAACTCCCCCTGCGCGTCGGTGTAGCTCTTCTGGGCGTCACGTCGCGCCCGCTCCATCTCGCAAACCGTCATCTCCCGCTCGCCCTTGTACGTCCCCGCCGGCTTCTCCCGGAATTGATTCCCAACGTCGCGCACCCGCACCAGGTCCACCTCGAAGAAGAGGCGCTGCAGCTGTGTCGGATCGGCGGCGGGCACGTCCTGCAGCGCGCCGTCGTACAGCGTCATCAGGAGGTCGGACTGGTCGGTCGACATCGCCATGTTGCCGCTGTCCGCGTGAATCGTGCGCCGCCGTCCCGCGTCGCCGAAATCGTAGATTGTGATCTCGCGCATGCGGTTCGAGTTCTTGTCAATGTGGCCGGCGCGCAGGTAGAACTTGCCCTGGCTGAGCTCGTTGATCACCTGCTCCCGGAGCGCGAACGTCGGCTTCTTCTGCGCGATGTCGCGGTGCAGCACGGCGAGCCGGTGGTTCGCGCGCGGCATAACCTGGTCGTTGAACAGGATCATGCCAAGAGTGATCACCGACGCGGCGAGGATCACCGGAGCCATGATCCGCCGGAGTCCCACTCCGCTCGACTTCAGCGCGGTGATCTCGTTGTCCGCGGCTAGCCGGCTGAACGCGTACAGCGTAGAGATGAGCACCGCCATCGGCAGAGTCATCGCGAAGATGAACGGGACCGTGAGGCCCACGAACTCACCGATCACCGACCACGGCAGCCCCTTGCCGGCCAGTTCGCCGAACCGCTTGGCGACGTAGTTGAGGAGCAGCATGGACGTCAACGCCGATATGGCGAAGGTGAGCGGTCCGACGTGCTCCTTGAGAACGTACCGGTGAAGTATCTTCACGGCGTGAAATATACGGGTGGGCTGTTCGCGCTCATCGCGGGTGTCTCGCTCGCGGCCGCGGGCGAAATCACCGTGTCCTCCGACACACCGGGCCGGTGGGTTGTTCCAGACACGGTCCCGCCGGTCCCGCGCGACACGATTCCGCCCCGCGACACGATTCCTCCGCCCCGGGACACGCTCCGTCCGGTCCCGCGCGACACGGTCCCGCCCGTCGGCGTCCGGCTGAGGCTCGGCCCCGATTCACTGCCATTCAGGCTGCCCACGGTCCGCGCCTTGAGCGAGCGCGAGTCGTTCCGGCTCGCGCAGGAGCAGATCGCAGCGGCGCGCGCGACGGCGTTTCAGCAGAATGTGCGCAGCATCATCGAGTCCACCTGGGGCCAGGTGCAGGCGCGCACGTTCGCCACGCAGGCCCGCGGCGCGCGGTTCCCCGACGAGCTTCCCCCCAAGCCGCCGTCAGGCGTAGCGGAAAGAGCGGCCACGCTGCTTGGCGATTACACCGATCTCACCGTGCATCTCGACGGCCGCGTCGAGTTCCGCGCCGAGCGCGCGGTCAACGAGCGCTGCTCGGCCGTGGGCGGTTTCGATCCGGTCATCGGCTGTCGCACCGGGTTCGAACCGCTGTTCGATTTCCAGGCGTCGCTGCGCTCGGGTGGCGTCGTGGCGAACCGTATTCACGTGAACGTGGACTACGACTCGCAGCGCGAGTTCGACGCGTCCAACAACATCTCGATCTACTACCAGGGCAGGGAGAAGGACCTGCTCGAGCGCTTCGAGATCGGCAACGTGACATTCCAGCCGCCGCAGTCGCGGTTTATCACCGCGGGAATCCCGAGCAACAACACCGGATTGCAGGCCGTCACGCGGCTGGGTCCGATGCGGCTCAAGACGATCATGGCGCAGCAGAAGGGCAATATCGTGGGCGACCGCGTCTTCACGGTGGGCGACCGCACGCTGCAGGAAGTCGACCGGAGCATCGAGGATTACCAGTTCGAGCCGAGGCGGTTCTTCTTCACCGTAGATCCGCGTCTCATTCGCGGCTATCCCAACGTCGACATTCTCGATTCCCGCGCGCTCGCCATCGCCGCGGCGGCGCTGCCCGACACGCTCCGCCCGACCCGCCTCTTCGTGTACCGCCTGCTCATCGGCGCCCAGCCCGCAACGCCCAGCGGGCCGCAGTTCCGTCTGCTCGGCGACCCGCGCTCCCGTCGCGGCCCGGTGTACGAGTACCTGCGCGAGGGGATCGACTACTACGCCGACCCTTCGCTGCTCTGGATTTCACTCGTGCGGCCGCTGTCCATTGACCGGGAGCGGCTCGTAGTCGCGTACCGCGTGCGCGTCGGCGGCCGCGACACCACGCACGTCACGACCGGCGGCACTCCCGACCTCGAGTTCGTCCCGGAGCGCGAGCAGCTCGCCAACCTGCTCTGGGATCCGCAGGTCGCGCCCGGCGATCCGGCGTTCACCCGCGAGATCCGGAGCGTGTATCGCGTCGGCGGCGCGGGAATCGTGCGGCCGTCGGTGAGCGTGAAGATCGTCACCAGCGCGGGTACGGACCACGAGAAGCCTTTCGCCGGAGGGGCGCAGACGTATCTCGAGGCGTTCGGGCTGGCCCAGGAAACCAATAGCTCGACCTTCGATTTCGAGAACCGGCTGTGGCCGCGGCCGTCGGATCCCAACCTGCAGGTAGGATTCTCGACGACGTCGACGCGAATGATCAACGACCAGTTCCTGGTCTTTCCATCCGCGCGGCCGTTCGCCGGCGACGGACTCGCGACCGGCGGCAATCCCTCCAATGACGCCATCTATTCCGCGCCGTCCGAGCACTTGAACACCGCCCAGCGGCCGCGCGCGCTGTACCATTTGAGAATACGGTACCAGGCCGAAGGTGGCGGCGACGCCGGCGGGCTGATGCTGGGCTCGGTGCAGCTCCGCCCGAGCTCCGAGCGGCTGTACGTGGACGGTATTCTGCTGACGCGCGGAGCGGACTACACCGTGGATTACGATCTCGGCCGCGTGACGTTCGCGCGGCCCGACACGCTGTTCCCCCGGCCGCGGCAGGTGAGCGTGCGATATGAGGAGAACCCGCTGTTCGCCGACACGCCGACGTCCATTACCGGAGCGGCCGCGGAATTTCTCATGGAGCGCGGCCAGATCAGCTTCACCGCGATCTCGCAGTCCCAGAAAACGACGTTCAACCGGCCCCCGCTCGGCTTCGAGCCGGCCGCTTCGCTGATGGCGGGAGTGAGCGGACTGTTCGACTTCGAAGCGGACCCGCTCACGCGGCTCGTGTCGCGGCTGCCGTACGGCCGCACGTCGGTGCCATCGCGCATCAGCGTGTCGGGTGAGCTGGCCATGAGCCGACCGCGCCCGAACTCGGCGGGGCAGGCGTTCATCGAGTCGTTCGAAGGTGAAGGAGGTATTCAGGTGCCGCTCACCGACGGCACCTGGTACTACAGCAGTCAGCCCGCGCTCGGTACGGCGCTCGCCCTCAGGGCCGGGAGCGACGCGCTGTCGGTGGATCGCGCCGCGACGATGGCGTGGCAGAGCAACGGCCTCGACGTGAGCGGACGTCCCGTGCAGTACACGATCAGGCAGATCGATCCGCAAACCGAGCTGTTCGGCAGCGGCGTCGCCGGGCCGGAAACACTGCTCTGGATGACGCTGTACCCGCTGTCTGTCGGAGGGCTGTACAACCCCGTGAAGCGCGAGTTTCAGTGGAGCATGATTCCGGCGGTCTCCGGCCGGAGATGGCGCTCGATCAGGACCGTACTCGGCCCATCCGGCGTGGACCTCTCGCGCGTCGAGAACCTCGAGTTCTGGGCCCAGATCGATACGTCCCCCGAAGGGAGAGCGCGCAATCCTATGCTCGTGTTCGACTTCGGCGACGTCTCGGAGAACACGCTGGTGTTCACGCCGGACACTCTACGGATCGTCGGCGCCCCGACGGCCGTGTCCGACAGCGTGTATTCCGGCCGCGCGATCCGCGGTCTCGACAGTCTGGACAGCGAGCGCGACCCATTCTCCCGCGCGTTCAACGTCACGACCGACGACATCGGGCTTCCGGGAGACAGGGTGGAGAGGCTGACGCTGATCTCGGGATCGGCGGGCGACGGCGTGACGCTCGATGCGCATTCGCTGTGCGCCGGCGGGACGAGGTTCTCGCAGCTGCTCGGCGACTCGCGGGCGAACTGCACCGTCGCCAACAACCGGATGGATGAGGAAGACATAGACTTCGACAACGTGTTGAATCTCACCGCCACTGAGCGCGGGCAGGAGCGGTGGCGCCGATACGTGGTCGATCTGTCGAACCCGGAGTCGTACGACCGCGTGGGAAGGTGCGCGCCCGCGCCGCAAACGTTCATTGCCGGCGGCGGACAGCCGGTCTGCTGGGTGCTGGTGCGCGTGCCGTTCCGCTCACCCGATGATTCGCTGGGCGAGGCGCTGCTCCGCCGCGTGAGGGCGCTGCGCATCACCATGATCTCCGGCGTCGGCACGGCGGACGACGCGTTCGTCCGCGTGCCTCTCGCCCGACTGCGGTTGACGGGCGCGCCCTGGCTCAAGCGCGACGACAAGCCGCTGATCGGAATTGGAGGAGAGCGGCGGGCGACGGGCGGCTACGTGATCGCCGGCGTGATCGGCACACAGGACAGGAACCGCACCGGCGGGATCGATTACGAATCGCCCCCGGGCGTGATTGACGAGCCTGACACCAAGACCGTCGCGCACTTGTCCGGACGGGTGCAGATCAACGAGCGATCGCTGCGGCTCACCGCCGGCGGGCTCGAGCGGTATCACCGCGCCGAGGCGTATTACCGCTTCCCGGAAGGGCAGAAGAATTTCATGGGATACAAGCAACTCCGCATGTGGGCCCGCGGGATCAACGGCGGCTGGGGATCTGACGGGGAGCTGCACTTCTTCATCAAGATCGGCCGCGATCCGAACAACTTTTACATGTATCGCGCGCCGCTCAACGGCGGCACCACGCGCGCGGCGTGGCTGCCGGAGATTCGCGTGGACTTCCAGAAGTTCTTCGCGCTCCGGGCGCAGATTCAGAACGCGTTTCTCTCCGGGTCCAGGGCGAACACGTGTACCGGGCTTGACTCCGTGCTCATAGCGAACACTCCGGCGTCCATCGGCGTGTCGTCCTCCGGCCGGTACGCCGCGTGCGCCGACGGCTACATCGCGTACACGATCGCGCCGGGATCGAGCGCGCCGAACCTCGCCTCGGTGCAGGAGCTGGCCGTCGGAATGGTGCGCGTGACTGAGGGTGGCGGCGGCCAGCCGATCGCTCCCGGCGACACGCTCGAGCTGTGGGTGAACGACATCCGGCTAGCGGACGTGGTAGACGAGATGGGCCTCGCCGGCCAATTCGCCGCGTCGATCATCGCCAGCGACTTCGGCGATCTTCGCCTGAGCTTCAGCCGCCGGGACGCGCATTTTCGGCAGCTCGCGGAGCAGCCGGAGTTTCTCGCGGACAACGCCGTGGACATCAGCGCTGCGTTCCGGCTCGAGAAGCTCCTGCCACGGTCGCTCGGCCTGTCGATCCCGGTCACGCTGAGCTACACCTCGGCGGCGGCAGGCCCGCTGTTCCTATCGCAGTCCGACATCCAGGCGGATGCGGTGGACGGGCTGCGCTCCCCTCGGTCGGCCGCGGCGTCGTACACCGTGAGCGTCCGGCGCATCGTGCCGCTCGAGGGCCACGTCCTGGCGCCGCTGCTGAACAATCTCGTGCTCAACAGCAGCTATACGTCCGCGACCGCCCGCAGCGAGTTCCAGGAAGGCGGCGCCCGCAACTTCATGCTCGGCGCCGAGTTCAACCTGACGCGCGCGCTGCTGCCGGAGGTCTCGCGCTGGTCTCCGGTGGAGCTGTACCTCTCGAGCGTGTACCGCAAAGGGAGCGACGAGCGATTCTCGTTCTTCCGGCCGGCTTCCACCCCGGGCGAGCAACCAGCGCCGGTGAGCGGACTGTCGCGCACCTGGCGAAACGGCGCGGTACTCGCCTTCAAGCCGCTGGAGACGCTGCGTGCGCGCTTCGATCTCAGCTCGGTGCGGGATCTGCGCGGCTACGACCCCGCCACGCCGTTGGGAATCATCGCCGAATCGGAGGAGCAGTCGATAGCGGGCGTGGACGCGGGCCTGGAGCGCGAGCGCGCGATCGAGAGCTCGATCAACTTCGCGCCGTCGCTGCGCCCGTGGATCAAGCCGCGGCTCGATTTCGCCAGTACGTACCACATGATCCGCGACCCCAACACGCTGTTCTACACGAACCGGCTGCTGCCCGACGGGAGCGAGCGGGAATCACGCCTGCCGCGGCGGCTCGCGAACTCACAGGTGTTGCACGGTGCGGTGTCGCTGGATCTGCCGGGCGCGCTCGCGTTCCTCGGTGATTCCACGCTGTGGCTGCGGCGCGCTCTGCGCGGACTGCGACCGCTCGAGATCACCCTCGATCGGAATGTGGTCTCGGTGTTCGAGGGCACGGCGATCGATCCGCCGCTCTCCTATCAGTTGGCGCTCGGTGGCGCCGGACGATTCCTGAACGTGAAGGGAAGCCAGGCCACCAGCGCGGCGGTCACGAACCACGTCTCGATCGGCAACAGCTGGCAGCTCCCGCTCGGCGCCCGACTCACGAGCCGGTACCGGCAGCACACGATGCGACACTGGATCCGGCGACTGGAGGGCGGCGCGACGACCACCGACGGGACCCAGGTCGTATTTCCCGACGTCGGCATACAATGGAACGGCAGGCCGCGTGGGCTGTCGTGGCTGTGGTCAAACGTCGGCTTCAGCGCCCGCGCGCAGGAGACCGACCAGCGGTTCGGCACTCCCGATCCGGAATCGGAAGGAGCCGATGACCGCAGCAGCAGCCGCTTCCGGAGTTACCCGGTCAATCTGTCGCTGGTCTGGGCGCTGGTGCCGGGGCTGACCACGAGCGGCGGGTTCAGCCGCGTACGCCGCGCTGAATTCAAGCCGGGCGTCAACAGCCGGTCGCGCAACACCGACTACAACATGGACGTCGGGATGCCGTTCCGCTTTCCCGCAGGGGAGGGCAAGCACCGCGACGTGCGCACGCGGTTCAGCTACCAGAGCGGACAGGGATCCAGCTTCGTGATCAACCCGTTGGCGCTGAACAACACCAGCCGCCTGTTCGAGAGCGGCAGGCGCGCCGTCACTCTTAGCGCGGACACGGACGTCGGCGAGAACCTGGCTTCCAGTTTCCTGATCTCGCGCGTGGCGAGCTTTGACCGCAACTTCAACCGCGAGATCACGCAGACCGTGCTGAGCGCGGTGCTGCATCTGCAATTCTTCGGGGGAGAGATGAGGTGACATACTGGCCCGCTCTGGTGCTCGCGTGCTCGCTGCTCGCGTGCGACAAGGAAGCGTTGCGTCCGCCGACCGGGTTCAGCGGCGAGTCGGCTATGCGCCACGCCACGACGCTGATGTCGTTCGGCCCGCGTGTCCCCGGCACCGACGGCTGGCGCCAATCGAGTGAGTGGATAGTGGAGCGCATGCGCGAGTCCGCCGACACGGTGTTCACTCAGGAGTGGACGCATACGCTGGCGACCGGCGCGACGATCCCGCAGCGCAACATCATCGCGCGGTTCCGGTCGGACGCGGCGGAGCGCGTGCTGTACGTCACGCACTGGGACACGCGGCCGCGGTCCGACCGCGCGGGCACGGCGACGGAGCGCGAGCTGCCTGTTCCAGGCGCCAACGACAACGCCTCGGGCGTGGGTCTGCTGATCGCGCTCGGCGAGCTCCTCAAGTCCACGCCTCCCGCCGTGGGGGTGGACTTCCTGTTTGTGGACGGCGAGGACTGGGGCAACTTCGACAGCATGACGGACGTGCTGATCGGGTCCAGCTACTTCGCGCGCAACATTCCGTGGCCCGGCTACCGGCCGCTGTTCGGCGTGGTGTGGGACATGATCGGCGACCGCGATCTCCAGATCTACCAGGAGATCCATTCCGTGCGGCAGGCGCCGGAGGTCGTGCAGCGAGTATGGTCCGTGGCCGCGGAGCTGGGCTACGCCAGCGTGTTCATTCCGGAGCAGAAGACACCGATAACGGATGATCACTTGCCTCTGCTGCGCGCGGGGCTGCGCGTGATCAGCGTTATCGACATCGACTATCCGTACCACCACAAGCCGAGTGATACGATCGACAAGATCTCGGCGGAGTCGCTGCAAAAAGTCGGCGACGTCGCGGCGACGCTGGTACTCCCGCCGAGGTAGGCGGCCTACAGGAATTCGAACAGGGGATCCTAGCTGTTAGCAGTGAGTGAACAATCAGTTGCGAGCAGGAAGTACCCGCGGGACCGGCTCGTTCCCGGCTGGAGGATCGTTGAGCAGGATTCTCCATTCGCGAGCCGGAAATCGTGCAGTTTTGAGTAAAGTGGAGTGACCCCATGCACTAGCGACGAGGTCCAAACTTTACTCACCACTGCGCCAGTCGAGCCGCGCCTGAGGCCAGCTTGGGGCGCTGCAATGTCCGGCGAGAGGATGAAAGTCCCGCCGGTACTACCTGCTCACGACTGATTCGTCGACTCACCGCTAAAAGCTAGGATCCCCCACAAGAATTCTTGTGGCCGGCTTCGCGCACCTCCGCCGCCTCCGCACGGAAACAGTCTCGAGAACAATGAACCGGTAACGCCAAACCTTGCCGGGCCACCTAATGGTTTGTCGTGGCCACCCCCGCCGAGCGAAAAGCCCTGCTGTTTCTTGCCGCCGTCGTGTCGCTCGGCGCCGGAGTTCGCGCCGTTCGCGCGGTCGCGCGGGACGCCGCACCCGATCCGAAGGCTGCCGCGGCGCTGAACGATCAGGTCCGCCGAGTCGATTCTGCTCGCGCCGCCTTAAAAGCCGGGACGAGAGGCAAGGCATCCCGGAAGAAGTCGAGCGCGGCGATCGGGCTGGTGGACATGGATACGTCGTCAGCGGAGCTCATCGAAACGCTCAACGGGATCGGTCCCGCGCTGGCCCTGCGGATCGTGGCCGACCGGGATTCGTCCGGACCATTCGGCTCGCTGGATGGCCTGCGGCGGGTCAAGGGCATCGGACCGGCACTGTCCGCCAAGCTGGCTCCGCAGGTGACGTTTTCCCGGCTCCCGCGTCCTCAGAATGCGGTCGTCGCCCCGCGCCCCGTGCGGCGAGAGGCCCCCAAGCAAGCCCGGCGCGCCCGCGATTTTCCTTGACACGTTTTCCGCAGGCAACGACCTTCCGCAGCCGGCGCGTTTCCGCGCGGCTGTCCTTCTCAAGAGCGCACATGGCGGCACCCGCAGCTGTTAAAAGCGAACGAATCGGAGACTTGTTGGTCGGCGAAGGGCTGATCACTCAGGAACAGCTCACGCGCGCCATTCAGGAACAGCAGCAGAATGGCACGCGCATCGGCTACAACCTCATCAAGCTCGGCTTCGTCAAGGAGACGGATCTCACCCGCCTGCTCGCGCGGCGGTACCGAATGCCGGCGGTGGACCTCAAGGACTTCGAGGTGGACCTGAAGGTCGCCAAGCTCGTGCCGTCCGAGCTGTCCTTGAAGCACCAGCTCCTCGCGCTCAAGCGTGAGGGCCGGACGCTCACCGTCGCGGTGACCGACCCCTCGCAGCTCGGCGTGCTCGACGACCTGAAGTTCATCACGGGCTACGAGATATTCCCCGTCGTCGGCGGTGAGTTCACGCTCCGCGGCATTCTCGAGAAGCACTTAGAGTCAACGGACGCGCAGATGGAGTCGCTACTGCACGACATCGGCGACCTCGACCTCGACGACATCGAGGTGGTCGAGGAGCAGGAAGAGGACATGTCGGCGTCGGCGCTGGCGGTCGCGATCGACCAGGCCCCCGTAGTCAAGTTGATCAACGCGATCCTCACCGACGCCGTGCACCGCGGCGCCTCCGACATCCACTTCGAGTGTTTCGAGCACGAGCTGAGAGTCCGCTATCGCGTCGACGGCGCGCTGTCCGAGGTGATGAAGCCGCCGCCGAAGCTCAAGGCCGCGCTGATCTCGCGCTTCAAGATCATGGCTTCACTGAACATCGCCGAGCGGCGCATCCCGCAGGACGGGCGCATCAAGCTCAAGATCGGCAACCGGGTCATCGACTTCCGTGTCTCGACGCTGCCCACGCTCTTCGGCGAGAAGGTGGTGCTGCGAATTCTCGACAAGGGAAACCTGACGCTCGACCTGGAGAAGTTCGGCATCGAGCCGCGATCCGAGGAGCAGCTGATGGACGCGATCTCGAATCCGTACGGCATGGTGCTGGTCACCGGCCCCACCGGCTCGGGAAAGACGACGACGCTCTATTCCGCCCTGTCGAAGATCAACAACATCGACGTCAACATCATGACGGCCGAGGACCCGGTCGAGTACAATTTGTTCGGTATCAACCAGGTGCAGGTGCGCTCGGAAATCGGGCTCGATTTCGCGGCGGCGCTGCGGGCGTTCCTCCGGCAGGATCCGAACATCATCATGGTTGGCGAGGTCCGCGACCTCGAGACCGGCGGCATCGCGATCAAGGCCGCGCTGACGGGTCATCTCGTGCTCTCCACGCTGCACACCAACTCGGCGCCGGAGACGATCACGCGTTTGTTGGACATGGGCCTCGAGCCGTTCAACGTCGCGTCGGCGCTGAACCTGGTCCTCGCCCAGCGGCTCGTGCGCAAGATCTGCTCGGGTTGCAAGGAGAAATACGAGCCCGACGACATCGAGCTCGCGACCGCGAAGGTGGAGCGGCAGACGACCCTGCGGGAGCTGCGCTTCACGCAGGACTCGCTGGACGGGGCGCGACCGAACGCCACGCCGGAAGCCGCGCCGTACTGGGCCAAGATCAGCCTCGACACGAGGATCGGCGACGTGCCCGTTTTCCGCGGCAAGGGATGCGACGAGTGCCAGGGGAGCGGATTCAAGGGTCGGCAGGGGCTGTACGAGGTGATGTACATGACGCCGGCGCTGCGGCGGCGCATTCTGATGAACGAAGGAGCGGCCGAGCTGCAGAACGCCGCGATCAACGACGGCATGCTCACGCTGCGCATGGACGGCTGGCTCAAGGTGATGAAGGGCATCACATCGATCGACCAGATGATTCGCGAGACGAGCGCGACGTGACACTACTTCAACGGGCCACTAGATGACGGGACCGAATCCGACGTTCACGCCGTCAGCTCCTCATTCCGGAGCCGCCGCCCCGATCGCGTCCGGATCGGCGCCGCTCGCCACCGGAGTGAACCTCCGGCAGCTGCTCGACGAGATGGCCGAGCGCGGTGCTTCCGATCTGCACGTCGTCGCCGGCGAGCGGCCCAAGCTGCGGATCGACGGCGAGATCGTGGACTCGAACATCGACTACGCCCTCGCGCCGAAGGACACGCTCCAGCTCGCCTACTCCGTGCTGACGGAGAACCAGAAGAAGCGATTCGAGCAGGAAGACGAGCTCGATTTCTCGTTCGGCATCGCGAACCTCGCGCGCTTCCGCGGCAACTGCTTCAAGCAGCGCGGCTGCGTGTCGATGGTGATCCGGCAGATCCCGTTCACCATCCAGACCTTCGACGAGCTCGGCCTCCCCGCAGTGATCGCCAAGATGGCGGAGAAGCCGCGCGGTCTCGTGCTCGTCACCGGCCCGACGGGCTCCGGCAAGTCCACGACGCTCGCGGCGATGATCGACAAGATCAACCGCGAGCGGCGGGCGCACATCATCACCGTCGAGGATCCGATCGAGTTCATCCACAAGCACCAGCTCTCGATCATCAACCAGCGCGAGATCGGGACCGACACCAAGACCTTTGCCAACGCACTGAAGTACGCGCTACGCGAGGACCCGGACGTCTTGCTCATCGGCGAGATGCGGGACCTGGAGACGATCCAGGCGGCGCTCACCATCGCCGAGACCGGCCACCTCGCGTTCGCGACGCTTCACACGAACTCCGCGGCGGAGGCGATCAACCGCATCATCGACGTCTTCCCGTCGCACCAGCAGTCGCAGGTGCGCGCGCAGCTGGCGTTCGTGCTCGAGGGCGTGATCACGCAGACGCTGCTCCCGAAGGCGCAGGGCCGCGGGCGCGTGATGGCCGCCGAGCTGCTGGTGGTGACGCCGGCGATCCGCGCGCTGATCCGCGACGACAAGGTGCACCAGATCTACTCCGCGATGCAGTCCGGGAAGAAGTTCGGCATGCAGACGCTGAACGACGCGCTGTACAGCCTGTACATGAGCCGGCAGGTTGCGGTGGAGGAGTGCCTCCGCGTGACCAGCGACCAGACAGAGTTCCTGCGGATGATCGGGCTCACGCCGGAGGAAGTCGCGGAAGGGAAGACGACGCCGTCCGCGTCGCGTCCCGTCGCAGCCGGCGCGGCAGGCGCGGGGCGGAGATAAGCCGTGCCGATCTTCACCTACACCGCGCGCGCCACCAACGGCGACCTCAAGACCGCGACGATCGAGGCGGCATCGCGGGACGCCGTCATCGCGCAGCTCCGCAAGATGCGGCTCGCCGTTGTCAAGATCGACGAGAACGCGCAGAAATCGACCAGGAAGGGCTCGATCAAGATCCGCGACATCGTCGTCTTCACCCGCCAGTTCTCGACGATGGTGAACGCCGGCCTGCCGCTGGTGCAGGCGCTGGACATTCTCGCGAAGCAGACAGAGAACAAGACGCTCTCCAGCGTGACGCGCCAGGTGATGTTCGACGTCGAGTCGGGCTACACGCTGGCCGACTCAATGGCTAAGCACCCACGTGCGTTCACGTCGCTGTACACGAACATGGTGGCTGCGGGCGAAGCGGGCGGTATCCTCGACGTCATCCTGAACCGGCTCGCGACGTTCCTGGAGAAGAACGACAAGCTGATCAGAAAGGTGAAGGGCGCGATGATCTACCCGGCGTCCATTCTCGGCGTCGCTATCGGCGCGATCGCCATCCTGCTGATCTTCGTCATTCCGACGTTCGAGGACATGTTCGCTTCGGTTGGTGTGCCGCTGCCGTTCGCCACGCGGATCGTCATCGGCATGTCCCAGGGGCTGCAGTCGTACTGGTGGGCAATCATCCTTGCGGCCGTCGGTGCGGTCATCTTTCTGAAGCGCTACTACGCGAGTCCGAACGGCAAGCTCGTCATAGACCGGATGCTGCTCAAGATGCCGGTCCTCGGCGATGTCCTCCGGAAGTCGTCCGTGTCGCGCTTCACGCGGACGCTCGGAACCCTGATCGCATCGGGCGTGAGCATCCTCGAGGGACTCGAGATCACCGCCCGCACCGCGGGCAACCGCGTCGTGCAGGACGCGATCATGGCCTCGCGCGCGTCCATCGCCGGCGGTGAGACGATCGCCGCGCCGCTCGCCAAGTCGGGCGTTTTCCCGCCGATGGTGATCTCCATGATCTCCGTCGGCGAGTCCACGGGCGGACTGGACGAGATGCTGTCCAAGATCGCCGACTTTTACGACGACGAGGTGGATGCGGCCGTGGGCGGACTGCTCTCACTGCTCGAGCCGATGATGATCGTGTTCCTGGGAATGGGCGTGGGCGGAATGATCATGGCGATGTACCTGCCGATCTTTGACATGGTGAACGCGGTTCAATAGCTCCGCCGGAATGCGGCTTAGCTTGCGACCCCATGAGAGATCCGCATGATCGGTAATTCGCCTGATATAGACGAAGAGACTCCGAGCGCCCGCTGGCGCGAGCTTGCCCGCCTCGAGCGCTGGCTGGACAAACCCATGCTCGCGCTCGCGATCGTCTGGCTGGTCCTCGTGGTTCTCGAGCTCACGGCCGGCCTCTCCCCCTTCATGGAACGGGTCGGTATCGCGATCTGGATCGCGTTCATCGGCGACTTCATTCTGCGGCTCGTCATCGCGCCCGACCGCGTCCGCTACCTGCGGGCAAACTGGCTGACCGCGATATCGCTCGTGGTTCCCGCCCTCCGGATATTCCGTGCCTTCCGCGCGTTGCGGGTGCTGCGCGCCGCGCGGGCCGCGCGCGGGTTCAGGCTCGTGCGCGTCGTCGGCGCGGTGAACCGCGGGATGAACCGCCTCGGCGACGCCATGCAACGAAAGGGGTTCGGCTACGTCGTCGCGCTCACGCTGCTTGTCACGGTGCTCGGCGCGGCGGGGATGTACGCGTTCGAGCGCGGCGCCGGCGGTCCAGCCGGGATCACCGACTTTCCGTCCGCCCTGTGGTGGACGGCGATGATCATCACCACGATGGGCTCGGGCTACTGGCCCGTGACACCGGAAGGGCGGATACTCTGCGTGCTCCTCTCACTGTACGCGCTCGGCATACTCGGCTATCTCGCCGCCGCACTCGCGGCGTATTTCGTGGGGCGGGACGAGGAGCTGGCGGAACAACACGGGAAGTCTGCGCAGCTCGAGCGGTTGATAGCCGAGGTAGCGGACCTTCGCGCGGAAATCAGGGAGCTGCGGCCGCGCGGCTGACAGGCTCGCCACCGATGGCCGTGTCCGGGTCGAAGCCGAAGTACCGCCGCCCGGCCCACAGCGACGCGTACACCAATCCAATCAGCGCCGGCACTTCCACCAGCGGCCCCACGACCGCGGCCAGCGCTTCGCCAGAGCCGATGCCGAAGGTCGCCACCGCGACGGCGATCGCCAGCTCGAAGTTGTTCCCGGCCGCGGTGAACGAGAGCGAGGCCGTCTCCCGGTAGCCGAAGCCGAAGCGCATCGACAGCCAGAACGCGAGCCCGAACATCACGAAGAAGTAAACGAGCAGTGGTGCCGCGATCCGGAGCACGTCTAGCGGGAGCTCGATTATCCGGTCGCCCTGCATCGCGAACATGAGCACGATAGTGTACAGCAGTCCGAGCAGAGCGGTGGGTCCGAATCTGGGCATGAACACGCCGTCGTACCACGCCGCGCCCCGGCGGGCAACCAGGATCCGGCGCGTGAGATATCCGGCAGCCAGCGGTATCCCGAGGAAGATCAGCACGCTCTTCGCGATCTCCCACATCGAGACATTTACCACGGCGGTCTCCGCCCCGAACCATGTAGGAACCACGCCGAGAAAAAGCCAGGCCAGAAAGCTGTACGTTAGAATCTGAAACAGTGAGTTGAGCGCGACGAGCACGGCGGCCAGCTCGCCCGAGCCGCTGGCCAGCGAGTTCCAGATCAGCACCATCGCAATGCAGCGCGCGAGCCCGATCAGGATGAGTCCGGTGCGGTACTCCGGCATGTCTGGAAGGAAGATCCACGCGAGCGCAAGCATGACGAGCGGGCCGAGCACCCAATTGAACAGGAGCGACGTGCCGAGGAGCCTCGTGTCGCGCACGTGACTGCCAATCGTCTCGTACCGCACCTTGGCGAGCACGGGGTACATCATCCAGAGCAGGCCGATCGCGATGGGGACCGACACTCCCGCGACTTGCACGCGGTCGAGCGACGCACCGAGGCCGGGCGCCGTCCTGCCAAGCAGTACTCCCGCCGCCATAGCGCTGAGAATCCACAGCGGCAGGAACCGGTCCAGCGTGGAGAGATGTCGAAGTACCGGAGCGCTCGCTGTCATCGGCGTCCAATTTACCGGAGCGCGGCGCGGTCCGCGCCCGACCAGTGCCGTCCGGCCGGTTTCGGCTGTTGCCGAAACCGGCCGCCCGTCAACCCCGTAGTTGGGTGGTACCTCTCACGGAGCCGTCATGCGTTTCAGCGTACTTGGCAAGTTCCTGCTCGGAATCGGAATCTTCTTCGCCGGTGCCGCGGCAGTCGGAATGCTGCTCGGCTTCGTTCCATGGCTAGCTCCGTTCATAGTCGGCCTGGTCTTCTTCAAGTTCATCTTCGTTCTGGCCGCGATCCTCATGCTCGCCGGCGGTGTGGCGTGGTACTACGCGCAGCAGAACAACGAGGCCTGACGCGCTAACCGCGCAGCTCGAACACGAACCGCTGCTCCACTAGCTGTCGCACGGTCCCGCCGCCGACGCGGGCGGGCCGGTACCGCGCCCGGCGCAGGTAGGTCCGTACCGCCGAGGTGAACTCGTCGCTCGTGGACTCGAGGATTTTTACCTCCCTCTCCACGCGGCCGCGAGCATCCACGATGAACCTCACCGTCACGAAACCCGAGAGGCCCTGCCGGATTGCGCGCTCAGGGTAGGCGGGACCCGACTGAGAGAGCGGAGCCGCCGGAACCTCCACTTCGCCCACCTCATACGTGCCGCCGCGACCCGCCGGGCCCGCATCGGCCGGAACGGTACCCTGGACGCCGCTCGCGAACGGCCGTGCCGGCGCACTCGCCGATGGATCGACGAGCGGCACATCCACGGGCGGGATGCTTACCGGCGTGATCGCCGGTGCTGCGACGGCCTTGGCCGGGGCTGGAGTGGGAGCCGCCGGCTTCGGAGCGGCGGGTTTCGGTTGTGGGGCGGCCGGAGCGACCGTTGCCGGCCGCTGCTCCGGAACAAAGTAGACGCGCGGGTCGGGCGTGGACCCGCGCTCCACCGTTGGCCGCGTCGTGGCGAACAGCGCCGCGAGCACGATGGCCACGTGGACCGATATGCTCAGAAAGGAATGCGCGCCGGTTGTAGCGTGTCCGGTATGCGCTGACTCGATCAGATGCATTGTACGCACGGTCGTCTCCTTTGTTGGTGCTACACAGTAGACGCTCCCGCCCGGTTTTCGTGCACACTATTCGATGAAGATTCGATGAAGTCGGCTTAATGAAGATTGGGTTAAGGTGAGCAAGAATCGGATAGCCGCCTTTCCGGCACGGTCATAGCTTCAGCTCCATGCCAGCCGTCGCCAGCAGCCGTAGCGAAGAGAGAAATGCCGGGCCTTCGGCCGCCGAGCGGCTCGTCCGCAGGGCGCAGGAATACCTGGACGAGTATCCGACCAGTCGGATCACGCTCGAAGCGCTGGCGCGAAAAGTCGGCGCGAGCGCGTCGCATCTGCAGCGCACGTTCAAGCGGGTCATGGGACTGTCCCCCGCCGAGTATGCGCGCATGAAACGACACCACCAGTTCAAGTCCGCGATGCGGACCGGGAGGACCGTGAGCGAAGCCACCTACGAGGCCGGATTCGGCTCGAGCAGCAGGGCCTACGAGAACGCGGCGGGAGCGTTGGGCATGACGCCGGCGACGTACCGCAAGGGCGGGGACGGCATGGAGATACAGTACGCGATAACGCGCTCGCCGGTGGGGATGATCCTCGTGGCGTGGACGTCGCGCGGATTGTGCTCGGTGAAGATCGCCGATTCGAAAGACGCGGTGACGGCGGCCCTGAGAAGCGAGTTTCCGAACGCGGGACTCAAGCGGGCGTCAGAGCTCTCGCCCTTCGCGGCGGCGATGCTCGAGCACGTGACGGGAGACCGGCCGGAGATCGATCTGCCGCTCGACATTCGCGCGACCGCTTTTCAGCTCCGGGTCTGGCGGGCACTCAAGCAGATCCCTTACGGTGAGACCCGCTCTTACAGCGAAGTGGCCGCATCCATCGGGGCGCCGCGCGCGGCGCGGGCGGTGGCGCGCGCCTGCGCGACAAATCCGGTCGCGCTCGCCATTCCGTGCCACCGCGTGGTGCGCAACGACGGATCGCTTGGGGGATACGGGTTCGGGGTGGAGCGGAAGGAGGTTCTGCTCGCGACGGAAAAACGGACAGCCAGGAAAGGCGCGCGGACAACCGGGTGAAAAGCCCTGCGTCCTGCGTCCTGCGTCCTGCGCCCTAGCGGCCTCCGCGGGAGCCGCAGGTCAGGTGTGCTCCGAAAGCGTTCGTAGAGTCTCGACCAGCCGCACCATCGCCAGTGTGTCGAGAGTGCAGTACGCGTTGAGATCCATCCGCAGCTTCTCGCGCTCGGTGTCGCTCATCGTGTCGCCCGCGAAAATCAGGCGGCTGAGCTCACGGCTCGCGGTCTGGCCGTCGTGAATTGCAAGCCCGTCGTAGGTAAGGTCTGGAACCAGTGCGGGGAGCACTGTCTTGAGGGTGAAGCTGCCACCGAAAGCGGGATGGTAGACGTTGTCCCGTACTATCGGCAGCGCGTCGCGCAGCCTGGACTTGATGCCGAGCAGCGCGTCCGCCAGCTCCGGCGCCGCGGATACGAGCGAATCGATGCACGCTGCCTCGAAGCCCGCGTTATACGCGACGATCGTCCGCGCGCCCGCGCACGCCGCGACGAGCTGTGTCGCCAATTCGCGGCGCGGGTCGCCCGATCCGGTCGCGATCCAAGCGGACTGACCCTGCCGGCCCTCGGCATCGAGCGTGTGACAGCTGAATTGAACGGGGACGGTCTGAAAGGGCGCGCAGCCGTCCCAGCGCGGGATCGCGATCATCACTGATTCGAAATCCAGGAAAGCGACGGGGGGCTCGATCACGCTGAGCGCTGTGCCGAGCCCGCTCTCGACGACGATACGCCCGGACAGCACCGCGGTGCGCTGGCGTCGGGCGGTGTCGGTCAGCGCCTCCGACTCGGGTAACTCCGCGATGAGGTTGTAGCCCTGCTCCACGAAAACGCGCGCCTTTTTGCCGATCTTGTACAGCGTGCTGACGTGATCCGGCGGGATCGGCGGCCAGCAGCGGTCCCAGAACGCGCACGCTCGCGGCTTGCTGCAGTGGTCGCCCGGCGCGACCGCAGGGAGCCCGCCTTGCAGCATCGCCAGTTGCGCTGCAATCTGCGCGGGAATGTCCAGGAGGAGCTTCTCGACCTGCTCGGTGACGTCCTGTCGCACAAACAGGTTGGACAGGTCGGGGAAAATACAGTCGCGGCAGAGGTGCATGATCTCGACCCGGCGCACGTCGAGCCCGCTCCGCCGCGCGACGTAGGTCTGGATGGCGGCGTCGGCGTAATGCTCGGGCTTCACGCTCAAGCCCATCTTCACTTCGATCAGCGTGAACCCGACCGGCTCTCTCACCAGGATGTCGGCCGCCACGAACACGTCATCGGCGAAAAAGCCCGCTTCGTACACGACGTCGGCACCGGCTAGAAGCGCGCCGCGCGTGGCGGCGACGCTTTCCGCATGCTCCCACGGCGGGAAGTCGATCAGCACTCCGCCCGGAACGTACTCGCGGGCGACTCGCCCGACGTGATTGGCCTGATCGAAGAGGGCCCGCGTGCCGTCGTCCACGACTGTCTCCGGCGCGGCCTTGTCGTGGACCCGCCACCACAGCTGCTTGTGGCACTGGCGGCCCTGATTGAATCTGGTTTTTGAGAGCCGATGCGCCATCGAACAAGAATACTTCGTATTCTTCTTCCATGGATGCTTCGGCCGTAGCTGCCCAACTCTCGTCCAATCCGGCGTTCGCGATTCCGCTGCTTTTCGCGGCCGGGGTGCTGACCAGCCTCACGCCGTGTGTGTACCCGATGATTCCGATCACCGCGGCCATCGTCGGCGGAAACACCGTGAGCGGCCCGCCATCGCGATTCATGGCCGCGGGCCTGACGTTCTCCTACGTGATCGGGTTGGCTCTGGTGTACGCCGCGCTGGGGACGATCGCCGGGCTAACGGGCTCGCTGTTCGGATCGATCAGCACCAATCCCTGGCTGTACTTCGGGATGGCGAATTTGCTGGTGTATACGGCGCTGGTGATGCTCGACGTCGTTCCGCTACCGATCCCGCGCTCGCTGATCGCGCGCGCGGCCGGCGTGGGCGGAGGCGGTCGTTACTCCGCCGCATTCGGGATGGGTGCCGCGTCCGGCCTGGTCGCGGCGCCGTGCTCGGCCCCCGTGATGGCCGCCGTGCTGACCTGGGTGGGTACCACGCGCAGCGGCGTGCTGGGATTCGTCTACCTGTTCGCTTTCTCCCTCGGCATGTGCGCCCTGCTAGTCGTGGTTGGGCTCTCGAGCGGCCTCGCGGCTCGTCTCCCGAAAGCCGGAGGGTGGCTGGTTTGGGTCAAGCGAGGCTTCGCGGTGATCATGTTGGGCGTTGCGGAGTATTATCTCATACAGATGGGACGACTCCTCATTTAGCTAACAGCCAATAGCCAACAGCTAACAGCTAATACCCCCCACGTTACGAGCGCAGATAGAATGAGTGGAGCAGCTGTTCGATCCGCCGTGATCACCGCGGCTTGCGCGATCCTTTTCACCGCTGGCGACGCGCGGGCGCAGGACTTTGGCTTGCCCGTGGGGTCCAGGGCTCCGATCGCTTCGGTCCAGGATCTGGACGGAAACACCGTCTCGCTCGCGCAGTACGTCGGGAAAGGACCGGTGCTCATCCAGTTCTGGGCGGCGTGGTGCGCGACGTGCCGCCAGCTCATGCCGTCATTCGAGCGCGCGAAGCAGATGTACGGGACACGCGTGAAGTTCGTCGCCATCGCGGTCTCCGTGAACGAGTCGCTCGAGCGTGTCCGCCGCTATTCGGCGGCGCACAAGTTCACCCACCCGGTGCTGTACGACGCGAGCGGGGAAGCGGTGGACAGGTTCAACGTTCCCGCGACGTCCTACATCGTCGTACTCGACCGCCAGGGAAAGATCGTGTACACGGGCGTTGGCGGAGACCAGGATCTCGTAGCGGCGGCGCGGAAAGCGTTGTAAGCGGTTTCCGCGTTCGAGACGGCGCCTACCCGGAACTGTCGGCGGGCAACGGCGCGATTCTGTCGAGCACGTCCTCCAGTTCCTTGTACGACGCGGCCGACAGCGCGCGGAAAGGCCGCGCGGAATACGCGACCTTGCCGTCGGGGTCAATCACGTACAGCGAGCGGTCGTCCATCCGGCGCGCGGCGTCGAATGCGCCGTACAGCGTCCCGACGGCTCCGTCCGCATCGCTACCGAACAGGAAATGGAAGGAGCTCTCGCGCGCCCACGCCGCCAGCGTCGTGTCGGCGTCCGCGCTGATGCCGACGAGGACTATCCCGCGGCCGTTGTTGAAGATCGTGGCGTACTGATCACGGTACGCCTCCATTTGAATCGTTCAGCCGCGTGTTCGAGCTCGAACGAAGAAGGCGAGCACGACTGTCTGCCCCCGCAACTGTGACAGCCGGAAGGGCTCCGCCAGGCGGCCGTAGCGTGTGGCCGCGGGTAGCGAGAAATCGGGAGCCATTGAGCCGACTTCCGGTCCGGGACGCGGTGCCGGCGCCGCCGCGGGCGCCGGAGCGGCGGGCGGCTGCTGGGCGGGGACCACACCGGGCGCACAGCCGAACAACGCGGCGCCCAGCACGAGCGGAAACGAGCTGCGGATCGAGCTTCGTCGCATCATATGCCTCGGAGTAATCCCACGCCGAATATTACGCGGAAATTCAACGCCCGGCCAGCGACCGCTCCTCCCGCAGAAGCCGCTGTCCTTCCTGCACCGTTATCCGCTCGAACCGTATGCTGTCTCCCGGCATTCTCTGCGCCAGCTCCGGGAGGTCCACGGACGCGACGACGCCGATCTTCGGATAACCGCCGACCGTCGGCCCGTCTGGCATCAATACGATGGCGCTCGCTCCGTCAGGGACCTGAATGGTGCCGACGCACGCCGGCTCCGAGATCCCGGTCCTGTCCGGCGGATCCGGATCAGCCTCCGTCTCGCGCCCTAGCCGGTATCCGGTCCGGTTCGAGCTGAGCAAGAGGGTGAACTCGCTCGCCCAGAACCTCTCCACGAACTCGGGGGAAAAAACGGAAGCATTCGGCCCCTCGATCGCTCTGATCGGCCGCGTTTCCTGCGCGCGCGAAGCGAGGCTGTCGCCGAATTGTTGCGGCTTCCGTTTCCTTCTGCCGGCGGTCCCGATTGCCAGCACGTCGCCGGCGCGAAGCCGCCTGCCCTCGAACCCTCCGAACGCGGCGGGAACGTACGTCGAGCGGCTGCCGAGGACCGCGGGCACGTCGAATCCGCCGTGCGCGGCGACGTAGGCGTAAGATCCGCGCACGAGACGTCCGATCGCCAGCACGTCGCCGGCAGCGAATTCGACGGCGACGTTCGTGGACAGCACGGCGCCGTTCCGGGCCAGCTCGAACTCCGCTCCCGCGACGGCCACGATCACGCTCGTGGAGAACTGCACGATCCCTCCGGCGAGCGCCCATTCGATCGCGGCCGCCGTCGTCGGATTTCCCACGAGCGTGTTCGCGTGCGCGAGCGAGATCGAATCCATCGCGCCGCACAGGGGAACGCCCTCCGCGCGATAACCTGGTCTGCCGCCATCCTGGATCGTGGCGAACCCCGAGATGCTCCGAATCGTGAGGCTCACGAGATCGACTGGAACCTGACGCGGTCGCCCGCGCGCAGCAGCGCGGGCGGATCCCGCCGCGGATCGAACAGCAGGAGATCGGTAGTGCCGATGAGGTGCCAGCCGCCCGGCGTCTCGTGCGGGTACACCGCGGTCTGCGAGCCGGCGATCGCGACCGAGCCGCGCGGGACGCGTGTGCGCGGCACCTCCCGACGCGGCAGCCGCAGCGCGGGATCGAGGTCGCCGAGGTACGCGAATCCCGGCGCGAAACCCATCATGTACACGTAGTACTCGACGGCCGAATGGCGTGCGACCACTTCCTCCGGGGCGACGCCCGTTGCTTCGGCGACGGCGGAGAGATCGGGCCCGTCGTAGCGGACGGGGATCGTCACGAGCGCGCCGGCGACGTGGTCGGGCTGCTCGGGCGACGGAGCTTCCGCGACCTCTCGCAGGCGGCTCGTCATTTCGTCCGCGCTCACGGCCGATGCGTCGTAGTGCACCGCGAGCGATGCGTATGCGGCAACCACGTCGATCACGCCGGTGAGCCCGGCAGCCCGTATGGCGTTGGCGCAGGCATGCACGCGGCGATTCACATTACGCTCGACGGCATCGCCCAGCGTGAGCAGAATCGCGCCGTCGCCGAGTGGCGCGAGCTCGGGCGCGCCGGCGCCGCGAGTCATGCCGCATGCACCGGAGCGATCGTCACTCCCGCGTTCTCGAGGCGCGCACGCACGGAACGCAGCAGCGCGACCGCGGCGGGATTGTCGCCGTGCACGCAGAGTGAGTCTGCTTCGATCCGGAGCTCGGTCCCGTCCGCCGCGCACACCATGCGCTCCAGCACCATGCGCTCGGCGCGTGCCGCCGCCTCTCCCACGTCGCTGACCATCGCGCCGGGTGCCGAACGCGGGACAAGCGCGATGAGCGAATCGTATGCGCGGTCCAGGAACGCTTCCCGCGTGACGCCGAGCCCGGCCGCTGTGGTCGCTCGCGCCAGCTCGCTCCCGGGCATGCACATGACTGTCAGAGTGGAATCGAACGCGGCCACGGCGCGCGCGATGCTGCCGGCCGCGCCGGCGTCGCCCATGGCGCGGTTGTACAGCGCGCCGTGCGGCTTCACGTGGCCGAACCTTGCTCCGGCTGCCGCGCATGCGCTGGCGAATGTGTCGAGCTGGCCGAGGATCAATTCGCGGATCTCCGCGGGCGTAGCGCCGATTTCCATGCGGCCGAAACCGGCGCGGTCGGCGTAACCGGGGTGCGCTCCGATCGAGACTCGGTGTTCCAGCGCGGCGTCGATCGCCGCGCGCATCGTCCGCTCGTTGCCGGCGTGGGCGCCGCACGCGATGTTGGCGGACGACACCAGCGCGAGCAGTTCCTCGTCGGCGCTGCAGCCCTCACCCAGGTCGGCGTTCAAGTCCACGGTCGGCACGACACAAAGGTTGCCGCCGGTAAACCCGTCCGCCATCGGCACGTACGAATGTTGCCGTGTGTCCGCTCGCGGTCCTGCGTAGTATGTTTTGGCTCTGTACCCGGAGGAACCTCGATGGCTACCGCCACGTTGCCTTTAGCCAAGAGCCAACAGCCAATAGCCAATAGCTCCATATGGCCGCTGTACGCGACGTTGTTCGCGTCAGCCGCGATCGTGGTCGGTCTCATATGGGACATCTCCTGGCACCGCACGATCGGCCGGGACACGTTCTGGAGCCCGCCGCACGTGCTCGAGCAGGTGGCCGCGCTCGTTGCTGGACTGAGCTGCGGATGGCTGGTGCTCCGCACCACGTTCGGCGGTGATCAGGCGGCGAAGCAAAGCTCGATTCACGTCTGGGGTTTTTTCGGCCCGCTCGGCGCCTGGGTGTGCATCTGGGGGACGGCGATGATGATCGCGTCTGCGCCGTTCGACAACTGGTGGCATAATGCGTACGGGCTGGACGTGAAGATCATCAGCCCGCCGCACATGGTCCTCGCGTGGGGGATGCTGGGCATTCAGGTCGGCGCGATGCTTATGGCCGTCTCCGCACAGAACCGCGGAGCGCGCGACCACCGACTGAAGCTGATCTACGCCGCGAGCGCGGGCATCCTGCTCACGATGTTCGCGACGGTGATCATCGAGGACGCGGGCTTCGGCAACGAGATGCGGTCGCCGATGTTTTATCGGATGACTGCGATAGTGATTCCGGTCGCGCTGATCGGAACGGCCCGCGCCAGCGGGCTGCGATGGCCGGCGACGACGGTCGCGGCGATCTACACCGCGCTCATGCTCATGCTGATCTGGATCCTGCAGCTCGTGCCGGCGACGCCACTGCTTGCGCCGATCTACAATCCCGTCACGCGCATGGTCCCACCGCCGTTTCCCCTGCTGCTGATCATCCCGGCGTTTTTCCTCGACCTCGTTCTGCCCCGCACTCGAGCGATGCAGGATTGGCTGCTCGCGGCTTTGCTCGGCGTGGGATTCGTGGTTGTGATGGTCGGTGTGCACTGGTACTGGTCGGAATTCCTGCTCTCGCCGGCGGCGCGGAACGGGTTCTTCGCCGTGGACAAGTGGGACTACACGAATCGCCTCGGCCCGTGGAGGTACGAGTACTGGACTACGGCATCGGCGGCCGACTTCGCGCTCAGCCTCCGGTGGACGCTGCTGGCCGCAACCGTCGCGTCATTTCTCGGACTGTGGATCGGCAGGGCCATGGCCAAGGTGCGGCGGTGACGCGCTTGTTGTCACGCGCGCTCGGCGCGTTTGCACTCGTCCTGATCTGCGCCGCGCACATCGGAAGCCCCGACACCTGGTTCGAAGGCAACGCGGGCCCGTACCGACTGTTGGTTCACGTGAGCTCGCCCGGAGTGGTGCCGGCGATCGCGGATATCTCCGTCAGGGTGTATGACTCGGCGGCGGAGGCCGGCCGGGTCACCGTCACGGCGGGTGTGAACAAGTTCGACGCCGCCGGTGCGCCCCCGCCTCCGGAGAAAGCCGTCTCCGTAGTAGGCGATCCGGAACTGTACGCGATCTCGCTGTGGGTGATGTCCGGAGGATCGAACAGCGTGACGATCAACGTCTCCGGGGCGAAGGGCTCGGGCAGCGTCATCGTGCCGGCCACGTTCGTGGCTTCGCGCAGGCTTTCCCTGGACGGGTCGCTCGCGATCGGTCTCACGCTGGTGGGACTCGTCCTGTTCGCCGGCATCGTCAGCATCGCCGGCGCTGCGGCGCGCGAGGCATCGCTCCCGCCGGGCGCGCTCGTCGATGCTGCCCGGCGCAGACGGGGCCGCATTGCGTTCGGCGCCGCGGCCGTAGTTCTGGCTCTGGCGCTTGTCGGCGGCGGCGCGTGGTGGCGCGCGGAAGACGCGGCGTACCGGCGATCCATCTTCCGTCCGATGTCCGCGGCCGCGAGCGCCACTGACTCGGGTGCGGCGAGCGCGATCAATCTCCGCATCACTGACAGCGCGTGGGTAGCGGCCAGAAACGAGTCGCTGCCATCGGGTAGGAGCCGCGGCGGATTCACCGCGATGATTCCCGACCACGGCAAGCTGATGCACATGTTCGTCGTGAGCGACGACCTGCGCGCTTTCGCTCACCTGCATCCATCGACGTCCGACACCGTGAATTTCACCGCTTGGCGGCCGCCGCTGCCCGGCGGACGGTACCACGTTTACGGCGACGTGGTGCACGAGAGCGGTTTCGCCCAGACGCTGACCGCGCCGGTCACGCTGCGGCCGCTGACGGCGGAGCCGAGCTCGGGCTCGCGCGGCGACGACTCGTGGCACGTAAGCGTCGTGCCGACCACCAGCGGCGCGACTTCGTCGCGGGAGACGATGCTGCGATGGGATCGGCTCGTCGCGCCGCTGGTTGCCGGGCGGCCGGCTCCGCTTCGCTTCACGATTACCGACCTCGAGGGGAATCCGGTGGAGTTGGAGCCTTACATGGGCATGGCCGCGCACGCCGTGGTGATGCGGGACGACCGGTCCGTCTTCATTCACCTGCACCCGTCGGGCACGGTGCCGCTGGCGGCGCAGCGCAGCTTCAACCTGCGGACTGCGACGGACACCGTGCCGGGAACTCTGTCACGCCGTGTTACCGCGACGGATTCAGCGGCTTCGTCCGCTCACGCCGGGATGACCTTGGGGAATGTGGTGTCGTTCCCGTACGCCTTTCCCAGAGCGGGCAAGTACCGCATCTGGGTCCAGGTCAAGCGCGCCAGCCGCGTGGTTACGGGCGCTTTCGACGCCGAGGTCATCGAGGTGAGATAAAAAACTGCCATATAGAGAGGCCAAGCTGCGAGCGGCCAGCTGGAAGCCGCCAGCTACGAGCTTTTACACGGCCGTTTTCCGTTTCGCGTCTCGGTCGGGTGCAGTAGCTCGTAGCTGGCGGCTTCCAGCTGGCCGCTCGCAGCTTGGCCTCTCTATGTGGCAGTTATTACCGTCCGATCCAGTACGTGGCTTTCACCGCGAACACGTTCTCCGGCCCGGCGCGAAACAGTCCGGATACGTCGCGTCCGAGCTCGAAGTCACCGGCCGGTCCTTCCGCGGACCGGCGCTGCTGCCACACGAAAAACAGCGTCGACCCGGGACGGTACTCCCAGCGCACCACCGCGTTTCCGAGTAGCGCGCGCTCGTGAAAGTCGGGGTTTCCGAAGGCGACCACGCTTCCCGGAGCGGGGTTCGCTTGGTAACCGCCGTCGCTGGTGCGGACCAACGTGCCGTCGGATTCGGAGAAGCGGTCGAAGTCGCGGCTGCGCGGCCGGCTGAGGCTGCGGAAGTTGCTGTACGACCCGGTCGCCACGAGCGGCTGCAGAAACATCTGCAGAGACAGCTTGGGCGAGAACGTCCAATCCACGCGGGTCTCCAATGACAGCTCGTGGTACAGCAACTCGCCGAAGACGTAGCGCCGGCCGTAGGTAGCCGTCGCGGCCGCGTCATCCGCCTGCGTTATGTACTGCGTGGCCCGCCGCTCCCGCTCGAACTGGGGAGAGAAGCTCAGGCGCAGCGCGGACGTCGGCCTGACGTTGAAATCCAGCTCGTATTCGCCGCCGCGCGAGCCGGCATCGTCGGAGAAATGGCTGTATTTGGCCCGGATCGCATAGATCCTCCGCTCGTCGGTCTTGATACTGAGCTCGAACCGCCGGGCCGCCGGCTGCAGCATGATCGGACCGCCGCGGGTGAGCCGGCCATCGTACGCTTGGCGCGCTAGAATCAACTTTGCGTCCGACTCCCAGAAATTGAGGAATCGGCCTTCCGTCAGGAAACCGTAGTACTGCTGAGTCTTGTCGCCGTCGGAATTGCTGTTGTAGCCATTGAAGGTCGCGAAAAAGTAGTTCCGAAAAAACTTGCCGGGAGCGTCTTCCTTGTACGCGATCACCGACGACGCCGCGTGATACGCGGTGAGCGAATGGAAGCCCACGTCGTTCGCCTCGAATCCCGGGCTCACTCCCTGATAGGTGGCACTCCCGACCCAGTGCTTTCCGGAGTTCTTGGCTACCGCCACCTGCGCGCTCGTACCGTGCAGGGATCGGCGACTGGGCTCGAAGCGATCCGACTCCAAATCGGGGCGCTGGAAGTAGTGCACCGGTGATCGCTGCGTGCGTGCGATCGAGGCAGCGGTCCCGAACACCGAGCTGCGGGCGACCGCGCCGTCGACGCTCCACTCCCGCTGCTTCCAGCTGTGAGTGAAATCGAGTCCGGCGAGATACGAGTCTCTCCGCAGCAGCTCGGCGAGAGCGGGATCGTCCAGATCACGATTCACCGCGGTCAGCAGCGTGCCTACAGTGGTGTTTCCCTCGCGGTAGTTCTGCTGCACCCGGCCCACGAGATAGTTCGTCATCGGCTCTACCGGCGCCGTGCCGCGCGCGCCGGAGGCATCGGCGAAGCGTGACCGCTCGCGGGTCGTGACGGCATCGAGGACGCCGACGGACAGGCCGTTGGAGGTTTTCCCCGTGACCTTGGCGGCGCCCGCGATCGTCGCCTCCTCTGGCGAGTCCACATAGTCGTGGCCCGTCAACCGGCGTTGCGGCTCGCGCCCGATCCGGCGGGAATGGAAGAACGTGGGAAACTCGAACGAGTTGTGCGTCCGGATCCTGCCAAATCGAAAGATGTCCGATCCCTCGATGAAGAACGGTCGCCTCTCCTCGAAGAAAAGCTCGTTGGCGGAGAGGTTCACTCGCGCCGGATCGACTTCGACCTGGCCGAAGTCCGGATTGACCGTGGCGCTCAGGCGCATGCTGCTCGTCAGGCTGTACTTGAGGTCGGCGCCGGCGTTCACGCGATACTCGCTCGAGCCGCGGAACGGATCGCCGGGGGCGACGTGGAGATACTCGGCGCGGGCCGTGACGTACGGCATCAGCTCGAGATTCCGCGTGCGCGGCAGACCGCGCAGACCGGTCAGGTCGCCCCACGCCTGCGGACCGCCGGGGAGCCGCTTTGGCGTGAACGCCAGCACGGCGATCTCTCCTCTCCGCGCGATGTCCCGCCTGACCTGGATGCCCCAGGTGGTATCGGCCGGCCCCACGTTGTAGCGCAGCTGCGAGAAGGGAATCCTGAGCTCGGCGGTCCACCCCGCGGAATCGATCGTCGTCGCGGATTCCCACACGGCGTCCCAGGAGCTGTCCTGACCGTGGCCACCGCTGCCGGGAGCGAGCCACGCCGCGTCGCGCACGGCGCCGGCGGGAGTGATCCGGAAGACGAATCCCGTGAGCCGGTCGAGATACGTGTCCAGGTATATCTCGACGAGATCCGCGCCGAAGATCGGCTCGTCGCGCCGCGCGAGGCGGGACCGGATGCCACCGGGCTCGGAATCGAACATGCGCAGGCCGACGTAGATCGCGTCCCTGTCGTACAGGATTCGCAGCTCGGTCCGCTCCGACACCGGCCGCCCCTCGAACGGGTCAGTCTGCCGGAAATCCGTGTACGCCTGCGCGGCGTCCCATGCCGGCTCGACCAGCTTGCCATCCACGTGGATATTTCCATCCAGCCCGGTAGCGCGCAGCACCGGTCGCGGCTGTTCGGCGACGATCTGCGGGGGAGCATCGGTCTGTTGCGCCCAAAGGGGCCCGGCAAAGCAGCAGGCGAGAGCTAACAGTCGGAGCATCAGCGCTTGTCTTGAGGGACGATGGCGGGAGCAAATGGCTCCCGAGTCGCAGGGAAAACTAGCGACGTGCAGCCTGTACCCGGTGTACGTCCAGCGGGCTCGCTCGGTTTCGGCGAGGGGCGCACTCGCATAGCTTCTCATGCATCACGTCGCACGCAACAAGCAGCGTACGCTTCCGCTCTCCCGCTCCCGCCTGTGGCCACCCAACCGCCTCGCCGCATCCAGCCGGAAAAAAAGCCGATCGATTACTCCCGGGCATGGAGCGAGGCGCGCCAGCTGATCTGGAGCCATCGCCGCCCGCTGGCGATCGGCATGGCGCTAATGCTCGTGAACCGGTTCGCCGGCCTCGTGCTACCCGCGAGCTCGAAGTACCTGATCGACGACGTGATCGGGAACCGGCGGGTGGAGCTGCTCGTGCCGCTGGCGCTGGCCGCGGGCGTGGCGACTCTGATTCAGGCCGCAACTGGATTCTCTCTGTCACAGGTCGTCAGCGTCACCGCGCAGCGGGCGATCACCGATATGCGGCGCGCAGTTCACGCCCACGTGCTCCGGCTTCCCATCGCGTTCTTCGACTCCACCAAAACTGGAATCCTGATCTCGCGCGTGATGACCGACGCGGAGGGAATCCGCAACCTGGTCGGCACCGGACTCGTGCAGCTGACGGGCGGACTCGTCACGGCGATCGTCGGATTGGTCGTGTTGTTCAATCTGAACTGGCAGCTGACGCTCGCGATGCTGTTCATCCTCAGCGCGTTCGGCGGGATGATGGCCGTGGCGTTCGGCAGGATACGTCCGCTGTTCCGCGCGCGCGGGGAGCTGAACGCGGACGCCACCGGGCGTCTCGCGGAATCGCTCGGCGGGATCCGGATCGTAAAGGTGTACGTGGCCGAGGAGCGCGAGGAGCGGATCTTCACCGAGGCGGTCGAGAAACTCTTCCGGAACATCGCGCGGACGATCACAGGCACTTCCGCCGTGGGCGCCGGGGCCACGGTGATCGTCGGCGCCATCGGGGTGCTGATGATAATCGTGGGCGGGCGTGCGATTCTCGGCGGCTCGATGACGCTCGGCGACTTCGTGATGTACATCTTCTTCGTGGGGCTCGTGGCCGCTCCGCTCATTCAGATCGCGTCCATCGGAACGCAGATCACGGAGGCGTTTGCCGGCCTTGACCGCATTCGCGAGCTGCGGCAGATGGCCAGCGAGCAGGCCGAGGATTCCACGCGCGCGCCGCTGCCCGAGCTGGACGGAGAGGTCGCGTTCGAGAACGTCTCCTTCGCTTACGTGCCGGGTCGGCCGGTGCTGAAGGACATCTCCTTCGTCGCGCCGGCCGGGTTCACCACTGCGCTCGTCGGCCCAAGTGGATCTGGAAAGAGCACGCTGATCAATCTGGTGATGGCGTTCAATCGTCCGGACAGCGGGCGCGTGCTGGTGGATGGGCGCGACCTGGCAAGCGTACGGCTGCTCGATTATCGCGGGCAGCTCGGTGTCGTGCTGCAGGACAATTTCCTGTTCGACGGAACGATCAGGGAGAACATTGCTTTCTCCAAGCCTGGAGCGACGGAGGAGGAGATCCGCGCGGCCGGCCGGATCGCCCATTGCGACGAGTTCGTGGAGGGGTTCGAGCTCAAGTACGACACGATCGTCGGCGAGCGCGGCGTGAAGCTGTCCGGTGGCCAGCGCCAGCGCGTGGCCATAGCGCGCGCGATCGTCGCCGATCCCCGGATCCTGATTCTGGATGAAGCGACTTCGAGCCTCGACAGCGAAAGCGAGGCGCTGATTCGCGACGGCCTGCGGTCCCTGCGTCACGGGCGAACGACGTTCGTCATCGCGCACCGGCTCTCGACCATCGAGAGCGCGGACCAGATTCTCGTGCTCGACGGCGGCTACCTGGTGGAGCGGGGGACACACGCCGAGCTCATCGCTATGGACGGGCGGTATCGGCAGCTATACGACAAGCAGTACGGCATCGAGCGGGACCGGTTCATCAATCCCGGGGAGGACTTCACGCCGGAGGAGCCGTCTCCGTTGGAAGGGATGGGCGGGGTGGCAACGAGAGGGCCGCTGTAATGCGGAAACGGCCCTGCGTGCTGCGTGCTGCGCGCTGCGCCCTGGAGAGGTTGTTTCAAGGATGGGGTCTTCCGGCTTTCGAGTGGGTGGATTAAGTGTCGTGCCAACTGGGTACCGGAAGACCAGCTTAACTACAACTTAGAACTGCCAGGCTCATAGCTGCCAGCAGGAAGCTGCGAGCTACGGGCGACGGCAACTGCAATGCAGAGACAACGGATCACTGAAAAACCGCGGTACAAAAGCCCGTAGCTGGTAGCATCCGGCTGGCAGCTACCAGCTTGGCAGTTCTACGTGGCAGTTTGCAATTCGACCTGCGGCAAATCCACCCACTGAAAAGCCGGAAGACCCCAAGGATGAAGCATCGGTTTTTCACGCTGGATGTCTTTACCGATCGCGCATTCGGCGGAAACCAGCTCGCGGTGTTCCCCGATGCCGCGGCCGTTCCAGTGGAGCGGATGCAGGATATCGCGCGCGAGTTCAACTTCTCGGAAACCGTGTTCGTTCTCCCGTCTGAGGATCCGGCGCACGCTCGGAAGGTGCGGATATTCACTCCGGGTGCGGAGCTACCCTTCGCGGGGCATCCGACAGTAGGCACGGCGCACCTCCTCGCGGCGACGGGCGCCGTTCCCACCGTCGAGGGCGACAACTCTTTCGTGCTGGAAGAAGGTGTCGGGCCGGTGCGCGTGAGCGTGCGAAAGGAGCAGGGCGCGGTCGTGTTCGCGCAGCTGTCGGTGGCGCAGCTCCCGGAGCGGCTCGATTCAGGTCATTCGTTGGACGAGATCGCCGAAGCGCTGTCGCTGTCGCGCGAGGATTTCGCGGAGGACGACGTTGGGCCGGTCGCGCTTTCCTGCGGAGTGCCTTTCATGTTCGCGCGGCTGCGCGACGCGGACGCTGTCGGCCGCGCCGAGCTGAACTACCCTGCATGGAAGCGTGCTTTCACCAAGCGCGGAACCAACGAGCTGTTTTTCTTCGCGGAGGGCGGCCAGTTGCCGAGCGCGGACCTGCACGGCCGGATGTTCGCTCCGGGGCTGGGCGTCCTCGAGGATCCGGCCACGGGCTCGGCGGTCGCGGCGCTGGCCGGTTACCTCGTCGCGTTGCAGCAGCCCGCGGACGGCACCGCGAAGTGGACCGTCGAGCAGGGCGTCGAGATGGGCCGGCCGAGTCTACTGTACCTCGAAGCCGACATCAGCGAAGGCGCGATCTCCGGAGTCCGGGTTGGCGGCCAGTCTGTAGTCGTAACTGAAGGACTGATGGAGATCAGCTAGGGCGCAGGCCGCAGGGCCTTTACTGTGCGTACCGGAGAATGTCGTACAGGTACTTCACGCCGAACGCGATGTTCTCCAGCGATATCCGCTCGTTGTTGCCGTGCACTCCCATGCGGTTCTCGCGCGTTTCGACAAGAAACGGGTCGACGCCGTACGTGAGAATTCCCGCTGCCTGATACGTCGGTCTGTCCGTCGCTCCGTTCAACAATGGCGTGGTGACGAAAACGTCGGGCCTGCGCTCCAGCGCTGCGCGCTCTATCGCGCGCACGATGGGACTCGCCAGCGGACTTTCGAGCGGCGCCTTCGGCTCGATCAGCGTGCTGAAATGAACCGCCGTGTCGTTCACCACGCGCTTGAGCATCGCGAGCACGGTGTCGCGGTTGTGGTGCGGGAGGATGCGGATATCCACTTCCGCGATCGCCTCGGGGGGAATGACGTTGGTCTTGTTCGACCCCGAAAGCACCGTCGGCGCGATCGTAATGCGGAGATACGCGTTCCAGGTGGGATTGTCGAGGATCCACGCACGCGCGGTCGAGTCGTCGAGCGCGCGGCGGACGTCGGCGAGCCAGCTCCGCTGCGGCTCCTGGTACGTGCGCGAAATGTCGCGGAAGTACCGCTCGACACCGGGCGTCACCTCGAGCGGAGTCTCGAACGTGCCGAGTCGGTGCACGGCCTGCACGAGTCGCGGCACGGGATTCTGCTTCGTTGGCATCGAACCGTGCGATGGAACGCCCTTCACCGTGAGCCTCTGCCAGAACGTACGCTTTTCGGCTACGCCGACGCTGAAGTGAATCAGCTTTCCGTCTTCCACCAGGTTGTTTGTGCTCTCCGTGAGCACGTACTCCACGTCGCGGATCAGATCTGGGTGGCGCTGGACGAAGACCACGGCGCCGGTCGAGCCCAGCTCCTCGTCGGCGTTGCCGATGAAGACGATGTCGCGGTTGAGCGGCACCCCGCTCCGCTTCAGCGCGATCAACGCCATCAGCTGCGCGATGCCGTGTCCCTTCATGTCCAGGGCGCCGCGGCCCCACAGGTAGCCGTCGCTGATCTCGCCGGAAAACGGCGGCACCGTCCAGAACGACGGCGAGGCCGGCACTACATCAATATGATGGACGAGCGCGATCGCTTTCTTCGAGCCATTCCCCTTCAGTCGCGCGTAGATGTTCGCCCGCCCGGCGCCCAGCTCGGCGGTATCCAGCAGCTGGACCTCGAAGCCTTCCCGCTCGAGGATGTTCTTGAGATACAGCGCACCCGCGAGCTCGTTGCCCGGTGGATTGCTCGTATCTATGCGGAGATATCCGGCCATGACTCGCGTCGCCTCGTCCGCCAGGGCGGGCCAGTCGATGGATCGAGTGCCGACGGGAGCGGGCGGCGAGGACGGCGGGCGCTGCGCGGGGAGCGGACTGCACCCGGCCAGCAGACTGATGACGGCAAAGAGGGACGAACGGGAGATTGAGATCATGGAAACAACTTGTGGAAGGACATGTAGAATTCCAAACGTCGGGAGAAGGTGGAGGAAAGGCAAGCGGCTCGCGGTATCCGTCGCCCGTGAAACCGTGAGTCTGTTAGGCCGTAAAATGCGGGGGGCAAGCCCTGAGGTCCCACCGCCGTCCACGTCCTAACGCACACACGGTTAAACAGTAAACGCTCAACGCTCGCCGCAGTTCTTATGGCCAGCTATCTTCTCCGCCCCATGCAAACTTCGGCGGTCGACCCGACGACAGGCAGGATTCCGGGAGAGCCGTATCTCCACGCCATCGCGCCCAAGGCGCGAATCGATTCGGTGGACCTCCTTCGCGGGATCGTGATGGTGATCATGCTGCTCGATCACACTCGCGATTTCACCCACTGGGGCGCGCAGCAGTTCGACCCGGCGGATCTGACTCGCACGAGCACGGCGCTCTTCCTGACGCGCTGGATCACGCATTTCTGCGCGCCTGTCTTCGTGTTTCTCGCGGGCACGAGCGCGTATCTCCAGCTGTCGCGCGGCAAGACCAGGGCGCAGCTCTCGCGCTTTCTGTGGACCAGGGGACTGTGGCTGATATTGCTCGAGTTCACCGTCATCCGCTTCGGCGTATTCTTCAACCTGGATTACAGCTTCCTGGGCGTGGCGCAGGTGATCTGGGTGCTGGGGTGGTGCATGATCGCGCTCGCCGGCCTGATCTACCTGCCGCTCAAGGTCGTGGCCGCGTTCGGCGTGGGGATGATGCTTCTCCACAACCTGCTCGATCCGTTTCAGGCAGCGCAGTGGCAAGGACCCGCTTCCGCCGTCCCCGACGCGGCCGCGAAGCTGTGGATGGTGCTGCATCAGCAGGGCGCTTTTCCGGTTGCCGGCTTCCCGTCGCCGATCGTTTACGTTCTCTATCCGCTGATTCCGTGGATCGGCGTGATGGCGGCGGGTTACGCGTTCGGGACGGTGTACGAGCTGGACCCGGGCCGGAGGCGGGCGATCCTTTTGCGGCTGGGGCTCTGGCTCACCGCAGCGTTTCTGGTACTTCGCGCGTTGAACTTCTATGGCGACCCGTCGCGCTGGTCGGTTCAAAAGTCGGTCCTGTTCACCGCACTCTCATTCCTGAACGTCACGAAGTACCCGTCGTCGCTGCTGTTCCTGCTGATGACGCTGGGACCGGCGATGCTCGCGCTCTGGTGGTTCGAGCGCCCCGGGCGCGACGCGATCGGCCGCGCGCTGATCGTCTTCGGCCGCGTGCCGCTGTTCTTCTACATATTGCAGTGGTATACGGCCCACCTAATCGGAATCGGGCTGCACGTGGCCGCGGGGAGACCGGTTCCCGGCCCGCCCGGCTTTGGTCCGCCGCCGGCAAACTTTGGCTTCGGTCTCGGTGTCACATACATGGCGTGGATCGCGGGCACACTTCTCCTCTATCCGTTGTGCCGGTGGTACGCGGGGGTGAAGGCGCGCCGCAGGGACTGGTGGCTGAGCTACCTTTGATTCGTTAACTGCCACGTAGAACTGGGAGCGGCCAGCAGCAAGCTGCGAGCTACGGGCGACGGCAACCGAAATGGGAACTCATCTGCGATTTTCGGACAACGGGACTCTGAAGAACTGCGGTACAAAGCCCGTAGCTGGCAGCATCTAGCTGGCCGCTACCAGCTTGGCAGTTCTATGGGGTAGTTAGGGGTAGTTAGTAATTCGATCTTTTTCAGGAGATCAGTGGACGTGACTCAAAAACGCAGGGACTTTCTCAAAGCGATGTCCGCTGTTGCCGTCGCGAACGGCGCGCTGGGCAGGGAGTTCGACCCCGAGAAGCTTCTGGCCGGGATCGCGAAGCCGGCCGCGCCTAGCGTAGGCGACCCGCTCTTTCGCGAGCTGGCGATGATCGGGCTCGAGGCCGCGCGCGGGGCCGGCGCCGAATACGCCGACATCCGCATCTCGAGCCGCAACGACCAGGGCATCTTCACGCGCGAGCAGCGCGTCCAGGGGATGCAGTCGAGCGAGACCTTCGGCTTCGGAGTGCGCGCTCTGGTGAACGGCGCCTGGGGATTCGCGGCGAGCAGCCGTCTCACCCGCGACGACGTCGCAGCCACGGCGCGGCAGGCTGTCGCGCAGGCCCGCGCCAACCGCGTCGCCCAGCTCAAGCCGCACGTGCTCGCGCCGGTCATCCCCGTCGGGGACGTGGAGTGGAAGAGTCCCGCGCGGATCGATCCGTTCACCATCCCGATCGAGGAGAAAGCGCAGCTCCTGCTCACCGCGAATGCGGCCGCGCTTACCGTGCCCGGCGCGCGCTTCGTGACCTCCAACATGTTCTTCATGAAGGAGGAGAAAACGCTCGCGACGACGGACGGCAGCTTCATCGTCCAGACGATCATCCGCTCGCAGCCGGGGATGAACGTCACCGCAGTAGATCAGTCCCGCGGAGATTTCCAGACCCGCAGCTCGACCGAGATCCAGCCGCACGGCAGGGGTTATGAGCACGTGCTCGACGGGAAGCTCGTCGAGAACGCGCCGCGATGGGCTGAGGAAGCGGTGCAGAAGCTCAGCGCGAAACCGGTCGAGGTCGGTCGCTACGACCTCATCCTGCACCCCACGCACCTCTGGCTCACGATCCACGAATCCATCGGCCACCCGACGGAGCTCGACCGCGCAATGGGCTACGAGGCGAACTACGCGGGCACGAGCTTCATCGCGCCGCCGGAAGACTTCCTCGGCAAGTTCAAGTACGGCCCGGAGTTCATGAACGTGCAGGGCGACCGCTCGCAGGACGGCTCGCTCGCTCAGGTCGGCTGGGACGACGAGGGCGTGAAGCCGGAAGACTTCATGATCATCAAGAACGGCATCTTCAACGACTACCAGACCACGCGCGAGCAGGCAATGTGGCTGGACTGGTGGTACAAGCAGAACAACCAGCCCACGCGGTCGCACGGCTGCTCCTACTCACAGTCCTGGGCCGACGTGCAGTTCCAGCGCATGCCCAACGTGTCGCTGCTCCCGGGAGAGCAGAACATCTCGTACGAGGATATCATCGCGGCGACGGATCGCGGCATCGCGATCGTGGGCGAAGGCTCCTTCTCGATCGACCAGCAGCGGTACAACGCCCAGTTCGGCGGGCAGGCGTTCTACGAAGTCCGCGGCGGCAAGATCGTCGGGATGCTCAAGGACGTCGCGTACCAGATGCGCACGCCTGATTTCTGGAACGCGATGGACATGATCGGTGGCAAGGATTCGTACGTGCTGTGCGGCGCCTTCAACGACGGCAAGGGCCAGCCGAGCCAGTCGAACGCGGTGAGTCACGGCTGTCCGCCGACCCGCCACAAGCAAATCAACGTCATCAATACAGGGAGGACCGCGTGAGCAAGCCCAGATCACTGTACGCCCCCGCGGGCTTCCTGACCCGCGAAGAGTCGGAAGCCATTGCGCGCCGCGCCCTGGCTGCCGCCAAGGCCGACGAGACGAGAGTCATCATCAGCAGCGGTGCGCGGGCCAACACGCGCTTCGCCGAAAATCAGGTCTCGACGTCGGGCGACAACTACGACGCCGAGATCACGGTGCGCAGCGTGTTCGGCAAGCGGGTCGCGAACGCGAATACCAACAGGCTCGACGACGCGTCGCTGGCCGCTGTCGTCGCGCGGTCGGAAGCGCTCGCCCGACTCGCGCCCGAAGACCCGGAGCTGATGCCGGAACTGGGACCGCAGACGTACGCCACGCGGCCGGACCCGTCCCAGATGGAGACGCCATCGCCGGAGCAGCGCGCGGCAGCGGTCCGGGCCGTGTCCGAGCCGGCGCGCGCGGCCGGGCTGGTATCAACCGGGTACATGCAGTCGAACGTCGGGTCTTTTGCCATCGCCAACAACAAGGGGTTGTTCGCGTACAGCCGCGGCTCCTCGGCCGCGATGTCCACGACCGTCCGCACGCCGGACGGCACCGGATCCGGCTGGGCAGGCAGCGCGCACGACGAGTGGAATGAGCTCGACGCGGCGGCTCTCGGCACGCGCGCGATCGACAAGGCCGTGCGATCGCGAAATCCGGTGGCGGTCGAGCCTGGCCGCTACACGGTCATCCTCGAGCCGACGGCGGTTGCCAACCTCGTGCAGCTCATGGCGTTCTCCCTGAACGCGCGCAGCGCAGACGAGGGGAGGTCGTTCTTCTCCAAGCAGGGCGGCGGCACGAAGCTCGGGACCAAAGTTGTGGACGAGCGAGTCACGATCGTCTCCGACCCGATGGATCCAGCTGGACGGGGCGGGTTGTTCACGGGCGAAGGGCTGCCCACTGAACGGATCGTCTGGCTCGAGAACGGCGTCGTGAGGAACCTGAACTACGACCGGTTCTGGGCACAGAAGCAGGGCGTCAGTCCGACGGCCAGCTCGGGTGTGATCCGCATGAGCGGGGGGAACTCCTCGATCGAGGAGATGATCGCAGGCACGCAGCGGGGCATCCTCGTCACGCGGCTGTGGTACATCCGCGGCGTGGATCCCAGGACGATCCTGTTCACCGGCCTCACGCGCGACGGGACGTTCCTCGTCGAGAACGGCAGGATCACGCAGGCGATCAAGAACTTCCGCTGGAACGAGTCGCCGGTCTTCATGCTCAACAACATCGAGGCGATGGGCATGCCGATGCGTGTCAACTCGAGCGAGAGCGGCCAGGGCGGGGGAGTGGTGATCGTGCCGCCGATCAAGGCTCGCGACTTCAACTTTACGAGTCTTAGCGACGCGGTTTGAGTAGCCAGTACACATCGAGAGGTACTTCACATGACGACGCGTCGAGATTTCGTAAAG